>JAGHSA010000065.1 GCA_018066125.1 Candidatus Cryptobacteroides onthequi | reverse complement strand
CTGCTGAGGTAGTCGGTCCAGGCCCTTGCCTCTTCCGCCCAGGTGTCGTGCCTGTTGAACCACTGGCCGTAGAATCCGAGACCGAGTCCCGGGATCCTGTCATCTACCGGCTGGTGGACAGAGCAGTATCACGAACCTGTTGAGGCCGGCCGCCAGCGCGGCGTCGGCTGCGGGCTTGAGCATGCCGGGAGTGCACTGGTATGCCCAGGATCCGTCCCATTTGCCAGGCATTCCGTTTGTCGTGAACGATTCGGCGGCACAGATGTTCTGGCCGTATATGTGCGCCACGGAAGATGACTCCCTGAGATCTGCCTCGGCGCCCGGATACAGGTCATGCCATCCTGCGCGGTATCTTACCCAGAATGCGGACATCGGTATGTCTGCATGGCGCTTGACCATCATGCCGTCTCCCACGAATGCGCGGCGCTCTTCATGAGCCTCGCTGTGTCTTTTCATGCCGAAAGGCGCAAGGATGTCGTTTACCACATCATAGTGGTTCTCTGCCATGAGCTCTCCCAGAGTCTGTCTCCAGTCGAAAAGGAAGGCCTCGCTTTCTGCGGCGCTGCCTATGATCTGGCCTGTGAGGACGGGAAGCCACGGCCTCAGGGCGTAGCCCCTGCGCTTCCTGAATTCCTGTTCCATATTGCGGGTCCATGTGCCTCTTCCTGACTCGTAGCTGTCTATCATGAGATGGCTGATGACACTGCCGAGACGGTCACCGCTGGCATCCCGGTACATGCCGAGATAGTTGGCATAGTATCTGCGCACGGCGTCCGCGTCCAGTTTGTCGACCTCGAGACCGGTAGCCTCGGGAGAGGCCGGACCGTTCTTCCTGCCGAGAAGGTTCCATCCGAAACGGAAGATCTTCCATCTTCCTTCCGGCACATTCCAGGTGAGGGTGCCGTCTTTGAATTTCCCGGTGAGGTCGATCACATCCTTTCTCGCGACGACATCATCCGTGTCCGGAGTGGGGTAGTGATCGGCTATGGTATAATCGACCGTGAATCCCGATTTCACTTTCGAGTGGAGAATGCGTGCCGTATCCTCCTGCGGGAGTCTGACTGCGATCACAAAGAGGTCTTCATACCATCTGTAGGCATCCGGATCGGACGGATATCCAAGTTCATCCTGATACGGGCCGCAGTTGGTGTATGGCTCCGGAAGGCTTCCCTGGTATCGTGTACCTCCGTCGATAATCAGCTCCCTCCAGACTATCTTCTTCTCTGCATCCTCCTCCGTCACCCACGGACCTCCCGTGATGCTCCATCCCGGGGAGCTTGCCACTGTGACTTCCATGCCGAGCGAGTCTGCCACGTCGAGGGCATAGTTGAAGGCGTCCTTCCAGGCGTCAGTCATATACACCAGCCTCTGATCCACGATCTGGGGAGTGCTGATGTTGGCATCGAAACAGTGGAAACCGGCGATGCCGGCGCGGTCCATCCATTCAAGGTCCTTTCTGATGCCGTCTCTGGTGACATTGCCGTTCATCCAGTGCCACCATACTCTCGGACGGTACTCTTTAGGCACATCCTTGAATTCCTGAATGGAAGGCTGTGCCTGGAGAGCTGTGCCCAGAGCGAAGACGGCTGCGATGGCGGTGAGAATCTTTCTTTTCATGCTACAATGCGGTGGAGGCTGCGATGGAAAGTGATGCGAAGTCACCGATCTGCTCTCCGAGCTCAGCCGGTTTCACCCTGCAGACCTTTGCGGCTGCGGGGAGTGCCTCGCGGTCGATGACCGCCTGCATGAACGGGCGTATCAGCTGCTCCGCGCGCACGAAGATGCTGCCTATGGCTATGACCTCAGGGTTGAGTATGTCGATGAGGAAAGCAAGTGTCTTCCCGAGGTAAGCCGCTGATGTCCTGTACACCTCGATGGCGGTTTCATCCCCGGCTGCAGCGGCTTCGGCCACTGTCTTGGCAGTGATGGCGCTGAGATTGCCGTCAGGGCACCATGACACCTTCTGGCCCATCATGAGCTTCTCTTTCACCGCAGACTGCGCTAGCTGGGCGATGCCGCCTCCGCTGGCGAATCCCTCGAATGAACCAGCCTTGCCGTACCCCACTGGGCCGAATTCGCTCAGGCGTATGTGCCCGACTTCTCCTGCGTTGTCATTTGTCCCGGCGTAGAGTTTCCCGTCCAGGACAAGTCCGGCTCCCATTCCGGTGCCGAATGTAAGGAAAATCATGTTGCGGCTGCCCTTGCCGGCGCCGTATTTCCATTCTGCGAGGGCGCAGGCGTTGGCGTCATTCTGGAGAGCCGCCCTGATGCCAGTGGCTTCCTCGACCATCTTCACGATAGGGATATTGTCCCATCCCGGGAGGTTTGGAGGTGACATGACGGTACCGCTGGCGCTGTCGAGCGGGCCACCGCAGGAGATGCCTATGGCGCGGGTGTTGGACCCGTTGAGACCGTGGCGATCCGCCATGGCCTTTGTCTCTGCCAGAATGCCGGCGATGGTGCGGTCGCGGTCGGTGGTGTCGAAGCGGACCTTCTCCACTATCTCCAGCTTTCCATCAGTGTCCACTCCGTAGATGACGGCACATTTTGTCCCGCCGATATCGATTCCCAGTAAGTTCGTTTTCATAGCGTTGCTTATTTCAGGATGATGTCGATCTTGTCGCTGACAGCGTTTTCTCCGAGCGGGAGAATGACCTTGCCGTCCTGATAGCTCCAGTCGGTGGTCTGTCTGCCGTTTACACTGACCTTGGCCGGTTTGGCCATGCTGACCTCAAGCTTGTAGCTGCGTGTGTCAGGCATGTTCTCGAAAGTGCCCTGTACAGGATTGATGGTCACCTGGGTGCCTTTTGATGTCTTCTTGCACTCGAAAGTGGTTGAACACATGAGACCCTTCTCATAGCCGTAGGTCTCGGCGTCTGAGTCATACATGGTGTATGAAGACTCTTCTCTGCCCGGGAACACCTGGATGGTGAAGTCGCTGACAGGTGCAGAGCCCACATATTTGACTTCCTTTGTCATGGTCGGGATGATGGCGCCCTCGCGCACGAACAGGAGACCGGCGCGGTCGGCCGGGCACTGGCGGGTGACTGTCTCGCCCCTGCTCTGGATCTTCTCTCCGGTCCAGTAGTCTGTCCACTCGCCTGCAGGGAGATAGACCGTGTCTGTGAAGATGCCGACAAGGAAGTTCTGGCCGAACATGTACTGGTAGGTCATGTCGTCGCACTCGCGGTCCTCAGGGAACATAAGAGGCATGGACCTGACGATAGGCATGCCGTTCACAGTGCCCTCGAGCGCTGCCGAATAGACATACGGCATCAGTTTGTAACGCAGCTTCACTGCATTGCGGTAGAGAGTCTGCTCCTCGTCGTTGTAGTAGAAAGGATGCATCATGGAGAACCAGCTGTTGACCTGGACCCATGGGAGGAAGAATCCGAAGTGGAGACTCTGCATCTCGAGATCGCGCTCGACTGACATCACGTCGCATGAAGTATTCATGTATCCGCTCATTCCGAGGTTGAGCTGGTCGAAGAGAGCTGTCTTGCCGCCGCCGTTGTCACCGCTTGTGGATGCGCCCCAGTGCTGTATGCCGCTCCATCCGCCGCAGTAGTGATGCCATGTGCGCTTGCCGTTGTAGTTGCGGCCGAGCTGCTCCATCTGCTTCGGGAGAAGCACCTGGTTGATATTGTGCATCTCCTTGTCGGTGCGGCCGTTGTAGTACTCCCAGTAGGTATGCTCGTCTATGGTGCGGGCTGGGTCCAGCTTGAAACCTTCCACTCCGAGATCCATGAAGGTGGTAAGGTGATCCATCCAGTGCTCCTGGCCGGACTGGGCGCGTCCCTCGCGTGCTGCGATGGCGTCCTCTTCGGTGATGCTGAGATCATACTCCTCGCAGAGCCAGAGACCGAGATGATACCCCATGCTGCGGAGCTTGCCTATGAAGAGACGGTTGTAGAGCTGTTTCGGGTACTTGTTCTCCAGCCAGTATGGCTCGACGGAGAACAGCTGGGAGTTGAATTTCTTCTCCGTGCTGAAGTCGTAGCGCTTCTCCATCCATTGAGGCTCGAGCCAGAAAAGGTCGCAAGGGACGTCAGCCTGGCGGAAATGCACTGCGTCATTGAGGATGTCCCATTGGTCCTCGCGCATGTTGGGACCGAAGCAGAAACCGTATGCCCATTTAGGGAGGACGTAGGTCCTGCCGGTGATGAGTGTGTACTCGTTGAGGACATCATTCATCGATGTGCCTGCCATGAGGTAGAAATCGGCCTCGTCGCTGGTGTTGTAGATGTTGAATCTGTCGGCATCCGTGTTGCCTATGTCGAAGAAGTTCTTTCTGGTGGTATTGTTGTAGATGCCCCATCCGCGTGAACTGGTCACGAAAGGAACTGGAATCTCTGTGTGCTGATATGCGCACCACATGCGGAGCATCTCGCCCCTGTGCTGGATGTGGTCGCGGCTGGTGCCTCCTCCGCCGTAGAATCTCTCTCCGTCGAGGAGGTCTATGCTGATGATGCTGCTCTTATCCGGATCTCCGCTTTCGGTCATGTCCTTTTCTGAGAACTTGCCGTTGTCATCGCCGATGATGCCGCCGTTTGATGCGACATGGAGGTCTGCATATTTCTTGTTGATGATTTCTGAAAGACTTCTGCAGAGGCTGCTGCCTGCTCCGATGAAGCGTATGCCGCCGGCGAGCTGCTTCCCGGACGCATCGCAGAGTGTCATGATGCCGCTGGCCCTGTCGATGCTGAGGGTGGCAGACGAAGTCTTCATGGTCCATGTCTTGCCGTTCTCAGATATCCTCTCGCCCGCAGGAGCCCAGTCCGTCTTGATGAGTCCGTAACGCTCCATGAGTGATTCCTCAAAGCTTTCGCGAGGTGATACCTTCAATCTGAAAACGCCCTCTGAGCATGCTTCGATGCTGATGTTGTTGCCGTTGTCCAGCTTTACCGTGTAAGTCTTGTTGCCTGCTGACAGATTGAGCAGAGCGAGCATTCCTGCTGCAAATGTGATAAGTCTCTTCATATCGGGATCAAGGGCGGCATTCCACATGGCCGCCTCCTTACAAATTTACAATAATTATCAGTCTTTCCATCTGATGTCAGTGCCCTTGTCGCCGACAGCGCAACGGGCTATCGCATCTTCTTGCGCAACTACTTTTCCCCTGGTGAATTCAGGAATGTTGAATGACTTGAAGAAGCCTATGCTGAAGTCTGGATCCCGCTGGGGCAGCATGAATGGTTTGGTGAAGTTTCCATCCTTGTCCATGTGGCTGATATACAGACGTGTATAGAGTCCATCCTCTCTTCTGCTCGAGAAGATGACCCATCTTGAACTGCTGCTCCAGCTATGGTAGCTGTCCACGTCCGGACTGTTGATGCAGGACATGTCGCAGATTGCGCCATCGCTGAGGTCGATCATGCGCAATTCGGCGTCTTTATGCCAGATGGGGAAACATCCGTATGCCGTCTCTGTGAACATCATGAAGCGTCCGTCGGGAGATACTCTCGGGAACACTGCGCTGCCGTGGCTGTACAGAGTGTCGACCTTTGCGCCCAGGGTGGCTGTCTCGGGGTCGAAGTCTATTGAGCATATGCTGTACCGTACACTCTTGAACTCCTCGGGCATCTGTCTTGCCGGGCTGGTGCAGAAATACAACTTCATCCCGTCATGTGAGAAACTCGGGTATGTCTCGAACCGGTCTTCAGACATCAGCAGGGGACTGGACATCACCTCATGTCTCTCCACATCGTATATCACGACATCCGACATGGAGTCATATACTTCTATCCTGTTGCGGTCGGTCGAGTGGAACACCTGAGATATGTCATTGACAGAAAATGCTATATACCGTCCGTCAGGATGCCACTGAGGATATACCAGAGCGGATATCGTCTGTGGGGTCTTGGTGTTGAGTTTCTCAACCTTGTCCCTGTCGATGATGTATGTCCCGCCGTTCTGTCCACGCATGTGGAATACCATCTTTTCCGGATTCCTGTCTGCAAATGAGTGGCAGTTCATGCAGTTGGTTCCTGTCTTGCTGTTTTCTATTATCGCTGTCTGGGTGAAATCCTCAAGGCAGCGCTGGTAGAGGCCTATACCGTTCCATGTCTCATATCCGGGTTCGATCAGGCGGTATGTGACATATGGGTCGATGGGGTCGGGACTCACGTGGATGGTGAAAGCGGAGTACGCCTTCCATGACTTGCCGTCCTGGACATACACGCGTGCCGAAATGTCCCTGCAGAGTGATGTCAGATCCTTCCATCCGTCGGACGGGATGTCGAATGACGGGCCTTTTACCAGTACCTGTATCCCTTCGCATTCAAGGCTCAGCACAGCCTTTTCCACTGCGTCAGTCAGCTTGAAGTTGAGAGGGGCGATATTGACCGGGACAGTGGTCTTGGCAATATCCGGATAGATATGAGGAAGCTCATCCACCTGAGTGTATGAAGACGGAATCTTCACGCTGCATGCTGCTGTGATGCAGAGTGCCAGAGCGGGAAGTAAGATGGTTTTCAGTCTGTGGATCATTGTGAATTCGCCCTCATTACATAGTAAAAGTAAGTGTCTTCGAACCTGTCCATGGAGAGGCCTGTGCCGAGCCTCTTGACGAAGTCCCTGAAATTCCTGTATGTCTCCTGACTGACACCCACGGTCTTCCAGTATCCGTGTTCCATCTCCGAGAGCATGCACGCAGCCTCGCTGAAGGCGCGCGGAAGCTCAGGCAGTGCCTCTGTCCCGTAGAATTCATCCAGAAACGCCCTGAAGGCCTCGAAATCCATGTCCAGAAGGTAAAGTGTGCCGAGGTATTCGATTGCCTGTCGATGCTTCGGATTTGTCTTGATGATGGCCCTCAGGGCATCGGTCAGGCCGAGCTCTCCGCTGGTGAAGTTCTCCTCCGGTATGCATCGCCTCATAGAAGACAGAAGCGGGTCGTTTTCAATGGCGGCATCATTTGACAGGAAACGTCTCTGACTCTGTGCCCAGGCTCTGGTGGCGGGATCTTTTTCCAGCTCGATGATATATTTTTCTGCGACCTTGTACGCTCCGAAAATGAGATTGGTCTGCACGAGCCTTGCCAGCATTGCGGGGTTGTGCCCCTCTGGTGCGAGGACATCGGTCTCAAACGCCATTCTCTGCGACAGGGAGACATAGCCCATCGCGAAGTATATGTCGCTCAGCAGGGCACCGTTCTCCCCGTCAGGACTCCATTCGGGCAGCAGCCCGGCAGATCCTGCCTGGGTGTAGGAGAAAGCCTTTTCGGCGAGCTCGCCCTTCTGCGCAAGTGCGAGATTCAGGCGCGCGATCCTGTCGTAATAGACATTCTCTCCATCATCGGCATACTCTGCAATCACCCTGTCCCAGTCCTCCGCCATGAAGGCTCGGTCCGGGCCGGAGCACGACGATATCAGCACTGCGGCGGTGGATATGATGGTGAAAGTCTTTCTCATGCCGTCGCGGTCAACGTGATACAGTCACCTGTGTCCCGGGATCCTTCCGCATGCACGTGCTGATGCGGTGCATGGACATGCCGACCTTGCCAGTCATGAATTCGGGTATGTTGTAGGAGAACATCAGGTCTTTGTAGTAATCTTTCGGATTTTTCTGCGGCAGCATGAAAGGCTTGCTCTCATGACCGTTCTCATCGATGTGGGAGATGTAGAGTCTGGTGTAGAGACCGTCATCGCGCCTGCTGCTGAACACCATCCACCTGCTGTCGCCGCTCCAGTCGTGGTAGCTGTCCACTTCATCGGAGTTCATGGCCTCGGCTGGGCGTGACTCACCGCTCTCCAGGTCGATCATCCATATGTCCGCATCCTGGTGCCATATGCTGAAGTTGCCGCAGCGGTGACGTGTGAAAGCCAGCCATCTGCCGTCAGGGGAGATGCGCGGGAAGGATGCGCTCTTGTCTTCGGCAGCCGCGTCATAGATGCATTCGAGACTGTCCCCGAATGTTCCATCCGCTGCATTGAATGCTATGCGGTAGATGCCGTAATGTGCCTGGTCGTAGTTGTACGGCATGTTGTCCACTGCCTTTGATGAGCAGAAATACAGCCATTTCCCGTCAGGGGAGAACGATGGGAAGGTCTCGAACATCTCTGTGCTCTTGGTTAGAGGCGACCATGTGAGACTGTGCTTCTCCACGTCGTATACCACTACATCTGAGGCTGAGTCGAAGACTTCGATGCGGTCAGGTCCATGGTTGAAAAAGCTTTGCTTTGTCGCGTTGGTGGAGAAGGTGATGTATCTTCCTTCCGGGTGCCAGTATGGATAGACCAGTGCGCTTATGGTCGAGTCCGTCTTGGTGTTGAGTTTCTCGATCGCGTCATCCTTTATGACGAATGTGCCTCTGAAATCAGCCCTCGCGTGGAATACCATGGTCCCGGGATCCCTCTGATTGTATGTGTGGCAGTTGACGCAGTCACCTCCGGTCATGCGGTTTTCAATGACAGGGGACTGCCTGTAGGTTTCGAGGTTTCTTTGATATATACCCATAACCTGCCATCCCTGATAACCGGGCGGGATGAGGCGGTATGATATGTATGGGTCTATCCTTTCATGTGACACTTTGATCTCGAATGGGTCATATGACATCCACTTTCCGTCTTTCCTGACAAGAATCTTCATACTTACAGCATCTCCGGTCATCCATCTGCGCCACTGAGAGCGCCTGAAAATGAATTCTCTGCCCCTTTGGGGGAAGATGGTTCTGCCGTCGACCTGCAGAGCACAGTCTTCTTCGCCGGTGTATGAAAAATTGAGCGGGGCGATGTTCTCCGGAACTGTCACGTCGCAGTAATCCGGGTAAATAGATGGCTGTCCCTGGATATTCCCTGTCACAGTTATATCCCTGCTGCAGGATGAAAAACCTCCAACAGTCGCGATCAGGATGGATAGGATTGCGAGTCTTTTCATAACTGTGTGTAAAGTAAATAGTTCCAGTATGTCTCTTTGTATCCGGATGGCGCGGCTCCTCTGCTCTTGAGGCTCGCTTTCTGGAAGGCTTCAAAGTGCTGTATAGTGTTCTGTGCCACTCCGTGCGCGAGACACCATTCCAGTGATACAGGATCTACATTTTCAAAGTTGCGTGAATACTCGCTGTAGAATATGAGTGCTTCCTGCGCGTATTCAGGCAGGACAGTCAGGGCGCCGGAGCCCCAGTAGCGATCTGTGAAGTCTTTCAGTCTGGCAATGTCTTTGGAAAGAAGCAGGAATGATAGGGCGTAGTCCATGGCTTTCTTGTCGTCAGGATTTGCATCTATCACTTTCATCAGCTCATCTATCGGGTTTCCGAGCATAGCAAATCCATCAGATACCTCCATATCCTTTCTTCCAGTGGAAAGTTCTCTGTCATTGTCGACTGCCTGGTCATTCCAGAGGAATTGCCTGTACTTCTTGGCCCATTTCCTGTAATGCAGTGACTTCTCCAGAATGGACAGGTACTTGTCAGCTACATCGTAGGTACCTCTCATGAGTTCAACCTTGGCATTCATCTTCAGCATGGCAGGACAGAATCCTTCGGTGCTGCGCATCGCGTTGAATGATACATTCTGGGCGGCTGCCATGTTGCCCATGGCATACATGATATGTGCTACTCTCACATCCACCGATTTTTCCTCAGGCATGAAAAACAGGCTGGAGACACCTCTGTTGTCGTATCTGAACAGGTTGTCTGTAAGAGTACCCTTGTATGCGTGTGCCAGATTCAGATAGTTTGCTGTTCCCGGACTCCATACATGATGCCTGCAGGATTCAGTGAGCTCATCCCAGCGTTCATTCGCAGTGTAATACTCATATTCGTAGCTGGTGATGCTCGGATTCTTGTCTGCCTTCTGTGATACCATGATACTGAAGGTCATTGCTCCGGCAAACAGAATCAGTGCAACAGGCGCGAAAAGCTTTTTGTTTCTGATCAGAGCGGCAGCCGTTGCAACCGGTATGGCAAGCCATCCAAGCCAGTGGAGTAATGGAGCACTTTCATCGAGATTGTAGTGGAAAGCCGGGGTCAGCGCGCATGCGAGCGTCGCAGAGCCTGCTGTCAGGTATGAAACATACCCGCAGGCGAGTGCAGTGATCGGGTATGCGGCAGAGAACCATCTGAGTCGACTGCCTTTGCTCAGTTCGATGACGGCAGCACTGACTGCAAAGCAGATTGCCGCAGGCCCGGCAGTTATATATATTATAATGGTCATAAGGACACCCCAAAGTATCCTTTTTGTCCGAATTATCTTGTTGTAGATGACCAGTGCTGCCTCAACCAGAATCACAGAGGTCAGGTAGTCGAAGTGCAGGCTGTTGTCCGACAGGGATGCACCGATGAGGCAGGCCGGGATCATGCCTGTCAGAAGGCTCAACCAGTCCCGTCTGTCTCTGCGTATGGATGCCCACAGCAGATATGCACTAAGTGCGAGCAGCATGACGGTGATCCCCATTGCAATCAATGGGCTCCAGAAGAACTGGACAGCGAAGCGTGCCATCAGGGTTGACAGACCTCCGACTTTCAGCAATGTGCCGGTGAAGTAGGTCTTCTCATAGATGAACAGCTGCTGCTGCTCTCGGTATGCCAGGGCAAATTTATTCATTTATTCTGTGGTGGGTACAGGCTCGGAGCTGGCAATGAAATATATGTAAGACTCCTGAGCGTGTTCTTCTAAATTGGTGCAGAAATCTTTTATTCCTTTATGATCTAGGTATGGTGCTCCCGTTACCTTGTGGCCGTAGGTGTCTTTTCCGTTACATGCGCTCAGGAAGTTGTCCTTTACGAATATGTAGCGTATGGTTTCACTCTTGATCTCTCCCTCAGCATCTTTCGCTGAGGCACGGCATTGAAGCACGCATATGCTGTCGCAGCTGTATACCTCCATTAAATCCTTGATATAAGGTTTTTCTACAGTCCCCATATAGAACTGCATCTCTCTGTCAAGAACTGCAGGCAGATTCTCCTTCGCGACAGAGACTATCTTCTGTTCCCTGACGCATGAGCTCAGCATAGAAAGAGTGAGTGTGAGAATTAGAATTGACTTTTTCATTAAATAAATAAAAAAAGACCGGCTCCAATCGGAGCCGGTCTCATTATACATTATTAGAACTTGGTTGAGTAACCGGCATTCTGAGGGATCTTTACATCCTTGTTAGACTGGATGATCTGTGCAGGGATAGGGAGCACATAGTTGTGAGGCTTGAAGTTAGATCTGTGGCGGGTTACACCATAGATGTCCTTATATGCTTCACGTGTGCCTGGAGCGTTCTCGTAACCGAAACCATACTTGTGAACTCTCTCGTACATATAGTTGCTGGTAGAGGTGTCCTGGGTAGGATACTTAGAAGTAACGTATGTAGCCTTAGGGTTGCAAGAAAGACGGTTGAGAGTGATCCAGCGCTGCTCTTCACCGAAGAGCTCGCGTGCACGCTCATCCATGATGTAGTCGATGTCGACATCAGCAGCAGAGCAAGACTTTGCACCTGCACGGTTGCGGATTACGTTGATGTCCTCAGCTGCACCAGACTTGTTGTTCTGTGCGAGGCGAGCCTCAGCACGGAGGAGATAAGTCTCAGCGATACGGATCATATACCAGTCAGCATCATAAATGTTGGAATTAGCTTTATCCTGGAATGGGTGCTTGTCATCAGAGAACTTCCAGAAACGTGGGGTCACGTTGACGGTGTCACCGGCTGTGAGCTTGTAGCTGTTATCATCAGGATGAGCCGCAGCACGTGCCTCGATAGCCTTCTTGACCTCAGACCAAAGTTTTCCTGAAGGAGTGTAATAGTCACGCTGAATCATGACCTCAGAACCGCGGAAGTCGTTAGGGTCATCCCAAACTGATCCGAGAGGATCTCCTGCCTTTCTGGTCATCCACTCAGTTGCGTAGGTGTTGAGGTCACATGGACCTGAGTTTACACCGGCAACGCGTGTAGCAAGCGAGTCACATTTTGCCTGCCATGCATTCCAAGCGAGAAGACGGCCCTTTGCCTCAGGGATGTCGCTTGCTGGAGTTCCACCATTCTTATATCTTGGATCACTTGTGGTTGCTCCTTCTGGGAAGCAGACCGCATCAGCAGTGAAGATGTAGAACTTGACACCGTTCTTGTCAACACGTGTGCCGTTCTTTCCTCCACGTGGAATATATGGAGCGAAGCATCCCTCAGTAGGAGGCATGTGACAACGCCACCATGAGTCACCTGAACCACCGAGAGGGTAGTTGTCTGTTTCTGCGCTAAAATCTATCTGTGCTACCCAGATACTCTCTGTATTAGTAGGATCGTTTGCGTTTGAATCTGTTGCGACAGAGCCATCTGTCTTGGCAGAGCTACGGAAGAGATCCCAATATGCACCCTGAGGTGCAGCAAGTGAGTTGCCATAACGGTCAACAGACTGATCTTTGCGGTTACCGAAGCGGGTGGTCATGAGAGCATAGTTACCGTCAGTGCCGTTGATGACTCTTGAAGCAGCTTCTTCAGCCTCCTTGAAATCACCGAGTGCGAGGCATACCTCTGCGAGATAGTGTGCAGCAGCAGCCTTGGTGATTGTACCCATGAGCCTTGGCTTGGTAGGGAGGTTCTGCTCGCACCATGCGAAGTCAGCCTTAAGCTTTGCCCACACTTCCTCACGTGTCAAGAGTTCGTAGTCGTAGCGAGCCTCTGTTGTCATGTGTTCAGTATACACAGCACCACCGTACATGCCGGCAAGACATCTGTAAGCCCATGAACGAAGGAACACTGCCTCTGCGCGAAGCTCATTCTTTCTTGTAGGAGTTGAGTAAGAGATAGACTCGCCTTCATCGATTTTGTCTACTACAGTATTTGCTCTGTTGACAAGCTTGTAGAGGAAGTCCGGCCAGTGACGTGCCTGTCCGCTATCCTCTGTCATAGCCTCCCAGTTGGAGCACTCGTTGGTAGCGCTTGAGTTGGCGAAAGTATCGCATCCGAGACCCAGGAGCATCCATGAGTGCGGCTGACGCAGGTTACCGAAGATAAGGTACTGTACCTCTGAGTAACATGAAGCAAGTCCAATCTCCATAGATCTCTCAGACTGGTAGAAACCTGCTGAGTCATTGCTGTATGAATGCTCCTCAAGGAATTCCTTGTCGTTACATGCAGAGAAAAGTGTAGTGCATGCAAGAGCGACAGCAACAGTATTGAGAATGTTTTTGATATTGTTCATATTGTTGTCTCCTTTAATTATTTAACGATGCAGACTGCAAGACGGTTGTTTTCAGGAGTGAAAGAAGAGTCCTTCTCTGTACCGTAGAATTCAGTAGAGATGCGGCTTGCTGCGATGCCGGCAGCCTTGAGAGCCTCAGCGACTACGAGTGCACGCTCCTTGGTGAGCATGAGGTTGCGCTGTGCTGTACCGGTAGCCTGGTCAGCGTATCCGTAAATCTCGATAGATGCATCTGGATTAGCCTTGAGAGCCTTGATGAGCTCGTCAACCTTGTAAGCCTCGTTGTCCTTGATGACAGACTTGTTGAGGTCGAAATAGATGTCCTCGACGAGGAGAGCCTCAGCTCTCTTCTGAGCCATGTTCTTAGGCTGAGCCTCGCAAGCTGCAAGTGCGTTGTTTGCATCCTGGAGAGCCTTCTGGAGCTTGGCGTTCTCATCTGCGAGACCGGCTGCCTTAGCCTTTGCTGCATCTGCTGCTGCAAGAGCTGCTGCAAGAGCTGCACCAGAGTTGTTAGCCTCTTTGACAGACTTGCCGCTTCCACCGAAGGTGATGTTTACACCTGCTGTGACAGTCTTATATGTACCGTTGCTGCCGTACTTGTCAGAACCGATACCTGCTGCGATGGTTCCTGCATTTTCAGGATCGAGACCGGACCAGTTGGTGATGGTGAAGAGGTCAGTCGCAGCTACATAAACACGGAGTCCCTGAAGACCGATGTGGCTGATGACTTTCTCAGGCACATTGTATGAAAGTGAGAGGTCTTTGAGCTTCAGGAATGAACGTGGATTCCAGAACTGGTATCCGAACTTTCCGAGAGCGGTGTTCTGTGTGGATGCATCCCATCCATAACGAGGATATGCGTCTCCGTCACCTTCCTTCATCCAAGGCTTGATTTGTGCGAGCTGATTTCCACCTGCCATTGATGTTCCATGAGCATATGGGTCAAACCAGAGGAAGTGAGTCTCGTTACCCTGTGCCCAACGGAAGTTGAAATAGACTGAGAAGTTCTTCCAAGCAAGTGTGTTTGCGAAATTGATGGTGAAGAGAGGGTCTGGAGAACCGATATAGTGACGGTCGTTTGAGTCAATCTTGCCATCATTGTTGTAATCCAGAAACTTGATGTCACCAGGAACAGCCTTTGGCTGGATCTTGTTGCCCTTAGAATCGACATATGTGTCGATTTCGTTCTGATTCTGGAATACGCCGAGTTTCTTGAGGTCGTATGCAGCTCCGATAGGGTAGCCGACGAGAAGCGCAAGGTATGAATCATATCCGTAAGCTACTGTGTTTGCGATATCATCAGCTTCGTTGCCGTTATAGTCAGGGCCGAAGAGTGAAACGATCTTGTTGGCATTTGAATCGAACACAAAGTTGCTTTCCCAGCGGAATGAATCCCTGCCGTTGCCGTTGATATTTACGGTGTTGAGAGAGATTTCAATACCCTTGTTGGTCACCTTGCCGACGTTGTCGTTAACTGAGGTGAAACCTGAGAAGTAAGGAGCAGAGCGGTTCACGAGCATGTTCTTGGTAGCTCCTGTGTAGAGATCGATGCTACCGTTGATGCGGTTCTGTGCCATGGCAAAATCGAGACCGATGTCGTATTTCTCGATTGTAGCCCATGTCAGATTAGGGTTAGGCACGTTAGTCATTGCCATACCGAGTGCACTTGCGTCACCGAGCCATGACATTGTATTGTTACCATCGTTGCCGGTTCCCTTGCTTACAGTTGACTGTGTTGCGCTGGCAGTGATTGAACGAGAACCATTCTGTCCCCATGAGAGACGGAGCTTCAAGAAGTCAAATGCGTTCTGGTTCTTCATGAAGTTTTCATTGGAGATAACCCATGCTGCAGATGCACCGAAGAAGTTGCCCCACTTGTGTCCAGCTGCGAATGCTGAGTAACCATCACGACGGAAGTTTGCAGTGAGATAGTACTTGTTTGCGTAGTTGTAGTTTGCGCGTGCAAGGTAACCGACTGCAGATGTCTCCACGCGTGTGCGGTTAGGAGTGAATGAGTTTGCTGTAGATAGGTTGTACTGCAAAAGGGTGGTCGGAGTATTGAAGCCGCTGAAGCCCACTGTCAGGCCGTTGCTGTTTGTGTACTCACGTGTGTAACCAATCATTGCATCGATGTGGTTCTTACCGAAATCCTTGCCGTAGGTAAGGATGTTATCGATGTTCCATGCTGAGTAGTTGGATGTAGAAGATGAACCGCTGGATGCATTGTTGTACTGTCCAGGGTTGTCCATGTCAGTGGTCTTTTCTGTGCTGACGCTGATTTCAGGGCGGTTGAATACGTCGCTGTAAGAAGCGTTGCGCTGTCCCTGAAGAGTGATCTTATAGCTGAGGCCTGGGATGAATGGGAAGTCAATCTGAGCGTATGCTACACCGTTGAGGTTTGCAGAGTGTGATTCGCGCTTTGTCCAAAGGTTTGAGTCGTTTGCACCTGCTCCCCAATATGGGCTGGCACTGCCTCCGTCAGGAACACTGTTATACCAGTTCTCATATCCTGGCTGGATAGCGTATACATATGAGAGAGGAGACATCCAGATAGCGTTCTGGATCTTTGCAGTCTGTCCCCAGCTGTTTGACCAAAGGTAGTTGGCCTTTGCACCTACAGTGAGCCAATCGGTAATGTTGATGTCAACCTTACCCATTGCACCAGCCTTCTCATAGTCGTCACCCTTGCGGATGCCCTGCTGACGGGTGTAGTCTGATGAAATGTAGTAAGATACATTCTTTGCCTTTCCTCCTACGCTGACGTCATATTTCTGACCGATACCTGTGCGTGAGATCTCATCGAGCCAGTTGACCCACTGGCCGTCCTTCCATGCCATCTGCTCACGGGCGCTGAGGAGTTCAGATGCCGCTGCGTCGAGATTTGCGTAGTCACCCCAACTCTTGTCCTTGAAAGAGGAATATGCTGAGTTTTCAGGCGCCTGCTTAGAATAGAATCTGTTCTTGAGGAAAGTCTCCTTGTCGTTGACCATCTTAGGCATACGGCTCCAGTCTGAAAGGCTGACGCTTGCGTTGAAGTTAACGACTGGCTTGTCGCTCTGTCCGCTCTTGGTGGTGATGATGATGACACCGTTGGCTGCACGTGAACCGTAGATAGCGGCTGCAGATGCATCCTTGAGTACGTCGATGCTCTGGATATCTGCTGTGTTGATAGAGTTGATTGAACCATAAGAAAGCACTCCGTCGATGACGAGGAGAGGCTGGTTCACGCTCTGTGCACTTGCAGAGTTGCTTCCACCTGTAGGAATCGCATTCTTACCGCGGATGGTCATGGTAGCTGTATTGTCACCACCGGCGCTGCTGGTAGGAGAGTAGCTGAGACCTGCGACGCGGCTTGAGAGAGCTGCGAGAGCATTAGGGTTAGGAAGTGTTGCCACGTCCTGGTTCTCAGCATAGTTCAAGCTGGAGATAGCACCTGACACGTCCTTGCGGCGTGCGGTACCGTAACCGACAACGACTACATCGTCGAGATACTCGGTATCCTCAGGAAGAACCACATAGATGTTCTTCTGGTTACCTACAGTAGCTTCAACGGTCTTGTAGCCGATAGAAGAGAAGACGAGGACAGAGTTTGAGCTCACGCCTGCGAGCTTGTAGTTACCGTCCAAGTCTGTGACTGTACCAGTGTGGGTTCCCTTTACGAGAACACTGGCACCTACGAGAGGTTCTCCCGATTCGTCAGTCACCTTTCCGGCAACTGAATTCTGGGCGAACACCTGCACTCCTATTGTGAGGAATGCAAGCAAAACCATCATGAATCGTTTTGTCATAAAACTTTAATTAATTGAATGTGTGTATTGAATTTGATAATTCTTGCCTTTTGGGGACAAATACAAGCAAAAATACAAAAAAACCGAGACAAATGAATGTCCCGGCTTCTTTTTAATAGTAGTCTGATGGCTTTTTTTGCGCTATTTCGTCGCTATTGTGCCATTACTTCTCAAAAAGCATCTTCATGAAGAATCCGCCGACCACCGATCTGGCCTTGAAACCGCGGTGCTCGGCCTTGTCTGTCCAGGTCCAGTCCGACATCGGAACCCTGTCCACTGACTCGTCGTAGAACCTCCACACTGGATCGACGAGCGCATCGAAATCCTCCTGTGTCCTGCACATGGCGGCTGTCCAGAGTATCCAGTCAGTCTTGGTGTACTCGGATCTGTTGTCGAGAGGGAGACCGTACTGTCTCTGGATGCCGATGTAGTACGGAATCTCCTTCGCCATGATGTCTGTCTCGAACACGTTGAGCCCGAGTAGGCTGTCCCATACGAGGTTGTATTTCTGGCTCCAGGTGTCAGGGGCGTCGAAGTTGAGCCTGTAGTGGTCGCCGTCGTCGGCGAGCTTCACCCATTCCTGAGCCATGAAGCGGGCCATTGCGGCGTATTTGTCACTTGTCTGTGCATCTCCGAGCATGTCTGCCATGCGTGCATAGGACGCGATGCCCATGATGGCCTTGATGGAGAGATTCGCATTGTGGGCCGAATGGCCTGCAAAGTCATCGGTGCAGAGCTGGTTGTCAGGATCGAGGCCGAACTGAGAGAGGTATTCAGTCCATTTGGTGAGAGTCTCCCAATGCTTGCGTGCGTAGGAGGCGTCACCGCTGAAATGGCATACCGCGGCGGTGAGGGTGAGCATGTTGCCGCATTCCTCCACAGGCATGTCGGCACCGTAATACTGGCCCTCGCAGAGAGGGTAGCGACCGATGTCATGGCATGCGAAAGGCTTGTCCCAGCCGTGGTTTTCGCTGTAATCGAATATGAAATTCAGCAGTCCCTTCGCGAGCTCTGTGTTGTATTTCAGGAAAATAGGGGCTGACGGGTATGTGACATCCACCGTGCCGGCCGAACCATTGGAGTTATTCTCCTTGGATATGAGCAGGAGCTCGCCGGAAGGTGATTTCACGAGTTTGTGCGCCGCAATGCACTGGCGGTAGGCGAGTGCACAGAGTTCGGCGTACTTCTGTCCACCGGCCGCTGCAGCTTCTGCCATCATCGAGGCATCGAAACCGCAGCTTCTCTTCATTATGGCCTTGTAGTCCCTGCAGGCTGCCTCGAACTCGCCCTCGATGGTCTTTGTGCCGTCGGAGTTCCACCATGGGCGCAGGTCTGTGCCGAAATATCTGATCGAGTACAGGTCGTTGTAGCCTATCATGATCTTGCCGTTTCCTTTCTTGACCTTGCCCAAGGTGCGCTCGATGGCCACGTCTCCGGCCGGGAGGGCACTTGCCGCGGTCCCCTGGCTCTCTGCCGCGAGGTAGAAGTATCCCCAGTCTATGCGGACATTGTCGCCGCTGCGGCTGAGTATGGTCTGGTCGATGTTGCCGGTGCGGGCATATGTGATGCCGTTCTTCTCGAATGTCTCAGATACGGCCACCTCGTCCATCGGGTAGTTCTGGGCCCATTCGGCGCCGGCCTCTATCCTGATAGAGACGTCATGTTTCTGCCCGTCCTTTGCGCTGACCGCGTAGGTGATGTAGTTTACCGGGCGGCTTGTCAGATCCAGGTCGTCAAGCAGGAGCGGTGCCACGAAGGAAAGCTCCAGCGCTACCGGGCCGCAGTCGAATCCGTAGATGGTGCGTGTAGGGAGCACGGTGGCGGAAGTCTGCACTGCAGTCATGTCGTATTTTTGCGCATAGGTGTTGCGCACATAGAGGCCCATGTCCACCAGGGCGTTGCCGACCTTGCGGTTGTCACTGAAGCTATGGCTGTGCCCTGCAAGCACCGCTCTGCCTGATTTCAGGCTCTCACGGGCTGCGGCGGGGAGTGGGATGTACTCGCGGCTGTGGCTGCCGTCCGCTACAGGCACGGCAATGCCGTTGACGTAGTACTCATTGATATTCTGGCAGTTGGCCTGAAAGAATACTTCGGCCTCATCTGGGATTGTTTCTATGTCCACATCGCGCCTTGCCCAGATGTCCTCGGCATCGATCCATGTGGCCGTGAGCGGCTTGCGGTTCTCGGGGCCGTAACCTCCCTGACTGCGGATCCACGACGGATCCATGCTGAATTCAGGATTCATCCATCCCTTTGCGGGGTCTTTGGTGGTGTAGAACCCGTCCCAGTGCCTGTCCAGGCCCGCGTGGCAGATGGCCTTGTATTCCTCAGCCTTCTCCTTGCCGAGGAAACGGTATTCGGTGCCGTCTACCGTGAGCACTCCCACGAATGGGAAAGGCATGCCGGTCCAGTGCTCGACGCCGGCGTCATAGAGCCTGTCGGCAGGTGACCACGCGCTGGTGTACGGGTCAATGGTCACGAGTGGCCATGATGGGGGAGTGAGTGAAGATGCCGGTGTCTGAGATGCCTTGTCACATGCATCTGCCGCTGCAATCAGGATTGCCAATGCCGCGAAGATCTGTCTTTTTTTCATTTGAAGTTGCGCTTTGAAGGTTTTGTGCTCATGACGAAGTGGATCTTTGCTCCGTCCTTGATGTCGTCATATCTGATGACCGGGCTGGTGAGTTTCTGCCCGTTGAGGTAGGCCGCTTTGACGTAAACTGCGTCTTTGCTCCAGCCTTCGGTGGTCATCTCGATCCTGCCGCCGTCAGAGAGATTGACGTTCAGGGCAGGAACGCAAGGGGATCCGATGGCGTACCAGTCGTCTGCTGGGCAGACTGGATAGAAGCCGAGGCAGTTGAATATATACCATGCCGACATCTGTCCGCAGTCGTCGTTGCCGCTGAGGGAGTCCGGCTTGTTGCCGTAGAAATGCTCTGCGACGTAGCGCACCCACTTCTGGCACTCCCATGGCTTGCCGAGATCGTTGTAGAGATAGAGGACGTGGTGGCATGGCTCATTTCCGTGCCAGTAGCCTCCGATTCTTCCCCAGATGTCGTGGGCGCCGGGTATGTTCTCGTCCATCTCGATGGTGAACATCTCGTCCAGGCGTCTGCAGAGGAAGTCTTTTCCGGCTATATCCATGTAGCCCTGGAAGTCATGAGGCACTGTCCAGGTGTACTGGAGTGTGAATCCTTCGGTGATGTCGCCCCATCCGTTGACAGAACCGGGACCCTGATATGCGATAGGTGCGAACGGAGTGCGCCATTCGCCCTTAGAGTCGCGGCCGCGCATATATTTCGTCTCAGGGTCGATGAGGTTCTTGTAGTTCATCGAGCGCCTGTAGAAGAACTCGTAGTCTGCGTCATGCCCGAGTTTCTTCGCAACCTGGGCGATGCACCAGTCGTCATATGCGTATTCCAGGGTCTTGGAGACGGACTCCTTCTCGAGGTCGAACGGCACATAGCCGAGGCTGGTGTATTCCGGGATGCAGTCGTAGTGAGGGTTTGTGGCGGTGGCCTTCATCGCCTGGAATGCCATCTCGTAATCGAATCCAGGAACGTCCTTCATGATCATGTCGGCAAGCACGGAGCATGCATGGTAGCCTATCATGCACCAAGTCTCATTTCCATAGAAAGACCAGATCGGGAGCATGTGCTCCGCGCTCTCGCTCCAATGCATGAGCATGGAGTTGGCTATGTCGGCCTGGAGCGGTCTGTTGACAAGATTGAGCAGCGGATGGAATGCCCTGTAGGTGTCCCAGAGTGAGAATGTCGTGTAGTTTGTGAATTCGATCTTCTTCCCGGACGGAGTGTACAGAGCCTTCGGGTCGGTGCTTCCGTCATGTCCGCGGAACTGTGAGACTGTCCCGCAATCCTGGAAGATGAACGGGTGCAGTGCGGTGTGATAGACACTTGTGTAGAATGTCTCGAGGAGCTCCTTGTCGTCCGTCTTGAGCTCGTACTTGCCAAGCTCAGCCTCCCATGTCTCCTCTGCTGCTGCGAGGACGTCGTCGAATGACTTGAAACTTGTGGAGATGCCCTTGCTCTGCTCGGTCATCAGGTTGGCCATGGCTCCATTCATCGATACGGATGAGACTGCCACATGGACCTCTACCTGCTGGCCTTCCACGGTAGGGAACTCCACACAGGCCATGAGCTTCTTTCCCCATGCCTCGAGGCTGCTGCGGAAACGCTTTGTGTTGTAGATGACAGGCTCTCCATCCTGGAGGATGGTGAATTTACCGAGCGGAACAGAGAAGTGGGCGACGAAATAGACGTATCTCTCCGGTCCCCAGCCCTTCACGAGCCTCATTCCGCCGATGGTGTGGTCGTCGATCTTCCTGACATCCGACCACTGGCACTCCCATTTGAGGCTGTGGTCCAGATCGACCATGATGAAGGAATTGTCAGACTTCGGGTAGGTGAAGCGGAATACGCCGCTGTGGAGGGCGGATGTCATCTCCGCCTTCACTCCATAGTCTGCGAGCTCCACGCAATAGTATCCGGGATGAGCGGATTCGCGCTCGTGACTGTATCTGGAGCGGTAGCCGCTGTCTGGATCCTCATGTGTGCCGGCAGTTGCCTTTATGGCACCCGTACCCGGAATGAAGAGGAAGTCTCCGAGATCAGGGATGCCCGTTCCGCTGAGGTGGGTGAGGCTGAATCCCATGATCGTAGGCTTCGAATACTTATATCCTGATGCTGCGTCATAATCGTCGTCGTCGGTATCCGGGCTGATCTGAATGCCTCCGTATGGAAGCTGTGCGCCTGGATACACATTTCCGAAACCGTCCGTTCCCACGAAGGGGTTGACGTGTGAGATGAGGCGGTCCTGGGCGTTGACGCCCAGAGCCACTGCCAAGGCAGTGATGGTGAGTGAAAGTTTCCTGAACATATGTTTGTCTTTACTATTCTCCGGATACGAATGAAGGCGAGAGCCTGATCTGCGAGTTGAAATGGTTTTCGCCGCTGATCCTGTCGAGGAGTATTTTCACGGCAAGCGTGGCCATGGCCTCGATAGGCTGGTTGATGCGGCTGATGGACGGCATGAGATAGTCTAGGAAGGTGTTGTTGTCGAAACTCACGTAGTCGATGTCTTCCGGGATCTTGGCTCCGGACTCACGTACCGCCTTGACTGACCCCAGCAGTATGGTTCCACTCAGCGCAAAAATTGCGCTCGGGCGTTTCTCCATGCTCAGCAGCAGCTTAGTCTCGACATACCCGTTGTGGATGGAAAAATCATTGCCTGAGACTCTTATCTCGTCCTCGAGACCAGCGCTCTTCATGGCATCGATATAGCCCTGGACGCGCTCCCTGTTCGGGCTGGAACTGCTCACTCCCTGGATGCATGCTATTCTGCGGTGCCCCTTCTCGATGAGCTTGGAAGTGGCGCTGAATCCACCCTGATAGTTGTTTGTGACGACATATGGCACTGTGGACTGCTCGTAATAGCGGTCAAGGGCGACCATCGGGATTTCTTTTGCGAGCGTGTCGAACTCCTTGGAGTAGTTTCCACATGGCACCACTATGACTCCTATGACCTTTCTCTGCATCATGGCCTTGATGCCGCGTATCATCTTGCCTTCGTCCTCCATGGTGTCTATGACGGCGATCGAATAGCCGTTCTTGTCAAACTCGCTGATGATGACGCTTGACAGGTCGGCGAAGTACGGGTTTGAGATATATGGTATAAGAAGTCCTATGGTCTTGCTGTCTTTGCTGCGCAATACCGGTGCGCTATTTTTTATGGGATAGTTGCATTTTTTCGCTTCAGCCAGGATGGCTTCCGCAGATGCCTTGCTGATGCGGTATTGCTCTGATTTTCCACTCAATACACGAGAGATTGTCGTGACGGAAAAACCGGTCTTGTCAGAAATTGTTTTCAGTGTTGTGGTCTTCATTTTCGAAAATTGCCATCAGTTGCGCCAACAAAAGTAAAAATTGCGCATCGTTTTTCAAAAAATCCCTGTAATAATTATGTGATTTGGTACATAGAATGAGTCTTTTTTCACTATCATTGTCTATAACAATCCGCAACTTTTGGAAACGAAGCATAAAACTAATTCTAATCACTTATGGGTAAACGTCTAATCACTCTTTTGCTTGTGCTCGTCACATTCGGAGCACCTGCATTCGCCCAGTCTGCCATCTCCGGAAAGGTGACTGATGAGACTGGGGAGCCCCTCACTGGCGTGAATGTCCTCATAAAGGGCACCATGACCGGTACCATGACAGACCTTGACGGCCGCTACTCTATTCCTTCAGTGAAGCAGGGCGCCGTCCTGGTATTCTCCAGCATCGGATTTGCCACCCAGGAAATCAAGGTCGGCTCATCCGCTGTCATCAACGCAGTTCTCAAGAACGATACCGAGTTCCTCGATGACGTAGTCGTCGTGGCTTACGGTACTGCACGCAGGAAGGATCTCACAGGATCACTCTCCGAAGTGAAGTCTGAGATCGTTGCCATCCAGAACACCTCTACAGTCTCACGTGCTCTCGAGGGATCTGCTCCAGGTCTTTCTGTCGCTTCTGTCGATGGTCAGCCTGGTTTCGATATGGCTATCCGTCTTCGTGGTACCAGCTCTACCAACGGCAAGTCAGCTGCCGCCCTCATCGTGATCGACGGTGTGGCTCAGCAGATGGTTGATACATACGAGAACCCTCTCTCTCAGCTCAATCCTGAGGATATCGCTTCAGTCTCTGTCCTCAAGGACGCCGCTTCCACAGCCCTCTATGGATCACGTGCTGCGAACGGTGTCATCCTGATCACCACCAAGAAGGGTCAGGAAGGCCGTGCGAAGATCTCCTTCCAGAGCCGCTGGGGATGGAACTCTCTCGGCAACTATGATGTCAGCTCCATCGACAACGCAGCTCAGTATTATGAGTATGCATGGCAGAGCATATACAATTCATACCGTTACGGTGTGAATGGAACAGGTGCCCCTGGCACAAAGCCGGACGGTACATTCTATACCAATGCCGCAAACCCTAACCATTCTGACGCAGAGGCACGCGAATTCGCGTCCCAGCACCTCTTCAACTACTATGGAAGCGAGACTGCCTTCCAGAGGAATGCTCTCAACAACAACCTCGCGTACAGAGTTCCGGGTGCCGTATATACCAAGGATATGGGTGTTGGTCAGAACCAGTCATCGACCATGTCAGGTGCGTACCTCGTAAACCCTGACGGACGCATCAACCCTGATGCATCTCTCCTTTACAAGGGAAATGGAAAGGACCTTCTCATCTCCAACGCATTCCGTCAGCAGTACAACCTTTCCGCTTCAGGCGGTACAGAGAAGGTACAGTACTATGCATCCCTCGGATATCAGGATGAGCCTTCATATCTCCGTTCTTCTGAATACAACCGCTACAGCGGACGTATGAGCGTGGACGCTCAGGTGCTCAAATGGATGAAGATAGGCGCAAATGTGGGTTATGCAAAGACCAATACCCGTGCACAGGCCGGAAAGTGGGGTCCTCGCCAGATCGGTGCGGCTTCAGGAAACGCCATGCTCTGGGTGAAGGGTTGGACTCCTATCGCTCCAGTGTTTGAGATGGACGCAAATGGCAACTATGTACTTGACGCTAAGGGCGAGAAGATCGTCAACGTCAACAACAAGTCATACTCTCCTCTTGGACAGGCAAAGTCAGAGTATTCTTCAGACTATGCCTGGCTTCAGGACATCAACATCGAGAGAATCGAGACCAGCGTATGGACAACGCGTCTCTATTCAGATGTAAGATTCCTCAAGTACTTCGATTTCAACGTCGCATTCAACATGGACCAGCAGATGTTCAAGCGTACAGCGTACATGAACGGTCTTGCAGGTCGTGCCACAGGTACAAAGGGATCCTTCGGTGTGAAAGCCCAGGACCGTACCGTGATCAACACACAGCAGATCCTCTCATACAACCAGGATTTCGGCAAACACCATGCAGATGCGATGGTCGGACACGAGTATGAGCAGCTTGACAGAATGGATATCAACTGGGGTTCGACTTACGAGCTCATCCCTGGACTTGCCATCCCTGGCAACTTCGTGAACCGCTATACCACATACGGTGCACAGAACTCATGGACTCCTTACTATGGCAATGAGGCATATAGAACAGAGTCTTACTTCGGACGTGCCAACTACAACTATGCCGGAAGATACTATCTCTCTGCTTCTGCACGCCGCGATGGTTCTTCAAAGTTCACTGCAAAGAACCGCTGGGGTAACTTCTGGTCAGTCGGCGGCAGCTGGAGACTCTCTGAGGAGCCATTCATGGAGAATGCCAAGAGCTGGCTCGACAATGCCAAGATCCGCACCAGCTACGGTGTGACCGGTAACGCAAACGGTCTTACCACATGGTACCTCAATCAGTACTGGAACTATGCACAGAGTGCATGGCAGAGCTCTACAAGCGGTACCGGTGTCGCTGACGGCACATCAGTATCAAGCGCCAACTCACTCATCGATGAGAACCTCACATGGGAGAACGTCCATCAGTTCGACCTCGGTGTCGATATGAGCGTGCTCAAGAGCAGGATCACTGCTTCCGTGGACTTCTACAACAACCTTACAGACAACGCGTTCTACAACAGGACAGTGTCTCCTCTCGCATCAGCCGGCAACGCTACCAAGCAGCAGAACGCAGCTCAGGTGCGCAACCGCGGTATCGAACTCGAGCTTTCTGCCGATGTCATCCGCACTTCAGATCTCACCCTCAATGTGACTGTGAACGGAACCCACTACCGCACAATCCTCGCAGGTGTTCCTGATGAGGTGATCCCTGCATGGGATGAGACCATGGATGTTCCGGAGGGCACATGGATTGTGGCAAGTGAGGATATGGCCGCTGCCGGTACAGCTGACCATGCAGGCCGTGGTACCACATACCTCCGTGGTGTAGGCCGTGACCTCTTCAACCTCTACTTCCCTAAATATGCCGGTGTGGATGAGTACGGTCTTCCTACCTATTGGCACAGGGTTACATACAATGATGTGAACAACGGCGATCACGGCGGACGCTATGCCGGCAAGAAGGTCGGCGAGAATGTCGTCACCAACGTGGCATCAGACGCATCCTTCTATGAGGTGGGTTCAGCTACACCTGACTGGATGGGTGGTATGACCATCAATCTCAAGTACAAGAACTTCGACGTAAGCGTCGTAAGTGCATATCAGATCGGTGGCAAGATCTACTCGAGAGAGTATTCTACATACCTCTATGCAGGATCCACCCTCGGATCTACCAATATCCCGGTTTCAAAGAAGCTCATCGGCAAGACCTGGACACCTGAGAACAGCGGAGCATACTTCCCTATGCAGTGGTTCCCTTCAGGTTCTACAAGCAGCCTCAAGCTTGACGGTTCATATGTAGGCACTACAGGCTCACATGACTATACTGACATGTCCCTCTTCAATGCAAGCTACTTCCGTCTCAAGAACATCACAATGGGATATACCTTCCCTAAGAAGTTCACGTCAAAGGTCAACATCTCAGCTCTCAGAGTATTCGCATCAGCTGATAACCTTCTTATCTTCTCTGCTGCGAAGGGTGTGGACCCTACTCTCTCTATCATCGGTGGCAAGGAGGTCGATACTTATGTATATCCTCAGATGCAGACCCTTACATTTGGTGTAAATCTTGACTTTTAATTCTCGATGACAATGAAAACATATAAAAGTATTCTTGCTGTCGGCCTCGTCTCACTTGCTGCAGTCTCATGTGCAAGCAAGCTCGACGTGCCAAACCCAAACAAGATCACTGACGAGCAGATGCGTGAGTTCATGCAGTCTGACGAGAAGACCCAGGAGCAGGTGCTCACCGGTCTCGTAGGCGGTCTCAACGGCAATATGCGCGTTTCCAACGCGGCTATCAACGGTGGTTACTCAAACTCCGGTCAGAACGAGTTCTACAAAGACTTCTTCATGGTGATGGAGTCCGGTGATATCGTCGAGGGAACAAAGGCTAACCCTGGAACCTTCACGACATGGTATCAGAACAAGGCAGACAACCTCTATTGGACAACCATACAGGATGTCAACAACTACGGCTATTATCTCGCAGCTGTATACAAGATCAGCAATGCGCAGAAGGCTCTCGACTTCCTTACCAAGGAGTCTTGCGAGGCCGGTTCTGCAAAGATGAAGATCGCACGTGCACAGGCTCTCACATCAAAGGCTTACGGATATGCCCGCCTCATGGAGCGCTACACCGATCTCAAGGATCCTGCATCCACCACTGCTCAGGGTATGCCTATCTATGACAAGTACGCTTACAACACTCCTGTAGCACCTTCTTCAGTGGCTGATACCTGGAAGTACATCGCCGACATGCTTGACGAGGCTGTCGCTCTCTTCCACCAGACTGAGAACAAGGGTTACACCACAGGCATCACCGAGACTTCTACCACTTATGATCTCGACTGCGGCGTGGCTCAGTATATCCGTGCCCAGGTCGCTCTTGACAGGAAGGACTATGCGACTGTTGTAGATGCTTACAACGATGTGATTGCCAAGTATCCTTCACTCATCAAGGCCGAGGATTACGGTATGCTCGCAAGCAAGGTCGCTGACGTGAATGCCACCCAGGATCGCGGCAACGGCAAGAGAAACTATTGCGGAGGTGCCTTCAATGCTGAGAACAACGCGTTCTACAACATCACAAAGAACCCGGAGGCTATCTTCTCTACCATCGGCGGATCAAACCAGTGCTGGACCGTCAGAGGACTCAACAACCTCAAGAACAGCGAGTCCGGATACATGCAGGTAGATGCCGACATCGTCAATGCGCTTTCAGATGCAGACGTCCGCAAGGCTGTCATCACCAAGGAGGCGACACCAGACTTCTGGACATACTCTGTAGCCAGCGGCGATACCACATGGTACAGCTATACAATGCCTGCTTACACTTCCATGAAGTTCGCTGCCACTGAAGGCCGCGACCGTGGAAACTACGCAGAGCACACCAACAACGTCACAAAGTCCGATGAGGCTGTCTTCCGTACTTCCGCACTCCTTCTCATGGCTGCCGAGGCATACACCATGAACAACCAGGAGTCACAGGCCGAGGCTCTTCTCAACAAGCTTCTCGAAGCCCGCACCCTTCCTGGACAGGCTGCCATGACAGTGGCCGGCACAAAGAAGGGCAGCATGCTCGATTTCGTAAAGCTCCAGTGGAGAATCGAAATGTGGGGAGAGGGTGACTATGCATTCTTCAACCAGAAGCGTTGGGGCTCACAGTTCTCACGTGGAGCCAACCATTGGTCAACCAAGGGCGTCGAGGCTCAGGGCTGGACATGGGAGATTCCTCAGAAGGAGCGCCAGGGCAATCCTAACTGGAAGTAATATCAGTAACACGATCCGATTATGAAAATCAATAGAATAATTGCAATTGCATCCATCTTTGGCGCTGCTCTCTCTGTATCTTGTACAAAGGATACTGATATCACGCCGACTGGAATGACCATGGATCAGGCTTCTGTCCAGATCTATGTCGGTCAGACTGCTACCCTCACACCTGAATTCTCTCCGAAGAATGCCAGCTCAGAGATTGCGTGGACCTCTTCAGACGAATCAGTTGCCACTGTCACCGGAGGATATGTCACCGGTGTCAAGGCCGGAACAGCCACCATCACAGCCAAGACTCCGGAGAATGTCTCAGCCACCTGCGCTGTGACTGTATCAAACGTGCCGGCGTCTTCACTTGTCCTCAATATGACTTCTCTCACCCTCTACGAGGGCGAGAACGGAGCTCAGCTCACCGCCACAGTGGAGCCTTACAATGTGACATTCCCTGCAGTCAGCTGGGCATCTTCCGATCCTGCTGTCGCTACAGTGGACGCTGCCGGCAATGTAAGCCCTGTCGCTCTCGGCGAGGCCGATATCACTGCATCCCTCGTTGACGGCACCAAGTCTGTCTGCAAGGTGAAGGTTACCCTCCGCGTGCCTACAGAGCCTGAGACTCTCACATTCTGGAAGACTGACGCTGCCGGTTACCGCGGACTCTTCGGTGCTGCTGCAGATAACGGAAAGACAGCGGGCGAAGGCGGATGGCTCTCATTCACCGACGGTGTCGCAAGATGGACCGCAAATAACACCGGCAAGCCTCGCAAGGCTACCCTTGAGCTCTCTACAGGTTCATCCATCACCATCCAGCAGGTTGAGGGTAAGGACATCGCAGGCGACTATGTCCTCTACAGCAACGCATTCAAGCCTCTCAGCAACACAAAGACTCTCGGCACCAGAAGAATGGCTACTACCGTGAAGTTCGTCCCTGTAGAAAATGAGGAGGAACTCAACGGACATGTCCACAATTTCGATATCGTGGGTCTTTACCTCGAGGCCAAACTCCCATGCTCTCTCGAGATCACCGAGGATGGTCCTAAGGTATATACCTACCTCTCACTTGACTACCAGACAGTGTCAAGCGGCATCGAGGTCGCTATCATCCCTGAGCTCACCAACTCTACAACATATAGCACAGGTTATTTTGCTGAGCAGTCATTCGGTCCTGAAGCATGCAACTATGCCTGGGTAGGATGGGGAGTTGAGGATATCTTCGACCCGGCTCTCAAGGTGACCATGGGTACAGGTGCTGAGAGACTTGTCTCTGAAAGCAGATACTTCTGCGGTTTCTCAATCGTCAAGAAGGGCTATGCAACAAGTTCTTACACCACTATCTATCAGCTCAACTACAACAACATCTGGTCATACGGCCCTACCGGAGGTGCATACTTCGAGAAGCAGTAGTCCAGTTGACAGTCTGAAAAGGACTGTCTCTTCATAAACAAAGAAAGCGGCCGGTGATGATTCATCGGCCGCTTTGCTGTCTTATGCTGTCGCCGGTTCGTCCCGGCGTCAGGGATTATTCGCTGAGTGAATAAGGCTTGTCGGAAGCGGCGAGTCCGCGCTTCTTGTTAGGCTTTGCGCTCATGATGTACTCGAGAGTACCGCCTGCGAGTATGTCATCGTGGGTGATGTACATCTTGCCGTAAGGCTTGCCGTTGAGGCGTACCTCCTTGACATAGCGGTTGGTGTCGCTGACAGCAGGAGCCTTGATCTCGAGAGTCTTGCCGTTAGGGAGACTGATCTTCATGTATGGGAGATAAGGCGCACCGAACACATACTGATCGGTTCCAGGGCAGACAGGGTAGAATCCCATGGCGGTGAAGATGTACCATGCGGACATCTGGCCGCAGTCGTCATTGCCTCCAAGGCCGCGGATGTGGTTGAGGTACTTGCTGTTCATAACCTCGCGGAGCCAGTACTGGGTCTTCCAAGGCTGTGATGTCCATGCGTAGAGGTAAGGGATGTGGTGGCTTGGCTCGTTGCCGTGTACATATCCGCCGATGAGGCACTCGGCTGTGATGTCCTCGTTGTCCTCGTAGTACTTAGGGTCGAGGTCCATGCCGAAGAGCTCGTCCATGTCTGCGATGAACTTCTTGTCTCCGCCCATCAGTTTCATGAGCCCGTTGATGTCCTGAGGCACATGGAATGAGAAGTTCCAAGAGTTGCCCTCGATGAAGCCTTCGCCATAGGTCTGACGTACGTCAAAGTCCTTCTTGAAGCTTCCGTCGGTATATTTCGGACGTGCAAAGCCGAGCTCGGTGTCGTAGATGTTGCTGTAGTACATCGCTCTCTTGCGGTAGGTATCGGCTGTCTTTGTGTCGCCTGCGAGGAGTGCGGTGTGGTAGATGGTCCAGTCGTCGTATGAATACTCGAGGGTGTTGGATGCTGCTGTGGCAGTCTTGTCGAGTGGTACGTATCCGAGCTGGATGTATTCGCCGAGACCGGCATAATACTCTACATTTGAAGTCTTGATCATGGCCTTGAGGGCCTCCTCCTTGTCAATGTCCAGTCCCTTCGTGATCGCGTCGGCGAGGACTGATGTGGCGTGATATCCGCTCATGCACCAGTTGTCATTGCCCATGTGGCTCCATACCGGGAGGAGTCCGTGCACGCTCTGCTGCTGGTGGCGGATCATGGAGATGGCCATGTCACGCGCCTGCTGAGGCTTCATGAGTGCGAGGAAAGGATGCTCGGCGCGGTATGTGTCCCACAATGAGAAGACGGTGTAGTTGGTGAAGCCTTCCGCCTTGTGGATATTGCGGTCCAGACCCCTGTAGCTGCCGTCCACGTCCATATAGACGGACGGATTGATCATGGTGTGGTAGTATGAGGTGTAGAACATGGCCTTCTGGTCTTCTGTGCCCTCTACCTGTATGGTCTCGAGCTCTGCATTCCAGGCATTCTCGGTGCCCTTGCAGATCTGCTCGAAGCTCTTGCCCGCAGCTTCAGCCCTGAGGTTGAGAAGCGCGCCCTCGGTGCTGGTGGCAGAAAGGGCGACCTTCATTTCGACTACCGGCTCTTTTGCGGTGTCGAACCTGAACCATGCCACAAGCTTGCGGCCGGCCATCTCAGGGAAATTGTGGAATTGAGGGAATTTGCCCCATCCGCCTTTGTAGTCTGTCTTCTGGCGGTCGGTGTAGCCGTATTCTATGATCGGCTGCGAGAGTGAGATCGCGAAATAGGTGTAGTTGGTACGCGCCCATCCGTTGGTGATGCGGTAGCCGGTGATGAGGGTGTCGTTCTCCACTCTCATCTCGGCCCAGAGGGTCTTGCCGTCATAGTTGTAGATGCCGTGCTGGAGGTCGATGACGACATGGCCGTCGCTGCCCTGTGGGAAGGTGTACCTGTGCACACCCACTCTCTGTGATGCGGTCATCTGCGCGCGGATGCCATAATCGGAGAGAGTCACCTCGTAGTAGCCCGGGCTGGCCTTCTCGCTGTCATGGGAGAAGCGTGAGCGGTAGCCGCTGTCGGGATCCGTGGCGGTTCCCGGGTTGAGCTGGATGGCTCCGGTTCCCGGCATCACGAGGATGTCGCCGAGGTCGGAATGACCGGTGCCGCTGAAATGGGTGTGGCTGAATCCGACGATTGTGCTGTCGCCGTGCTGGTAGCCGGCGCAGTACTCGTACACCCTCGGCTGGTATTTGCCGCCCACATTGTGGGGGATGGTGTCGTTGTCAGGGGAGAGCTGGACAATGCCGAAAGGGGCGCACGCTCCCGGGAAGGTGTGTCCCATGCCCTCGGTTCCGATGAATGGGTTGACGTAGTCTGTAGGTTTTTGCGCATACATTGCGCATACGCTCAGCATCAGAGATGCGGCAAGAAATGCTTTTTTCACTTTTATGATGATTAGGTATGCAAAAATACGAATAAAAGCTTATCGGAAAAAGTGGAGAAAATTTATCATTTCTGCCTGTAATTGGGTGTATTTTTTTATAAATTTACGATTTGAGAGAAGTTTCTCGCAAAACACACACTATTAAACATCAGTTGATATGTCATTACGAAAGATTGTCGCGACTTTCATGTGCCTTGTCCTCTCTGTCGCTGCCATCGCGCAGACCAAGACGATCAAGGGTGTCGTATATGAAGACGAGACTGGAGAAACCATTCCGGGAGCCAGTGTCATGATCGTCGGCACGACAAAGGGAACAGTGACAGATCTCGATGGTGCTTTCAAACTTTCTGGCGTGAAGGCATCAGACCGACTCCAGATCGATTTCTTCGGAAAGGAGCAGCAGATGATCACCGTCGGTGAACTGTCCAATGTCATCGTAAAATTGAAAAATGCAGTCACGGAGCTCGACGACGCAGTCGTTGTGGCCTTCGGAAAGCAGAAAAAGGAGAGCGTCATCGGTTCGATCACGAGCATTGACGTCAAGACGCTTAAAGTCCCTTCCAGCAATCTTACCACCTCGCTGGCGGGAAATGTGGCAGGTGTGATCGCTTACCAGCGTTCCGGTGAGCCGGGACAGGACAATGCAGATTTCTTCGTGCGAGGCATTACCACTTTCGGTGCCAATACCAGCCCTCTCATCCTTATCGACAACATCGAGCTTACATCTACAGACCTTGCGCGTCTCCAGCCGGATGACATCGAGAGCTTCTCAGTCATGAAGGATGCGACTGCCACGGCGCTCTACGGTGCCCGTGGTGCGAATGGTGTCATTTTCGTCACCACAAAGCGCGGTCAGGAGGGACCTGCGAAGATCTTCGCACGACTCGAGACCTCCATCTCCCAGCCTACGGACGTGGTGGAACTCGCTGACCCTGTCACTTTCATGAAATCCTACAATGAGGCCATCACCACCCGAAACCCTCTCGGCGACCTCAAGTACAGTTTCGACAAGATTGAGCAGACCGGCAAGGAGAATGCCAACAGATACATCTATCCTGCCAATGACTGGTACAGCCAGCTTTTCAAGGATTATGCTACCAGCTACCGCGCGAATGTATCTGCACGAGGCGGCGGAAATGTAGCCCAGTACTATGTGGCCGGTGCCTTCACGGAGGATACCGGTATCCTCAATGTGGACAAGCGCAACAGCTTCAACAACAACATCGATCAGAAGACCTATACCCTCAGGTCCAATATCGACATCAATGTCACCAAGACCACCAAGCTTGCCATCCGTCTGACCGGCAACTTCACGGACTATACCGGGCCTCTCAATGGTGGTTCGGATGTGTATAACCAGGTGGTTCACTCCGATCCCGTGCTGTTCGCACCTTATTATCCCGTAGATGAGGACAACAGAGGCATCAAGCACATCATGTTCGGAAACTATGATGACGGCTCTTACACCAACCCGTATGCCAACCTCGTCAAGGGATACAAGGACTATCAGCGCTCGCAGATGATAGCAGCCGTCGAGATCAACCAGAATCTGGATTTCATCACAAAGGGACTGTCGTTCATGACCCTTTTCAATCTCACTCGTCTTTCAGACTACAACGTATTCCGACAGTTCAGCCCATATTGGTACACCCTTGACAACTACGACTCGTTCACCAATGAGTATCACCTCCACCGCATCAATGAGACAGGTACCGACTATCTCCAGTACAGTGAGGGTGGCAAGAACATCACCAACACCATGTATTCGGAGAGCCGTCTCAACTATGCACGTGAGTTTGGAAAACATGCCGTGACCGGTCTTCTTGTCCTCACTGCACGTGAGAAGCTCAACGCGAACGCAGGATCTCTCCAGCTGTCGCTTCCTTCAAGGAATGCCGGATTGTCAGGACGATTCACATATGGATGGAACAAGAAGTATTTCGCTGAGTTCAACTTCGGTTACAATGGTTCCGAGCGCTTCTCAAAGACTCACAGATGGGGTTTCTTCCCTTCTGTCGGAGGTGCATGGGTGATTTCGAATGAACCATGGTTCAAGCCGCTCAGCAAGACTGTCACCAACCTCAAGCTCCGCTACTCCTACGGTCTTGTCGGAAACGACAATATCGGCGCGGCTGCGAACAGATTCTATTATCTCTCGGAGATGAATATGAACAGCTCTTCTTATGCGGCATACTTCGGTGAGACCAGGAACAAGTCCTACAGCGGTATCGGAGTCAGCAGATATGCAAATGACGCCATCACCTGGGAGAAGTCGTACAAGAGCAACACTGCAGTCGAGTTCAGCCTATTCAAGAAGCTGGACGTGATCGCGGAGTACTACACCGAGCACCGTACGGATATCTTCATGAGCCGTGCCGACATCCCTAACACCATGGGCCTCCAGGCCGGTATCTCTGCAAACATCGGTGAGGCCAAGGCACATGGCATCGATATCCAGGCGGACTACAAGCAGTCATGGAACAAGGACCTCTGGACCTCTGCACGAGGCAACTTCACTCTCTCAAAAAGTGAGTATCTCGTCTATGAGGAACCGACATATCCGGAACCTTATCGTCAGCATGTAGGGCAGGCGATCGGACAGAAATGGGGATACATCGCCGAGCGTCTCTTCATCGATGATCAGGATGCCGCCAACAGCCCTTCACAGGCTTCATTCGGTAACCAGTATGGCGGAGGTGACATCAAGTACACCGATGTCAATGGCGACGGTGTCATCACCAATGCCGACATGGTTCCTATCGGATTCCCGACCTCTCCTGAGATCATCTACGGTTTCGGTGTGTCTGCCGGATACAAGGGCTTCGACCTGTCTGTATTCTTCCAGGGACTTGCCAACGAGTCTTTCTGGATAGATGCTGCCGATACAGCACCATTCGTTCCAAGGACGAAGAACAATGTCTATTACAACACAACCCAGCTGCTCAAGGCGTATGCCGACAGCCACTGGAGCGAGGATAATCAGGACATCTACGCCCTGTATCCAAGATTCAGCGACTACCGCAACTACAACAACCAGGCAGTCAGCACATGGTGGATGCGTGACGGTTCGTTCCTGAGACTCAAGCAGGTGGAGTTCGGTTATACCCTTCCACAGAAATGGACTCAGAAGATGCGTATGGACAACCTCCGCTTCTATTTCCAGGGCAACAACCTCCTCTGCTGGAGCAGGTTCAACCTCTGGGATCCAGAGCTTGCAGGAGAGGGCTTGAACTATCCGATCCAGAGGACTTTCAATATCGGTCTCAATGTAACCTTCAAATAGTGTATAGCCATGCGCAAATCATTTAGAACAATATCGATCAGTTTCGCAGCTGCTGCCACATTGTTTGGAGCTACATGCTGCAACAAATACCTTGATGTCGTGCCGGATGATGGACTCGCCACCATCGAGACAGCTTTCAACCTGAGGTCGACAGCTATCCGCTATCTGGCTACCTGCTACTCATACATGCCGAATGACGGTATCCCCGGTGGCGATCCTGCCATGCTTGGAGGCGACGAACTCTGGGACCTCGTAGGCCGCGTGGTGACCAACCAGAGCGGACGTGTCCCGCAGACCTATTTCAATATAGCCCGCGGATTCATGAGCGCGAATACCGTATATGCCAATGACTGGGCATCCATGTATCAGGCAATCCGCTGCTGCGACATCCTCATGGAAAACGTGGATCTTGTCCCTGACATGGATGAGTGGGAAATAAACCAGTGGAAGGCTGAGGCGCAGTTCCTCAAGGCATACTATCATTTCCATCTTCTCAGGAAGTGGGGTCCCATACCTATCATTTATGAGAGCCTTCCTATCGACTCCGATGTCGAGACTGTAAGGGTTTTCAGAAACACGGTTGACGAGTGCTTCGATTATATACTTGACCAGATGGCCCAGGCCATGGACAACCTTCCGCTTGTCGTGATGTCCAATGATGAGCTCGGACGTGTCACAAAGCCTATCTGTGCGTCAATCAGGGCCCGTGTGGCTGCATATGCTGCAAGTCCGCTGTTCAACGGCAATGAACAGGAGGCTGCGCTTGTCGACTCACGCGGCACCCAGCTCTTCCCGTCCAAGACCGAGGCCCAGAAGCAGGAAAGATGGAAGAATGCGATGGATGCCTGCCATGATGCACTGAAAATCTGTGACGAGGCCGGTATAAGGCTTCTCGATACCACCGATGTGAAGATAGCGTTCCCTATTGTCCTTCATGAGGGCACGGTCAATGATACCCTTCTGACAGACCTCACGCTCCGCAACTCCTTCTATGCGAGATGGAATTCTGAAATCATATGGGGCAACACCCAGACGAATTCGTCATCCATGACCATCTTCCAGCAGCTCTGTATGCCGAACTTCTCGGAATATACTCACTCGCTTGGCGGATATAAGTTCATCGGTGTCCCTCTCAAGATTGCAGAACAGTTCTATACCAAGAACGGTCTTCCTATCTCAAATGACAGCGAGTGGACGGGAGTGAATAAGCTTGACCTGAGGACGGGCGATGCTGACAACAAGTATTATATCATGGAGGGATACTCTACCGTGCAGCTTAACTTTGACCGTGAGCCGAGATTCTATTCCTCACTGGGATTTGACGGCGGCAAGTGGCTGAGCCGTATCCCGTCTGTCGCCACAAATCTTTCACCTGACGATATGTTCACGCTCCAGTGCAGGATGAACGGAGCTCAGGGAAAGACCAGCTCTGAGGTAGGCCCTGTCACGGGCTATTTCCCTAAGAAGCTTTTCCCATATCAGTGCGCCCTCACAGCCCAGAATACCTTCTCTGCATGGTGGTTCCCATGGCCTACCATGCGTCTGACTGACCTGTATCTCCTCTATGCCGAGTGCATAAACGAGTATGAGGGACCTGACGGCCCTCACAGCGCAGACATGTTCAGATGCATCAACGCCATACGTGAAAGAGCCGGTATTCCTGATGTGAAGACATCATGGGATGAGTACTCAAACAACCCTGGATTCTATGGCACCAAGATCGGTATGCGTGCAATCATCCATCGTGAGCGCCTCAATGAGCTTGCGTTCGAGTGCCAGCGTTTCTTCGACCTGCGCAGATGGATGGAGGCTCCTGCCGAGTACCAGAAGAACATCTACGGCTACCATGTGACATCAGCCTCTGCGGAAGACTACTATGTCAAGACCTTCATCGCCGAGCAGTCCTTCGGTCTCAAAGATTATTTCTGGCCTATCCCTGTAGGGTATATAGAGACAAACCCTAACCTGGTGCAGAACCTTGGTTGGTAATCAAAAGACAACTATGATGAAAAAGCATATTCTATTTATTGTGGCTTTGGTGATGTTTTCAGCCTGTGATGGCAGACTGGATGATTACCTCCGTCTGATCCCATCAGGTGATGACGCCAAGACTCCTTCCCCTGTCACGATCAGTTCCGTGACCAACACTCCAGGAGGAGCTGTCATCAAGTTCTCATATCCGGACGATGACAACATCAGGGGTGCCATCGCGACCTACGTGAGGAATGGATCTGCCATCAGCACAAAAGTGTCACGCTATGTCGACAGTCTTGTGGTGGAAGGATTTGCCGACATGGACAGCCATGAGGTGAAAATCTCCTCTTTCAATGTCAACGAGACTCTGTCTGAGAGCAGAAGTGTGACCGTGACTCCTCTTCTTCCTCCTATCATGAGTGCAAAGCCTACCCTCATGGAGACTTTCGGCGGTGTCAAGATTCTCATTGAAGGCAATGAGCACAAGGCCGATCTGGCAGTTTGTCTTCTTCGTGATGAAGACCTTTCAGATGCAGGAAAACCTGTCGGGGATATGAAATGGGTTGAAGTCACGACCCTTTTCACCGCCAGCAACGACATTAAGCTTACCAGACGTAATCTGGAACCGGTCGAGGCCCTGTATGGGGTATATTTGAGGGATCATTGGGGAAATATTTCAGACACCACAGTGGCTCTTGTCACACCGGTTGCCGAGGACAAACTCAATCACAACAAGTTCTCCGATGCGTCACTTGAGGACGATAACTGCAAGACTGCAAACGCCAGCTATTATCCTGTGAAGGCTCTCTGGGATGATTCCGGTGCTTCGGCTGCGGGTCATTTCTTTGCTTCAGACTATGCACCGAGACCATGCTGGCTCACCATCAACCTTGGCCAGAAGGCTCAGCTCAGCCGTGTCCACACGCTTCCTCGAATAGACTATAATATCTGGTCAAACGCTCATCCGAGGGACTTCGAGTTCTGGGGATGGACAGGAGAAGGTGCTCCTGCAGGAGCTTTCAGCCTTGTAAATGAACATGGATTCGAAGATGGCTGGGTTCTTCTCGGCAGGTTCACTCAGTATAAGCCTTCCGGATATGAAGAGGACGGATCAGTAGGTTCATATACTGCCGAGGACCGTGAGTATTTCAATTCCGGCAATGACTTCGAGTTTGATTCCGATCAGTGGGAGCACGCAAATGACGCGGTCACCTATCTCAGGGTCGTGTTTGTCGACAACTTCCAGACATACAATTCTGAGGCGACCTCGATGGCTGTCCAGATCGGAGAGATCACTCCTTATGGCAAGGTCGTAGAATAAAATGAGATGAAGATGAAAAAGATATCGAATTTCATTGCGGTTTCCGCTATATCCTTGCTGTCGCTGTCTGCATGCGACAAGCAGGACGATACATACAGACAGTACATCGTGCCCGGAGGATATAACTATCCGGCCAAGGCCTCTTCTGTCTCTGCCCGGTCAGGTTATCAGAGAGTGGATATCAGCTGGGCAACCCCGCTTGATCCGGCTGTGAAGTCTGTCAAGGTTTACTGGGACAGCAAGAGAGACTCTGCTGAGGTCAGCTATGCTGATGCCGTAGATGGTATGGTCACCGCGCATATCAATGGCCTGGAAGAGAGGTCCTACACTTTCGAGATCGTCAATTTCGACAGCAATGGGAACCGGTCTCTCGCTTCAGAGATAACTGTTTCTCCATATGGTGACGGATGGCTTTCGACCCACGCAGAGCGCAGGGTCTATTCGGCAGTCATGAAAGGGGATGACGCCCTCCTGACGCTTGGCACACCTGTAGATGAGATGGTATTTACCAGGTTCCGCTACAAGAACAAGGACGGTCAGGTAGTGGTTTCCGATCCGGTGCCTATGGATTCTGTGGATGTCCGGCTTGCTGACGCCCTGAAGGGAAAGTATTTTGAGTATCAGTCGGCGTACTGCCCTAAGAACGGTCTCGATGTAGTCTGGAATTCAAACTGGATCAAGACAAACACACCGATATATTACAATCTGGCAGATAAGTCATGGACAGTCTCTGTGACAAGCAACCAGGTCAGATCCAACGAATACGGCCCTGAAAACATGTTCGACGGAGATCTTGAGACAAGATATTACAGCTCGACAAATACCAGCTACAGGAAGACCTTCCCTAAGATCGTATCGATCAATACCAACGCTTCAGATGGCCAGATGCCGACGGTAGTCGGTGTCAACATTATCCAGCACCAGACAGAGAGCAAGTCCCGCTATGTGAAAGCCTTCAACTTCTACGTCTCAGATTCTGGATTCAACCCCAATGATTCAAACTATTCTGCAGACTATGGTACACCTGTGCTGGAAGCGTCTTTGAAGCAGGATGATGCAGAGCAGCAGCGTACTTTCTCTCCTGTAGAAGGGGACCATATGGCGATAGTTTTCAAGTCCTCATATTCGACGAACGGTTTCATCGACGTGTTCGAGTTCGAGGTGCTGGGATATGTCAAGGCAAATGCAGATTAATCATTAACCCCAATAATCTATCAAGATGAAAAAACAAGATTACGAGACCCCAGTTGTGGAAGTCACTGAAATGGTGACAGAGTCCACAGTACTCCAGGCAAGCGGTTCCGGCTTGCAAGACTACAATCCAAACCCATGGCTCTGGTAAACTCTAAATGATTGAAGCTTATGAAAAAGACATTTAGATTCGTATCTATGGCAGTTGCCGTCCTTGCAGCTGCATCTTGTGCTAAAGAGTTTGTTGAGTCCGATCTCGCAGGCGGAAGCAGCAAAGTGACATTCAATCTCTCACTCACCGAGACCAAGACTGCTCTTGACGCTGGCAAGACAGTGTGGGCTCAGGGAGATTCAATCCTTTTCTCTGATGGATCCAAGTCTGAGAAGGTGGCTATCCCGGCCGAGTTCGCAGGCAAGTCATATGCTGAAGTGGATGTTGACTGCACGAAGATTGATGCTTCAGACACCATTTATGCTGTCTATCCTCCTGCAGCATTCAAAAGTGCAAAGGCAGGTGTCATCAATCTTTCTATCTCGAATGACCAGTCTGGTAACTTTGACGAGGCAAACATCTGCGTGGCCATGGCCAAGGACTATCACTTCGCCATGAGTAATGCCACATCGGTTATGAAGTTCACGGTTCCAGAAGGTGTGGAAACCGTAGTTCTCACTGCTGCAGCCAAGGACACTCTTGCCGGGCAGCTTGCTGTGACCTGTTCTACAGAGAATCCGATTTCTGTCAAGACTTCATCTCCGCTCAAGTCCATCAAGGTGGCTACGGCCGGTGTTGATGGCTCATACTATGTGGCAGTAGTGCCGGGCACATACTCTGACTTTACTCTTATGGCTCTCAGCCTGGATGGAAAGTCGCAGAAAAAGAACGCTCATGGCAAGACACTTGCTCTGAATGACCTTGCAGACCTGGGTGTCATAGGCGATGATATGAGCGGCGCGAGTCTTCAGGGTACAGGTTCAGAAGATGACCCTATCATTATCAGTGATATGGCTGACATGACGACCTTTGCTACGACAGTAAGCAACGGACTGTCTTATTCCGGTCAGTTCATCAAGGTGACAAATGATATCGAGGATATCTCCCTTCCGATCGGTACTTTCGATCAGGTTGCAGTTCCGTTCATGGGAAGCTTTGATGGGCAGAACCATACTCTGACCCTTGCCATGGGTGGAGCAGATGTAACCGAAGGATATCTTGGACTCTTCGGATCACTCGGTAGCGGAGCAACTGTCATGAATGTTATCGTCAGCGGAACAGTTCAGACCAAGGGAGACTATGTAGGAGGTATAGCAGCATACTCAAATCAGACCTCGAAGGACCCTATCACTATCAAGAACTGTAAGAATACAGCAGAAATCAAGGGTAAGGGCTATGTCGGCGGTATCCTCGGTTATGGAAAGGTTTCAGTTGAAGATACTCCTGTGCTTGTTGACAACTGCTCGAATTCAGGTGAAATCAAGGCGACAGGTAATAATGTCGGAGGTCTCATCGGCTATATGGCTGGTTATTCCGATGGAAAGAGGACATCTCTGACCAACAGTTCCAATACAGGATCTGTAACTGGAAACAACAATGTCGCAGGTATTGTCGGCCGCGCTTCATTTGCGACTCTGTCAGGACTTCACAATCAGTCTTCTGCAGCCATCACTGCCACTTCGACCACTGTCACCGCAATATATAATGCTGCTTCGAAGGCTACTATCAGCAACACTGGTTCAAGCGCATCAAATTTTGATTATGCTGTCGGAGGTATTGCCGGATTTGCAAATAATTCATCCGTTTCTGATTCGGACAATGCAGCAGCAGTCAAAGGCTATCTGAAAGTCGGAGGTATCGTTGGTGGTACATACTGGTGTCCTGTGACCAGCTGCAATAATGTTGGTTCCGTAGAGGCAGAGGGCTATTTCTATTATAAGCCAGACAGCCAGATGGGAATCGGTGCCGGTTCTCTTGCGGGAGGAATTGTCGGTTGGCTCTATACACAGGGTCATATCACATCATGCACAAATTCGGGTACAGTCAAGGGAAAGGGCGGTATCGGAGGCATCGTAGGATATGCAAGTTCTACAAGCAACAGTTCATCACTTCCGAACATCTCCAAGTGCAAGAACTCTGGTGACGTGATTTCAGAGGGGGCTATCTCAGGTGGTAACGCCGGTAATAACGCGGCTACCGGAGGCATCTGCGGCATCAGCGCAAGCTACACTGACAAGAAGCCAAGCTTTATTGAATGTGAGAACACCGGCAATGTGTCAAGTAACATTCAGGCAGTCGGCGGAATTGTGGGAAGATGCTCTGATGGTCAGGACTCAGGCCAGGCTCTTATCGACAAGTGCATCAACTCAGGTTCTGTAACTGGAACATATTGGGTTTCCGGAATCCTTGGTGTATGTTCAGGACGCAACAGGATCACGCTTACACTCAGAAACTGTGTGAACAGCGGTACCATTACGGGAACTCGCAGTGATGCCGACAGAGGTGTATGCTCGTCAGGAATGATGGGAGGTAATACTTCAAATGGAGGAAGCGGCACAAAGCAGTCAACCACAAATATCTACAACTGCTATAATGTAGGTGATATCCTTTATGTGACAGAGTCATTCGTAAATCCATATTGCGGCGGTATTGTCGGTAATATCACCTATGGTAGTGTGCAGAATGTGTATAACTCCGGTTTTGTAGGTCTGGCAACCAAGGGCGCTGCAGCAGAGGGCGCAGGTGCTTATCTGGGACAGATTGCGGGATGCACCGCGGTCACTGTACAGGAGGCTTACTATCTTGACCCTGCTCTTACAGAGAATACTGCAGCTCTTGCTGTTGGCTCTGCATCGAAGGGTGCCAGCACCGCATGTGTCTCATCATGCACTGCTGATGGTGAGTTTGCTGAGACGCTGTCATTTAAGGAAAACGACTATTCAGACCTTGTGTCTATCCTCAATGCGTGGGTTGCAAAGAGCTCTAAGCCTGCCAATTATTACACATGGACTGCAGGTCCTGTCTTTGTGAAGTAATTGCCATCTGAATACCCAATCGAAAGCCGGCCCGTCAGGGCTGGCTTTCTTTTTTTGTGCTTCGCCCCTGCACAACAAAGCGCAAACCTTGTGTGCCGTGTAGCAATTAGCAACGGTTCCCATGACTCCTTTGCCCTTCTTTTTGTTATATTTGTTTCTTTAGATAAAAACAGTTTTCAATGAAGTTCAGAGCGATTCTCATGGTTCTTGCGGCGCTGACCGTCATGTCATGCCAGGAAAAGTCAGAGCCGACAGTCACAGTCAATGACCCGAATCTCAGCAGTCTCACCTATACCTGTCTCGAGGACAAGACCACGGTCCCTATCAGCGCGTCACAGGACTGGACCGCAACAGCCAGTGCCCCATGGATTACCGTAACCCCTGCCAAGGGAGCGAAGGGCTCGCATTTCATCACCATTTCGGTTTCTGCGAATGGCCCTGACGGGGATAGAAGCGGCAATGTCCAGATCACGGCCGGCTCTGCTGTCCTGACCATCAGCGTCAGACAGTCTGAGCAAAAGGCCCTCCAGCTTGCTACAGACTGGGTCGAGGTAGCACAGGAAGGTGGTGAGGTCACTTTCCAGGTGACTGCCAATGTGGATTTCACCGCAAAGGTGGAAGAAGGCGCTGACTGGATATCCATCATAGGCACCAAAGCTCTCAAGACTTCTACGGTGACCCTCAGCGTCAAGCCGAACAACTCTGTCAAGTCCAGGACAGGCAAGCTTGCCATCAACGGTGCGGACGGCCTCAATGGCTCTGTGTCTGTCATGCAGGCGGGCGGCAAGGTGAAGGCTTTCAATGAAAACGACGTGGTGGCATCTTTCGGCGTCATGAGTGACACCCATCTTGACAAGGGCACCAACATGCCTGCAACCAAGCTCTTCAATGCGTTCACCCAGCTCAAGACCGAGGCTTCCAAGCATGACAAGGATGGCCTTGACGGTATCCTGATAGCCGGTGACCTCATTCAGAATGCATGCAACACCACTGAGATCAGCAGCTGGAAGAGCACATATGAGTCTGCCTTCGGCGATGCATCGAAAATGCCTCTTGTTTACTGCCTCGGCAACCATGATGTCTCTGGCTGGTGGTCAACAAAGCTCGTGACCGATGGTCAGGTGTTCCGGAATATCTTCGGATCTTCATATTATCTGTCCGATCAGGACAAGGTGGCAGGGGAGAGCCTCGAGTGCCGTCATTGCCTGATCAAGGGCGTGAATGTGATAGCCATATCTCCTATCAGCAACACTCCTGTAAATTATGACGCGAAGGCCACGGCATGGCTTGACGCCAAGCTTCAGGAACTTACCTCGGCTGCTCCGGACAGATATGTCCTCCTTCTTACACACCCGATGATTCACAATACCGTCTATGGCAGCAACCTCGTGTCGGCAGGCTACCTTACCTCTGACTCAAGCGTACCTTCTTACTGGTACACAACGAGCCTGACTCCTATCCTCAAGAAATACCCTCAGGTGATTGCGTTCGGCGGACATCTCCATTTCCCTATCAATGACCCATGCAGCATCTGGCAGGGCGACTTCACGGTGATGGGCTGCGGCTCCGGACGCTATATGGCATTCGAGGGCGGCGAAAAGTATGTCAACAAATCAAGTGCGACGGTTCTCAATGACGCCAACGACTTCTCGCAGGGATACCTTCTCCAGGTGGATGCCAGCGGCAACGTGCGCATGACCAGGATGGATTTCTTCCACAACCAGACCATCGGAGATGCGTGGGAGCTTCCTTTCCCGGACGCTGCGGGCAAGAGCCATCTCGAGATATTCTCCAATGCAAGACGCGCCGCCGAGAATGAGGCACCGCGACTCAGCTCGCTGGAGATAGTCAAGGGATCCACATCCCTTGCGAATGTGCCATGCACCGCAAAGTGGGCGGCTGCCCAGGACGAGGACTTTGCTCATCATTATGAGCTCACATGGACATCTCCTTCCGGCTCAAAGACCGTGTGGATCATGTCCGACTACTACCTCCATGCAAAGCCTGCGGACATGAAGAAGACCTGGGAGTACACCCTCGGCTCTTTCCCTGCCGGGTCATACAGCGCGACCCTTGTAGCCGTGGATTCATGGGGCAAGTCCAGTGCTCCTCTCACCACTCAGTTCACTGTCGAAAGCGGAGTTCCGTCCGATCCGGGATCGCTTCCTTCAGCCTATGTCGATTTCGCATTTGACGGCAGCATCAGAGACGTGAACGGCAAGGTGACCGTCACCAACCATGGCGGCTCCCTCACTTCAGAGACCATCTCTGTTGCGGGCAAGAGCAAGGCTGTGCCTGCATTCGTGACCACAGGCAATACGACATATGCGATGTGTCAGTTCAAGGAGTTCGGTTCGTCTGAGTCGATGAAGAGCCTTATGCTGGGCGGCTTCACGGTGGAGGCGTTCTATCTTGACAAGGGCAAGGCGGACGGGCAGACTCATGGAGTTGTGTGCGGAACTGAGTCCGGGGGCTGGGGACTTGCCGAGACCACAGACCGACGACCGTACTTCATCGTGGGCGACGGCACTTCAGCCAACACCTATAAGAGCGTATATGCTTCAGCGGTGTCTTCCTCAGAACTGACCCATGTTCTCGCCACTTACGATCCTTCTTCCATGAAGTTGAACATCTACATCAACGGTGCGCTTTCGGCAAGTAGCTCGTTCTCGTCAAGTTTTTTCCCGGGGACCGGAGATACGTTCAACCGGTTCTGCCTCGGTGCGGATATCAAGCCTGGCAATGACGGCACCCATTACCCGTCGAACTCGATGGTGATAGCCGATGCCAAGATCTACACCGTGGCACTCAACGCCGCCCAGGCGGCTCTTGCCTACGACAAGGCCAAAAAGGAATTGGGATTCTAGTTTTTCAGGATATGGATGCAGAGATTTATATCAGCCCAGAGCTCACAGTAGTTGAGACTGAGACACAGGAGGTTGTTTGCACTTCCACAGCCAATGAGCTGCTTTTCGAGAATAATGGCTTATGGTAGGAGGACGCGCTATGAAAAGAATTCTCATTGCCGTTGCCGCTATTGCGGTTGCGGCATGCCAGAAGGAGCTTGTGACTCCTGCACCCGTGGCGTCATATACCGCTGCCATCGAGATATGCTCTGACACCAGGACATTTACAGATGCCAGCCTTCAGGTCAAATGGTCTGAAGGGGATTGCGTAAGCCTGTGGGACCACAGGCAGAACGCTGACAGATACAAGATCTCTGATGCGGCTGTCGGCAATGATTGCGGTCCTCTCGAGCTTGCTTCTGCAGGTACAGCCGGAGGATCTGAGCTTGCTGCCAATGCCGCATATTATCCATATGCCGAAGGCTTGACCTGCTCTTCAGACTTTGTCATTGAGGGTATCACTCTCCCTGCCGTGCAGGAGTATGCTGCCGGTTCATTCGGGACCGGTGCATTCCCGATGGTGGCTGTCTCCAAGTCTGCGGATGACCATGATCTCAATTTCCGCAATGTCTGTGGTGTCCTGAGGCTTGCTCTCAAGGGTACGGAGACTGTGCACACCATTGCGGTATCCGGTCACGCAGGCGAGGTTCTCTGCGGCGGCGCCATGGTGAAGGCCGGCTTTGCGGAGGATCCGGTCATCACCATGACGGGTGACGGCAGGACCGTGACTCTGGATTGCGGTGCAGAGGGTGTCTGCCTCAAGGCGGACGAAGCGACCACATTCGACATCGTACTTCCACCGGTGACATTCGCCCAGGGCTTCACCGTCAGCGTGGATGGCGGCAAGATGGAGCTTTCCACCGCCAATCCTCAGACCATATCACGCTCTGGCATCCTCAGAATGGGGGAGAGGGAGGTCGTGAATCGCGAATCGATAAAGATCCTCGCCATAGGCAACAGCTTCTCCGTGGATGCCATGGAGTACCTCTGGCCTCTGCTCAAGGATGCCGGATACAAGAATGTCACACTCGGCGACCTTTACATCGGCGGGTGCTCGCTCCAGACCCATGCATCCCATCTCACCAGCGGGGCTGCCGCCTACACGTATTACACAAATACCAGCGGCCAGTGGTCGAACGTGAGCGGTTACAATGCACTCGATGCCCTCGCATCCCAGGAATGGGACTACATCTCTGTTCAGCAGGTGAGCGGCTATTCCGGCATTGCAGACTCCTATGAGCCATATCTGAGCACTGTGCTTGACATAGTGAAAGCCAGATGCCCGAATGCCAAGATCATGTGGCACATGACCTGGGCGTATCAGGGCACCTCGAGTCATGCGGATTTCGCCAAGTATGGCAATGACCAGATGACCATGTACAAGGGCATAGTGGACGCTGTCAAGACCAAAGTCCTCACAAGAGATGACATCAGCTTCGTCATCCCTAGCGGAACCGCCGTGCAGAATCTGCGTACCAGCGTCATCGGGGATACATTCACGCGGGACGGCTACCATATGTCATACGAGATCGGCCGTCTGCTTACCGCCATGATGTGGGCAAGGCAGATCTCCGGTGTGGAGACGTCGAAGATGACTTCATATCCGTCACAGTACAAGTATTCGGCTGAGACGATTGCAGCTCTCAAGGACGCAGTGGAGAAGGCATATCAGAATCCTTTCGAGGTGACAAAGTCCAACTATACCCCTCCAACCGCAGGTGTGGGCAATGAGGAGCTCCGCAGGATCTTCACAGATGCGGGATATAAGCTTGAGGACTACAAAGAGTTGGAGTTCGCGTACACCCCGTATGCATTCTGGAACTCTACAGTCGGTTCTGTCATGACAACACGCTCTAACTCGACCGCGTCAAACCTCAATCAGTTCACCGCCACTCCTATGATGACCAGGGCGGATCTCCCGAACGGCACCGTGATAGTTCTCAAGACCGGCTATCAGTACAGGCCGGAAGGATGGGTGTCTCTGTCTCAGAAGAACAGTTCTGCCACGCGCCCTGGCAATGTGACCACTCAGATCGTGACTGTAAATGATGCATGGTGGGGTAGTTTCACTGTCAGAGCCTTCAATCTCGCTTTCAAGGGCAATCCTGGACTGTCAGAGGCACAGATGGCCACACTGCCTCAGTGCATAGCCTTCTTCGTGCCTAAGCAGCATACGGTGGATGAGTATGACCTCACGAAGTATGACAAGGTGGAGCTCAGCATCACCAATAATGCATATTATCAGTCGACAACCGGCACTCCTTCGATGCTTGTCTGCGCCGCAAACGGCAGCACTGCCAAGAACCTCGTTCAATTTGCCGCCACTCAGATATTCAGCAGATCGGAGCTTCCGGATGGGACTCTGATCGTGGTGAATCCTGGGTATCAGTACAGACCGGAGGGATGGGTGAGTCTCAGCACTGCCAATGCCGTCGCTGACAGACCGGCTAACGTCACCACTCCATGTGTGGTGGTGGATGCTGCATGGTGGGGCAAATTCAATTACAGAGCCTTCAATATTGCCAAGGCAGGCAATCCAGACCTCAGTGCAGCCGAGCAGGCAAAACTCGGTGACAACTTTGCGATATACATTCCAAAACAGTAAAAGAGATGAGAAGAATTCTGGCTTTTGCCGGTGTGACTCTTGCTGCGGCGCTGACAGCGGCGCCTGCACACGCAGGAAAGAAACAGTTTGACGAGAAGAAGATCGTGCTGTCCCTCGGCATCATGAGTGATGTCCATATAGACAGTCCGGACGGCATGCCGTCGCAGAAATTCGAGGCCGCCCTCAATCAGCTCAGGGACAAGGCTGCAGAGTCAGACGGCGACGGTCTTGACGGTGTCCTCTTTGCAGGAGACATCATCAACAATGCATATGCCGATCCGAAGAATTACAGGCAGGCGCTCTGGTTCAAGAGTGTATATGAGAGGGTGTTCAACCCGCTCGACGTCGCTCCGGTATATGCGGTAGGCAATCATGATGTCTATCAGGAATTCACTTCCGCTGCTCCTGCAGAGGCCAAGAATATAAGCGCACTGCTGGGGCCGGACTGGTTCCAGACGGACGTGGATGATGCAGCCCGTGAGTCCATGGAATGCCGTCACTGTGTCATCGGCGACTGCCATGTCATCTGCGTCACTCCTGTCCATGCAGCTCCTGTGGTCTATACCCGTGAATGCAAGGAGTGGCTTGACCGCACCCTGGCACAAATCACCGCTGCCGATCCGGACAGATATGTGCTCCTCCTCACTCATCCCATGATCTACGGTACTGTGTACGGCAGTGAATTGGGAGAGTATTGGTACACATCGGATCTGACTTCCATTCTCGAGAAATATCCTCAGGTGATCACTTTCGGCGGCCATCTGCATTTCCCTCTCAACGACCCCCGCAGCATATGGCAGGGCAGGTTCACCGCCCTCGGTACTGCGTCTGTCAGGTATATGGCCATCGAGGCCGGCAAGTATGAGGAGATGTCCGGCAATACCATCATGCGTGACCACAATGAGTATTCTGAAGGTCTCCTTCTCCAGTTTGACCGCAATGGCAATGCTCGTATCACCAAGATGGATTTCTACCGCAATGCGACTATCGGTCAGCCATGGGTCATCAAGGCCCCGGCAAAAGACGGATCTCACCTCAGGACCTATTCTCATCTCCGCCGCATGGAGGAGAACAAGGCTCCGGTCTTATCGACCTGTGAGGTGACTGTAGGTGCGTCTGAGGATCCGGAGAAGCCAGTTTCTTTCCGCTTTGCAGCGGGTACGGATGATGAGTTCGTGCATCATTATGTGGTGATGGTGAAGCAGGTCCGCAAGCTTGTGGTCGAGAAGAGGATTCTGTCTGATTTCTATCGCTGTCCGGATGCGTCTGATATGAAGAAGGAGTATGAGGTCAAGCTCGGCAGGCTCGCTCCGGGAAGCTACGAGGTCTATGTCACGGCTTTCGATTCATGGGGTGCCGAGGCCGCACCAGTCGGCCAGTCCTTTGAAATCAGGTAGCCCGCCGTCCCTGCCGTCTCCTGCCGTCCATAGCAGCGGAGGGATTGCCTCTGCGGCGGGCGTTGCGGAGCTCTTCTTCGCCCGCAAAGGGGCATTCCCGCAGCTGCGGTCACGGACGGCATGACTATACTGCTGCTACTTTTTCAGATAGCTCAGAGTGCTGTCGAGGATACGCTGGATCGCGTACGGATCCTTCAAGGTCTCCAGCGGGAAACCGAAACTTACAGTCTTGTACTTGCCCGGACTATAGCTTACAGCAGCGCAGATGCCGGTATCCTCATATCTCAGAAGAGGGATGCACTCCTTCTGTGCCGGCTTCAGGCCATCCGGATTCTCCACACAATAGCAGACATCATTGAGAGTATTCCAGAAGTGCAGATCATCAGTCCCTGCACATGCGTTGAAAGCACTTCCCTTGGCCCTTGCGAGACTGCCGCTGTCAGAACCGAAAGACGTTCCCCAGCCGTATCCGAGCACCTTGGTGACAAACGACTGATCGGACTTGCGCGCCGCAGCATCCACTTCCACAGGGAAGACCCTGTCCCAGACATCGGTAGCGATATTGGCTCCTGACACGATCAGGTGGCCCCCAGCTTCACTGAAACTGCGTATCGCCTTCTGCAGGCCCTCCGGAAATACCTTATATCTGCTCTCCACAAACCCTTTGCCCATCTTGACTGTCACCTGCTTTCCGCAGATAAGATCCATCGCGAAGGCCTTTGCAGAAAGAGCATTGTCTTCCATCCACGCGTCCCTGCTGACAGAATAGAAAGGATAGCCGGCATCCATCAGCGCCTTGCCATGTACATATGCGAAGTCAAAGCTGTTGCCCGCCACGATCATCCCGGCCTTGTCGGAACGTGTGGCTCCGAATCCGGGGTTGTCATTCGTGATCCACTCCAGGTCTCTCCTATGCTGATAGTCCTCACCTATGTACCAGAGATCGCTGATATATCCTACACCGCTGTCCAGACGTCCCTGGAATCCGGCGTACTCAGGAGTGTCGAACCATGCAGGGGCGCTGACTCTGTCAAAATTGTTCACCACCATCACGGTCTGACTCTTGGCTGTCCCCGGAATGCCGATGCAGAGAGTTTCGGAAGGGAAACTCTTTCCTCCCTCATTGAAAGCCGCAACCCTGAAGCTGTAGATATGTCCAGGAGTGATATCGACGTTGAAATTGATCTTCCCGTTCACCCCCTTGAACCCTCTGACGACCTGACCCTCATCGAAGACTCCGTCATCCCTGCGCGTGTATAGTATGTATCCGGTCGGAGATGCGGTCGGCTCCAGGCGGTCTTCTGTCGCTCTCCAGCTTATCACGGCGGTCTTGTCATTTTCCCCGAATGAGACTGCGAGCGAGTTCACCGGCAGAGGCTGGACAACATATGGCCGGCCATAGAGCTCGCTGAGGAACTTCAGCATTCCCTTGTAGATGGAGCGGCATACCGTGAAACGGAAAGACGGATCCAGGCCATAGCGCATGTCCGCAAAATTCTGGTGAGAGAGGAGTTCCAGCAGCATTGCAGGGACACTGGTGGTCCTGGATTCACTGTACGAGCGGTCCCATATGGCGCGCCGGTTCCAGGAACTGTCTGTCTCAGCCCTCAGGTCATTGCAGATCTGGGTCTGGACATAGTCTGCATAGGTCCTGCCGATATCTCTCTTCCTGCCGTCAGGCAGTGTGTCTGCCTTCTCGCAGAGCAGGGTGTAGATGGCAAGCGTGCCGACGATGGAGTCGTTCGGTGTGCTTCCGGCATCAGTGTGGAGCGCGAAAGACAGATCGACAGGGATGTTCTTCCCTTCGTATGCAGGCGCGTCCGCATCGGTCCTGATGGGATTTTGAGGCGAGCCGTAGCACATCATGGATGTCCATGCCCCGCGGGAGGCGTAGTCTCTGGTGTAGTCGTTGTCCCATTTGTTGAAGATGCATGTGTCCACTCCGGCCCACTGCATGGAGTAGAGCGCACCCTCCACGAATGCCGGCATCCCGGAACTCTTGCATTCGGCCTCGGATGCCCCTTCCGGTCCGCGCGCCACCTTGCCCATGCCTCCGCCGATGCGCACTGCGTCGGCTGTGACCACGGAGCCCTTGACATAGGCATGCCCCTCCGGGGTCACGTTGTCAAGCGTCACGCATCCCTTGGCATCAGGCCCGAATTCGAAACTGCCGAGGTATATCCATGTGCCGCCGCCCATTTTCTGGTTGACGGTGAATTCTGTCGTGCCTCCGAGGTGCCGTACACTGTAGCGTGCGGCTTCGGTGCTGTTGGGGAGTGTCTTGTACGAAACATAGACTGCGTAGCTGGAGCGCCTGTCCACATCGAAACTCCACTTCACTTCGCTCTTGCCTTCACTGGCGTATGCCACCGTTTCCGTCTTGCGGGCCGTTCCTGCCCTGAACGGGTTGTCATCCCTGAGATAGACGGCCTTGAAATCGGCGAAACCGGTACCTGCCGCACTCCAGTCCCCGCTTTCCTCATAGCTCCCGCTCCTTCTCATTTCCGGAGTTCTCGGTCCCTGGAATGCCGCATCGTTGTCGCATACCGCCTCGAAGCGGTTGACATCCCTCTCGCGAGGGGTCATGACGTAGGCGCCGGCATTCTCGAGCATAGGCATCAGGAACGGAATCACGTAGCTGAGCGTGTACATGTCCTCGACCGTGCGGTGGAGGGGAGCCCTCTGCCAGGACCATCTGTCCTCACCCGCATCGTAATGGAGACCGTGGCTCTGCCACAATGCTATATTGCGCCCGCTGAGTCCCTTGGGGTATTCCCGGCTGCCCTTGCGCTGGACGAAACGCTCTGAAAGATCCCTGTCCGTGTATCTGTATCGGTATGGAATGGGTCTGCCGTCATAGGTCAGTGCCGGGGTTGCCAGATCGGCGAGCTCGGTCTTGTTCGAGAATATCTTTCCGACATTGAGGCTCTTGTACGCGGATGGGAAAAGGTTCTTGAGTTCAGCCCTGAACCATCCGATATCCTCCTGGCGCCAGGGGTAGTCGCCCAGGGATACGCTGTAGTGGAAGTCCAGCAGGTCTCCTCGTTTGATGATCTTCTTGAGCACAAGCTTGTTCTGTACGCTCGTGCGCTTCTCGAGAAGGCTTGCAAGAGAGTCTGTGCAGGACTTGAATGCGCTGACGGTCTGGGCCCTGGCGGACGTGAAAGACAGTATCAGGGCAAGTGTCAGAAGAAACCTACGCATTGCTTCTGTACTTGTGGATGAGACAGATTACAAATGAAATCACAGAGCTGATGGCAAGTGACAGACCGTCGGCAAAGAAATCCTTCGGGTCTGCAGACCTGTATGTGGTCATGCCTTGTCCCAGCTCGGTGGCAGCTCCCAGGCAGCATCCCGCCAGGAATACGGTCAGGCAGAATGCCAGTGCTCCTCCATAGGTCTTGAAGGTCCTTCCGAATGCGAAATAACACAGGATGGGGAATGGGAAGAACATGCAGAAATGCACGAGTTTATCCTGCTCGATTCCGAAAAGATGGAACTTTCTGGCGATATCCGGGATGTTGTTGAAATGCCCGAAACAGAGGTATGCCAGGAGGCCGATATAGGCCAGCAGAAGCAGCCTGCTGATGATTTTCGTCGTCTTGCTCATGATCTAGAGTGCTTGCATGTCGTGAAGTTTCTTATAGTATCCGCCAAGAGCGATGAGGTCGTCGTGACGTCCGCGCTCCACGATGCGGCCGCTGTCCATGACGATGATCTCGTCGGCTCCGCGTATGGTGGAGAGGCGGTGCGCTATGGCTATTGTGGTGCGGTTGGACATGAGCCTGTCGAGCGCCTCCTGCACCGTGCGTTCGGACTCTGTGTCGAGGGCGGCGGTCGCTTCATCGAGGATGAGGACAGGAGGGTTCTTGAGTATGGCCCTGGCTATGCTGATGCGCTGCCTCTGTCCGCCGCTGAGCTTCATTCCGCGGTCTCCGATATTGGTGTGGTAGCCCTCTTCCTTCTCCATGATGAAGTCATGGGCATTGGCTATCTTTGCGGCCTCGATGACCTGCTCCATCGTTGCACCCTCCACGCCGAATGCGATGTTGTTGAAGATGGTGTCGTTGAACAGGATAGGGTCCTGGTTGACATTGCCCATCAGGGATCTCAGGTCGCGCACGCTGACGTCGCGGATGTCCGTGCCGTCGATGGTGATCTGCCCTGCACTGACATCATAGAATCTCGGGATCAGGTCCACCAGAGTGGATTTTCCTGCTCCTGACGCACCTACGATGGCTACGGTGCGCCCCTTGCCTATCCTGAGGTCGATGTCTCTGAGCACCTCGCGGCCGTCTCCGTAACCGAAGCATACACCCTTGAACTCTATGGCATCGTTCAGGGCGGAGATGCGCTCAGGCTCTGCAGCCTCGCGTATGGTGTTCTCGCTGCCGAGTATCTTGTCGATGCGCTCCATGGACGCGAGTCCCTTGGGCACACCGTAGGCTGCCTTCGAGAGATCCTTGATAGGCTGGATCACGCTGTAGAGGACCACCATGTAATAGATGATGGTAGGGGCGTCTATAGCGGAGTTGTCTCTGACGATGAGCGTGCAGCCGAACCAGACCACCATCGCAAACAAAACGGTG
>JAGHSA010000043.1 GCA_018066125.1 Candidatus Cryptobacteroides onthequi | reverse complement strand
CCGAAATACCAGTGAGTACGTCCGTTGAAGTCTACGCCTCCGCGGAGGTTGTAGTTGGTGATTGCAGGAAGGTCATTTACGCTCTTGAACCATGTTGCGTTGAGCTTTCCGCCAGGGGTGATGTCTCAGAAGAGAATCTTAGCGATGGCTGCACCCTGTCCCTCACCGTTGTATCCGGTCCAGAGGATGCCCGGGATGTTCTCGAGGTTTTTGAATTCCTCAACTTCCACGCAACCGAGGGTCTGCATTACAACTACTGTATTCTTGTTGACACCTGCTACGGCCTGGATGAGGCTGAGCTGGTTTCCAGGGAGCTTGAGTGTGAGACGGTCAGCTTCCTCAGTGGCTGTGTGCTCGTCTGTGCCGACGAATACGACAGCAACGTCTGCATCACGAGCAGCGCTGAGAGTGTTCTCGTCGATTGGTGCGTCAGCAGGTGCCTTGTAAACGAGATAGAGGGTCTGAGGCTCGTTGAGACCGAGCTTGAGGACCTTTGTCTGAACAGGCATGCTTGATCCGTAAACGCCACCTACGTGTACGCCTGCAGCCTTTGTAGCCTCTATGGTGGCTACGAGGTTTCCTTCAGGTGAAGATACGCGTGCTTCGATGATTCCTCCTTCGGTAGGGATGTTGAGTCCGACTGTGAGGCTCTCCACGTCTGTGAGGTCAACGTTATCGTATGCTGTCCACGCTCCGTCGTCGATGGTGCGGACCTGGTCTTCGTCACCCATTCCGGAGCCGACTGTGATACCGTCGGATGATGCTGAGAACTTGGTGGCGTCGTAACGAGTCACTGTCCCGTCTGCCTTGGTGAGTTCGAAATAAATCACATAGAGAAGGTTGCTCTTGCTTCTGGTGTCAGCACCAGAGACGAGCTTGATCTCCACGTCCTTGCCGTTCTTCTCGAGCCAGCTCTTGATACCGGCGTATGGTGAAATCATTGAGCTCTGTTCAGGGCGTCCTGAATATGGTCCGAGCTCTACGTCATCGGCCTGTGGGCCTATAAGAGCGATGGTCTTGATCTCCGATGCGTCGATAGGGAGAACCTTGCGCTCGTTCTTGAGAAGGACAGGAGTGCGGCTTGCAAGCTCTACCGAGAGTGCCTGGTTTGCAGCTGAGTTGACTACTGATGCAGGGGCCTTGGTGTAAGGTACCATTTCCTCAGGGTCGAACTCGCCCGTACGCATTCTGATAGTGAACATATTGACAAGAGCGCGGTCGATGTCAGCCATTGTGATGAGGCCTTTCTCGTATGCGCTGATGGCGCTTCTCTGATAAACGCTTCCGCAGTCCGAGTCAACTCCGGCCTTGAGACCCTGGGCTGTAGCCTCTTCTGCTGTCTCTACATAATAGTGTCCGGTGTAGATGTCTTCGATGGCTGCGCAGTCACCTGTAACATATCCCTTCATTCCGTATGTCCTGCGTGCGATTGTGTCGAGATAGAGTTCGCTGGCAGAAGTAGGAACGTGGTTAACCGCATTGTAGGATGACATGATTGATGGAAGTCCGTCCTGCTCGATGAGTTTCTTGTATGGATAAAGGTAGAACTCACGCATGTCGCGGCTGTCCATATTGGAGCTGCTGACGTGGCGGTCGAATTCACTGTTGTTTGCGAAATAGTGCTTTGCTGTAGGTACGGCCTTGAGATATTTCTTGTCCGGTCCCATGAATCCGCGAACGAATCCGCCTGCCATCTAAGCCGCAAGGAACGGGTCTTCTCCGTAGGATTCTCCTGTTCTTCCCCATCTTGGGTCGCGTACAGGCTCGACTACCGGTGACCAGAAGGTAAGACCCTTGCCGCCGGCATAGAAGATTGCGCGAGCCTCGTCAGTGATGGCTGATGCCATTCTCTGTGCAAGGTCAGGATCCCAGGTAGAGCCGATGGCTACGCTGTTAGGGAACGATGAAGGTCCTTGGAGTCCTGCGCTCGGGTTCGCACCTGAAAGTACTCCGTGAAGTGCCTCGCTCCAGACATTGTAGGCTTTGATGCCGAGACGCGGCACAGCTGCCATGTTGTTGCCGAGAAGGCTCTGCTTTTCCTCAAGTGTGAGACGTGATACGAGATCGGCGGCTCTTTCCTCGAATGAGTAGGATGTGTTGAGATAGATCGGTGTCGCCTTAGGGGCGGATGATCCGAGAGTCAACACGCACACGGCTCCTGCCATCA
>JAGHSA010000042.1 GCA_018066125.1 Candidatus Cryptobacteroides onthequi | reverse complement strand
AAGTCATGATCGGCGACTTGTCGAGAATTGCCATGAAAATGCCCTTTTTCATGGCAAATCACGCAGAAAACCTGCAAATTGACACGCAGATGGCACTTTTCATGTCAGAAAGTTCGGTTCTTGGAGGTACTGGCCTCAGACATTACGGCGCAGCCGGCAGCAGAGACCTGCCATGCATGATGAAAGGCCAGTATTGCAGCACAAATGTCCTTTTGCGCTGCAAATGAATGAGAAAAATCCGGATTTGCAGCAAAGACAGCCATCTCTGCTGCAAAATGCCAGGCCAAATCTGAATATCTGCGTGACATATTCTGCCCGCCCCACACGGCACGACAAAAGAGGCGAAGCCGATGCCGAAGCAGCCGCTGCGAACCCAGGAGCAAGTGGCTTCCCGTCTTCGGCTCGGCTCGTGCCGATGCAGTCAATTTCACGGCTGAAACACGCTGTCAATTCTCAGACAGACTTGTATTTGCCGATTTCACGTCTGGAATTGCCATCCGGACGCAGGAATCAGCGAGGAACGAATTGTAGATCTTCTATTGTCCGGTGAATGAGACTTCTACTCACCGGTTTGCGCCAACCAGGCATTTGCCGGCCAAGAAGGACTCTATCGAAGAATGTACCCATTGCGTATCAGGTCATCTCGGCTCTTGATGGGGAATGTGTAACCATCTCGAAGTAAGAATAAGTCATCTGTTACTTCAAGGATGTCCTCATATAAATGATCCGAGATGATTATCCCTTTATTCTTTTTCTGCGTCTGAATAAGAGACTGCATCTTATCCACACAGTTTGGAGCAATGTTCGAGAATGGCTCATCCAGGATGCAGAAATCGGCGTCAGACATAAGAACAAGGTACATTTCGACTATCCTTGCTTCACCGCCAGATAATTCATTGAAGGTCTTATGCTGATATGTGTGGTACTTCGTATCGAATGTCACCAGGCCATCGTAGTCAACTCCGTACAATGAAAACGCTTCATTCAGCGACATATTACTCGGCATGAACAGATTTTGTGGCAGGTATTTTACTCTGTTCCCGATATGAGCATAATCGGTTTCACGTTCGTCATTGATACGGATAAACATGTTCTGTGGCTTGATACCTCCCATTATACACTTGAACAGGCAGGATTTGCCGGTGCCATTCCTTCCGAGCACACCAGTGACATACCCTGTCTTGGCTGTCAGATAGGCACTCTGAAGAACCTGGTGTTGCCCGAACTCAAGATGAACACTATCTACGAGCAATGTATTTTTCTTATCTGATTGCAAAGCCTATTATGCTTGAAATAACCATCAAAACAGTGAATGCTACAAACTCAACTGCGAAAGGGATAATCCAGTACTCCTTCCTGCTGATGCCAAGATTGAGGTAGAAATACATCTCCAATCCTCTTGACAGATTTGCTCTCAAATACCAAATGATAGGGATACTGATTAATTTGATAATGACACAGATGTCCACTGATAAGGGTTTTGAGACTACAAGCAGAGACATCGCTGCCGTCAGAATTGCCGATATGACGTACGTTGTTTTACCGAATCTTTTTGATAAACGTATTTTCTCCAGCAGAGTCTTCACGGCAGATTGCAATTTGTCAGCGCAAATATAGTGTTTCTTTTGATCTTCTACGCTGTTCTTTGCTGTCGAGGCGGAATGTCCTGTCTTCGGCTCGTGCCGGTGTATGCAATGTCACGGCTGCACCCACTGTCCGTCCCATACATAGCCGTGTATTTCATGATTCACGTCTGGAATTGCCCCCCCCCCCGGCCGCGTCTGCGGAGAACTAATCCTTCTTGACGTAAGTCAGGACGCGGCTGATGCGGATATCTATGCCTTCCTTGCGATTCAGCCAGTTGAAAGCAAGCTTGTGATGGCCGTCAGGCATCTCGTACTTGTAATAGAACTCAGGTGACTTGCCCTTGCTGTACGGGAGAATCACTGTCTTGTCCAGCTGTCCGTCAAGATAGACCTCCACCTCAGCTACGTAATCAGGGTCATTGAAGCCTGTCGTGGTGATGAAATCATAGCGGGCAACCACACCGATGCCGTCAAAGCATACGCTGTCGACATTCGCCAGGATATCACGGACGAAATGAATCTTCCCAGGGAAGTGCCCTGTGAAATTCTCCTCAAACGGCACTGCCTGAGGAGTCTCGACCTTGATGGTGACATCACTGTCTGAGACCTTGCCGCCAGCACGCTCGATCACCTGCCATGCCTGCTTCTCAGAAAGCTCCACCGCCTTGTTGAAAGAGATATCGGTATAGGCGAAATTCCTGTCTGCGACTATCTCAAGCGGCTTCTTCCACACCTCATCGATGCCGCTGTATCCGAGCATTGCTCCAAGAATACCGCCGGCTGATGCCGGGTTGCAGTCTGAGTCGGCACCGCACCTGGTGGCGATATCGATGGTCTTGCCGAAGTCTTTCTCTCCATAGAGAAGACCGATCACCACATATGCGCTGTTGAGAAGTGCATCTATGTCGAAACCTGTCTGGACGCCTTCCGGGCAGCCTATGTCGTAGTTGTACTCCTTGTTTACCTCAAACCAGCACTGATGCCAGTCGCCAGGGTATTCCGAGTGCCAACGTATCACATCTGCCATGGCCTTGTGGTATAGGCTCTGCTCAGGAATAGTCTTGAGAGCCTCCCTGCATACGAACTCCATGTCGTCACATACAAAGGCGAGGGAGTACATTGCAGCCATATAGACACCGCCATAATAGCCGTCGCCGCTGTTCATCATGTGACCTATGCCGTCGCAGAAGTGTGAAGCCTGGTTGACCATGCCTGGTGACATGATACCTGCATAGTCTGCCTCGATCTGGAAGTCGAGGTCCTCAGCATGAGGGTTATTCCTCCAGTTGCCTGACTCAGGCGGCATGATGCCTTGGAGAATGTTGTACCTTGCCTGTGCATTTGCGTGCCACAATGGATATCCCGCCTCGGCGAAAGCCTTCGCGAATGACTCCACCGGGGCATCGAGACCCTCCTTGTCAAAGACATCTACAAAGGTGAGATCCATATAGACATCGTCATACAGTCCAGGGCTTCTGTCAAAATAGTGCTTTATCGAACCCTCATTCCATTCGAGAGGAATCTTGTCATTCATGAAGAACACATATGAGAACTCGGTCGGACCACCGTATGTGCATCCGATGATCTGTCCGGCCCATGCTCCTCTTATCTTATCCTGCAGAGTCGCTTTTGCCATCGTCACCTGCTCCGGCATTTCCATATTGCGGGTACATGACGCGAAAGATATGGCAACCGCTGCCAGACCGCATAAAAGTGTCACTCTTTTCATACTATTTCACGAGGTCTATTTCCTTTGTCGAGGCCTTGTGACCCCAGACCTTGATGTTGTTTATATGATAACGCGCTATGATATACTTCGGCTCTTCCTTCCAGTCCAGGGTCAGATCCAGTGTCACGCCGAGAGGCCTGACTATGTTCCAGATTCGTTTGATCTTCTTGTTCATGCGCGGGTCTTCCGAGATGGCTCCGCTCTTGATGAGCGCCTTCATCGAGTCATTGAACTTGATGCCCGTCATGGAGACGCACTTGTAGCCGTCAGGAAGGTCAGACCAGGATATCGTCTTGTAGACAAAGGCGGTTGGTGCCTCCTTGATGGCGAGCCTGATCATCTTCTGTTCGCTGAGATTCTTGAGGGTATCCAGATAATACAGCTGGTCCGCTGCGGAAGCCTTGGCTCCGAAGCAGAGCAGCGCGGTGATAGTCAATATCAGGTTTCTGAGTTTCATGTTCCAGCCAATTGCAATCATGGTGCCACCCTATCGTACTGTCAGCAATGCTGATTTCAGGTCTTTGTCAGCCGAAGAGGATCCCACCATCACGGTGAAGTCTCCCGGTTCCACACTCCAGCTGTTCTGTGCTCCGAAGCACTGGAGCATTTCAGGAGTGATGTCGAAGCTGACGGTCTCTGTCTTTCCTGCACCGATGGTGACTCTCTTGAATCCCTTGAGCTCCTTTACAGGGCGTGTGACAGAGCCATACTCGTCTCGGATATAGAGCTGGACAACCTCCGTGCCGTCCATCTCGCCTGTGTTGGTGACGTCTACGGTGACGGTTGTGCTTCCTGATGCTGAAATCTCCGATGAGGCGATGGCAGGCTCGCCGTATGCAAATGAAGTATAGCTGAGACCGAATCCGAATGGATAGAGGCAGCCGCTGTGGGTGAGGGCGAACTTCCTCGAGTACTGAGAGTGCTTGTGGTTATAGACGGTCTGGACCTGACCGACATTGTATGGGATGGTCACCGGGAGCTTTCCTGACGGGTTGACCTTGCCCCAGAGTATCTCGGCGACAGCCTGACCGCCCATCATGCCAGGCTCCCATGCCTCCACGATGGCCGGCACATTCTCAGATGCCCACAGCAGGCTGAGCGCACGGCCGTTGAGGAGCACGAGCACTGTAGGCTTGCCGGAAGCATATACTGCCTCCAGGAGCTCCTGCTGGCGTCCCGGGAGCTGCAGATTGTCGCGGTCGTTGTTCTCGCCGCAGGTGATGCCGTACGATGAATACCTCTGTGAATTCTCGCCGACCACCACGATATTGAGGTCGGATGCAGAAGCCTTGCGTCTTGCAGCGCTTATCCCGGCATCGTCAATGGAAAGAATCTTGCCGTCGAAACACATGTCCTCGATGACCGCATCCCCGCACATGCTCCTGATGCCCTTGAGCACAGTGATGACGTTCTCCTCAGGCTGAGGCGCCGCCCAGTCGCCCATGATGGTCTGGCTGTCGGCATCAGGCCCCACCACGAAGATGCGTCTGTACTGACCTTCCTTCAGAGGGAGTATGCCGTCATTCTTGAGCAGCACGATACCCTGGCGCGCAGCCTCGAGAGCTGTCTGGCGGTGCTCTGCCGCACCTTCGACACTGTGGTCTTCACGCACTTTCACTTCAGCATCCTCAAAGAGACCCAGAGCGAACTTGGCGGCCAGGATCTTGCCGGCAGCCTCGTCGATGCGCTTCTCGCTGATCCTGCCGGACTGTACACCGTCGAGTATGGACTCAAAATACTTGTCTCCCTGCATGTGCATGTCGATGCCTGCTTCCACCGATACCTTGAAAGCTTCATCCTCGCTCTCAAGCCAGTGGTGCATGGAATGCATGCGCTCTATATCCATCCAGTCGCTCACTACAAAGCCGTCAAATCCCAATTCACCTCTCAGGAGGTCCTGCACCAGCCATCTGTTGCCGTGGCAAGGAATCCCGTTGACTTCATTGTGCGCGGTCATGACAGTAGCCACACCTGCATCCACAGCAGCCTTGAACGGAGGAAGATACAGTTCGCGCAGTTTCCTCTCAGACATGTCCATAGGTGCGGCATTGAGACCTCCTGCAGGTTCGCCGCCTCCGATGAGATGTTTCGCGCAGGCGAGTACATTGTGCTCACCGAGACCGTCGCGGCCCTGAAGACCATATACCAGGTACCTGCCCATTTCGCTCACGAGATATGTATCCTCTCCGTAGGTTTCACCCATTCTGCCCCAGCGGGCGTCCCTTGCCACATCGAGATTCGGCGCGAAGGTCCAGCACATGCCTGTCTGGCGCATCTCGTCCGCCGTCTCTGCGCCGATCTTCTCCATCATTCCGGGGTTGAAGGTGGACGCCATGGTGAGGTTGGTGGGATAGATGGTGCAGCCCTCGTGGAGAGCGTTGCCGTGGATGGCATCCACTCCGATAAGGAGCGGAATGCCGAGTCTGCTCTGCGCCGCAATCTTCTGGAGCCCTGCGGCCTCCGTGCTAGTCAGCACATGGAGGAAGGAACCGACGCGGCCTGCGCGTATCTTCTCCGCCATATCCGGCTTGCCGAGATTGGGGTCGTCCGCATCGATGTTGGAATAGGCGGATCCCTGTCCCGGCGGTACGTAGCATGGACCCACGTACTGGCACATCTGGCCGATCTTCTCTTCAAGGGTCATTTCCCTGAGAAGGAGCTTTGCCCTTGTCTCGGGGCTCAGTGAACTGTCTTTATAGCTCTGGGTGGTGCATGATGCCATTGCGACCAGAGCCAGTAGTGCTGCAAATGCCTTTTTCATATCTTTTCTTTACTTCAATTCAATCAGTCGGACCGGTCCGAGGAGTCCGGCCGGTGCGAGTGCATCGTCAGGTGAATAGAACTTCTTTGATGTGTATGTGATTCTTTCCGTGACTCCCGGCTGTTCGTCGCCGATAAGGCGGTTCATCCAGGAATTGGTCACTCTTATCTCCAATAAGTTCTCTCCGTCAATGAGTGCCTCGGTCACATCCGTGCGGTACGGTGCCTTCCAGAGCAGGCCGAGATCATTGCCGTTGAGGATGACTCTTGCCATTTCACATACATTGCCGAGGTTGAGGACCATGCATTCTTTCTTCTCTGCGGTGAACCTGCAGCTGTATGTGGCGGTGCCGGAGAAATATCTGATGCCCGGCACTGGGGATTCGGTGTACGATTTCAGCTCTGTCCAGAGAGCTTTCTGAGGTGCTCCTCGTCCCTCCTGGAATCTGACTTCCCATGGACCGCCGACCGCTGTCTCAGAGGCTTCTGCCCTTGTCTGGACTGTGCCCATATCAGCATCGGTATCCTTTGTGAGGACGATGAACTGAGAGTCGTTGGCATCCATATGGAGTGTGACTGTCGTCCAGCTTTCTCCCGTGCTGAAAGTCACATCTTCTGCGGTGCCGCTGTCGGCGTGCCAGATTTCCGGCTTCTTGCCGCGGACCGGGACGGATACCTGCATGTCCCTGGCGCTGTCGGAGAGATTCGCCACCCAGTAGATGTCGCCTTCGGCAAGCCTTCTGTGGACGAATCTCACGCTGTCTTGTGCTTCTGCGCTGATGCCATCGACCGCTATGTCGCAGTCAAGTCCCGCCGCGCACATGGCTTCGTATATGTTCCCGCTGGTGACTACATTCCTTCGTCCGCTGTCCCAGATGCGGGATACGGTACGCCAGAACCGCTTCTGCGGTGCATTGAGACCCGCGCAGAACTCCGGCTTGTGCCCGCATATGACCACGCCTGCACGGACCATTTTCCAGATGCTCCTGAGTACCGGCCAGGACATGTATCTTATTTCAGGGTCGATGACGAGTATCTTGTAGTCCATGCCGCTTGCGGTCCTGAGTGACTTGCCGCGAGGCTTTAGCACGTTGCAGATGATGTCTCCGTTCACAAAGTCATAGTTGACTCCCTGAAGGTGAGGCGGAGCCTCGTCATAGAAGCGGCCTGTCAGGTTCTTGTCCTCGCCGTAGAACCATGCGATGTCGGCGACGTTTACGCCCTGTCTGAGCATATAGCAGTTCCTGCTGAGGTAGTCGGTCCAGGCCCTTGCCTCTTCCGCCCAGGTGTCGTGCCTGTTGAACCACTGGCCGTAGAATCCGAGACCGAGTCCCGGGATCCTGTCATCTACCGGCTGGTGGACAGAGCAGT
>JAGHSA010000022.1 GCA_018066125.1 Candidatus Cryptobacteroides onthequi | reverse complement strand
CACCAAAGTCGTAATCCAATGTAGCGGAAATGTCTGCAGCGTTGCCGTAGATGACGGTGTCTCCTGACAGGACCCATTCTTTTTTCGTGATATTATAGTCTCTTATCTGTCCGGCGAATTTGAAGATCCCGTCAAACAGCTTACGGTGTATGCCACAATAATATGCCGGTGTAAACGAGAATCCACCCTCAGACAGAATTTTTGTAATTCTCTGAGACACTATGTCAGCTTCCTCATTTCGCGCATCTGAACCATCTCTATCTCCTTTGGCTTTATAATACTCCTTAAGGTAATGCCCCGCCTCGTCTATCGTGATATCTCCTTCAATATGCTGCTTGGCGACATCAATGAGATATTCTGATGTCTGCAAACCATCAACAGCCTGCAGACCAATGGCTGTCTTCCATAGTTGCGCTTTCTGAGACTTCTGAGGTTCCGAAATTTTATCGTATTTGAGTATTTCTTCCATAGTCCAAATTTACATAATTTACTTTACACCGCCAAATACACCGCCAAAGTTGTTGTGCCAGATTACCATAACAGTCTCATGTATCTCATTTGTGCGAAATCTACTATGAACTATATTCGAATCGGCCTGTCAAACTGATTATCCGCAAGTAATAGAGTCTAGAATTCCGCTCTCGAAAAGAGTATAAGCTTTCTTTCTGCTCTGCCCGTCAATAGAACTTTCGCTGTAGGTGAACCAATCAAGGAATTTGGATGCACGAGTGTTTGGAAATGACTATGCAAGAAGAGTAACACCGTCACTGTCAAGTACATCCGCTAAGCGCATTTTGCCGTCGGGCGCCTGCAGTCTCAAGTCGGGCGCCTGCAGTCTCAACTGGTTAGTGGCACTAACCACTTCATTATCTTCTTTCTTGAGCTTGGTCTTCAGATACTTCCAGTAGTTCCTGTTCTTCGCATAATCGTCCTGTTGATTCAGCACGCCAACAATATCAAGCACGGAGAACCACCATTTGGAATTCTCATCATCCCCAATGGCCCTGACCTCTTTGTCCTCATATATGCGAAATGACAGTTTCATAAACTAACTCAGCTTATGAAAAGGTAAGATTAATCGCAGACTCCCGCAAAATAATACTGAGCTCTGATACTATTAAGATATTGTCGCTTCGAAAAGGGGAAAATCGTGTATATTTGTAAGACTCTGTGTGTTAGTGCAAGATTATATGTCCTTTTTCCAAAAGCTTTTCGGTAAGGTGAAAACGCCTATTACGTCCGGACCCACAAATGTGGCAACGGATGCAGTAAGCGTGGCTGTCAGCACTAAAGAGTTTGAAGACTCGATAGCATTCCTAAAACAGATTGATCATCTTACAGACCAAGACAAATATCTGGCGAGAAGCGCGTATCGTAAGATTGTAGAAGATCACAAAGAATCATACTCATTTTTCGCAGCTCAAATGCGAGCCGGGATTCTTGATTTCTACTGCGAGAAATATTCCATTCCTCAGCACAAAATCAGACAGTTTACTGACACCTATGAGTCCTTCTCAAAGTCGTTGACTAACTGTGAGGGAGAACCAGAATTAATTAGGAAGCATAACGAGGCCTTCCTTGTGCGTCACCTTAATGAGGAGCGGGATTATCTAGACAGCCTTCTGTCAATCGTTGACAGCAAGATTAAACTTGATTCCGAGCAACGTCAGGTTGTTTTGTCCGATGAAGATTACACCCTTGTTGTCGCAGGAGCTGGTGCTGGCAAAACTACGACATTGGCCGCAAAGGTCCGCTATCTTGTTGAAAAGAAAGATGTCAGACCTGAGGACATACTAGTAATCTCCTTCACCAACAAAGCTGTCGGTGAGTTAAGAGAGAAAATCAATGACGCGCTTGGCATCGATTGTCCAGTTACAACCTTCCATAGTATAGGATACACAATTCTCAAAAGTAATGATGCTGAGAGAAAGGTCATCGTGGACCAGGGATTCCTCTATGACACAGTGAACAAGTATCTGAAAGAACGCATCCTGACACAACCGGAACTCGTCGACAAACTTATTTTGTTCTTCGGTTCATATTTTGACGCCCCTTACGAGGGTGAAGACCTAAATACTTTCTTCAATTACATAACAAAGGGAGACTTCACGACTCTTAAGAGCAATGTAGGAGAATATACCGCGAAGATGATAGATACTCGCACGATGAAGGCAACTACCATCAAGCACGAAAAAGTCAGATCTGTTCAGGAAGTTCAGATTGCCAACTATCTCTACATGAATTCTATTGACTATGAATACGAAAAGGTGTATCCATACAACTTCCTAAAGTCAAATAAGCCATACACTCCAGACTTCACTATCTCGCAGAATGGCCGTGTTGCATATATTGAGCACTTCGGTATAACCGAAGTTGGAAAGAACAATCGCTATTCTTATCAGGAGCTCGAGAAGTACAAAAAAGAAGTCAAAGATAAAGTCCAGTTTCACAAGGATCACAAAACAGATTTGATTTATACTTTCTCAGGATACCGTGATGGGCGTAGCCTGCTTGAGCACCTTGACGAGAAACTAATCAAGGCTGGTTTCTCACTGAAAAAACGTCCATCACAGGAGGTCTACGAGAAGATTGTCAATACCGAAGAGAATAAGTATATCAGCCGTTTGGTCAACTTGATTACCACTTTTATTGGTAATTTCAAGACTAACGGATACGTTTCGAGCGAGTTTGACATCATGAATCGTAAGACCAGGAATGTTCGAACCAAATTATTCCTGGACATCTGCCAGGAATGCTATCTGGAATACACACGTCGTCTCAAGGAACGGGGTGCCGTTGACTTTGAAGATATGATCAATGACTCGGCTAGGATTCTTACAGACAAATACAGACGAGGCGAGCATCTTAACTATAAGTACATAATTGTCGACGAGTATCAGGATATCTCGCATCAGAGATTTGACCTCACAAAAGAACTGTCGAGAATATGTGACGCTAAAATAATTGCGGTTGGTGATGACTGGCAGTCTATCTATGCATACGCAGGATCGGACATCACACTGTTTACGCAGTTCGCCAACTCATATGGATATGCTAAGCAGTTAAAGATCACCAGGACTTACAGAAATGCCCAAGAAGTGATTGATATCGCCGGTAGCTTTATTCAAAGGAACGACTCTCAGCTGAAGAAATCGTTGATTTCTCCCAAACGTATAGAGCGTCCTGTAATTGTACAAACATATAATGAGAGCCCGGCAAAAGAAGAAAAAGAGCAGTTGACAGGAAACGATGGCAAGCCGATGAAAGGCGGAAAATATCGGTTGCTCGGCAAAGCCATTGAGACGGCTATAGATGATATCCGCGAGTCATGGAAGGGCAAAGGTTCGCCATCCATTCTATTGATAGGAAGATACGGCTTCGATGCTAGAAATCTCTGTTTCTCGCAGGATTTCAATTACGATGAAAAGAGCGGGAAGGTCATCTCGAAGAAATATCCTAGAGCTAGACTTGAATACCTTACAGCGCATCGCTCCAAGGGGCTTGGATACGATGAAGTCATCATTGTCAATGCTCGAGATGAAATGTTCGGATTCCCGGCCCAGCTTGAGGATGATCCTGTATTGAAACTGGTGACCGTCAGCGACAATTCCATCGAGTATGCAGAAGAAAGACGACTCTTTTATGTTGCGCTGACAAGGACAAAGAACCGTATTTACATCATTGCGCCTCAGCAGAGACCTTCCGTATTTGTCCGCGAGCTCATTAAGGACTATCCGAACATAGAAGTCAGCGGTACCGTCGACTTACAGGACAAGCATCAGGATAAATCCGGAAAGAAGATGTGTCCTGTCTGCGGATACCCACTTCAGCATAGATTCCGGAAGAGTTATGGCCTGAATTTATGGGTATGCACCAACGATCCTGAAGTCTGTGATTTCATGACAAATGACACAGCAGGAGGTAAGCTCTCTGTTTTGAAATGTGATTGTTGCAAAGATGGATATCTTATTGTAAAGCGTGCTTCCGGCGCCCCATTCTTGGGCTGCACAAACTACAACCACGAGGGCACTGGATGTAAGAGGACCATGACTATGGCTGACTATGAGAAGTTTGTTAATGACGGGTTTTCATATGACATCAGTTCAGACAAACAGGCCTACTTGAAAATCTCACCTTCAAAGTTGCCAGAGCCTGTGGTCAAAGTTGAGAAGTCAGTTGAACCACGTCCAAAGAAAAAGGTTAACGTCAATACCACTCAGAGTAAATTCGAGAAGCTCGAGAACGATGGCTTCCATCTTGTGACAACTGATGATGGACAGGTGATAACTGATGTGGAATTGCTTGTACATCTCCGCAGTCTGCGTGCAAAAATTGCCAAAGACTCTGGGAAAGCTGCTTTTATGATTATCTCAAACAAAGGTCTCGTTAGCCTTGCAACCTTCCGTCCTCAAAACAAGCAAGAATTTGTTTCGCTTGAAGGCCTTGGGGAAAAGACATATCAGGGATATGGGCTTGACTTCATTAATGCAATCAAGAACTATGATTAATATTGTTTAAGAGAGACTTGGAACCCCGGGTCTCTCTCTTCGTATTTACTACTCTTATTTTTAGGGGGATTTTGATTTTCAATGGGTAGTCAAATGGGTAGTTTGAGCCGTTTTTCATATGGTTTCAGGGCGAAAATGGACACAAAAAAGGCATCGGGACTACCCGATGCCTTAATCTTAAATCTCTGATACCCAGAGGTTTATGGTATCTCCATCTATTAGTACTCCTCCTCGTTGAAGATAGATTGCACGATTGATTATCAAATAGTTATGTAATTTTGGCAGAATTTTATACAAACAAATTCTGACTTCTGAGGATTTCAAATGAGCGGTTTGTTTGTATCGGACAAATTATCATCAGATAATATTGGCAATCGTTCTCAAGATTTGCTTATACATTGAAGCATAGTCGCCATTGGGGACAAATGAAAAAACCTCTACCCCTAAACTCTCAAGAAGATCTTTCTTTGAAGCTGTGATTTCACCAAGATAAACTCATTAAACACAGAACGATATATTGATTATCAAATACTCAGGAAATCATCATGTGGCAATTTGAAATATTTTTTGACAACCACTTCGTTTTAAACAAAAACGCAAACGAACTTGCAAACAAACCTGCAAACAAAAACCAAGATTAACCTCTTTATATTCTACTGTATTTCACACAGTTAGGTTTACTATCTTCCGTTTGCATTATTTCGTTTGCAGCTACCAATTCTGCAAACAAACGCGAAACCTTTGAGCGATCTTTCTCCGGCAATTTCAAGAGTTCACGGGCTTCCGCATTGGTTATCGTCTCGATGGAGTCGAGATATCTGAGGATTGCTTCCTTCTGTCTGGCTTTCTCCTGCTTCTTTGACTTCACATACTCTATCTTGTCGCTTGTATCCTTTCGTTTGCTGACATGGAGGATATATGAGAGCCCCGAGGTTTTTCCCGTAGTTTCAATAAATTCCAAGGCCTGAAGATTATCCAATATGGCCTGTAATCTGTACGTGCCGATGTTAGGCATCGAGGCCAAATCTGACAGCTTGATCTGTCTATGGTTAACCACTTCTGAAAGTACAAGGAGCTCATCCAGCTTCATTGGCTTTCCAGTCTGACTTTCGAACATAAGCGACAATTCAATCAGTTTCTCAGTTACCACATCAGACTTGATTCGGAAAATGACTGAAGTATCGGTCTCTTCCGGTTCCGGCAATGACTTTCCTTTCTTCAGCAAATCTGTGAAGATCTTGTCAAAACCACTTCCCGCCTTCTCAGCCAACCCGATTTCCCGCAGGATATCCATTATGTTCGGGTTCCGGGGATTGGTTTTACGCAGATAGTTTTCTGTGGTAACGCCTTCAGGAAACCTTCCTGGGCTTTCTATCTCAAGGTAGCCTCCGTCGTCATATTTCCTTATCTCAATAATCTGCTGGCGGCTCAGGTCTCTATGCGCCAAAGCATTGATAAGCAGCTCTCGGATAACTATTTCCGAGTAATCCTCTACATACTCACGGAATAATCCGAAGATGTATTCTTTCTGCCGGATTTCTGCTTTCAGCTGAGCGAAACACTCCTTTGCGACTTCAACAATATTGCCTTTATATTCGTATGGCTTGTACGTCCCGTCCGAGAAATAGTGGATGTATTTCACCTGATAGAACGGCAATTCTCTGAGTGCTGATTGATTGCCAACAAAAAGAATTCCGGTCGTGGTTGGCAAGATGGATTCACCTTCTTCCTTCACCATACCAAGAGAGTCCAGAAAATCCCCGGTTTCTTTGTCAAGATATGGGCTGTCTGGTGATTTCGCACCAATCATATCCCGCAATGTTTCCAGTCTTTTGCTGTCCATCCACTCGCCTGATACCTTCCATGTCTTCTGGTCATAAACAATCAGTCCCTTCTCAGACATAATTGTTGCCATCTCATACGGTTCAATAGGACGATTCCCGTCATTACTACGAATCAGGAACTCACCACGGCTTGTTCTGTGCAATTGCGGCGAGAATGGTATCTCCAGAACCAATAGGTCACTACCATCAACCTTGATCTTATGTGGTATCATGGTAATTGATGGTGACGTGCGGTCTTGTACCTGGTGAATCAGCTCAAATACCTTTGCGTCCAGATACACGAAATCCCGGTTTATCTCCTTGCTATCATCGACAATGCCGATGAATAGAAAGCCACCTTTGTTATTGGCAAAGGCTACGACATCCCTGGCCGTTTCGTCATACTTTGGAGCAAAATTCCTCAATGACTTGCCAAAGGACATCTTATCCTCCAACTGCTCCTTGAAATCCATGATTTCACATTCTCCGCGTTCAAGGAGATTGTAAGACCATTGCAAACTGAGTTTGGTATATTTCTTCATATCATCAATCGAAATATATTATTAATCTGTGGCGGAAACATCTCATTCGCCGGATTTGTTAGACCTCAATAAGTCTTTGACGTCAACATCAAGTGCTTCGGCTATTCTATAAAGTAACTCAATGCTAGGTTGAGAATTATTCGTACACCACTTGGATACAGTGGCCGGATCTTTATCCAGGACTTCAGCCAGCCATTTATTCGTCCGCCGTTTCTCAGCGAGCATCACTTTGATTCGATTATAATCCTTAAACTCTTTTGCAACTTCCATTTTCAAAACATATGGTTATAGAGCAAAGATAACAAATAATATCCATCTTTATCCAGAGAACACAAATAAAATGAAAATAAAATCAATTATATTGCTTCTTGGCACAAAGGATAGACATTCTGTCTCCCGTGTTACCCACGAGGATGTACAAACATTATGATTTTTATACAAACAAACGCTCGTTTCAGTACAATTTTAGCGTATTTTACGTTCAACTCGGGCTTGAAAACTGGCAAAAATAACAATCGGACGAACAAAGTATCTTTGTTCATCCGATTGATTATAAGGTATTTAAGACTATGATAGACTCTTAGTATTCCTCCTCGTTGAAGAAAAAGTCGTCTTTGGTAGGGTAGTCTGGCCAGATGTCTTCGATGCTTTCGTAGATCTCGCCGTCGTCTTCGAGCTCCTGGAGGTTTTCTGTGACTTCCTCAGGTGCGCCTGAGCGGCTTGCATAGTCGATGAGTTCGTCTTTGGTTGCTGGCCATGGAGCGTCGTCCAGGCTGCTGGCTAGTTCAAGTGTCCAGTACATAGCTATAAGTTTTTGTTGACAATATTTCTATTTTTACCACATGCAAGAGTTGTTCCTTTCCTGTCATGGGGGTCGCAAATATAGATAAAAAAATGATACATCTATTATTTTTGAGTATTTTTGCGAAAAAGAATTCTAAGGGCTATGTCATACCAACGCGAAGATATTTATGATGAGCAGGTTACGAAAGAGCTTGCCGTCCATGTGAAGGAGATTCTGCGTCTTCTGGGTGAGGATGAGACCCGAGAGGGACTCGTGAAGACTCCGGAGAGGGTCGCCAAGGCTCTGCAGTATCTTACCAAGGGGTATGAGCAGGATGGCATCGCCATCATCCAGTCCGCGATGTTCGATGAGGAGTACAGTCAGATGGTGCTTGTGAAGGATATCGATCTCTATTCGACCTGCGAGCATCACATGATGCCGTTCATCGGCAAGGCCCATATCGCATACATCCCTGACGGGAAGATCACCGGCCTGAGCAAGATCGCACGCGTGGTCGAGACCTTCGCACGCCGCCTTCAGGTGCAGGAGCGCCTCACCGTCCAGATCATGGACTGCATCAAGGAGGCACTCAACCCTCTGGGCGTCGCCGTCGTCATCGAGGCGCATCATACCTGCATGCAGCTGCGCGGAGTGGAGAAATCCAACGCCGTGACCACCACATCCGCATTCTCAGGAGTCTTCCTCAAAGACGCCCGCACCCGCAACGAATTCCTCAATCTGATAAAGTAGGGAAGTGCCCGCCTATCTCGCGAGCTGCTGGAGGTCGTAGTCGGCTTTGATCTTGTCGATGATGGCTGTGACGACCTGGAAGGTGCGGCTTTCGCGCGTGTAGGTCGCCGGGGTGATGAATCTGACGCGGCCCTGGCGCTTGAGCTTCCGGGCGGCGGCGATCTTCTTCTCATTTGCGGGGTTGTACACCGCAATGGAGTGGCCTCCGAACATGCCGACGATCTTCATGCAAGGCACGTCGGTGTCTCCGTCTCCGAAATATATCATATGTGAGAACGGGATGCGCTTCTTGTCCTCGGCGGTGGATTCGTTGACCATCTTGTTGTCGCGGGCGCTCAGGATGCCTTTGCTGATCTTGAACAGGAACTGTGTCTTGGCGGTGTAGTCCACGGCGATGCCCGGCCACTCCGCCTCGCCATTCTTGTCATACAGGAAGGAACCGGCGAAGATGTGCTTGAACTCCTTGGCGATGGGGCTGCCCTCGATGATCTCCTTGAGGCCGGAAGAGTTGATGTAGTGCTCGATGTGTACGCCCTTGTATTCGCCGTAGGCATTCACCATTGCGAACCACTCCTTGACGCCCTCGAAGAGCTCGATGTGCTTGCCGAATTTCTTGAATTCGCTGCGGCGGAGCTTGATGCCGTTCTTGCGGGCCTCGTCGAACATGAGCTTCATGTACGCGAGCACGTTGGACGCGTCCTGGCCGATGGCGATGTTGTCGCTCTTGGTCCAGAACTCCTGCGGCGTCTGTCCGACCGCCTGGATGAATCCGAATTCCTGCATGTTGCCGGGCGACAGCGTCCCGTCGAAGTCGTAGATGAGTGCTACAATTGGTTTCCTCATATGCCCCTTATGTACTTATTTCGCCCCAAATATCGGCAAATTCGCCACATATACCAAAAATCAGTTGCCTGTGTCATGCGTGTGAGATAATTTTACGTTGCCAAAGCGGCGCATGACAGCGTGCTGCGGGGCAAACGAATCATTAACTAAAACGATTATCATGATCCACTATCTTGCACAGCTCGAAAACACTGTAAAGACTTACTGGAATGACAAGGCGCTCTGCAACTACAAGGGTGAGGAATTCACCTTCGGCGACCTTGCCACCAACATCGAGAAATTCCACATCTTCTTCGAGAAGATCGGAGTGAAGAAGGGACAGAAGATCGCCATCTGCGCTTCCAACAGTGCACGCTGGGCGACCACATTCCTTGCCATCAATACATATGAAGCCGTAGTCGTTCCACTTCTCAGCGAGTTCCTCCCTGAGAATGCCGGCACGCTCACCACCCATTCGGAGGCCGTACTCCTCTTCGTTGACAAGTCGACATGGGAGAAGATGACTCCGGAGATGGTTCCGAATGTGAGGTGCGTGATCGACAACGCCAACTACAACATCCTCTTCTGCCGCGAGGACGAGATCGTCGAGGCATACAACAGCCTCAATGAGGCCCTCGCCGCAAAGTACCCTATGGGCTTCACCCGTGAGAATGTGAAGTTCCCTGTGGACAACGAGAAGGATCTCGCCGTCATCAACTACACCTCCGGCACCACAAGTGCACCGAAGGGTGTGATGCTCCGCTATGAGAGCCTCAGCGCATCAATCGATTTCGCCATCCGCCACATCCCTGCAGACAACACCAACAACATCGTCTCCATGCTCCCTATGGGACATATCTACGGCATGGTGTTCGAGTTCCTCTATCCGCTCAGCTGCGGTGTGACCGTGTACTATCTCGGAAAGGCTCCTGCAGCATCAACTCTGCTCAAGGCTGTGGGCGAGGTGAAGCCATACATCGTCATCACAGTACCGCTCGTGATGGAGAAGATCTACAAGACTTCCATCAAGCCGGTGCTCTCAAAGCCTGCCATGAAGGTCCTCACTTCCATCCCGGGCATCAACAAGATCCTCTACGGCGTGATCCGCAAGAAGCTCATGGCTACATTCGGAGGCAATGTATGCCAGTTCATCATGGGTGGTGCCGCTCTCAATCCTGAGGTCGAGAAGGTGTTCAGAAAGCTCGGTCTTCCTTACACAGTCGGTTACGGCATGACAGAGGCTGCCCCTCTTCTCGCGTATGCAGAGCCATGGATCTATGTGCAGGGCTCATGCGGAATGAAGCTTGACTCATGCGATGTACGTATCGACTCAGAGGATCCTGAGCATATCGCAGGTGAGATCCAGGCAAAGGGCCGCAATATCTGCAGCGGCTATTTCAACAATCCTGAGGCAAGCGCCGGTGCATTCACTGCAGACGGCTATCTCCATACAGGCGACCTCGGTACCATGGACAAGAATGGCAACATCACCATCCGCGGACGCAGCAAGAACATGATTCTCTCCGCAAACGGACAGAACATCTATCCTGAGGAGGTCGAGGCTGTCATCAACGCACAGGACTATGTGACAGAGTCAGTCGTAGTGGACCGTGCCACCAAGCTCGTGGCTCTCGTATATCTCGATGAGGCAGCCATCAAGAAGGCCGGCCTCGATGATGAGACTGTATCGGATATTCCTGAGAACATCCGCAAGGCATCCAACAAGCTTCTCCCTAGCTACAGTCAGATCACAAAGGTCGAGCTTGTGCTTGAGCCGTTCGAGAAGACTCCGAAGATGTCGATCAAGAGATTCATGTACAAGTAACAGTGCCATTTTGGCAGAAATTGCCATCGGTACGCAAATTGATTGCAGAAAAGCCGGTCCCGCAGCGGGGCCGGCTTTTTTGATTAAAGATTTAAACATACGATATCATGGCAAACACAGGTAAAATCGGAGTAACCACCGAGAATATCTTCCCGGTCATCAAGCAGTTCCTTTATTCAGATCACGAGATCTTTCTCCGCGAGCTCGTCGCAAACGCGGTCGATGCCACCCAGAAGATGAAGGCGCTCGGACTGAGCGGCGACTACAAGGGCGAGCTGGGCGAGCTCAAGGTCGGCGTGGTCCTCGATGAGGCTGCAAAGACACTCAAGATCATAGATAACGGTATAGGTATGACCTCTGAGGAGGTCGACAAGTATATCAACCAGATCGCGTTCTCATCTGCCGGGGAGTTTCTGGAGAAGTATAAGGATCAGCTCCAGAGTATCATAGGCCATTTCGGCCTCGGTTTCTACAGCGCATTCATGGTCTCAAAGACGGTGACCATCGAGACTCTCAGCTGGAAGGACGGAGCCAAGGCTGTCAAGTGGTCATGCGACGGCTCCCCTGAGTACAGCATGGAAGAGTGTGACAAGGCTGACAGAGGTACAGTCATCACCCTCTATCTCGATGACGACGCCACAGAGTTCGCTGCCAAGTCCAAGATCCAGCAGCTTCTTGACAAGTACTGCAAGTTCATGCCTGTGCCTGTAGTGTTCGGCAAGCAGCAGGAGTGGAAGGACGGAAAGTATGTGGACAAGGATGAGGACAATGTCATCAACAGCATCGAGCCTCTCTGGACCAAGGCTCCTTCAGAGCTCAAGGATGAGGATTATGACAAGTTCTACAAGGCCCTCTATCCTATGGATGAGGATCCTATGTTCCATATCCACCTCAATGTGGACTATCCGTTCACTCTGACCGGTATCCTCTATTTCCCTAAGATCAAGGAGAGGATGGCCATATCCCGCAACAAGATCCAGCTCTATTGCAACCAGATGTTCGTCACAGACCATGTGGACAACATCGTGCCTGACTTCCTCACCCTTCTCCACGGTGTGATCGATTCTCCGGACATTCCGCTGAATGTCAGCCGAAGCTATCTCCAGAGCGACTCCAATGTCAAGAAGATCAGCACCTACATCACCAAGAAGGTGGCTGACCGTCTCGAGGAGATCTTCAAGGAGCAGAGAAGCCAGCTCGAAGAGAAGTGGGACAACCTCAAGCTCTTCATCGAGTACGGAATGCTCTCTGACGAGAAATTCTGCGACAGGGCTCTCAAGTTTGCCCTCTTGAAGAATACTGACGGCAAGTTCTTCAGCATCGATGAGTACAAGACTGCCATCGAGCCTCTTCAGACTGACAAGGACAAGAAGGTGGTCGTGCTCTATTCAACCGATGCGGAGTCTCAGTACCAGTATGTAGAGGCTGCGAAGAACAAGGGTTACGATGTGCTCCTGCTCGATTGCGAGCTCGATTCGCACTTCGTCAATCTCCTTGAGCAGAAGATGGAGAACGTGAGGTTTGCGCGTGTCGATTCTGACAGCGTGGAGAATCTCATCCCTACAGAGGATAAGATCAAGCCGGAGATGTCGGATGAGGACACCAAGGCTCTCGAGTCTATGTTCAAGGCTGTCCTTCCTCAGGGCAATGACTATATGGTCCAGCCTGACAACCTCGGTGAGGACAAGGCTCCGGTGCTCATCACCCAGAGCGAGTTCATGCGTCGCTACCGCGAGATGTCGGCTCTCAACGGAGGCATGAATTTCTACGGAGAGCTCCCTATGGCATACAATATCATTGTCAACATGGAGAACCCTCTCGTCAAGAAGATATGGGATGCCCACAAGGCTGACGAGGCTCCTGCAGAGGAGTTCGCCAAGGGCAGCGACCTGCTCAGGCAGCTCTGCGACCTCGCTCTCCTCGGCAACGGCATGCTCAAGGGCAAGGCTCTGAGCGACTTCATCGCACGCAGTGCAGACGTGATGAAGGATGCATACCTCAAGTAGGGTATTCAGTTACGATTTTGTTGAAAAAGTCGGATTTCCACTTTCGGTAATCCGACTTTTTTGCTTAAATTTGCACGCAATATAATCATCAATCCTATGTCTTTTATTTCAGATAGAATCAGGCAGGAGGGTCTTACATTTGACGATGTATTGCTCATCCCGGCATATTCCGAGGTACTTCCACGCGAAGTAAAGCTCCAAACACGTTTTTCCCGCAACATAGAGTTGAATATTCCTATTGTGTCCGCAGCCATGGACACAGTGACAGAGGCTCCTATGGCCATCGCTCTCGCAAGAGAAGGCGGAATAGGTGTCATCCACAAGAATATGTCCATCGCAGCCCAGGCTGCTGAGGTCAGGACCGTGAAGAGAGCTGAGAACGGAATGATCGACAGCCCTGTCACCATCACTGCTGACCGTACAGTGGGCGATGCCCTCGAGATGATGGCCCAGAACCATATCGGCGGTATCCCTGTAGTGAAGGACGGCAACTACCTCGTGGGTATCGTGACCAACCGTGACCTCAGGTTCCAGACTGACATGAACCGCAGCATCTCGGAAGTGATGACCTCAGAAGGTCTTGTCACCATCACCGAGGACAAGCGCGACCGTGCATATGTGAAGGCTGTTCTCCAGGAGAACAAGATCGAGAAGCTTCCTGTAGTCGATTCAGAGGGACGCATCGTGGGCCTCATCACATTCAAGGATATCACCAAGGAGCAGATCAATCCCAACGCATGCAAGGACTCCAAGGGCCGTCTCAGGGTGGCTGCCGGCATAGGCATCACCGCTGACGCTCTCGAGCGTGTGAGCGCACTTGTCGCTGAAGGCGTGGATGCAGTCGTTCTCGACTCCGCACACGGACACACCAAGGGCGTGATCGACAAGCTCAAGGAGATCAAGGCCAAGTATCCAAATCTTGACGTGGTTGTCGGCAACATCGCTACATACGAAGCTGCAAAGATGCTTGCAGAGGCTGGCGCTGATGGTATCAAGGTCGGTATCGGTCCGGGCTCTATCTGCACCACACGTATTGTGGCCGGTGTCGGTGTCCCTCAGCTCACCGCCATCTACAACTGCTATACAGCTGCAAGGGAGTACGGAATTCCTATCATCGCTGATGGCGGACTCCGTTATTCAGGTGATATCGTCAAGGCTCTCGCAGCCGGCGGATCATGCGTGATGTGCGGATCCATGTTCGCAGGTACCGAGGAGGCTCCTGGCGAGACCATCATCTACAACGGACGAAAGTTCAAGACATACCGCGGAATGGGTTCTCTTGACGCGATGGCAGCAGGTTCGAAGGACCGTTACTTCCAGACAGGACAGACTGACGTGAAGAAGCTCGTTCCTGAAGGAATCGTGGGCCGAGTGCCATACAAGGGAACTCTTGCAGAGACAGTGTACCAGCTCATCGGCGGCCTCAGGTCAGGTATGGGATATTGCGGCGCACACAATCTCGAGGAGCTCAAGACCGCACAGTTCACCAAGGTGACAGCAAGCGGTATGGCAGAGAGCCATCCACATGACGTGACTATCACAAAGGAAACCCCTAACTATACAAGAGGCGACTAATCATGGAAAAAATCATCATTCTCGACTTCGGTTCGCAGGTGACCCAGCTCATCGGCCGTCGCCTTCGCGAATTGAATGTATTCTGCGAGATCTATCCTTTCAACAAAATGCCTGAGCTTACCGCCGATGTGAAAGGTGTCATCCTTTCGGGCAGCCCGTGCTCAGTGAGAGATGCCAATGCACCGCAGATGGATCTCTCCACCGTGAAGGGAAAACTCCCGCTCCTGGGCATCTGCTATGGAGCACAGTATCTTTCATACAAGTGCGGAGGCAATGTTGAGGGCTCGCTTGCCAGAGAGTACGGCCGTGCCATGCTCAATGTCAAGGACTCTGCATCACCTCTCCTCAAGGGCGTGTCTGCACGCTCTCAGGTGTGGATGTCACATGGCGATACCATCTCCAAGCTCCCTGAGGGTGCCGAGGTGATAGCATCGACAGACGATGTCGAGTATGCGGCATTCCATTTCAAGGGTGAAGAGACATATGCAGTGCAGTTCCATCCGGAGGTGTTCCATACCACAGAGGGAACCGTGATGCTCGGCAACTTCGCACTCGGCATCTGCGGATGCAAGGGCGACTGGACTTCGGAGTCCTTCATCGATGCCACCGTGGCTGACATCAAGGCTCAGGTGGGTGACGACAAGGTGATCCTCGGTCTCAGCGGTGGTGTGGATTCCACAGTAGCCGGCGTGCTCATCAACAAGGCCATCGGCCACAACCTCACCTGTATCTTCGTCAACAACGGTCTGCTCCGCAAGAATGAATATGAAGATGTGCTCGAGTCCTATAGGGACATGGGCCTCAATGTGATCGGCGCCGATGCATCGAAGGAGTTCCTCTCCGAGCTTGCGGGTGTGACCGAGCCGGAGGCCAAGAGAAAGATCATCGGCCGTCTCTTCGTGGAGACTTTCGACAAATATGCCAAGAGCATCGAGAACGCGAAGTGGCTCGCTCAGGGTACCATCTACCCGGATGTGATCGAGTCTGCAGGCATCGAGGGCATCGCATCCAAGATCAAGTCCCACCACAATGTGGGAGGTCTTCCAAAGGAGATGGGATTCAAGCTTCTCGAGCCGCTCAAGATGCTTTTCAAGGATGAGGTGCGCCGCGTAGGACGTGCCCTCGGCATCAAGGAGGAACTTGTGGGAAGACATCCTTTCCCGGGACCGTCACTTGCCATCCGCATCATCGGCGACATCACCGAGGAGAAGCTCAATGTCCTCAGGGAGGCTGATGACATCTATATCAGGGGACTCCGCAACTACGACTGCACAGGTCTCGGTTTCCCTTCAGCATCCGATCCTAGGGTCATGGCCACAAACCTCTACGATGCCATCTGGCAGGCCGGAGTCATACTCCTTCCTATCAAGAGCGTCGGTGTGATGGGTGATGAAAGAACATATGAGAATCCTGTCGCTCTCAGAGCGGTCGTCTCTACAGACGCCATGACAGCGGACTGGTTCCATTTCCCATATGACTTCCTTGAGAAAGTCAGCAACGAGATCATCAACAAGGTACGCGGTGTCAACAGAGTTGTCTATGACATCAGCTCAAAACCGCCTGCAACAATCGAGTGGGAGTAAAAAAAGAGTGGGAATTCAAATCCCACTCTTTTTTTTATTGCTGATTTCTGAGCCAGACCGTCATGGTCTGGGCGTCACCGCGGTTGTCCCATGCGTAGTATGGGATGAGGGTGACAGGCCTGCTGCCCTGACAGCGGATGGCAGGGATGCCTTTGAGAGCTCCGTCTCCGATGGCTGAGACGCCTGCTTCCGCGCATGGCTCGATGGTGAGCTCCTGGACTCTGCAGCCGTTGTCGGCTTCCTCTGCGCAGTACACGACAGGTCCTCTGGTCACGGCGGTGCAATTGCGGTTGTTCTCCACGTGCTCGTCACAGGAGACGTAGCGCACAGACATAGGCAGTTCCAGATCTACCACATCGCCGGACTGCCATTTGCGGTCGATCACGGCAAAGCCGTCGGCGACAGCGCATTCAACATCTTCGCCGTTGACCTTGATGATTACGGCGTCGTCACGCTTGTCCTGGTAGGTGTAGAGCCCTCCAGGAATGAAGTTTCCGTTCCCGACCCATGTCGGAATCCTGAGCTTGAGTGAGAATCTGCAGCTCCTGGCAGGGTTCACCTTGAGCTGGACACTGCCGCTGAACGGATAGTCAGTCTTCTGCTCGAGGGCGACTTTTGTTCCCTTCATAGGGATGCTGGTGCTGCTGCCGGCGTACAGGGTGAGGAATATGGATCCGCTGTCGTATGCATACATGTACCCCGGAGCCTGCAGTATCAGCCTCGAAATGTTCGGAGGGCAGCATGCGCAGCCGAACCATTCGGCCCTGCCTTTGTGGCCGTGGTTGAACCCCCACTCGCCGTCAGCTTCGAGTGGGTTCACGTAGAAGAAGCGGTCGCCGGCAAGGTTGATGCCGGCAAGGGCGTTGTTGAACAGTGACAGCTCCGCAATGTCCAGGAACTTGGCGTCTCCGCTCGCGAGGAACATGCCTTCGTTGAAGAATACATTTGCCACAGCGGCACAGGTCTCGTCGTAAGCGTCCCTGTTCGGCAGTTCATAATCGGCACCGAATCCTTCGGTAGAGCGGCATGCCCCGAGTCCGCCGGTGATGTGCATCTTCTTGGATACAAGATTGTCCCAGATGGCATTGAGGGCTTCGGAATAGTCGTTCTTTCCTGTGAGGGCATCGACCTGCGCCATGCCGGTGTACAGATATCCGGCACGCACAGAGTGTCCTGCGACTTCGCGCTGCTCTGTCACAGGAAGGTGCTGCTGGGCGTATTCCGGCGAATTGACGCCGTCACCGTCCGGGATGAAGGTGATGCCTCTGATATCGAGGAACTTCTTGGCCATGTCGAGATACAGTCTGTCTCCGGTCACCTTGTAGAGCTTGCAGAGGGCAAGCTCGATCTCCTCGTGTCCCGGAGCCTGCATCACAGGCTTGCCGTCGTTGTAGTTCGGGTCGCCTTCAAAGAACACATGGTTGATATGTCTGGCGCTCTTGATGGCGATGTCCAGGAGGTTTGTCTTTCCCGTCGCCTGATAGTATGCCACAGCAGCCTCGTACAGATGTCCCATATTGTAGAGCTCGTGGCTGTGGATGACATAGGTGTATGGCTTTTCGCCCATCTCGTCCGGATATGGGTTTCCGCAGATGTGGGAGATGTACATGTAGCCGTCAGGTCTCTGGGCCCGCGCGATGAGGTCTGCCACATAGTCTATCTTGGCTTCGATCTCCGGGTTGCTCTCCAGCATGAGCGAGTATGCCGCACCTTCGAGCACCTTGTACATGTCCGAGCTGATGAATCTGTGCGGCTGAGGCAGCTCGCTGGAGCGTCCCTCGACGAAATCGACGCACTTTTCGAAACGGCCTATAGCCTCTGCGCAGTGCTCGAGTGAGAACGGCACCGTGGTCCTGAGCTCAGTCTCCATGCGGTCCTTCCAGAACCCGCCGCTGATATTGACTTCGTTGAATGGTACCTGCCTGATCTCCTGTACGGGACCTGAACATGCTGTGGCCGCTGCCATCAGCACGGCAAAAAGCGTAAGGTGGTTTCTTCTCATGATGTGTCCTACTTCTGTTCTGCGACGTAGATATTGTCCTGATAGAGCTCGATGTTGTTGATCACAGGGCAGGCGAGTGCACCGGTGATGTCTATGCGTACCTTGTCGGCTGTGGTCTGAGGGATGAGCACGATGCGCTTGTATCCGATGGTGGTCTCTTCAGCGACAGTCTTCCATCCGTCTCCGTCCGGAACCGAGATGGTGAATGACTCTACCCTCTGTCCGAGAGGGATGTATTCCTGTATCATGACGCGGTTGAACGCCCTTGCCTCAGGGAGGGTGAGTATGATCGAAGCGGCGGTCTCTCCGTCGTTTGCTGCCCAATAGGTATCATACTTTCCGTCGACGAGTGCGGATGCCTTGAATCCGCGGCCTCTGGATGTGTTTGCCTGAGCCTTGGCTCCCGCTGCGACATTGACCTGGATCTCATCCAGGGCGGCGCGGAACTCCATCAGGCGGGTGGAGTCGATCTCGTGGAGGTGGCCGCGTGTATCAGGCGGCACGTTGAGGAGGAGAAGGGAGTTGCGGCCCACGCTCTCGTACCAGATCTGAAGGAGCTTGTTGAGGGACTTCACGGTCTCATTCTCGCTCTCTTTCCAGAACCAGCCCTTGCGGATGGAAACGTCGGTTTCGCTCGGGATCCATGCCTGTCCGTTCTTCACGCCTTCGTTGAGGTCCGGGTTGTACATGCCCGGTGCAAAGCCTTCCGGATTCAGGGTGCTCCAGCTGGTGCGTCCTGCCTGGCCGCTCTCGTTGCCGACCCAGCGGCATCCAGGACCGCTGTCGCTGAAGATGATGGCGTCCGGCTGATTCTGATATACTGTGCCGTTGAAAAGCGGCCAGTCATATACCTGCTTCCTGCCGCTTGGGCCTTCGCCGCAGGCTCCGTCGAACCACTGCTCGTAGATGGTGCCGTATGTGCCGCCGAGCACGCTGTTGAGGGTGTTGACGAAGGCGGCGTTATAGTCCGGAGTGCCGTAGCGCGGGTCATTGCGGTCCCATGGGGATATGTACACGCCGAATTTGACACCTGTCTGTGCGCATGCGTCTGAGAGCTCCCTGAGTACGTCTCCCTTGCCGTCGCGCCATGTGCTTGCGGCTACGGTGTGAGAGCTTTCAGGACTAGGCCAGAGGCAGAATCCGTCATGGTGCTTGGCGGTGATGACGATGCCGCCGAATCCTGCCTTGGCGGCGGTCTGTGCCCACTGGAGGCAGTTGAGGTCTGTAGGGTTGAAGATGTCCTCGGCTTCGGTGCCGTCACCCCATTCTGCGGCGGTGAAGGTGTTCGGGCCGAAATGGACAAACATGTTGGTCTCCATCTTCTGCCATGCCACCTGCTGCGGGGTAGGGACCGGTCCGTAAGGTGCCGGAGCGTCCGGGCTGCATGCTGCGGATATGACTGCAGCCAATGCGATCGCTGCTCTGATATTTGTTTTCATATGATATTATGTGAGTTATCCACACAAATATAAATGAATTGCCGCCAAAAATCAATTGAAGCTCCTTGGGGAATCGTGTGAAAATGGTTAATTTTGGTGAAACAAAATTGCGCAATGGCCAGAAAACCAGGACTACTCGTACAGATCATCATCGCCATCCTCCTCGGCGTGGCGTGTTCGTTTATCTTCCCGCTCTGGGCGACAAGGATCTTCGTCACCATCAATTCCATTTTCGGCAATTTCCTGGGGATGTTCATCCCTCTGCTGATCATCGGTCTCGTGGCGCCTGGCATTTCCGACCTCGGTCACAATGCCGGAAGGCTTCTGCTCATCACTGTGGCGCTCGCGTACGGCTCGACCGTGCTCAGCGGCCTGTTCTCGTATGGCGTGGGATCGTGGGCGTTCCCGGCTGTCATGGGGGATTCCATACATGCTCTCGGTGAGGCGGCAAGCGCCGAGGAGATAGCTCCGTATTTCACGGTGGAGATGCCTGCGTTCATCTCTGTGATGACCGCGCTGGTGATCGCCTTCATGGCCGGACTTTCGATGTCGCTCGTGAAGACAGGCTACATGCGCGGCCTTTTCGGTGAGTTCAAGGAGCTGGTGCTCATGGTCATCAACAATGTGATCATACCTTTCCTTCCTGTCTATATCTTCGGCATCTTCCTCAAGATGGGCGCTGAAGGTGCGGCATTTGCGGTGCTGGGGACATTCATAAAGCTCATCCTCATCATCTTCGTGCTTCATGTGACTGTGCTCGTCCTCCAGTTTGTCATAGGAGGGGCCGTCGGCGGCAAGAATCCGTTCAAGGCACTGTGGAACATGGCTCCGGCCTATATGACGGCTCTCGGCACCATGTCTTCGGCAGCCACCATCCCGGTCACTCTCAAGTGCGCCAGGACAAACGGTGTGGATGAGGATGTCGCCGGTTTCGTGATTCCGCTCTGTGCCACCATACATATGTCCTGCAGCATCCTGAAGATCACGGCGTGCGCGCTGGTGATCTCGATGAGCATGGGCATGCCTACAGATATCGGTACATTCGCGGGATTCATCTTCATGCTCGGAATCGTGGCCGTGGCCGCGCCGGGTGTGCCGGGAGGAGCTGTCATGGCATCGCTCGGATTGCTTGATTCCATGCTCGGGTTCGATGCCGGCATGCAGGGCCTGGTTATTGCACTCTATCTCGCCATGGATGGCTTCGGCACTGCGGGCAATGTCACCGGAGACGGAGCGATTGCATTGATTATTAACAAGATAAATCAGAAGAAGCAAATATGAAAGAAATCAAGACTATAGGTGTCCTCACCTCAGGAGGTGATGCACCTGGAATGAATGCTGCCATCAGGGCGGTGACACGTTCTGCCATTTTTGAAGGCTGGAAGGTCTATGGCATCTACAGGGGATATGAGGGACTCATCAACGGTGACATCAAGGAGTTCACCAGCGAGAGCGTGTCCAATACCATCCAGCGCGGCGGTACCATACTCAAGACTGCCCGCAGCCAGGAATTCATGACTGAGGATGGACGTGTCAAGGCGTACGAGAATATCAAGAAGTTCGGCATTGACGCTCTCATCATCATCGGAGGCAACGGCTCGCTTTCCGGAGCTCAGATCCTCGCGAAGGAGTATGACATACCTTGCATCGGTCTCCCTGGAACCATCGACAATGACCTTTACGGCACTGACTCGACTATCGGATATGACACTGCACTCAATACCATCGTGGAATGTGTGGACAAGATCCGCGATACCGCTACTTCTCATGACCGTATCTTCTTCATAGAGGTGATGGGCCGTGACGCCGGTTTCCTCACTCAGAACAGCGCCATCGCTGCAGGTGCCGAGGCTGCCATCATCCCTGAGGACAAGACTGATATCGACCAGCTTGAGCAGTTCATCAGCCGCGGTTTCCGCAAGAGCAAGAACAGCTCTATCGTGCTGGTGAGCGAGAGTCCGAAGGATGGCGGTGCGATGCATTATGCAGAGCGCATGCGCAATGAGCATCCTGAGTATGATGTGCGTGTGACTATTCTCGGACATCTCCAGAGGGGCGGTACTCCTACCGCTTATGACCGTATCCTTGCGTCCAGGATGGGTGTGGCTGCGATCGAGGCTCTCAATGAGGGACAGCGCAATGTGATGATCGGCATCAAGAATGATCAGATCGTCTATGTGCCGTTTTCCCGTGCCATCAAGATCGATAAGCCTATCGACCGCGAGCTCATCCATGTTCTCGGCGTCCTCTCGATCTAGTCGTCACATACGCTATAAAGAACCGGCCAGTATTCCTGACCGGTTCTTCTGTTTCTGCCGCCATTGTCGCGGCTGCGGGAATGCCCCTTTGCGGGCGAAGAATAGCTCCGCAACGCCCGCCGCAGGGGCAAACCCTCCGCCGCTATGGGGCGGCAAAGCCCTGCAGCCTGAGCCACTTCTCTACGCTATCGAGGCAAAAACGTCCCGGCTCCATACTTCGGACAAACCGTCGCTTCGCTAGGTTTGCCCTCAAATTACGCCGGTCCGATTGCCTCTACGCTTCGATCCGAGGCGAAAGCAGCGGAGCTATACCGCTCGCGGCGGGCGTTGCGGAGCTCTTCTTCGCCCGCAAGAGTGGTATAGCGCAGATGCTGGAGGCTCGGTTCGAAGCAGATTTCCTATGCCGGTTATGCCATAGTGCAGACCTCAGACCGAAGGTGGACCGGCAGATGCTGGAGCCTCGGCTCGGGGCGGCTATTTCGCCTCGCGGAAGATCCTGAGCTGGGTGAGAAGGAGCGAGACGGCGAGCACGGCACCCGTCACGTCACTGATCGTGTTGCTGACCCACAGACCGGTCAGACCGTCACCGCCGAAATGCGTGAAAATGGCAGGAACGATATAGATCATAGGCAGCAGGAAAATGACCTGACGCGAAAGACTCGTCACGATAGAAATCCACGGCTTATCCACAGCCATAAAGAACTGAGAATTCGTGATGGTCATACAGATCAGAGGCATCATCACGGTAAGCCATCTCATACATGGCTTGACCATAGAGATGAGCTCCACATCGCTGGTGAACAGACGCCCTATCAGTCCAGGTATGCTCAGACCGATGGCCATGGCTATGAAACCGATAAACACGTTGATCTTCATGACCAGAGTGAACACTTCCCTGAGACGGTCCGGATGTCCTGAGCCGTAATTGTATCCAGCGATAGGCTGCATGCCCTGACAGATGCCGATGATCACCATGATCATCAGGCTGACAAAGGTGTTCACGACTCCGATGGTCGCCACGGCCAGATCTCCTCCGTATCTGATGAGCTGGGCGTTCTCGAACGCCACCACTGCAGACGCGGCCACATTCATGAGGAACGGGCTCATGCCTATGAGCATGATGTTCTTGAAGATATAGAGCTTCGGAGTCCATGAGTGGGACCTGAATCTTATGAAGGATCCCGGATGGATGAAATGCGCCACGCTCGCGACGGCAGTCACAGCCATGGAGATGGTGGTGGCCCAGGCCGCGCCGGCGATTCCCCATCTGAAGACCAGGATGAAGATGGCATCGAGGATTATGTTCAGGATGGCACCGCTCACGAGTATGTACATCGACTTTCTCGGGTATCCGGATGCCCTGATCAGACCTGTGAGGTTGTAGGTCACGGTGGTGAGGAACATGCCCGGAAGCACGATCAGCAGGTACTCCCTGGCATAGGTGATGGTGCCCTCGGTGGCTCCGAAAAGTGAGAGTATCCTGTCCATGAAGATGTAGCCTCCGGAGAGGAACAGGGCTCCGAGGAAGAAGGTCAGAAGCATGCTGTTGCCGAGGATTTTTTCGGCCCAGCGTGTATCCTTCTGACCCAGAACGATGGACATGCGCGCAGCGGAGCCGGCTCCCACGAGCGAACCGAATGCGTGTATGATGTTCATGATGGGCATGGTGATGCCCAGACCCGCGATGGCCAGAGCGCTCACACCCTGTCCGATGAAGATGCGGTCGGCGATATTGTATATGGAAGATATCACCTGGCTGATGATGGCAGGCACTGCATAGATCCAGAGCAGTTCACTTATCTTCCTGGTTTCGAGTTCTTTTGTCTTATCCATAATTTAGCGGCCGCAAAGTTACGAGATTTCAGGATAAAAGAGTTATATTTGTATGATTAAAAGTAAATTTTTTTAAAAATGAGTCAGTTACACGTTATCGACCATCCGATGATTCAGCACAAGCTGACAATCATGCGTGAGGAAACTACAGGTTCAAAGGATTTCAAAGAGCTTCTCAACGAGATCGCCCTGCTGATGGGATACGAGGTTACAAGAGACTTCCCGCTTGAGGACGTAGAGATCAAGACACCTATGCAGACCATGGTCGCAAAGAAGATCTCCGGAAAGAAAGTGGCCATCGTCCCTATTCTCCGCGCCGGTCTCGGTATGGTTGACGGACTTCTGACCCTCATCCCGGTGGCACGTGTCGGTCATATCGGCCTCTACCGCAATGAGGAGACCCACAAGCCTGTATTCTATTACTGCAAGCTCCCTAAGGATATCCAGGAGCGTACTGTCATCCTTACAGATCCTATGCTTGCGACCGGCGGAAGCGCCAGCGATGCCATAGACCTCCTCAAGGAGAAGGGATGCAGCAATATCCGCCTGATGTGCCTCGTGGCCGCTCCGGAAGGTGTGAAGGCCGTGCAGGAGAGACATCCGGATGTCGACATCTATGTGGCTGCTGTGGATGAGAAGCTCAACAGTGACTGCTATATACTTCCTGGACTCGGCGACGCCGGCGACCGTATCTTCGGTACCAAGTAGCCAGATCCGAAAATCAAGAGACGGTATTGTTGGTTGGACCGTCGGTCAGTTAATGTAGTGTATGATCAAGGACGCAATAGTAGGCTTCAGCGACTTCATCTGCGGTTATCCGCTTTTCGTCCTCCTCATGGGAGGAGGACTGTTTCTCTTCATCTATTCCGGTGCAATTCCGCTGCGCCGGTTCGGTACCGCCATACGCTCAATGAGGGGCGGCAGCACCGGTGAAGGACAGATAAGTTCATTCCAGGCGCTCATGAGCGCCATCAGCAGCACCGTCGGCATGGGTAACATCGCCGGCGTGGCCATCGCCATCGTTGTCGGCGGCCCCGGTGCGATCTTCTGGATGTGGGTAAGTGCCCTGCTGGGCATGGCCACGAAGTTCTTCGAAGGCACCATAGCTCTGATGTACAAGGGAAGAGATGAAGAAGGCGAGGTCCAGGGCGGTCCTATGTACGTCCTGACCGAGGGTATCAGTCCGAAACTCAAGCCTCTGGCGCAGTTCTTCTGCATCGTGGGCATGATAGGCTGCCTCGTGGTGATGCAGGCCAACCAGCTCGCGGAGTCGGTCACAGAGGTGTTCCTCGTGCCGCTCGGATTCACTGACTGCTTCAGCGTCAGACTGGTGCTCGGCATCGTCGTGGGCGCACTCGTCTCCGTAGTGGTGCTCGGCGGCATCAAGCGCATCTCCAATATCGCCACGAAGATCGTTCCTGCCATGGTGGCCATGTATTTCGTGATGGTGCTCGCCATCATCATCGTGTATTTCGACAGGCTCCCTGGCGTGTTCATGGACATCATCAACGGTGCATTCAATTTCAAGGCAGGTCTCGGCGCGATGATGGGCGTGGCCCTGACCGGTGCCCGCCGTGCCATGTATGTCAATGAGGCCGGTGTGGGTACCGCGAGCCTCATGCATGGCGCTTCGCGCAATACTGAACCGGTGCGTGAGGGCCTTGTGGCCATGATCGGACCGTCCATAGATTCGGGACTTGTATGCACACTCTCAGCCATCCCTATCCTCATGGCGGGCAACTACCATGTCGAGGGAGTCAAGGGTCTCACCATCGCACTTGGCGCATATGACATCCTCATCCCGTCCGTAGGAAGGTACCTGCTGATGGTGATGGTGCTGATTTTCGCATTCTCGACCATGTTCTCGTACTCGTACTACGGTACCAAGTGCGCCGCATATCTCTTCGGCAAGAAGAATGCGAAGTACTACAGCTATTTCTACATCTTCATGATCGTGGTTGCGAGCATCATCTCACTTGATGTCGCAGTCAGCCTCATGGATGCCGCCTTCGCTCTCATGGCCATACCTACCATGTTCGCGCTGCTGAGGCTCGCACCTCGCGCGAAGAAGGAGATGAAGCGCTATTTCGCAGAAAACAGATAAATCATGGGTCTGTATCGCTATGATATGGGCGTCGGAGTGGAAGCATTCTCTACCGAAAGGGGAGCGGTGCTTCCATTTCCCGTAATACAGGCGCATCAGGTGCATGGCGACAGGGTGGCACGCGTCTATATGGACGGCTCCAGGCTTATGGCTTCAGCCCCAGGGACTGAACCCGGACCGTGCTGGGGAAGCGTTGAGACCGGTTCGGACCGCAGCATTCCGCCGGCGATAGACGGCGTGGATGCCCTTGTCACGGATGTTCCCGGCACCGCAATAGGAGCGCGTACTGCCGACTGCATTCCTGTACTGCTCCATGACCCCGTGCACCACGCCGTGGCTGCGATTCACGCCGGCTGGAGGGGGACCGTTGCACGCATTCCGGCCAAGGCTGTTGCCGCAATGGCGGAGTGGTATGGCACCGATCCCGCCGATGTTCTGGCTGTGATCGGCCCCGGAATCGGCCCGGAGAGTTTCCAGGTGGGCAGAGAGGTCGCTGATGCATTCGAGGCGGCGGGATATGACATGTCGGAGATTCTCACCGATGAGGGGCCCGTCTGCTCTCAGTTGTCTGGCGCTGCCCGCTCCATGCGCGGTGGACTCCATATCGACCTCTGGCGTGCCAACGAGCTTACGCTCATCGATGCTGGCGTCCCGGCCGGGCAGATCGGCATTTCAGGGATAGATACATATCTTGCTGCCGATCAGTTCTATTCCGCGCGGCGCGAGACCATAGCATGCCCCCGCATCATCAATGCCATCAGAATCCTGTAGAAAAATGAAAGGCTGACCCCGGAGGATCAGCCTTTGTATTGAATGAGATTCAGGGAGGATTAGATTCCCTGAGCCATCATGGCGCTTGCTACCTTCATGAAGCCGGCAACGTTTGCACCCTTTACATAGTTGACATAGCCGTCAGCTTCTGTACCGTACTTCACGCAGTTTGCATGGATGGTCTCCATGATGGTGTGAAGTCTGTTGTCCACGTCCTCTGCTGTCCAGCTGAGACGCTCGCTGTTCTGGCTCATCTCGAGACCTGATACAGATACACCGCCTGCGTTGGAAGCCTTTCCTGGAGAATAGAGGATCTTTGCGTCCTGGAATACCTTGATAGCCTCAGGTGTACATGGCATGTTCGCACCCTCGCAAACTGCGATGCAGCCGTTTGCCACGAGCTGTGCAGCCTGCTCGCCGTTGAGCTCGTTCTGGGTAGCGCAAGGCATTGCGATGTCGCACTTCTCACCCCATGGCTTTGCACCTTCTACATATTTTGCGTTAGGATACTTCTCGAGGTACTTGCTGATACGTGCACGGTATCCGTTCTTGAGGAGCATGATGTACTCCCACTTCTCCATGTCGATTCCGTCCGGGTCGTAGATGTAACCGTTGGAGTCAGAGCATGTGATAGGGGTTCCGCCGAGCTCGAGGATCTTCTTCATGGCGTACTGTGCCACGTTTCCTGCGCCAGAAACGGCTACCTTCTTGCCCTTTACGCTGTCGCCCTTGGTCTTGAGCATTTCCTGGAGGAAATAGACTGCACCGTAACCTGTAGCTTCAGGACGGAGGAGTGAACCGCCGAACTCCATGCCCTTGCCGGTGAATGTACCTGTGAACTCTCTGGTGAGCTTCTTGTACATACCGAACATGTAGCCGACCTCGCGTCCGCCTACGCCGATGTCACCTGCAGGGACGTCGATGTTCGGACCGATGTGACGACCGAGCTCAAGCACGAATGCCTGGCAGAAACGCATTACTTCTGCGTCGGACTTGCCGCGTGGGCTGAAGTCTGAGCCACCCTTGCCACCGCCCATAGGGAGAGTGGTGAGAGAGTTCTTGAAGGGCTGCTCGAAAGCGAGGAACTTCAGGATGCTGAGGTTTACTGAGCTGTGGAAACGGATGCCGCCTTTGTAAGGACCGATGGCGTTATTGTGTTGGATACGGTAACCCATGTTTGTCTGGATCTTACCGCTGTCGTCCATCCAGTTTACACGGAACTCGTAAACTCTGTCTGGAATGCAGAGTCTCTCGATGAGGTTGTAACGCTCGAACTCTGGATGATTGTTGTACTCTTCTTCGATGCTGTTGAGTACTTCTTCAACTGCCTGGAGATACTCCGGCTCGTTCGGGAAACGGCGCTGGAGAATTTCTAAGACCTTCTTTGCTTCCATAAATGGTTTGAAAATGATTTTGGTGATTTACTCTATACTAACAACCGGGGCGGCTTTTTACAGCGCACTCCGGCATAAATATAGGCATTATGAAATACAGTTGCAAGTCATTCTCCGGTCAGAGACGAGACATTTATCTGAAATCTCACGTCGACTCTTCCATTACAGATAATTTTGTTACCTTTATACGATTATTGCCTGCGATATGATAATGTCCCCCAAAATTAGGATGATTATCCTCTTCCTGATTGCCTTTGTGGCAAGCTGGTTGATTTACAGACCCATCCTTGACATAGCCAAGACAAAAAACATGACAGACAACCCTGATGCGCGTAAGCTTCAGGATTCTCCTGTTCCTGTTCTCGGAGGCATAGCCGTCTTCTTCGGGGTAGTCGTCGGTCTGTGCTACTTCAAGACCATGCTCAACTACGTGTCGCTCTTCCCGCTCCTTGGTGCGATGGTGATAATGCTCTACGTCGGTACCATAGATGACATAGCGGACCTGAAGCCTGTGACTCGTCTTGTTGTCGAAGTCGGTGTAGCCCTGCTCCTGATATATGGCAACAGGATGACGGCCATAGACTTCGATGGCCTTTGGGGCATCGGGCGTATTCCGATAGCCGCAGCCATCCCGCTTACGGTCGTCATGTGTGTCGGTGTGGTTAATGCCGTGAACATGATTGACGGTATCGACGGTCTGGTGGCAAGCATGTCAGTCTTTGCGGTCACCTGTTTCGGCCTGATATTCTTCCTCTCTCACGATTACTCCTTCGCCGCCCTGAGTGCTGTGACTGTCGGCGCGCTTCTCCCGTTCGTGTTCCACAACGTCTTCGGCCGGGAAAGCAAGATGTTCATGGGTGACGGCGGCACCATGATGGTCGGCATCATGCTCTCTTCCATGGTGATCGAGACCCTGGGGGGCAAGCTCCACCTTCGCATATACCAGCCGTGGATGGATTTCAATCTTGTCAGCTTTTCCCTTGCGGTGATGGCCATGCCTGTATTCGACACGCTTCGTGTCATGACGGTGCGCATGCTCGAAGGACGCTCGCCGTTCCGGGCGGACAACACCCATTTCCACCATTATCTGGTCAGGGCAGGCTTCTCGCATATCGCGACTGTATTTGTGATGGTGTGCCTCAATGCTGCCGTCGTTGCAGTCCTGATTCTGGCATGGGCATCGGGAGCATCGGCAGGGATGCAGCTTCTGGCGGTCATTGCCGCCGCTTCTGCGGCCGATTTCGGCATATCCGCATATCTTTCGCATTGCCTGGAAAACGGTATTCCGGAGGGATTGAGAAGCGCCGCGGAGCGGTCACATTTCGAGCGCAGGGGATTCTGGGCCAGGATTACGGATTTTGTTGACAGATTCTGACGATGGGAGCGCTTGCAGACAGAGTCCGGGCATTCTTCAATGAGGGCAATGACAGGTCGGTCAGGGCCAGAAGGAATGCTGCTGCAATGCTGCTGCTCAAAGGAGGGAATGTGCTTGTCGGCCTGCTTCTCGTGCCTCTCACCCTGACTTATGTCGACAGTGATACATATGGCATATGGATAGCGCTCAGCTCCATGGTGGCATGGATGAGCTTGTTCGACATCGGACTGAACAACGGGCTCCGCAACAAGCTGGCAGAAGCGCTGGCAGCAGGGGACAAGCCGCTGGGCAGGCGGTATGTCAGTACGACATACGCCCTGATGTCTATGATATTCATACCGCTGATGGCGGCTCTCGTGCTTGCGTCCGGATATATCGACTGGTCCGGACTGCTCAGACTGCCTCAGGCGCAGGCGGGAGGAATAGCAGCTGCAGCGTGCGTCATCATCGTATATTTCTGCCTCAATTTTATCCTGTCCACAGTGAACATGGTGATCCTGGCCGAGCAGCGTCCAGCATGGTCATCCCTGATCTCCCTGATCCAGCAGCTCACATCCCTTACCGTCATATTCATCATGACACGCATCACCCAGGGCAACCTGATTCGTCTCTGCCTTGGCCTGTGCGCGTCACCATTGATTATAATAGCATTCTCAAGCCTTGTCCTGTATCTCGGTCGCTACAGGGATATCGCGCCGTCCTTCAGGCATGTGGATTTCAGCCTGACAGGTTCTCTCCTCAGCCTTGGTGCGCAGTTCTTCATCATACAGATAGCCTCTGTGATCCAGTTTCAGATGCTTAATTTCCTTATCATAAGATACCACGGTGCATCTGATGTGACTTCATACAATATAGCATACCGGTATTTCAGTGTCGCACTCATGCTCTGGGGCATACTCGTGACACCTCTGTGGACAGCGACGACAGATGCATTTGCCAGGAATGATGTCAGCTGGGTAAGAGAAAGCCTGAGAGGATATCAGAAACTTCTTGTCCTTGCCTTTGCGGGTCTCGGACTGCTGCTTCTATTCTCTCCCGTGGCGTATCGCTTCCTTTCAAACGGCACTGTGACGGTGCCATTCGCGACCACGGTCTGGGTAATGGTATATATGGCAGTGCTAATGGCGGCCAACCTCTATGTGAACATAGTCAACGGCTCGGGTCATCTCAGGGTGCAGACCATATCGTCGATGATCTCGCCTTTTGTGTTCATAGGGCTGTGTGCCTTGTCGGTGCATCTGGGGACAGGTGTACATGGCATCGTCATAGCTGCCATCATATCGAATTTCAACGGCTACCTGCTGGCTCCGCTCCAGTGCCGCAATATGTTGAGGAGAGATTGATATGAGAGTCCTGTGGATAACAAATGAACCGCTCCCGGAGGCTCTGGGGCTGATGTCCGGACAGAAGGCTGTCTCGGACAGTACCGGCAGCTGGGTGCACGCACTTTCTGCATGCCTTCCTTCTGCCTTCCCGGGTCTTGAGCTTACAGTTGCATCTCCAGCCGCAGGTGTAAGTCAGCTCACGGAGCTGTCGGGGAAAGACATAAGGCACATACTTCTGCCTGTGTTCGGAAGGAACGATGTGTATGAGCAGCGGTATGAAGAGCTGTGGCGGCAGGTTCGCGACATGACAGATCCGGACGTCGTCCATATCCATGGTACCGAATATCCTCATGGACTGGCATACGTCAGAGCCTGTGGTGCGGAACATGTCCTCGTGTCCATACAGGGAGTCATCCACCGAGTGGCGGAGCATTATTTCGGAGGCATTCCTGTCTCTGAGATAGCCATGTCTGTCACACCGCGGGACATAGTCAGACGCGACAGCCTTTTCGGACAGAAAAGACGTGTGGAGCGGAGATCATGTCTTGAGCTGGAGATGCTGAAGAGTGTCAGTCATGTCTGCGGAAGGACTGCATGGGACAGGGAGGCTGTACTCGCTGTCAATCCCGGGCTTGTGTACCACCATAGCGGCGAACTGCTGCGGGAACCATTCCTTTCCGGCAGGTGGTCATATGAATCATGTGTCAAGGGGCGGCTTTTCGTTGCCCAGGGGCATTATCCTCTGAAAGGTCTGCATAGGCTGATGGCTGCATTTCCTGCTGTCCTTGCTTCACACCCTGACGTGACGGTGAGGGTTGCCGGTCCTGCAGTCGTCCGTGGAGATGCCTTCTCCGAGAGGATAAAAATCTCCGGCTATGGCCTGATGCTGCGCCGCCTCATGAGAAGATACGGTCTGAAGGGAAGAGTGGAGTTTATAGGCAGCATAGATGCTGCGGCCATGAGGCAGGAGCTTCTGTCATGCAATGCTTTCGTCATCCCTTCGGCCATTGAGAACAGTCCCAACTCCCTAGGGGAGGCTCAGATGCTGGGAGTTCCATGCGTGGCGTCGCGTGTAGGCGGCATCCCGGACATGATCCCGGATGAGGGCTGTGGGCTGATGTATGACTTTGACGACCGAGAGGCTCTTGCCGAAAGAGTGACTCAGGTGCTGGACCTGTCCGCGCAGTTTGACGGCAGTCATGTCAGGGACGTGGCGTCAGAGCGCCACAGCCGTGAGACAATCACCTCTGGTCTTATGGATATATATACCTCGATCTGCCGATGACACGACGAACTGACAAATATCATGTGAGCAGGAAGAAAGGATTTTCAGCATGGGAGATCCTTCTGGTTCTACTTATGATATGCTTCAGCGGAAACCCTGCTTTCACTTCTGTCGGAATCCTCGGCAAGATCGGCGGCCTTCTGCTGGTCATGCTGACGCTGTCTGTATTCTGGAAGAGAATCAGATGGGATGAGTGGAAGAGACTGCTGTCATGGCAGGCTGTGCTGGTGCTCATCTTCGCCATGCAGTTTGTCAATCTTCACTACGTGTCCCCGCTGGCGTGTGTCAATTTCATGTCCAAGCTGGCCGCGGCCATACTCATACCGTATGTGCTTGGACGTAAATTCAGGGTTATCTATCTGAGGATAATGACCGTGGCTGGTGCAGTCAGTCTGGTGTTCTATGCCCTGAACCTGTGCGGCGTATTCTTCCCGAGCCTGCTGCATCTCGACCAGCCTATGGAGACGCTCATCGTCTATACTCAGAGAGAGGGCGGATACATAGGCTCGTCCATGTACCGCAATTCCGGCATGTTCTGGGAGCCAGGCGCTTTCGCTGGGTACATCGTCCTCGCCTTCATGCTCTATATCGATGATTTGAAGTTTCTGGTATACAGGCATCTGCCGTCCGTGCTGGTGCTGCTTGTCTGTCTCCTGACCACGTTCAGTACCGCCGGATACCTGTTGACAGCCATCTTGACTTTCTTCTATATCTTTCTTGAGATACGGAAAAAGATACTTATCATACCTGTCCTGCTTGTGCTCATCCCGGCTGTAGCTGTCCTTTTCACCCGCTCGGAATTCCTCGGAGAGAAGATAGCCAAGCAGTTTGAGGGAATCTCAACGATGGACATGGACAGCATCAACTACGAAAGGCTTGGTTCCCTGATATTCGATTCCCAGTATATCGCCATGCATCCTCTGTTCGGCAACGGGCTTGCAGGCAAGACGAGGTATGCACTTCATCAGCAGTTCTCGGAAGAGACTCTGGCAGCCTTCAGCAACGGCTTTTCTGGATGCATAGCCAGCATGGGAGTCATTTTCATGCTTATGTACCTTGCCGCTCTGTACCGCAATCCTACGCTTACGCGCAAATGGCTGCTCCTTATACTCGTCATTCTTGCGCTCCAGAGTGAGTATTTCCTCAATTATCCTTTGTATCTTTCGGTTCCATTCGCAGATTTCTGCAGCCGCACCACGAGAAGGGACGGCAAGAAATCAAGGAAGAGACGGATTCGTTTTGTATGGAGAAAGTCGCAGTCATAATGACAGTCCATAACCGGAGAGAAACTACTCTGGAATGCCTGAGCTGCCTTTACGGACAGACTCAGGCGCCTCCGTTCGATGTATACCTTACCGATGACGGATGCACGGACGGTACCGCCGAGGCGGTGGCCGCAGGATTCCCGGAGGTCAACATTCTAAAGGGAAACGGTTCGCTGTATTGGAACGGCGGCATGCGATCCGCATGGGAAGAGGCATGCCGTCATGGATACGATGCATACCTCTGGCTCAATGACGACACCATGCTGTACCGTGACAGCCTGTCGAAGATGGTCGGGTTCTCTTCGATGTTCTCCGACCGTGCAGTCATCGTGGGCAATACCTGTGACAGCCGTACCGGAAGCCGTGCCACGTATGGCGGGCGGGACGCAAGGGAGAATATCATTGTCCCTGAGTCATCCCCGGCGCCATGTGTCTACATGAATGGCAATGTCGTTCTCATACCAGGTCATGTGGTGGATGCCGTCGGATTGAATGATTCACGGTACACTCATGCGATGGGCGACTATGATTACAGTCTCAGGGTGAGAGAAGCCGGTCTGGAGGTGATGGCTGCACCCGGGTTCATGGGAGTCTGCGACCTTCATGAGAAGATCCCGGTATGGAGCGACCCGTCCAAGCCGCTGAGGGCAAGATGGAAGTCTCTGTTCTCACCTTCAGGCTCCAATCCCTTTGAGTACTTTTATTACAGGAGGCGTCATTTCGGGCTCCTTCCGGCATGCATGACTTTTGTGTCGAATATGGTTCATGTGCTCTTCCCTTCGCTGTGGCGTCCCATGGAAACGTCGGGTGATGGCAGGCTCCGTCTCCTGATGTTCCATCCGGCACTGCTCCCGTACAGGGTGGATTTCTTCAACAGGCTGGCAGAGGACTTCGATGCACATGTGGTGTTCCTTTCAAGAAACAACCGCAATCAGGGCTTTGATCAGGATTCGCTCAGGACAAAGTGCACGTTCGAGCCTGAATATCTCGACCATAAGCTCGTCATCGGAGACAGGGATATCAATACCGGGTATCTGAAGAAGATACGACAGACCCAACCTGATATCGTTTTCGGCTCAGAATATGGCCTCTCTGTCCTTGTGCCTCTGATGCTTAAAAAGCTCTTCCGTTTCAGGTACAGGCTGTGGACCATGTGCGATGACAGCCTGGACATCGCGTCTTCATGTGGCGGCTTGCGCCGTCTTCTCAGGGGCTTTGTCCTTAAGAACTGTGACGGGGTGCTGTTCATATCGCAGGATGTGGCACAGTGGTATTCTGAGCATCTGAAGTCATCGGCGCAGTATGCTGTCCTGCCGATTGTCCGTGAAGATGCGGCTTTCAGGAAGGAAATGACTTCAGCAATCCCGACGGCAGAGCGATATCTGGATGAATATGGCCTGAGGGGACATAAGGTCGTCCTTTTCGTAGGCCGTTTCGTAGAAGTGAAGAACCTGCCATTCCTTCTGAAGGCCTTTTCCGGGGTTCCAGGGCAGGATGTACGCCTTGTGCTGGTGGGAGATGGCGACATGCGCGCCGATATGATGGCGCTGGCCCGGGAGGCAGGATGTGCCGACCGTGTCCTCTTCCCCGGGCGTTTCGAGGGTGAAGCGCTGCTGGCCTGGTATCAGCTGGCGGATCTTTTCGTCCTGCCGAGCACATATGAGCCATTCGGAGCTGTGACGGCAGAGGCTCTTCAGGCTGGAGTGCCAGTCTTGTGCTCGTCCGCGGCCGGTTCCTCCTGTCTCATCAAAGAAGATAACGGGATGCTGTTCCCGCCACACGACTTGGAAACGCTGAAAAAGTGCCTTCGGGATGCTCTGGATGCCGTTGAACTCAGGTCTGACTACGGGACTCTCAGAGGCAGCATGCTGGGGTGCTCCTTCACTTCATATATGGATCAACTCAAATCTATCATAGACAGTCAACATGCCTGAACGCCGTCCAAAAGTCTTATTCGTGGCCACTCTTCCTCCTCCGGTTCATGGCGCTGCCATGATGGGGAAGTGCATTCATGACAGCAGTGTCGTGAACGGGACTTTCGATGCGGATTGGGTGAACCTGTCGACTTCCAGGTCGCTCTCGGACGTGAGCCGTTTCGGACTGGCGAAGGCATTCTCCGTCCTGGCAGTTTACGGACGCGTGCTTCTCAGACTTCTGGGGCACCGGTATGACTGCTGCTATGTGACCGCCACCTGCTATGGCAGGGGCTTTCTCAAGGATGCACCGGCAGTCCTCTTATGCAAGCTCTTCTGCCGCAATGTGGTCCTTCATCACCACAATAAGGGCATGAGCCTTTATTCGGGGCGCCCGTTCTACCGCTGGCTGATGCGTCTGGTCTACCGAGGCACGAGGGTGATGCTGCTGTCCGAAAAGCTATATGATGACGTCAGCGCCATCGTGTCGAGGGAACAGGTGCTTACATGTCCGAACGGGATAGATGTGCCGGTGTCCGGTCAGGTACGGTCCGACCCGGCCGCACCGGACTTTGTGTTCCTTTCCAATCTTCTGGCTTCCAAAGGACTGATTGTCCTGCTGGACGCTCTGTCTTCTCTCAGAGCGGAAGGTGTGGCATGCAACTGTGTGATTGCAGGGGCAGAGTCGGCAGAAATCGATGCGGACTGCCTTTCTGGGGAGATAAGTTCGCGCGGACTTGACGGGACGGTCGCGTATGCAGGTCCTGTATATGGCATGTCCAAGGAGAGGCTCCTGTCCTCCGGAAGTGTTTTGGTGCTCCCTACAATGAATGACTGCCAGCCGCTGGTGGTCCTTGAGGCCATGGCTCACAGCATGCCGGTGCTTACTACCTGCCAGGGTGCCGTGTCCGATATGGTCGATGACGGCGTGAACGGTCTGATGACCGCGCAGGGTGACCCGGAGGACCTTGCGGAAAAGATGAAATGGATGCTTGGACATCCTGAGGAGCGCAAACGGATGGGAATGAGAGGCCGTGCCCTCTATGAGGGGGAATTCACGGAGGACACATTCATCCGCCGCTTCTGTGAATGTATCGGGAAAGCATTGGAAAGATGAATCAGGAATACTTCAACATAAACTACGAGTTCGACATCCCGACTGTGAAGAAGCGTCTGGATGAGCGCGTGAGGTCAGGACGGCCGGGGTACATATGCGTGGCGGACGGGAACATCCTGCAGATGGTGCACCGCGACACGGAGTACCGCCATACCGTTGCGGGAGCGATGTTTTCCATCTGTGACAGCAGCTGGGTGCCCCTGTACCTGGACCGCATATACGGCTTCCGGCCGGAGCAGTATTGCGGCAGCCATATCTTTGCGGAGGTGACCGGAATGAGGAAATACCGCCAGATCTTTCTGGGGACGGACAGTGCCACTCTGGAGGCGCTCAGGACCTATCTGCTCAGGCGTGACCCGTCGATTGCGGGGATGAAGTTCATCTCTCTTCCGTTCTGCGCGGTCGAGGACTTCGGCTACCAGTCCATTGCAGACCTGATCAACGGTGACGGGGCGGACGTCATATGGGTCGCCCTCGGTGCCCCGAAGCAGGAGCTTTTCATGCAGAGGCTCGAGCCGCTGCTGGACAGGGGAGTGATGGTCGGAGTGGGGGCTGTGTTCAAGTTCTTCAGCGGTGTGGGGGAGAAGCGTGCCCCGAAATGGATGGTGAGGAACCATCTGGAGTTTGTCTACCGCCTGTTTTCCGAGCCCGGGAAGCAGTGGAGGAGAGTCAGGGAGATTCTTTTCAATCTTCCTTCAATCATTCGTGAAGAGAAGCGCAAGTCACGGAAAAATGATTAAATTTGTGGGATTAAGTTAAAACGATTTACAATGCCATCAATTTCAAGTAAAGCATCGACCATGCCGGCTTCGGCCATCAGGAAGTTCGTCCCTCTCGCTGACGCGGCAAAGGCATCAGGAACCAAAGTGTACCACCTCAATGTAGGTGCACCTGACATCAAGTCTCCAAGATGTGCCCTTGACTATGTCGCTGACAAGTGCCGCACACTCGATCATATCTCGTACACCAATTCTCTCGGCTTTGCTGAGCTCAGGACAGGTCTCATCGAGAAGTACTACCGCAAGATCGGCATTGACCTCGAGCCGTCTGAGATCATGGTGGAGGTTGCGGGAAGCGAGGCTTTCGCAGTAGCTATGCAGATCGCTGCCGACAAGGGCGACGAGATCATCGTCATCGAGCCTTACTATACAAACTACAACACCTTTGCGGTCCTCAACGGAATCACCCTGAAGGCCATCCATACCGACATCAAGGAGGGGTTCAAGCTCTCATCCATCGATGAGTTCGAGAAGGTCGTGACTCCGAAGACAAAGGCGGTTCTCATCAGCAACCCTTGCAACCCTAGCGGAAAGCTCTTCTCAAAGGAAGAGATGCTCGCTCTCGGCGAGTTCTGCAAGAAGCATGACCTTTTCCTCATCTCAGATGAGGTCTACCGTGAGTTCTGCTACACAGACGAGCCTCATTTCTCAGCCATGAACATCCCAGGCCTCGAGCAGAATGTGATCCTCGTAGACTCTGTTTCCAAGAGATACAACCTCTGCGGTGCACGTATCGGATGCATCGCCTCACACAACAAGGATGTGATGGCAGCCGCTCTCAAGTTCGGACAGTCACGTCTGTGTCCTCCGGTTCTCGGCCAGTATGCAGCCATCGGTGCCCTTGACACCCCTCAGGAGTACTTCGATGAAGTCAAGGCTGAATACATCGCACGCCGTGACTGCGCCATCGAGATGCTCAACGCAATGCCGGGCGTTTTCGCGCCTACACCTCTCGGAGCATTCTATACCATCGCAGAACTGCCTGTTGATGATGCCGAATCATTCTGCCGCTGGATGCTGACAGACTTCAGACTTGACGGAGCTACTACCATGACCACACCGGTGGCTTCATTCTACAGGACTCCGGATGCCGGCAAGCATCAGGTGCGCATCGCCTACGTGCTTGAGGTCCCTGAGCTCAGAAAGGCACTCACCATCCTTGCAGAAGGCCTTAAGGCATATCCTGGAAGAACTATATGATTTTGCAGCCATGGGAAAGTACGACACTATACTCAAGCACTATCCTGATTTCCCTATCCCGGGAATCGATTTCATAGACATCATGCCTCTGCTCCAGAACAGAGAGGCGTTCAAGTCTATTGTCAATGATATTGCCGATGCCCTGACTTGCCCGAATGTGGCGACTGTCGAGGCCAGAGGCTTCCTTTTCGCAGCACCGCTTCTCACCGAGACCGAGAATGTGGCGAATGTGATCGCCATCCGCAAGAAGGGCAAGCTTCCTTTCTCAGGTGACGACCTCCACGATGTGGCCATCACCAAGGAATATGGCAAGGATCATGTGTATTACAGACTTTCCGACATCGCAGCCGGTGTGCCTGATGGAGATATCATGTATGTCTCTATCCTCGACGACATCCTCGCGACCGGCGGTACCGCCAAGGGCATCGCAGAGGCACTGAACAGTGAGAAGGTGACTGTGGACGGCAAGACATACCAGGTGAAGGTCAAGGAATTCGTCTTCATCGTGGAACTTGCTTCCGAGATACCCGGAGCGGCAGAGATGCTCTCCCAGATAGCCCCTGTCAGGAGCATCATCAAAGTCTGATTCCAGATACATTCACATACCGTCTTCAGGATGATTCCGATGAACTGCCGGCCTTTGTGCCGGCAGTTTTCGTGTAATATTAAAAAATTTTGGAAATGTACCTTTGAGTTGTTATTTTTGTGAACGTTATGAGGAAATCCAAGCACATATCAATGATGTCCAAGCGAATGCATCGCTAAGATGCATCCTATCATCCGCCTTGCAGTGAGCGTATCGTTCCGGAGGCACTTCTCATAAACTTCACAAAAGACATCGGGCGGTATGTTCCGCCATATTTCCAATCATTGATATGCAAAAGTTCACGATAAAGACAGAAGAAGAGTTCGTCTTCGAGGCCGGAGGCAGGCTTGACTCCATAGAGATAGCCTATCACACCTCCGGACACACATATACCAAAGGGGAGAAAGTGCTGTGGATATGCCATGCGCTGACCGCCAATTCCGACGCGGAAGACTGGTGGCCTCAGCTTGTGGGACCAGGCAAGCTTTTCGACACCGACAAGTACTTTATTGTCTGTGTAAACATGCTCGGTTCTCCATATGGATCCAGCGGCCCGTCAAGTATCAATCCCGATACCGGAAAGCCGTTTTTCTTCGATTTCCCGAAGGTTACCGTCCGTGACATGATCAAGGCGTCCATCATAGTGCGCAGGCATCTGGGCATCGATCAGGTGGATCTGCTTGTGGGAAGCTCTATCGGAGGCTTTCAGGCCATCGAGTGGGCAGTGATGGAGCCTGATGTGTTCAAGAGGGCGATATTCATAGCCACTGCTTCCAGGGAGACTCCGTGGCTCGGCGCCGGTGCCGAGGCTCAGAGGATGGCGCTCGAGGCGGATCCTACATTCCGCGCATGCGAGAGCCTGGAAGGCGGAAGGGAAGGACTCAAGTGTGCCAGAGCACAGGCGCTGATCACCTACCGCTCGGCCGAGGGCTACAACAGGACACAGTTCGAGACCGATCCGGACACTCTCTTCTCCAGCAGGGTGGCTTCGTATGAGCGCTACCAGGGCGAGAAACTTGTGAAAAGGTTTGATGCCTATTCGTACTGGTATCTCGCGTGGAGTCTCGACAGCCATAATGTAGGCCGCAAGCGCGGTGGCGTCGATGCCGCACTGGGCACCATCAAGGCACTCACCGATGTGGTGGCTGTCGACAGCGACGGCCTTTTCCCTCCGAAGGAAATGGAGGACATCGCGAAGGCCATTCCGGGGGCGAAGTTCCATGTCATCAGTTCGGCATTCGGACATGACGGATTCCTCCTCGAGACAGAACAGCTTACAGAAATAATAAAACCGCTTCTCTAACATATGCAGGTACTCAAATTCGGAGGCACATCGGTTGCCTCGGCAGAGAACATGTCCAAGGTTGTGGACATCGTAGTGAAGGCTCTCGAGAAGGACAGGACCATTCTTGTCTGCTCGGCCATCAGCAAGTGCACCGATACTCTCATCGAGATCGGCAAGAGGGCGGCATCACGCGACGAATCATACAAGTCGCTTCTGGATGCACTCCAGGAGCGTCATCACGGCATCATAGCAGAGCTTGTCCCTGAATCGGGAAGGGATGCTGCGACAGAAGTCTGCGACGGCCAGTTCGAGTCGCTCAAAGCCATCGTGTACGGTGTGTATCTGGTGGGCGAGCTCAGCTCCTCCAGTCTCGACGCCATCCAGAGCTATGGCGAGCTCCTCAGCACGAGGATCATCCAGGCGAGATTCAAGTCTCTCGGAATATCATGCAAGTGGGTTGATTCGCGCACTATCGTGAAGACCGACCCCAACAAGGACAGAACCCAGGACAACGAGTTCACCAAGAACGTTGTCGATATGGACAAGACCCGCGCCAATTTCAGGGATATGCTCGAGAAGAACGATCTCACTTCGCTCTTCATCATCCAGGGTTTCATCGCATCCGATTCACAGGGGCATACCACGACCCTCGGCCGCGGCGGTTCCGACTATACCGCATCCATTGCGGCGGTCTGCACCAAGGCCCGCACTCTCGAGATCTGGACTGACGTGACCGGTATGATGACATCCAATCCGAAGGTGGTTCCAAATGCGCTCACAATCGAGCACATATCGTACAGAGCAGCTCTGGAGCTCTCTCATTTCGGCGCAAAGGTCATCTATCCTCCGACCATCCAGCCTGTCGTATCCGAGGGAATCCCTATCAGGGTGAAGAATACCTTCAATCCTGATGCACCGGGTACCCTGATCGAGCAGAACCCTCCACGCAGTTCCGGTAATGTGATCGGCCTGTCGAACTCCGACAACATCGCACTCATCTCCCTTGAAGGAAGCGGCATGGTCGGCATCCCGGGCTTCTCCAGCCGTCTCTTCGATGCGCTCAGCCGCAACGATATCAATATCATCCTCATCACCCAGGCATCGTCCGTGCACACCATGTGCATCGCGGTGTCGGAGAAGGATGCCATCAAGGCCAAGAAGGCAGCGGACGACTGCTTCGCATATGAGATCTCGCTCGGCAAGCTCAACCCTCTGAAGGTCGAGACCGGTTTCTCCATCATCTGCCTCGTGGGCGATGACGTGCTCACCCAGAGCGGAGCCACCGGACGCATGCTGACCGCACTCGGAAAGCACGCCATCCCGGTACGTGCCACCGCCCAGGGATCGTCAGAGCGCAACATTTCCGTCATCGTGCCTTCATCTCTTGTGGACAAGGCCCTGAGATATGTGCATGACGAGTTCTTCGATGATGCGACAGAGAAGATCATCAACATCTATGTAGCCGGTTACGGCACCGTGGGCAAGGCGCTTCTCGACATCATCGCCGAGAACGGCGACAACATCGCCGCCCGTACCGGAAAGCGCATACGTGTCTGCGGTCTGGCCAACAGCCGCAGATATCTCTTCGACATCGACGGTCTCAAGCTCGAGAACCTCAAGGAACGCCTCGCTCAGGGTGAGGATGCCTCCGAGGGCAAGTACTTCGAGCTTCTCGGCCACCTCACGCAGGAGGATTCAGTCTTTGTGGACTGTACAGCCAACGGCGAGATGGCGTGCCGCTATCTCGACCTCTTCGCACGCGGCTACCATGTGGTGGCCTGCAACAAGATACCTCTCGCGGCTCCATATCCTCAGTACCTCAAGCTCAATGAGACCGCGCTCGCGCACCACTGCCGCTACCGTTACGGAACCACAGTGGGAGCTGCCCTCCCGGTACTTGAGTCTGTGGCGCGATGCACCAACAGCGGCGACCCTATCCACAAGGTGCAGGCCGTGCTTTCCGGCACCCTGAATTTCATTTTCAGCACCTATAAGGGTGCAGAGGGTCCTACATTCTCGGAGGTGGTCCGTCTCGCCCAGCAGAAGGGCTATTCCGAGCCGGATCCGCGCATCGACCTCAGCGGCAAGGACGTGCTCCGCAAGCTTGTCATCCTCAGCCGTGAGTCCGGCCTCAGGATCGAGGAGTCAGACGTGAAGATAAACCCTATCCTCGGCCCAGAGTACTTCGAGGGTGATGTGGAGGCCTTTTTCCAGAAGCTCTCCGACAACGAGGACTATTTCCGCGGCCTCTTCGAGTCTGCGGCATCCAGAGGCAGGCGCCTCCGTTTCGTGGCATCCCTCGACGGCACCGACGCCGCCATCGGTCTCTGCGAGGTGGGCCCTGAAAATGCCCTGTACAACCTCATGGGCTCAGACAACGCTGCCATCATCACCACCGACTACTATCCGTCACCGCTCGTGATTCAGGGTGCCGGAGCCGGTGCACTGCAGACCGCCAGCGGAGTGCTCAAAGACATCCTTTTGTAATTGATAAAGAAAACCATAATGACAAAGAAACCTTCAATCGCGACAATGTGTGTCCAGGCAGGATACAACCCTAAGAGGGGAGAATCCCGTCAGATACCTATCATCCAGAGCACCACATTCAAGTATGAGAACAGCGACCAGATGGCGCGTCTCTTCGACCTTGAGGACAGCGGATATTTCTATACCAGACTCGCAAATCCCACCAACGACATGGTTGCCGCCAAGATCGCGGCGCTCGAGGGTGGTGTCGCAGCGATGCTCACATCGTCAGGTCAGGCAGCAAACTTCTATGCATGCTTCAATATCTGCAACGCCGGTGACCATATCGTCAGCGCTGCCAGCATCTACGGCGGTACTTTCAACCTTCTCGGCACTTCAATGGCCAAGATGGGCATCGAGGTCACATTCATCGACCAGGATGCCAGTGAGGAGGAGATTGCAGCCGCATTCAAGCCGAACACCAAGCTCCTCTTCGGTGAGATGATCTCGAATCCGGGTGTCGCAGTGCTCGATGTGGAGAAATTCGCCCGCATAGCGCACAGCCACGGGGTTCCGCTCATTGTGGACAATACTTTCGCCACTCCGGTTCATTGCCGTCCTTTCGAGTGGGGTGCCGACATCGTGACACATTCCACCACCAAGTACATGGATGGCCACGGCGTGTCAGTCGGTGGAGTCATCGTGGACAGCGGCAATTTCGACTGGGAGGCAAATGCAGAGAAGTATCCTGGACTCTGCACTCCGGACGAGTCGTATCACGGGCTTACCTATACAAAGAAATTCGGCAAGCTCGCATACATCACCAAGGCGACAAGCCAGCTCATGCGTGACTTCGGAAGCATCCAGAGCCCGCAGAACGCATTCTATATCAACCTCGGACTCCAGTCTCTCCATGTGAGAGTGAAGCAGCACTCAGAGAGCGCAAAGAAAGTGGCAGAGTTCCTCAGCAGCCATCCTATGGTGTCATGGGTGAACTATTCAGACCTTCCTGGCGACAAGTATCATGATCTTCAGCAGAAGTATCTCCCTGACGGATCATGCGGCGTCATCGCATGGGGTCTCAAGGGTGGCCGTGACGTGGCCATCAGATTCATGGACAATCTCCAGTTTGTCACAATCGAGACACATGTGGCAGACTGCTATACCTGCATACTCCATCCGGCATCACACACTCACCGTCAGATGACCGACGAGCAGCTCATAGAGGCAGGTGCGGCTCCAGATCTCATCCGTCTCAGCATCGGTCTCGAGGATCCGGATGACATCATCGCAGATATCGAACAGGCAATTGAAAAGGCAGTAAAAGAATAAAATGAAAGTAGCAGTAGTAGGCGCGACCGGACTGGTCGGCACAAGGATGCTCCAGGTACTTGAGGAGCGCAATTTCCCTGTCACAGAGCTCATCCCTGTGGCATCGGAGAAGTCAGTAGGAAGGAAGGTTGCATTCAAGGGTAAGGAGTGGACAGTGGTCAGTGCGGCAGACGCCATCGCCATGAAGCCGGCACTGGCACTTTTCTCTGCAGGCGGCGCCACATCAGGCGAGCTTGCACCTCAGTTTGCGGCAGCAGGCTGCCGAGTGGTGGACAACAGCGCATACTGGCGCATGGACCCGACCAAGAAACTGGTCGTTCCTGAAATCAACGGCGATGTCCTCACCGAGGATGATTATATCATCGCCAACCCTAACTGCAGCACCATCCAGATGGTTCTCCCTCTCCCATTGCTCCACAAGGCATACGGCATCAAGAGAATCGTAGTCTCTACCTACCAGTCAGTCACCGGTACCGGCTATAAGGCCGTCCACCAGATGGAGGCTGAGCGCGCAGGTGCGAAATGGGGCGAATACAAGGCGGTATATCCTTGCCAGATCGACCAGAACATCCTTCCTCATATCGATGTCTTCATGGACAACGGCTATACAAAGGAGGAGATGAAGATGGTCAACGAGACCTGCAAGATCATGCGCGACGACAGCATCAAGGTGACAGCCACCACCGTGCGCGTCCCTGTCCAGGGCGGCCACTCTGAGTCGGTCAACCTTGAGTTCGAGCGTCCTTTCGACCTCGATGAGGCACGCAGGCTCATGGCAGACATGCCGGGCGTTGTCATCCAGGATGATCCCGCAAACAATGTATATCCTATGCCTATCAATGCATGGGGCAAGAATGAGGTTTTCGTGGGACGTATCCGCAGAGACTTCTCTGTCGAGAACGGTCTCAACTTCTGGTGCGTGGCTGACAACCTCCGCAAGGGTGCCGCGACCAACGCCGTGCAGATAGCAGAGCTTCTGCTCAAGAAAGGTTTCATCGCATAATTAAATATCGAGATGCTCACACTCCCAAAGAACTACAAGAATCTCCTCGGTGGCACTGAAGCCACAGAGAAGGCAATCAAGGCAGTCAAGGACATGTTCCAGGAGAATCTCTCTGCCCAGCTTGCACTGCTCAGAGTCACCGCTCCGATGGTCGTACTCACCGGTACAGGTATCAACGACGATCTCAACAGCGTCGAGCGCCCTGTGCGTTTCCCTATAAAGAGCATGAACGAGCAGAATGCCGAGGTCGTGCATTCTCTCGCGAAATGGAAGCGCCTCAAGCTCGGAGAGATGGGAGTCCAGCCGGGAAGGGGCATCTATACCGACATGAACGCACTCCGTCCTGATGAGGACCTTGACAATCTCCACTCAATCTATGTGGACCAGTGGGACTGGGAGAAGGTCATCCGCAAGGAGGACCGCACCCTTGATTTCCTCAAGCAGACGGTAAAGCGCATATATGAGTCCATAAAGGTCACAGAGAACAAGCTCTATGTAGAGTTCCCTCAGATCGAGCCGGGTCTTCCTGAAGATATCTTCTTCATCTCGGCAGAGGAGCTTCTCCAGAGATATCCGGGTCTCTCTCCGAAGGAAAGGGAGGATGCTATCGTGAAGGAGCACAAGGCCGTGTTCATCATGGGTATCGGCTGCAGGCTCTCAGACGGCACCATCCATGATGGAAGAGCCGCTGACTACGATGACTGGAGCACACCGAATTCAGAGGGATTCAACGGCCTCAACGGCGATATCATGCTCTGGAATCCAGTTCTCGGACACGCATTCGAAGTGTCTTCAATGGGTATCCGTGTGGATGAGACCGCTCTCAAGGCACAGCTCGCAGAGCGCGGCCAGGAGTGGAAGGCAGACCTTTATTTCCACAAGAAGCTTCTTGCAGGAGAGCTTCCATACACCATCGGAGGCGGTATCGGCCAGTCACGCCTCTGCATGTACCTTCTCAGGAAGGCTCATATAGGTGAGATCCAGTGCAGCATCTGGCCGGATGAAATGCGCGCAGAGTGCGCTGCAGCGGGAATCGATTTAGTATAAAAAGACAGGACATGCTCAGCAGACAGGTAGCAGACAAGCTTCAGCAGAAAGAGACTCCGTTCTATTTCTATGATCTCGGACTCCTTGAAAGGACTCTCGAGACACTTACAGGTGAAGCTGCAAAATACGGTTATACCATTCATTACGCCATCAAGGCCAATTGCGACCCGCGCGTCATCGAGACCATCCGCCGCTACGGCGTAGGCATCGACTGCGCAAGCGGCAACGAGGTCAGATGTGCCATCGAGGCAGGATTCGATCCCCAGAAGGTCGTCTATGCCGGTGTGGGCAAGCGTGACAAGGAGATCAGATACGCCGTCGAACAGGGCATATTCTGCATCAACTGCGAGTCGCTTGAAGAGATGCATGTGATCGACAGGATCGCAGCGGAAGCTGGCAGGAAAGTCACTGTGGGCGTACGCGTCAATCCGGATATCGATCCGAAGACGAACCACTGCATCGACACCGGCCAGGCTGACTGCAAGTTCGGCATCTCATACGAGGAGGTGCAGGCGAAGGCATCTGAGATACTTTCACTCGAGCATCTCGATGTGAAGGGAATCCATCTCCATATCGGTTCTCAGATCCGCAATTTCGGAGTGTACAATGAGCTCTGCGACAAGGTCAATGCCATCGTGGAGAACCTCGTGTCGCTCGGATTCAAGTTTGAATTCGTCGATGTCGGCGGCGGACTCGGCATCAACTACGATTGCCCGGAGGCAGAACCGATCCCTGATTTCGCAAGAGTATTTGAGCTTGTGAATTCAAATCTCAAAGTCGGCGGACGTCCGGTTCATTTCGAGTTCGGAAGATCTATCGTGGGCGAGTGCGGCGAGCTTATCACCAGAGTTCTCTACAACAAGACCACTGCCACCGGACGCAAGCTCCTGATCATCGATGCCAGCATGACAGAACTCATCCGTCCTATGCTTTACGGTGCATACCACAATATCGAGAACATCACTTCCGCTTCAGAGCAGAATGACAAGTACACAGTGGTGGGAACGGCCTGCGAGTCGACGGATGTGTTCGACGAGAACATCACCCTCCCTATCACACGAAGGGGTGACATCCTCACCGTGAAGTCGGCTGGTGCCTACGGCATGTCCATGGCATCACGCTACAACCAGCACGATCTCCCTGGAGCTGTCTACAGCGACGAGCTTTAGAGCGGGAGCTCCACGGCAGGACCCGTGAGATATACAGAGACGGCAATCTGAGCAGGAACGAAATCGACTGCCAGGTCGCCGCCTCTGGCTTTTACTGCATATCGCACACTATCTCCCTTTTCAGTCGGCGTGATGCCGTGGGTGTATGCCGCAATGGCTGAAGCCACTATGCCGGTGCCGCATGCCTGGGTCTCGCGCTCTACTCCCTTCTCGAATGTGCGTACGTCGAGGAGAGTGCCACCGTCAGTCTGCCTCGGGGTGACATAGTTGACGTTGGTGCCGGCCGGTGCGAATTCCCCGGCCCATCTGATGGTGCGGCCCTCCGTTTCCAGATCGAGTGCTTCCACGTCATCTATGAAGCGGACGTAGTGTCTGGTGCCTGTATTGAGGAAGTAACCGTCCGACGGTACGTCAACTGCAAGTGACTTGTGCCTGTCTATTGCGGCCACATCGATCATCTTGAGCCGTACTGTCTTCACTCCGTCACTGGTGCTGAGTATTTCGGCCTCATGGAGTCCGTCCGGTGCCTCGAACATGTACTTCTCTCCCTTCATGGCGACGCCGAGGTCGGCGGCGAACGCCACTATGCAGCGACCTCCGTTGCCGCACATCATTCCGCCTGAACCGTCCGGATTGTAATAGACCATGCGGAAGTCATGACCGCCGCAGTCTTCTATCACCATGAGTCCGTCTGTCCCGTGACGTGCACACAGTTCCTGGATGGTGTCCACTGTCTGGAGTGCCTTGATGTCTTCTTCCACGCAGTGTCCCTTGCGTCCGTCAGCCAGCAGGAAGAGATTGCCTGCGCCTGAATAGAGATGTAGTCTGATGTCTGATACCATGGTGCTAGATGATTATGTCTGAGACCTTTCCGACGAGTCCGGCGTCGTAGGGCCGTGTGATCTTTATGTAGTTGCCGGTGAATCCGGACATGTTGCCGTCCTTCTCCTTGGACTCGAACAGGACCTTTTCCCTGATGCCCCTGTTGGCTTCGATGAATTCGCTGTTGAGCCTTTCGCACAGTTCTTCGAGCCTGTGCACCCTCTCGGCCTTTACGGCTTCAGGTACCTGGTCTTCCCATGCAGCGGCCCTTGTGCCCGGTCTGCGGGAGTAGGGGAACACATGGATGAACGCCGGCCGTATGGATGCGATGAAGTTGTAGGTCTCCATGAACAATTCCTCTGTCTCTCCGGGGAGTCCCGCCATGACATCGATGCCGAAGAAGACCTTTGGCTTGCCTTCTCCTTCCATTCTGGACCTGATGTATTCTATCCTGTCGCGGAAGAAGTCCGTGGTGTATTTCCTTCCCATGCGCCTGAGCTGGATGTCGCTGCCGGTCTGGAGCGGTATGTGGAAGTGGGGGAGGAACTTGCTTCCTGACGCTATCCAGTCCACAATCTCCTCTGTGATGAGGTTGGGCTCTATGGATGAGATCCTGTAGCGCTCTATTCCTTCGATCCCGTCGAGTGCCTTGAGCAGGTCGAGGAAGCTCTCTCCTGTGGTCCTGCCGAAATCGCCTGTGTTCACACCGGTGAGTACTATCTCTTTGGTTCCTGATGCGGCAATGGCCTCGGCCTGGCGCACGATCTCGCAGATGGGGATGTTGCGGCTTTCGCCTCTGGCGTATGGCACGGTGCAGTATGCACAGAAGTTGTTGCATCCGTCCTGGACCTTGAGGAACGATCGTGTACGGCCGCCGACGGAGTAGGCTGCCAGAGTCTCTCCGGATATCTCACGGTACTCTTCGGCGAGTCCCTTTCTCTCATAGTCTTCGCGAGTCATTTCCCTGCCCTCGAGGAAGTTCAGGGATTCTGCCACGAGGCGGTTCTTTTCCTTCGCCCCGAAGACCAGGCTCACGCCCTCTATCTTCTCTATCTCTTCACGCTTCAGCTCCGCATAGCAGCCTGTCACGATGATGGCTGCCTCAGGATTGACGCGGTGGAGCTTGCGTATGATGCTTCTGGACTTCTTGTCCGAGGTCTCGGTTACCGAGCAGGTGTTGATCAGATACACGTCGGCACCGTCTCCCCAGGGCACGGAAGAGTATCCCGCGGCGTTGAAACCGCGCTCGTATGTGGATGTCTCGGCATAGTTGAGCTTGCAGCCGAGGGTGAGCAGTGATATGGTCTTATTCATAAGGGTAGGCTATGGTGATGGCTGACCATGCGGTCTTGCCTGCTACGGGAGGATTCTGCTTGGCGACCCTCACGCTGAATTCCTCCAGCTCCGGGTGGGCCTTTGCTATGGCTGCGACGATGCGGCCGGCCAGATGCTCCAGGAGCTCGGCCGGGCGCTTCATCTCCCCGGCGACCAGGTCATAGACTGAACCATAATCCACCGCGTCGGCGAGATCATCGCTTGCTGCAGCCTTCTCCATATCGTACACGCCGCAGAAATCCACGACGAAGAGGTTGTCGTTGAGCTTTTCGCTTTCCAGGCATCCGTGCCTGCAGACAAACTCCATTCCCACGAGTTCCACCGTCCCTTTCATGAGCGTCCTCCTCTTTCTGCCAGCATCACGAACACGCATGGCCTCTTGCCTATGGTGATGCCGGCCTTTTTCCATTCGGCCACTGTCCTGGTCTTGATGTATGCGGTCTCGAGTGTGATGTCCGCCGCAATGCAGATGCGTGTGCTGCCGCTGCAGTTCTGAAGGAGATCCGCCATCATGGCGTCGTTGCGGTAAGGGGTCTCGATGAATATCTGCGTCTGCCTCTCTGCTGCCGATCTCTTCTCGATGTTCCTGATGGCGTTCCTGCGCTCGTCGGTCTTGGCCGGGAGATAGCCGCAGAATGCGAATGACTGTCCGTTGAGACCGGATGACATGAGAGCCATCATGAGCGAGGACGGCCCGACAAACGGCACCACCTCGATGCCCTTGCGGTGGCAGAGAGCCACGAGAGCCGATCCGGGATCTGCGACGGCCGGAAGACCGGCTTCTGTGATGAGTCCTATGTTCTGACCGTTGTCAAAGAGCGAGGCCATGGCCTCCACCTCCTGCCGGGTGGTGTGCTCATTGAGTTCATGGAACTCAAGCTCGGCTATATGCCCCTTGAGACCCGCCCTTGAGAGATATCTCCTGGCCGTCTTGACTTCTTCCACGACGTATGTGCCGATGTGGGTGAGAAGCTCGAGCACGGGTGCAGGGATGACCTCCTGCGGATCATTGTCACCGAGTGGTGACGGGATCAGATACAATTTTCCTCTTTCACTCATTGCTGTCTATTGTTATCGTGATTCTTTCAGTGTTTCTGCTGTCGGCCTGTCTCTGTTCTCTCTTCTTTCCTGAGAAAAGCTCTCTGAAGAGGTCCGTCAGCGTGTTGAATTCCTTCTGGTAGCCGATACCGATACCGTTTCGCTGGGTGTTGTCCAGATAGTTTGTGTATTGGTCTGCCGAATGCGAGAAGAGACTCATCCTGACGGATCCGGCCTTGTCCAGCTTGAGCTCGATATCGAGGTCTCCCACCACATCCTCGTTTGTGCCGCTGATGCCGTACTGCCTGTTGCCGATGTTTCCGTTGACGGTGACCCTGTTGTTGAAGAGCTGTGTGGATACCGCCACATCGAAGATATCCGTTCCTCCTTCGTTAGGCTGATAGTTCAGTCCGAGGTCGAGAGGGATGTCAAGCCTCTGGAGTATGTTGTTGAGCTGTCCGGCCATGATTTCGGTCACGTTCGAGAACAGCATGCTGGAGTTGTTGACGATACCTGACTGGTCGCTCGGGAGGAAGTTGTTTGTCACAAGCAGGGCAAGGAACTGCTTCTGGATCTTGTCATCCGTGTTGAGCGATGTCTCGACAAGCGACTTTGTAGTAGGGTCGAGGTCAGGTATGTCGATGGAGAAACTGAGTTTAGGGTTGTTGAGCTTCTCACTGATCTGCAGGCCGCATTCGACTGTCCTTCTTGAAGAGACGGATGTCGTGTCGGATATGAGGTTGGCGAGCGAAGCCTTTGTGGAGTACATGGCCTCGATGTCGAGATCGGAGTTCATCAGGTCTCCGTTGAACTTGATGGAACTGCCGCTCCGTATGCCGAAATCGCGGCTCGCGATGCCCAGGGCGTTGAAGTGGAAGTTTCCGTCATTGAGGCTGTAGTCTCCATTGATGCTGAACGGCTTGTGCGGGAGTATGTCCATGTCGATGCGTCCGTATCCGCGTCCCGCGAGCACATTGCCTGTCTCCTTGTCGATCTCGAGCGAGCATTCGACTTCAGGTCTTGCATTGATGCGCAGCCTTACGCCGAATTGGCTCTTGCTCTTTGCACGTTCCTCCATATTCCTCATCATGGTCTCGTAAGGGTCCTCCGCCACGGTGGATTCAGGCTCCTTGAATGTGAGGAGGTCGGTGCCCGAAGAGGATGACATGTTGCGCAGAGGGATGTGGATGTTGCCGGAGCCCTCTGTCCTGGCGTTCACGTCGAGAATCAGTGCACTGAACGGTCCCGTCAGGGCGACGTCTCCGGTACCGGTGATGTTGCCGTATACCGCCGCGCTCGAATGCTCGGACGCATTGAACATCTCTATCCTGGTTGCCTTGACATGGGTGTCCATGCGCAGGTTTCTGAGTTTCTCGAAGAGTATTCCTCCGGTCACGATTCCTTTGCCGTTGAATCTGTCGCCGGCTGTGATGTCGTCCCAGAAAACGCCGTTGTCGGTGACATGGAAAGGTCCATTGAGGTAGTATGGCACATCTGTGTAGTCTATCCTCAGCAGGGCGTTTTCGAGGTTGGTGCCGCGGCTGTACAGTGACGGGCTGCCGATCGGGCCGGCCATGGTGATCTCGCCGTTGATCCTTCCTCCGATCTCGCTGAAAATGCCCTGGACGAAATGCCCTGCATAGCCCATATCGAGTCCGTCGAGCCTGACTTTGGCATTGACCCTGCGGTCGGAAGGGAAGAAGCTTCCGCCGGCTTCCAGGGTCGATCTGCCGTGGCCGTCTATATCGTTGGAGAGCGTGAACGTCATGCTTCCGCTTTCTTCCTGCCATTCGGTGTTGAGCGCCAGTTTCCCGGCACCCTTCCCGCTTATCATGGTGGATTCGCACCATGCACCTATCGTGAGTCCCGTGCGGCCCTCTTCCGTGGAGAAGACGGTTGCTTTCCCGCTGAGGCTGCCTGAGATGCCGAGATCCTTTCCCAGGAGGGAGCAGATGGACTCGACGGACAGCTTGCTCATATCAGCGGTGAGGGTGTCCGCATGTGTGCGCGACCATCCGCCGGAAGCGGAGAGTGACTGTTCGCCGCTGCTCAGCTTAAGGGCGTGGATCATGATGTCCTTGCCCCTGATGCTCAGGTTTGACGGGTGGAGCTCCCACTTCTCTCCGCGGGTCAGTACGTATGATGGGAGAGATGTGATGCCTATGACCAGCCCGCCGTCTGCATCTCTCCTCATGTCGGAGGTGAGATGTACCGTTCCGTACGACTGGCTTCCGTGCCCGTTGTCGAACGAGCCGATGAGGTCGATGTGGTCTGAGCCTGAGTGAAGCTTCATCTCGCTGTCCTTGAGCTTGATGCCGGAAAGACTGATTTCCGAGCTCTTGAGACGTATGGTGTCGCTGATGTCATTCATGGTGAGCTTCAGGTCCTTGAGGTATTTGTCCTTGAAGGCGAGACGCTGGGAGGTGACAGAGGCTGATGCCTTGCCCTCGCTGCTGATGGTGGACTTGAAGGATGTGCCCTCTGCGATATAGAGTCCCGGCATCACGAATGAAAGCAGGTCCCTGGAGTCTGCGAATCTGAAATTGACCCTGTAGTTGTCGCCCTTCCAGCTGTGAGCGGCGCCTGCAAGTGCCGGGAGATTGCGGCGCAGTGTGGTCTCCATGACAGCGTCTATCACATCGATCACCGGTTTCGTGCCCACATATGTGCCTTCGGCGAATGATGAGTTGAGATTGATCCTGTTGATGTTGTCCGATGCGTGTGAGGAGATGGCGATGTTGCCGATGTTGTGCATGCCCTCGTCATTCTCGAGTCTCACTCCGTTGATGTTGATGTCTCCGATCAGGTCGCCCTTGACCACGCGCATGAAGTTGGCATTCACGGCGAGGGAGGCCTTGGATGTGCCTCTCTTGTCCAGGTTGAGGGCGTTGAGGTCGGCGTATCCCAGATTGAAGAAGAACTTGTAGATGGCGTTGTTGGTCTTCTTCGAGAGGTTGAAGATACCCTGGAAGATGAAGTTGAGGTTAGGGTCCGAGCAGATGACGCGGCCGTCGAATGCGCTTCCTGAGAACAGACCGGCTCCTGCTATGCCGGTGTAGTCGTAGCCGAGGATGTTGAGTCTTTCGACCTTCAGTGAATCCACCTTGAATGATGTGGCACCGTCGTTCCTGGCTTCCACCACCGTGCGCAGGGTCGTGCCGTGGACGAATCCCAGATTGAGCAGCCTGCCCAGGTCAAGATCCTTTGTCTCGATGGCACCTCCGAACGCCGGAGCTGCGGATGCGTTGAGCAGGTCCGTGACCTTGAGCCTTGCGGAAGCCTCTCCGGCGGTGGACTGGAGCTGTCCGCTTACCTCGAGGTCATTTGCGGGGCCGTGGGCGCGCCCGCTGAAGGTGAACCTCTCTCCCGGGGCATATTTGTCGAGCCTGAATGCAGATGCCGGCATGAATTCCGAAACCAGCTTTCCTGCGCCGGCAGTGGTGAAGTCGAGTCTTCTGACATTGAGGTCCGCACGCATCCTGTTTCTGTCCATGAGCCCGGACCATCTGATGTCCGCCGCTCCGGAAGTGCCGCCGCGCTCTCTGAATGACAGCCCGGTCACGGCGAGAGCGTCCACTGGACCCGAGAATGAGGCGGTGCTGACGTCGGCTGCGATCTCCTTGCCGTGAAGCATCGGGAGGAAGTGCTCGAGGGTCTTGGAGTCGAGATGCGAGTCGGCGACTGTTCCGTCCAGGGAGACGTTTCTGACGAAGTCCCTGAATGAGCGCGCATTCTCGTAGCTCATGCTGAAGTACGGCACGTCTATGTCCGACCATGGGTCGCATATGCGTATGTCGGAGACTGTGACATTGCCTGCGCGGACTTCGGCCGATGCGCTGATGCTGTTGAGACTGATGCCGCTCTTTTCGGTCACGGACGCGTCGTCCAGATGCGCCGAGATACATGCGTCGCAGTAGTGGACTCCGTGAAGGACGCCCTTGTCCATGATGAGGTCCAGGTCGTTCCAGTCGATGCCGGTCTCATATTTCCTTCCTTCCAGAGCCTTGACGTTCGAGAGCGTGAAGTGCAGATTGCGTATGACGACTCTGGATATGTTGAAGACGTCTCCCTTGTCCTGGATAGGCTTCGGGGGATTGCCTTTGCTGAAAAGTCTCTTGAAGTTGCTTGTGTGGTTTCCTTCGGTCACCATGTGTACCACTCCGTCGCTGAGCGCGACTCTGTCGATACGCACGCATCCGTCGCCCAATACGCCTTTGATGCCGTTCAGGGAGAGGGTTACAGTGACCTCGCGCGCGTACGCGACCGTGTCCCTTGCGGGGAATGCCCCGCAGTCGAGAGGCTCGTCGTCCATGATGAGGAAGTCCTTCACCATCAGCGTCCTGAAAGGAAGGAATTTCATCTTGCTGAAACTGATCTTTCCCTTGATGTTTTCAGTCAGATGAGACAGGACCTGACTGACCACGGCGTTCTGGACCGCCGGCAGCTGTACCAGCAGAATGCACAGGAGAAGTACCATGAGCAGACCCATGATACAGCGTATGATTATATGCTTCGGCTTTCTGATGGCTTTCAGGCTTTGTTGTAAACAACAAAAATACTAAATAAATCCATCAAATATTGCTATCTTTGCCCTACTTGAAACATTTTTATGGCAGACATCATACTTGGAATAGAATCATCTTGCGATGATACTTCAGCGGCGGTGATCAGAGACGGCTTTCTGCTGTCCAACGTGATCGCCAGCCAGGACGTCCACAAGGCGTTCGGCGGAGTGGTCCCGGAGCTTGCTTCGAGGGCCCACGAACTCAATATCGTGCCCGTCGTGAGCGAGGCTCTCTCCAGGGCCGGGGTGTCCAGGGATGAGCTTACTGCCATAGCCTTCACCAGGGGCCCGGGACTTCTCGGCTCGCTTCTCGTGGGTACATCGTTCGCCAAGGCCATGGGTGTGGCTCTCGATATCCCGCTGGTGATGGTGAATCATCTCCAGGGTCATGTCCTTGCCGGTTTCGTGAAGCAGCCTGACAAGGAGAACCGTCATCCGTCCTTCCCATACCTCTGCCTTCTGGTGTCAGGCGGCAATTCCCAGATAGTCAAGGTCAACAGCCCGCTCGATTTTGAAATCCTCGGACAGACTATCGATGATGCTGTGGGAGAGGCATTCGACAAATGCTCCAAGATGATGGGGCTCGGTTATCCCGGAGGTCCTGTCATCGACAGGCTTGCCAAGCAGGGAGATCCTCTCAGATTCAAGTTTACAAAGCCTCATATCCCTGGTCTTGACTACAGTTTCAGCGGCGTGAAGACCTCGCTTCTGTATTTCGTCAGGGACGAGATGGCAAAGGATCCGGATTTCATGGAGAAGAACAAGGAAGATATATGCGCTTCCTTCCAGAAGACACTTGTCGACATCCTCATGGACAAGCTTGTCAAGGCCGCGAAGGAGACCGGCATCAAGGAAATCACCATAGGCGGCGGAGTGTCTGCCAACAGCGGCCTGAGAGCCCGTGTGGAAGAGGAAGGCCGCAAGCGCGGCTGGAATACCTATCTTCCTGAATTCAAGTTCACTACCGACAATGCGGCGATGATTGCGATTGCCGGTTACTATCACTACCTTGCAGGCGAGCGCTGTCCTCTCGATGTCGCTCCTGTGTCCCGAATCGCCGACTTTTAGCTGATGAAAGAAATTGATATCGTAGTACCTGTGAGCAGAGAGCTCAGTCAGGAGGTCATGGAGTCTGAAGCCCGCAGGCAGCTCGGGCTTCCGAAGGCAGCTCAGGTCCGCTGCATAGTCACCCGCAAGTCTCTCGACGCCCGCAAGGACGTTGTCTGGCGCTACAGGGTGGAGGCTTACCGGATGGATGAGCCATATCAGCCATATGTCCTTCCTGAGTATCAGGACGTGCACGACGCCGAGCCTGTGATCGTCATCGGTGCAGGTCCTGCCGGCATGTTCGCAGCGCTCAGGCTGCTCATGCAGGGACTGAAGCCTGTCGTCCTCGAAAGGGGAAAGGATGTCCATCGCCGCAAGGCTGACATGGCAAAACTCTCCCGTGACGGCGAGCTCGATCCTGACTCGAACTACTGCTACGGGGAAGGCGGTGCCGGAGCGTTTTCCGATGGAAAGCTTTTCACCCGCTCTTCCAAGAGAGGCGACATCCGTGAGGTCCTGTATCAGCTGGTGAAGTTCGGTGCCAAGGAGGATATCCTCATCGAGGCGCATCCCCACATAGGTACCGACAAGCTTCCGGGCATCGTGGAGAACATCCGCAACTGCATCATCGCGCACGGTGGAGAGTATCACTTCGACACCAGGGTCACCGACATCATCCCCGGCTTCACGGTCAAGGCCGTGCATGAGGGCTCGGAGGTCGAATTCAAGGCTTCCGATGTGATCCTCGCGACCGGTCATTCCGCCCGTGACATATATGAGCTTTTCGATGCCAAGGGATGGGAGATACAGGCCAAGGGATTCGCGCTTGGCGTGCGTGTAGAGCATCCTCAGCACATCATCAACAATGCCCAGTATCACGGACGTCAGTGGCAGGGCATGCCTGCCGCCGAGTATTCGTTCGTCGAGCAGGTGGACGGCAGGGGAGTGTTCTCCTTCTGCATGTGCCCCGGCGGCATACTTGTGCCGTCTTCGACTGAGCCCGAGACCGTGGTTCTCAACGGCATGTCCAACTCAGAGCGCAACTCCAAGTGGGCCAATGCGGGTGTGGTAGTGTCCATCGAGCCAGAGGATGTGCCGGAGGAGTACCAGAAATACGGAGCCTTCTCGCTCATGAATTTCCAGCGCGATGTAGAGCGCAGGATGTACTCATACACCGGTTCATTTGCGGCTCCTGCGCAGAGGATGAAGGATTTCTGCCGCGGCATCGTGTCGGCGTCCCTTCCGAAGACCTCATACTTCCCCGGAGCTGTCTCAGCGCCGCTTCATGAGCTCCTTCCGGAGAATGTGTACAAGCGCATGAGGCTGGCATTCCCTACGGTAGACCGCAAGATCCACGGCTACTACACCAACGACGCCCTTCTCCTGGGAGTCGAGTCACGCACTTCGTCCCCGATACGCATCCCGCGCGACCCTGAGACACTTGAGTGCGCACAGGTTCCCGGCCTCTATCCTTGCGGTGAGGGCGCAGGTTATTCCGGTGGTATCGTGTCATCGGCGCTGGACGGCATCAGATGTGCCTGCGCCATTGCGGAGAAACGCTAGATCACTCCCGAACCTATCATCTCGTCACGGTCGTACCAGACCGCGAACTGTCCCGGTGTGATGCCTCTCTGAGGCTCGTCGAACAGGATGAACAGACCGTTCTCCCTGCGGATGAGCAGTGCGTCCTGGAGCGGCTGGCGGTAGCGTATGCGCACGCGGTAGCGGCGTATCTCTCCAACCTCCATTTCCAGGTCGCGGCGTATCCAGTGCATCTCGTCCGGGGCGATGCGCACGCAGCTGCGTGAGAGTCCCTTGTGGGTGTGGCCTTCCCCGACATAGATGATGTTCTTCTCGATGTCCGTCTCGATGACGAAGAGCGACTGCGCATGACCGCCGATGTTGAGGCCCTTGCGCTGCCCGATGGTGTAGAACTGGGCACCTTCGTGACGCCCCGCAATGCAGCCGTACGGGTTCGCCTTGTACCTTGTCTTCTTGATATGGTGCTTGCCGGAGCGGTAAGTCTCTGTCTCGAATGTGATGTCGTATCTTATGCGCTCTGAGAGTTCCATGAGCTCATCGTCGCTCAGTGCGGCCACTCTCTCGAGTGAGAATGGTGATTTCGCCCTGTCGCATCCCGCCTCGTGCTCCGGGTTGCCGGGAACGGACCTGACGCATCTGTCCTCCGAGATGTAGCCTGTGACCAGGTTTGCCGGGGTTCCGTCCTCCATGATGGAGTCCATGATGCGGCGGCGGAATGCGTACTGCTCATTTCCGTCGTAGTAGGCGTCATAGACCTCCACCACATCGCCCTCGACGCTTTTCAGCTTCTGCTGGAGGAATACCGGGAGGTCCACCTTTCCCACGAAGCATATGCCCTGCGAATCCTTTTTCTCTGCCGATGGGAGGTCGGCTTCGGCGGCGATGCGTCTCACTTCAGGCTTGGGTATGTCGCCGATGGGGAACATTGCAGCGCTGAGCTGCTCCTGAGTGAGCTGGCAGAGGAAGTAGCTCTGGTCCTTGTTGGAGTCGTTTCCCGCCAGAATGTGATAGATCTCCCTGCCGTCAGGACCGGTGGTGACTTCTTTGCGGCAGTAGTGTCCGGTGGCCACCATGTCCGCTCCCATCCTGCGGGCGGCGGTGAGGAAGGCGTCGAACTTTATCTCCCTGTTGCAGAGGACATCCGGGTTTGGAGTACGTCCCTTTGAGTACTCGTCGAACATGTAGTCCACGACCCTCTGCCTATACTGGTCGCTCAGATCGATGAAGTAGAAGGGGATTCCTATCTTTCGTGCCACCATCTCGGCGACGAAGCGGTCCTCCTCCCATTCGCAGTCGCCGTGAAGTGTACCTTCCGTGTCATGCCAGTTCTGCATGAACATGGCGAAGACATCGTATCCCTGCTGTTTGAGCAGCAGAGCGGCTACACTGGAATCAACTCCTCCGGAAAGACCGATACAAACCTTCATGGGTGCGTCATGTGATTATTACACAGGCAAAGTTACGTTTTTTTCATCCAAGAATTTGTTACATTTGTGGAAACTATAACCAAAATCTGCACATGGAAGTCAAGGAAGTCGTTATTTCATACGAAGAGTACTCTGATGTCTCTGAGATGGAGGCTTGTGACCAGGAGCTCGTGAAAGCTGCCATCAGCGCAATGTCCGGAGCATATGCACCATATTCGCATTTCCATGTAGGGGCAGCCGTGAGGCTCTCTGACGGTACTGTCGTGAAGGGTGCGAACCAGGAGAATGCAGCCTTCCCGTCCGGTCTCTGCGCAGAGAGGACAGCCATGTTCTCTGCCGGCGCCAACTATCCCGACAGGGACATGCTCAGCATTGCCGTGGCCGGTGGAGTGATGGGAAGACTGGCTGAGGCACCCGCAACGCCTTGCGGGGCGTGCCGCCAGGTGATGGCTCAGTATCAGGCCAAGAGCGGCAAGCCGATGTCTGTGATACTGATCAGCGCGTCTAAGATCCAGAAGTTTGCGAAAGTGGATGATATTCTTCCTTTCATTTTCGACAGTATTTAAATTTTTGCTTATATTTGCAGCGGGAAAGTCGTACACGACCAGCTCCCTCTGAACTCCCCCAGGACAGGAATGTAGCAAGGGTAGGAGGTCGTAGCGGTGCGATGTGCTAAGCTTTCCCTTTTTTTGTTCATTTGTCCATCGCACCGCAGTCGGCATCAGCCGACCGGCCGGGCCGGGACTTCTGCATGATTGTGAGGGAAGTCTGCAGAAGTCGGAAAGGCACAAAGGCCGCGGGGGATAGTAGGGGGCAGCGCCCCCTCGACAGGCGATGTGCTGAGCTTTCCCTTTTTTTGTATTCTTTCGCTTCTATCTGTATGAAGTCTGACATAATCATCATCGGAGGAGGTGCCTCTGGACTCATGGCCGCATATGGCGCAGCCAAGACGCTTGCGGACAGAGACGTCTGCGCACAGGTGACAGTACTTGAAAAGATGCCGCGTCCCGGCAGGAAGATAATGATCACCGGCAAGGGCCGCTGCAATTTCACAAATCTCAAGGACTGGAACGAATTCTCCGCCCATATCAGGGCGGGCTCCAATTTTGTCAAGTCTTCATTCTACAATCTCACAAGCGCAAAGATGATCGACTTCCTCGAGAGCTACGGCCTGGAGACGGTGGTGGAGAGGGGAGACCGCGCTTTCCCGGCATCCCACCATGCTTCGGATGTGGTCGACACTCTTGTCAACGCGTGCCTCAGCCTGGGCGTGAAGATCATGACGGAGACTTCAGTATGTGATGTCGCTGTCGCTGCGGACGGCAGCTATGTGCTCGCTGCAGAGGGTCCTGATGGTCCGGAGAAGTGGCTCTGCCGCAGACTCATCGTGGCTACAGGCGGACTGTCATATCCCGGTACCGGCAGCACCGGTGACGGATATGCCTTTGCAGAGAAATGCGGGCACAGTGTCAAGACGCTTTTCCCGTCTCTCACCGCAATGGTTCCTCAGGGCTACAAGGTGGATGATGTCATCTCGTCGGCGAAGTGCCATATCGACAGGAGTACACCGCTTTCTGAGCTCGGCAAGTCCCTCTGCGGCATTCAGCTCAAGAATGTGACTGCCGCTCTGCTGGTGGATGGCAATGAGGTGGATTCCGAATTCGGGGATCTGGATTTCACTGACGGCGGCATAGAGGGACCAATAGGTTTCCAGCTCAGCCGTAGGTGTGTCAAGACTCTGATCAATGGCGGCAGGGCGGAGCTCGTGCTTGATCTCAAGCCGGGGGTGACTCTGACAGAACTGACTACCCGTGTCAAGGAACTCTGGTCTGAAATAGACAGGGATCCCCGCAGCAGGCGCGCGAAAGAGAAGGAGCGCTGCCGCATCCTTTTGGGCAAGCTGATGCCTTGGGAGCTTATTCCGGGATTTATGACCATGCATCCAGAGATCATCACTCTCGAGAGGCGTTCCAGGACTGAGACCAAGGTCTGGGTCAATCTCGTGACCATTGCGAAGGCTCTTAAGGAGTGGCATTTCAGGATTGCCGGCTATGTCGGGTATGAGAGGTGTGTGGTGACAGCCGGAGGCGTCGCTACAGATGAACTTATCGGCAAGACCATGGAGTCGAGGCTTCACCCCGGCCTGTATTTCTGCGGCGAGTTGTTGGATGTAGATTCCGATACAGGCGGCTACAATCTCCAGACAGCCTTCTGCACCGGTCTCCTCGCCGGCCAGTCCGCCGGCAAAGGTCTGTAGGCGTTTTTCTCTACCGGTCACTGATTCGCTGGTGCTCACCACTGACGGTCGTCAATCAATAAAAAACAGCTCCCGAGGTCAAACCCCGGGAGCCTGCGAGCCACTTGCCAGACTTGAACTGGCGACCTACGCGTTACGAATGCGTTGCTCTACCGACTGAGCTAAAGTGGCAGGACTGCAAATATAGTCAAATTTTACTGATTTGCCTTCTTTCTGCTTTCAATCTTGTAAGTTAAGCTGATGAGCAGGCTGCCGAGTACGCCGGCGCAGATCGATCCGAGAAGCACGGCGATCTTTCCTGCGTCGCGCAGATGCTGCGTCACTTCTGCCGGTTGCTCTCCGAATGAGAGTGTGTCGACAAAGATGGACATGGTGAATCCGATACCGCCGAGACATGCAACGGCAAAGAACATCGGCCATGTGGCCTTCTCAGGCATCGCTCCGACCTTGGACTTGATTGCGGCAAAGCTGAAGAGTGTGATGCCGAGCGGCTTTCCGAGGAGAAGCCCGAGGAAGATACCCATGCTGACGCTTCCGAGAGCAGGATCGAACTTGAAGATGTTGAAGTATGAAGGGTCTGCGATTTCAACTCCCGCATTGGCAAGGGCGAAGATAGGCATGATGACGAAGTTGACCCATGGAGAAAGTGCGTGCTCGACCTTGTAGCTCATGTCCAGAGAACCATTCGACACATGTTTCATCTTGCGGAGGAAATGCCTCTGCGGACCATTGGGAAAGCGTTCTTCGTCAATGGCGGTATGTGCGGAGAGTTTCTTGAGGAAAAGTTTGGTCTTGTGGTGGAAGTATGACTGGTTGTACCTTGGTTCAGATGGGATCAGGAAGGCCATGACCACACCTGACATTGTGGCGTGTATGCCGGAATAGTAGAAGAGCACCCATACGATCACAGCAAGGAACAGATATGGGAACATGCGCTTCTCGCCGAGTTTGCGGAGAAGCAGCGTGAATGCGATCACGACGAAGGCGACTCCAAGGAGTGCAAGATTGATGGCTCCTCCATAAAACAGCGCGACTACAAGGATGGCCACGAGGTCATCGGCAATCGCCAGAGCTGTGAGGAAGACTTTCAACGATACAGGGACTTTCTCTCCTAGCACAGAGAGAATGCAGACAGCAAACGCGATGTCCGTGGCTGTAGGGATACCCCAGCCGCTGGCCGCACCGGTGCCATGGTTGACAGCAGTGTAGATGAGCGCCGGTACCAGCACTCCGCCGAGAGCGGCAATGACGGGCAGAAGGGCCTTCTTGACACTTGAGAGCTCGCCATGTGCAATCTCACGCTTGATTTCCAGACCGACAGCGAAGAAGAAGATCACCATCAGGATGTCATTGATGAACTTCTCTACATTCATGTCGCGAGGGAAAAGAAGGTTGAGATGTCCGTCTGGACTCTGCAGATGGATGGTCATGCTGGTTTGGAGGAAGTCCTCGTACCACTCCTTTGTGAAAGGAAGGTTGGCAAGCAGCATGGCTGCTATCACGCAGATGAGGAGCAGTACCCCTTGTGCCCAGGGCTGCTTTGAAAGACTGTTGCTTCTCTTATTGAACTGAGCGACTCCCTTTGTCCAGGAGTACATCGGAATTAGTCTCATGTTGTGTTTTTATTTTTAAGGGCTGCAAATGTAGCCTTTTTCATCAATAGTTCCTATTTTTATAAATTCAATTATCGCTATGAATAGGTTATCGTCAGTAGTCGTGTTCTGCCTGTCATTCTGTCTGGTGTCATGCCGTGTCGCAGTCATTCAGGGTGATGGAGGCATGGACTATGCGTCCTGTTTCGATCTGACTGGAAACTCGGTCATCACCATCTCTCCTGTCGACGGGCATCGCGACACGCTGGAAGTGTCCGAGCCATTTTCCAGGATAGTCTGCTTGTCATCCACGCACGTGGCATGTCTTTCCGCACTGGGACGCCAGGATGTCGTTGCGGGAGTCAATGGTCTTCGGTATCTGTCCGATACTGTACTGAGGTCTTCTGCCCATGTTCAGGAAGTCGGCGATCTCGATCTTGAGAAGGTTGTGGCCATGAAGGCGGATCTGGTGGTTGCCAGCGGCGGTGGGATGGATGATTATTCCCGCCTTGACGCATTCGGCATACCGGTGATCCATCTTTACGACTATATGGAGCAGCACCCGCTTGCCAGAGCCGAATATATCCGCCTGTTCGGGATGCTCACCGGGTGCGCCGAGAAGGCGGACTCCGTTTTCCGGGCAGTGAGTGACAGATACGCCCGTGCCGCAGCTGCTGCCGCATCTGCAGAGCAACGTCCCTCCGTTCTTGTCAACATACCGTATAAGGATGCCTGGTACCTGCCCGGACGGGACAGTTATTTCGCACGGCTCATATCAGATGCCGGAGCCGAGGTGGCGGGTGCCCAGGCGGGAAGCGCATCGTCTTTGATGACGGTGGAGAAGGCGTTCACCCTTGCGGGGAATGCCTCATTCTGGCTCCATCCCGGATGGTGCCGCACCCTTGACGAATTGAAAGCGGCACATCCTCTTTTCGCCGATTTCGGCGTGTTCGGGGAGGGGAAGGTGTTCAACAACATCCTCAAAGCCGGTTCCGAAGGCGGCAACGACTATTATGAGTCCGGAGCAGTACGTCCCGACCTTGTGCTCGAGGACCTCATCCACATCTTCCACCCAGAACTGTCATTGGAAACAAAAAATGCAAGCCCCGGGGACTTACATTATTATATCGAACTTCATTGATTCGTTGTCGCACCAGGTGGCCTTCAGCGTCGTCCTGCCGTCATCGGCAGTGCAGAGAGGCTTTCTCGTGTCAAGCTCGATCGCTATGACGTCTCCTGTTCTTATGTATATGGATCGGGTGGCTTCCGCGATGGCCTTCTCGATCATTTCTTTCCTGCCCTCATCATAGGAGAAGATCATCTCCTGCCCCTTGAAGAGCTCGAAGCAGTTGTCTTCGTGGCCGAGTGTCAGCACATTGTACACCGGGAAAGGCAGAAACGATGTGTGGTCGAGACAAGATGCTGCGGCAAAGCCCTCTTCCGTTCCGTCGATCATGTTCTCCGGATAAAGAAGGACGCCGAATCCTATGCCGTCATAGTATCTCGAGGCGAACTCCTCACCCACACTGCGTCCTGGCTTGCTGATGCGTGCGAACAGCACAGGTGTGAAGCTTACTTCCTTGACGAACTCCGGCAGGTAGAGATCCTCGTTGTCTCTCTCCCACGTGGTGTCGGGACGGACAATGTATCTGCCCCCTGCGGTCTTGACTACTATGTTCATTATCTTCCGTTGAATTTCCTGAATAGTCCGCTGAGCTCTTCTGCTGTAGCCGGGCGGTTCTTTTCTGCAGCCCTTTCAGCATCGAACTGCTCCTTGAGCCTGTTGAACTGGCGCTTGGTGTCGAGGGTGAATTCTCCCTGATTTATCCAGGCGAAATATGACGGCTCTGTGAAATAGACCTCTCTCGCTGTCTTTCCCTTGTGCTTTCCGAAGCTGATGACGGCCTCTTTCTTGTCATTGTAGACAAGTCTTCCGGCGTAATCCACGGCTCTTGGCCTTCCACCGAGGTTGGCGAGGAAGTCCACGTCGTTCCTGAGCTGGTCAGGATATCTCTCGAGCTGGCCTTTAAGCACTTCGTAGGTGGCGATGGTGTCGGCCTCGGCGGTATGAGCATTCTCGAAATCCTCGCCGCCGCAATAGAATCTGTATGCGGCCCTGAGGTTGCGCGGTTCCATGACGTGGTAGATGGTCTGCACATCCACCATCTTCTTTTCGTGGAGGTTGATGTCAAACTGCTTTCCAGTGTACTTGCGCACCCTCTCTACCTCCTCTGCCAAGAGAGGAAGGTCGAATTTGGCCGAATTGAAACCGGCCAGATCGCTGTCGGCGACCCATTCGAGAACCTCGTCGATGATTTCTGCGAAAGTAGGGCAGTCGACAAGATCGGCATCATGGACGCCGTTCACTTCGCTCGCGCTCGGCGATATGGGTTTCTGGCATCTGTGCTCGTAGTCCCATGGCTTCACTTTCCAGGTCTTGATGCGCTGCTCGTTGCCCGGGAGTATCTTGACGAAGCTCAGCTCTATGATTGCGTCTGTGGCAATGTTAAGGCCAGTGCTCTCTATGTCGAAGAAGAGCAATGGCCTTGCAAGATTCAATTCCATACGGATGTCTTTTCTAGATCATGATAGGCATGATGATGCCGCAGATCTTCTCGCTCTCAGTCTCTTCCTCTGAAGGTACGATGAGGGCTGCCCTGCGTGCATCGGCGAACTTCATGACGATGGTCTCGCATGTCATGTTGCTCAGGATGTCGGTGAGGAACGAAGACTTGAAACCGATTGTCAGGTCGTCGCCGCTGTATTCGCAAGCCACCTTCTCATATGCTGCGATGGCGAATCCGAGGTCCTGTGCAGAAATCTCGAGCTGTCCCGGCTTGAGGTCGAACTTGATGTGGTTGGATGCCTTGTTTGCGCAGACAGATACGCGCTTCACCGTGTTGAGGAGCTGGAGCCTGTCGATCTTGAGGATGTTGGAGTTGCTCTGAGGGATGACGTCGCGGTACTTAGGGAACTTGCCGACAACGAGTCTGCAGATCATTGTGGTGCATCCGAAGGTGAATACCACAGTGTTGGCGTCAAAGACGACATCCACAGTCTCGGCATCCTTGCCGATGATGGACTTGAGGACTGCGGCCGGCTTCTTGTGAAGGATGAAGGAGTTCTTTGCGGCAGCCTGAACGTCGTCGGTTGTGTAGCATATGAGTTTGTGGGAGTCTGATGCCACGAGGGTGGTCGAGAGTGTGTCGATATCGAAGAAGATACCGTTCATGGCAGGTCTCATCTCGTCATCGGCGGTGGCATAAACGGTACCGTTGATGCCGTCCACGAGTGTCTGTGCAGGGAAAGTGATCTTCTCGGCGTCCTCGCCTGCTCCCTTGATCTCCGGATAGTCTTCTGCCGGGAAGTAAGGAAGGGTGGAGTTTCCGCTTGACCATCCGCACTCGAATGAACTGTCGCTGACAGTCTTGATGCTTACAGGCTGGTCAGGAAGGGCCTTGAGGAGGTCTGTCACGTGTCTTGCAGGAACCGCGATGCTTCCTTCTTCCTGGGTGCTGTCCACCTCGATGGAAGTGCGGAGAGTGAGCTCTGAGTCAGATGCCGTGATCTCAAGGACGTTGCCCTGGAGAGAGAAGAGGAAATTCTCAAGGATAGGAAGGGCTGATTTTGCAGGAATGGCCTTGGAAACATCCATGAGACCCTTGAGAAGCTCTGCGCTGGAAACGTTGAATTTCATATGCTGTATTCTTTTTTTACAATTTGGACAAATATAGCAAATAATCTTGAAAAAGACAGTTGCGTCTTGGCACAAGTTTTGAGTTTGCAGGACCGGAAAAACAAATTAACCGGAATCATTATGAAAAAGAACATTCTGACAATCGTCATTTCGGTCCTTCTCAGTGGCCTTGTGGCTTACGGAGTGGGCAAATCAAGCAATTCTGAGATTACATCCATGCTGGAAAACCCGGCAGCGGGCGACGTTTACCGCACTGTCAATCTGGCACAGACTGAATACCCGGACTTTACATATGCGGCAGAGTCTGCCGTCGATGCTGTCGTTTTCGTGAAGGTGACAGTCAAGACACAGACACAGCAGTACATCGATCCTTTCTTCCGTTTCTTCTTCGGCGACCAGGGTCCCCAGACCCAGGAGAGAGAGCAGAAGGGAAGCGGCTCGGGTGTGATCATCCGTCCTGACGGATACATAGTCACGAACAATCACGTCGTCGAGAATGCCACCAAGGTGGAAATCACTCTCAATAACAACCAGACCTACGAGGCAAAGGTGATCGGAACCGATCCTGCCACAGATGTCGCTCTCGTCAAGATCGAGGCCGAAGGTCTCCCTACCATCGAGTTCGCCGATTCGGACAAGCTCCGCCTCGGCGAATGGGTGCTTGCGATCGGCAGCCCTCTCGGAGAGGAACTGCGCTCGACCATCACCGCCGGAATCGTCAGCGCAAAGGGCCGTTCGATGCCTAACTACGACGGCAAATTCAAGATCGAGTCGTTCATCCAGACTGACGCCGCTGTCAATCCTGGCAACTCAGGCGGCGCTCTTGTCAACAAGGCAGGACAACTTGTCGGTATCAACACTGCCATTGTGTCAACGACAGGGTCATATACAGGCTATTCATTCGCGGTGCCTTCCAACATCGTACGCAAGATCGTGGAAGACCTCATCGATTTCGGATCGGTCAAGAGAGTCATGCTCGGAGTGTCCATAGGACAGGTCACTGAAGAAAAGATGAAAGACTTGAAACTTTCTTCACTCAAGGGCGTATATATTAACGAGGTTACCAAGGGCGGTTCAGCTGACAAGGCCGGTCTCAGGAAGGATGATGTCATCATCTCGCTTGACGGTCAGGAGACCAACAGCGTTCCGGCTCTTCAGGAGAAGGTCAACGGATATCATCCGGGTGATGTGGCAAAGGCCAGGATCATCAGGAATGGTGAAGAGAAGACCGTGGATATCACTTTCCTCGGCGTCGATGAGCAGAACGGCTCTGTGGCTCCGGACGGATCTGTTGCATTCTACGGCTCTTACCTCGCTTCTCCATCCAAGGAAACACTTCAGAGACTCGGTATCAAGAGTGGAGTAGAGATAGTTTCAGTGGGCTCGGGCAAACTCATGGACGCAGGTGCTTCAGAAGGCTTTATCATCCAGTATGTGAATGACCAGCCGGTAAGCAGGCCTGAGGATGTGGTAGAGATTGCCAGGAAGAGCAAGCGTGCAGTCTTCGTGGAAGGCGTGACAGCTTATGGTAAGTCCTCATATTTCGGCTTCGGCAAGGAATAGTCAGGTACTTCAGATACAGTTTTTGATGATGCTTGCCGGCCGGACCGGCAAGCATTGTTATTTATTTGTATATGAGACAGTTAAAGATCACAAAATCAATCACCAACCGCGAGAGCGCATCTCTGGACAAGTATCTCCAGGAGATCGGCCGCGAGGAACTGGTGACTCCGGAAGAAGAGGTTGAACTCGCCCAGAGAATCAGAAAGGGCGACCAGCAGGCGCTCGAGAAGCTTACCCGCGCGAACCTCCGCTTTGTGGTTTCAGTGGCAAAGCAGTATCAGAACCAGGGACTCAGTCTCCCTGACCTGATCAACGAAGGAAACCTCGGCCTCATCAAGGCTGCAGAAAAGTTTGATGAGACAAGAGGTTTCAAGTTCATTTCATACGCCGTATGGTGGATCAGACAGTCGATTCTCCAGGCTCTGGCAGAGCAGTCACGTATCGTCAGACTGCCTCTCAACCAGGTGGGATCTCTCAATAAGATCAACAAGGCTCTCGGCAAGTTCGAGCAGGAGAACGAGCGTCTCCCGTCGAACGACGAGCTTGCGGAGATGATCGAAGTGCCTCGCGACAAGATCGCAGACACACTCCGCGTCTCAGGAAGACATGTGTCAGTCGATGCACCTTTCGTGGAAGGCGAGGACAATTCACTCCTCGACGTGCTTCCGAATGACGACTCTCCAAGCGCTGACCGCGGTCTGGTGAATGAGTCTCTCAGCACCGAGATCGAGAGATCGCTTCAGATTCTCACTCCTCGCGAGAGGGAGATCATCAAGTCCTTCTTCGGCATCGGATGCCAGGAGATGACACTCGAGGAGATCGGTGAGAGACTCGATCTCACAAGAGAGCGTGTGCGCCAGATCAAGGAAAAGGCAATCAGAAAACTCAAGAAGCCAAGCGCAAGCAAGCTTCTGAAGACTTATCTCGGATAAAATGACACCAGAATCAATCATAGCCGCCAAGGCGGCGGAAGCCATCAAGGCTCTATACGGAGCCGACGTCGAGGCTTCGACCCTGCAGGTGCAGGCTACCAGGAAGGAGTTTGAAGGCGACTTCACTCTTGTCGTGTTCCCGCTCCTCCGCATATCTCATTCCACACCGGACAACACCGGAAAGGCAATAGGTGACTGGCTCAAGGAGAATGCTCCGGAAGTCAGCGATTTCAATGTGGTCAAGGGCTTCCTCAACATCCTTCTCTCGAAGGTGTTCTGGAATGAGCTCTTTTCCGACATTGCAGGCAACCCTGAGTTCGGAACCCTTCCATCTACGGGAAAGAACATTATGGTGGAGTTCTCGTCTCCAAACACCAACAAGCCTCTCCATCTCGGACATATACGCAACAATCTCCTCGGTGCATCCGTATCCGACCTCCTCAAGGCGAGCGGAAACAATGTCATCAAGACCACTCTGGTCAATGACCGCGGTGTGCACATCTGCAAGTCCATGTACGCATGGGAGCAGTCATTCGGGGGAGCCACACCTGAATCTACAGGCAAGAAGGGCGACCATCTTGTAGGAGACTGCTACGTAGAGTTCAACAACATCTACACCCGTGAGGTCAAGGAACTCATGGCCGGCGGCATGGATGAGGATACAGCCAAGAAAGAGGCTCCGTCCATCAAGGCCGTGCATGAGATGCTCGTGAAGTGGGAGCAGGGCGACCCTGAGGTCCGCGCTCTCTGGGAGAAGATGAATTCGTGGGTATTCGCAGGTTTCGACCAGACATACGCGACCCTCGGAATCAGTTTCGACAAGGTCTACTACGAGCATGATACATACATCCTCGGCAAGTCTCTCGTCCAGAAGGGACTCGACATGGGTGTCCTCGTGCAGGATCCGGACGGATCTGTATGGTGCGACCTCACCGCAGACGGTCTCGACCGCAAGCTCCTCCTCAGAAGCGACGGCACATCGGTTTATATCACACAGGATCTCGGTACCGCCGAGCGCAGATTCTCCGAGCATCGTCTAGACTCTCATGTATATGTCGTGGGAAATGAGCAGAACTATCATTTCCAGGTCCTCAAGCTCATCCTCAAGAAGCTCGGTTTCGACTGGGCAGACCAGATCTACCATCTCTCATATGGAATGGTGGAGCTCCCGGAGGGCAAGATGAAGTCCCGCGAGGGAACCGTTGTGGATGCAGACGACCTCATCGAGAAGATGTATGAGGAAGCCAAGGCCACTTCGATGGAGTCCGGCAAGCTCGCCGACATGTCGGAAGAGGAGAAGGACAGGCTCTATCACATGATCGGACTCGGTGCGCTCAAGTACTTCATCATCAAGGTGGATCCGAAGAACCCCATGCTCTTCGACCCTAAGGAGTCCATCGACTTCAACGGCAACACAGGTCCGTTCATCCAGTACACACATGCCAGGATACGTTCTATCCTCCGCAAGGCTGACGAGAGGGGCATTTCTCACAGTGTCTCCGACCTTCAGCCGGATCTCGACCTCAGTGCCAAGGAGGTGAGGCTTCTCAAGCTCCTCAATTCGTATCCTCAGAAGATTGCCGAGGGTGCAGCAGCATTCTCTCCAGCTGTCATCGCGAACTTTGCATATGAACTGGCCAAGGAGTTCAACCAGTACTATCACGAGACTCCTATCCTCAAGGAAGAGAACGAGAGCCTGCTCAAGGCGAGACTTGTCCTCATCGAGACTCTCGCATCTGTCCTCGTGAAGGCTATGGCAATCCTCGGAATCCAGCTTCCGGACAGAATGTAATACCACATGGGAGAGACCCCATACATGTTTCCGACCTCCATCAAGGAGGTGAAAGCCTTAGGGTGGGACTACATAGACATCATCTTTTTCACAGGTGATGCCTTTGTGGACCACCCTTCGTTCGGAACAGCATGCATCTCCCGCTATCTCCAGAAATACGGATACCGTGTGGCGGTGATTCCTCAGCCGAACTGGAGGGATGATCTGCGCGATTTCAAGAAACTGGGCGCGCCGCGGCTCTATTTTGCGGTGAATTCGGGGGCCATGGATTCCATGGTCAACCATTATACCGCGTCCAAGCGCCTGCGCCATGACGATGCCTATACCCCGGACGGCAAATTCGGCCAGAGGCCCGACTATGCAGTGACCGTGTACACGAAGATCCTCAAGGAACTGTATCCTGAGATCCCTGTTGTCATCGGAGGTATCGAGGCGTCGCTCAGACGTGTCACCCATTATGACTACTGGCAGGACAGGCTCTTCCCTTCGATTCTGGTCAGCAGCGGCGCCGACTGGCTCTGCTACGGAATGGGGGAGCGTACCATGCTCGAGCTCACCCGCGCCATCGAGGCCGGGTGGAGCAGACACGACATCAGAGGCATCAGCCAGCTCGCGTTCTACATGGATGGTGAACCGAAGGTCAAGGATGCCCTGATCCTCAATTCGTTCGAGGAGTGCCAGCGCAACAAGAAGGCTCTGGCGGAGAATTTCCACATCATCGAGACTCACGCCAACATGATGCATCCTCAAACGATAATCGAACCGGTGGGCAGGGGATATGTTCAGATCAACCCCACACTTCCTCCGGCCACGACGCCTGAGATGGACTCGTTCTGGGATCTTCCGTTCACGAAACTCCCGCATCCAAGGTACAAGGGCAAGCGCATTCCGGCATACGACATGATCAAGTTCTCCATCAACACCCACCGCGGGTGCTTCGGAGGCTGCAATTTCTGCACTATCGCGGCGCATCAGGGCAAGTTCATCCAGTCCAGAAGCATCGCATCCATAGTCAAGGAGGCGAAGGGACTGCTGTCGCTTCCGGATTTTGCCGGAAACATCTCCGACCTGGGAGCGCCGACCGCCAATATGTACGAGATGCACGGCAAGGATCTTTCCATCTGCAATGTCTGCCGCCGCAAATCGTGTCTCTTCCCGTCTCCGTGCAAGAATCTGGACCGCTCTCACGCCAGGCTTCTCGAGATGTACAGGCAGGTGGGTGCCATCAAGGGCATACGCCATTCATATATCGGCAGCGGTATCAGGTATGACCTTTTCCTGGATGAGAAATCCGGGTTTGTCGACGAGACATCGTACCCATATTTCAAGGAACTTGTTCTGAATCACACCTCGGGCCGCCTCAAGGTGGCTCCTGAGCACACCCAGGACAGTGTCCTTTATTATATGGCGAAGCCGTCCTTCCGTCTGTTCGAGAGGCTGCGCTACGAGTTCGACCGTCTCAATCGTGCGGAAGGCAGACATACCGGCATTGTTCCGTATTTCATCTCTTCGCATCCGGGCTGCACGATGAAGGATATGGAGTGCCTGGCACATCATCCTGCGCTGAAAGGCATCTGGATGGATCAGGTGCAGGACTTTACACCGACACCCATGACGACATCGTCGATCATGTTCTATACAGGGCTCGATCCACGCACCATGAAACCTGTTTTCGTAGAGCGCAATCCGGAGCGTAAAAAGGCTCAAAAATCATTCTTTTTCAAGAAAAGCGGCAGATAGAACTTTTTTTTAATAAAAATTCCTGCAGATGCTGTGTTTTGAAGATTATTTGATTTAATATTGCAGCCGAATTGAAATGTCTATGGAAAAGAGAATAAAAAGACACGTTGTAAGTTACGAGAAAATGTCTGAAGCGGTAGCTGCCGCCTTTGCAGAGAAATACCCGAAGGGTTATGCGGATTATTTTCCGGTGCTTGTCAGATATACAAAACCGGATGGCACCCCGTTCTATGCAGCAGAGGTCGAGATCGAGGATGATATCTATCTTGTGAAGATACAGATCAAGACCGATGACTATGACGATGTGGAGAAATGGCTCGAAGGTGAGGAGGATGCAGAGAACGAGCAGGTTGCCGGTGCTTCCGATGGAGCGGCTTCCGGAAGCGACACCCTCCCTGACGACAATATCTCGCAGTACGATGATGATTCTGCAGATGCCTGAAAAACAGACAGCAGCATGATAGGAGGTCAGGATTTCCTGACCTCTTTTTTATTATATTTGCAAGTGATGAAGAAACTGTTGCCGATAAGGTGGCTTTCTGATAGCGCCAGAGCTTTAATGGACAGGATCCCGGAGCATAACAAGCTCCTGATCGTGTCTTTCTTTGTCGGTATATGCAGCGGTTTTGCCGCAGTCATTCTCCAGAAATCCATACATCTGATCAAGCATTGGGTCTCTTCAGTATCTCTGCCGGCTACTTACGGATGGCAGAATCTCCTGGCGCCGGGACTCGGTATGCTCCTGTCGCTCCTCATACTCCGATACATCATCCGTGACAATATCGGACACGGCGTCACCAAGGTCCTTGTGGCAGTCTCCAAGAACAAGTCCAGGATACGCCCTCACAATATGTGGTCATCTGTGGTGACCAGTGCCGTGACCATCGGCTTCGGAGGGTCGGTCGGTGCCGAGGCGCCGATCGTCTATACAGGAGCTGCGATCGGTTCCAATTTCGCCCGTATCACGGGCATGTCATACAGGAACATGACCATTCTCCTGGGCTGCGGTGCTGCGGGTGCGGTTGCCGGCATATTCAAGGCTCCGCTTGCCGGTGTACTCTTCACCATGGAGATTCTCCTGTTCAACATATCCATGACATCGATGCTGCCGCTGCTGATATCTTCCATTTCGGCTACTGTGGTGGCGTACATATTCATGGGCGATGCCGTACCGTTCCAGTGCACGATCACCCAGTTCTCGATGGGCAATATCCCGTTCTACATCATCCTCGGAATAGGCGGAGGCCTCTGCTCCCTCTATTTCATCAGGATGACGCTGTGGCTGGAGGACAAGCTCGGCAAGATGGACAGAGTCTATCTCAAGTGGATGCTCTGTGCGCTCGGCCTCGGCCTCCTGATATTCCTTTTCCCGATGTTCTACGGCGAGGGATATGATTCTCTTGATGTGCTTCTCAACGGCAGTTCCCTGAATCTGGACGGCGAGACCGTGCTCTCGTTCCTGCTCCACTATTCCTGGGGCGTCCCTCTGTTCTTCCTGTGTGTCCTTTTTCTCAAGGTGGTCGCAATGACGCTGACCAACGCGGGCGGGGGAGTCGGAGGAACCTTCGGTCCTACTCTGTTCGTGGGAGCCATTCTGGGATTCGTGGTGGCGAGGGTGCTGAACCTGGTGCTCATGACGACATCCATCACCGTTCCGGAGCAGAATTTCGTGCTTGTCGGCATGGCAGCCCTCATGGCCGGAGTCATGCAGGCGCCCATGACCGCGATCTTCCTCATTGCGGAGACGACAGGAGGGTATCAGCTCCTGATCCCGCTCATCCTGACATCCACCATCTCGTATGGCACCACGAGAATCTTCGAGAAATACTCCATCTATACAAAGCGTATCGCGAATACCGGAGAGCTTCTCACTCACGATAATGACCAGGCCGTCCTCACGCTGCTCAAGACAGCGTCTCTTGTCAAGGACAAGTACCCGAGGGTACGCCTCAAGGACAACCTCCGCCAGGTGGTATCCATCATTTCACAGGACAACTCGGCCGTGATGGCGGTTGTCGACAGCAGCGACAGATTCATCGGACTCATCGACCTCGACAATATCAGAAGCTACATGTTCAAGGCGGAGGAGTACGACACCATGCATGTCTATGACATCATGGAGTCTCCTCTCGAGTATGTCTATATAGACGAACCTATGGACAGCGTGATGAGGAAGTTTGACAAGACCAATGCGTGGCGATTGCCTGTCATTGACCGCGAACGCCATTACAAGGGATTCGTGTCGAGGTCAAGGATACTGTCGGCATACCGTCAGGAGTTGAAGGTGATCTCTCAGGATTAAGTATGAAGCAGCTTTATATCGATCATATCGCAGACCTGCTCTCAGTCAAGGACTGGCAGGTCGAGAATTGTGTACAGATGTTTGAGGAAGGCAACACCATCCCGTTCATCAGCCGTTACCGCAAGGAAAGGACAGGTGGACTCGATGACGCTTCAGTGGCCGAGATCAGGCATTGGGCGGATGTGTTCGCTGAAATGGAAAAACGCAAGGCAACCGTGCTCGAGACCATCTCAGGGCTCGGCAAGCTGACGGACGAACTGCGCGACAGGATCGAATCATGCGTGGTCGCATCCGAGCTCGAGGATCTCTACCTGCCTTACAGACCGAAGCGCCGCACCAGAGCGACCGCTGCGAGAGAGGCCGGACTGGAGCCCCTCGCGGACAAGATGTTTTCGGTCAAGGTCTCGGATCCGGAGGCGGAAGCCCGCAAGTATGTGGGCGGCAAGGTCGCCACGGTCGAGGATGCACTCGCGGGCGCGAGAGACATCATTGCAGAGCGCCTGAGCGAGACTGCGGCTCAGAGGGAGTCCATGCGCAGGATATTCCGCACAAGGCGCATCGTCGCCAAAGCCACCAAGGCAGCCCTGAAGGCACCGGAGGCTTCGAAGTACAGGAGTTATTTCAGCTTCTCGAATCCCATCGACCGCATCCCGTCACACAATCTGCTCGCTATCCTCAGGGCGGAGAATGAAGGCTTCCTCAGCGTCTCCATCGATGCCGATCCGGAGCGCTGTGCCAAGAAGATGTATTATGACTTCTGTCAGGAGCATTCGTACCCCGGTCCCAAGCTCGCGGAGCAGATACGCATGGCTGTGGATGACTGCTTCAAGCGTCTTCTCGAGCCGTCCATCACCAACGAGGTGATACGCGAGGCGAAGCAGAAGGCTGATGCCGAGTCCATAAATGTATTCGGCGAGAATCTCCGTCAGCTGCTGCTCTCATCGCCGGTAGGGCAGAAGCGCACCATGGCGATAGATCCGGGATTCAGGAACGGATGCAAGATTGCCTGCCTCGATGAGCACGGCAGCCTGCTTTATCATACCATCATATTCCCGCACCCACCTCAGAATGAGAAGATCAAATCGATCATTGCGGTGTCGGATATGCTCCAGAAATACGGTATCCAGGCAGTCGCGGTCGGCAACGGAACCGCCAGCCGCGAGACGGAGGAATTCATGAAAAAGGTCGAGCTCCCGGAGGGATGCAGGGTCTGGACGGTGAGCGAGGATGGAGCATCCATCTATTCGGCATCGGAAGTGGCCCGGAAGGAATTCCCCGACGAGGATGTCACAGTCCGCGGCGCAGTGTCCATCGGACGACGCCTCATGGATCCGCTTGCCGAGCTTGTCAAGATCGACCCGAAATCGCTCGGTATCGGTCAGTACCAGCATGATGTGGATCAGAATCTCCTGAAGGAGAAGCTTGACAATACTGTCGAATCATGTGTGAACAGCGTCGGCGTGAACCTCAATACCGCCAGCAGCTACCTTCTCAGCTATGTGGCCGGCATCGGGCCGTCGCTGGCCGAGAATATCGTGGCCTACCGTACCGAGAACGGCGGCTTCAAGACCAGGGCCGAACTCGTGAAGGTGCCTCGCCTCGGAGCCAAGGCATTCGAGCAGTGTGCCGGCTTCCTGAGAATCCACGGCGCGGCGAATCCACTCGATGATTCGGCCGTGCATCCTGAGGCATACGGCATCGTGGACAGGATGGCAGCGTCGCTCGGCGTGACCGCAAGGGAGCTGGTCGGCAATGCCGAACTCTGCTCCTGCATCAAGGCGGAGGACTTTGTCGGCGGCTCGTTCGGACTTCCTACCGTCAACGACATACTGAAAGAGCTTGTCAAGCCAGGGCGCGATCCGAGGCAGGAGGCCCAGGAGTTCGAGTTCTCTCAGGACATACATGAGATCGAGGATCTGGTGACGGGCATGGAACTTCCGGGCATCGTGACCAATATCACCAATTTCGGTGCTTTCGTGGATATAGGCCTTCATGACAATGGCCTCATCCATGCGTCCCAGATGGGCGTCAGAGGCATGGCAGATCCGTCCAAGGTGCTGAAACTGCACCAGCAGGTGACGGTCACTGTGCTTCAGGTCGATCTCGAAAGGAACAGGATATCATTGAGACTGAAAAAATAAGACTGCAACCAAAAAATCAAATATCAAAGATGAGAAGAACACTATTCACTATGCTTGCCCTCCTTGCCGGCATCGCGGCTGGAGCGCAGACCTTCAATGAATGGAAGGACCAGAAGGTCAACGAAGTGAACCGCGCACCTATGCACACTCACCATTTTGCGTATGAGTCTGCAGAGGCTGCTGCGGCACGCTGTCCGGAGAAGTCCGCGAATTATCTTTCTATCAATGGCACATGGAAGTTCAACTGGGTCAAGGACGAGTCAAGCCGTCCTGTGGATTTCTGGAAGACAGATTTCAACGACAAGGGTTGGGATGACATGCAGGTGCCTGGTATCTGGGAACTCAACGGATACGGTGACCCCCAGTATGTCAATGTGCCATATGCCTGGACGAATCAGTTTGAGAACAATCCTCCTTTCACACCGGTTGCCGACAACCATGTCGGTTCGTATCGTCGTGAGATAGTTGTTCCTGCAGACTGGAAGGGCCAGGATGTGCTTGTACATTTCGGCTCAGTGTCATCGAACATCTATCTCTGGGTCAACGGAAAGTTCGTGGGCTACTCCGAGGACAACAAGCTCGAGGCTGAATTCAATCTCTCGAAGTATCTTGTGTACGGAGAAAAGAACCTCATCGCCTTCCAGGTATTCCGCTGGTGCGATGGTACTTACCTTGAGGATCAGGATTATTTCCGCTTCAGCGGTGTGGCGCGCGACAGCTACCTCTATGCACGTCCGAAGAAGCACATCGTGGACATCCGTGCCACTCCGGATCTTGATGCCCAGTACAAGGACGCTGTCCTCAATGTCGACCTCGAGCTCTCTGCTCCCGGCAAGGTACAGCTCACACTCGCCGACAGATGCGGCAAGGTGGTCGCTGAGCAGACCATCTCTGCAAAGGGCAAGGCATCTGCTTCCATGAACGTGACTGACCCTGCGAAATGGACTGCCGAGACACCGGTTCTCTATACTCTCACCGCCACTCTCTATGACGGAGAGAAAGTGTCTGAGGTCATCCCCGTAAGAGTAGGTTTCCGCAAGGTCGAGATCGTCGGTTCAGACTTCCTCGTGAATGGAAAGAGAGTGCTCATCAAGGGAGCCGACCGTCACGAACTTGATCCAGACGGAGGCTACGTGATCTCAAAGGAGCGCATGATCCAGGACATCACACTCTTCAAGCAGTTCAACCTCAATGCAGTCCGCACCTGCCACTATCCTGATGACAACTTCTGGTATGACCTCTGTGACGAGTACGGTCTCTATGTCATCGCCGAGGCCAATATCGAGTCTCACGGCATGGGATACGGAGACGAGACTCTCGCCAAGGTCGCATCATGGGAACTCGCGCACCTGCAGCGCAACCAGCGTAACGTGCAGCGCAACTTCAATCACCCTTCGATCGTGATCTGGTCTCTCGGAAACGAGGCTGGTTACGGTGTGAACTTTGACGTATGTTATGACTGGGTGAAGGCTGAAGACGCTTCGAGACCTGTTCAGTATGAAAGGGCATGGATCGAGGGAAGTTCTGATATCTTCTGCCCTATGTACTACACACCGGATGCATGTATCAAGTATGCCGAGAACCCTGCCATGACCAAGCCTCTCATCCAGTGCGAGTACGCACATGCCATGGGTAACTCCGAGGGCGGTTTCAAGGAGTACTGGGATATCATCCGCAAGTATCCTAAGCTTCAGGGTGGATGTATCTGGGATTTCGTTGACCAGTCCATCCGCTGGACAGGCAAGAACGGCAGGATGATCTACGCATATGGAGGTGACTTCAACAAGACCGATGCGCATGACTACAACTTCTGCGACAACGGACTTGTAAGCCCGGACCGCGTCCCTAATCCTCACATGTACGAAGTCGGATACTATTACCAGAATATCTGGACATCTCTTGCAGACGCATCGAAGGGAACTGTGGAGATCTTCAACGAGAACTTCTTTACAGACCTCTCGGCATATGCTCTCAGATGGGAGCTCCTCAGAGACGGCAAGGCTGTGCGCAGCGGCGTGGTCTCAGACATCGATGTCGCACCTCAGCAGAAGGCTGCGGTGGCCCTCGGTTTCGGCAAGACAGATGACTCTGCAGAGTGGCTGCTCAATGTGTACTATGTACTCAAGTCTGAGGACGGTCTTCTCCCGGCAGGACATGTCGCAGCCAAAGAGCAGATCGCACTCACTGGATACAAGGCATGTGACAAGGCGTTCGCAAACAAGACTCTCGTCAATCAGGAGACGTCTATTCCTCAGATCGGCGACAATGACCGCAACTACATCTTTGTATGCGGTGACAATTTCAATGTCACATTCTCACGTGCCAGCGGTTTCGTGACATCTTACTCTTATGACGGAGTTTCTCTCCTCGGTGACGGCGAGTCTGTCAAGCCGAATTTCTGGCGTGCACCTACCGACAATGACATGGGCGCTCAGCTCCAGAACAAATATGCAGCATGGAAGAATCCTGGCTTCAAGCTCACTTCTCTCGAGACAGCGACAGAGAATGGCCTTGTGGTCGTGACTGCTGCATACGACCTCACTTCAGTCGGCGGCAAGATGACAGTTACCTATACCATAAACAACGAAGGCGCTGTGAAGGTGTGCGAGAAGATGAGTTCACCGAAGGATGCATCAGGATTGTTCCGCTACGGCATGCAGATTCCTATGCCTAAGTCTTTCGAGAATATCGAGTACTATGGCCGCGGACCTGTCGAGAACTATATCGACCGTATCGGCTATGCGAAGCTTGGCATATACAACCAGACTGTAAGTGACCAGTACTATCCTTATATCCGTCCGCAGGAAAGCGGTACCAAGACCGATATCCGCTGGTGGAAGATTACTGATGCAGCCGGAAAGGGTCTTGTAGTCGTGGCTTCTGAGCCGTTCTCGGCTTCAGCTCTCCATTACAGGATGGAAACTCTCGATGAGGGTCCGGTGAAGCATCAGACTCATTCCGGCGAGCTTGACGAGGACAATGTGACCAACCTCCTTGTCGACAAGGTGCAGATGGGACTCGGCTGTATCGACAGCTGGCACGCAGTTCCTCTTGAGCAGTACATCCTCAAGTCAGGTGACTATCAGTTTGACTTCACACTCATCCCTGTGAGAAAGAAGTAAGTCTCCAGACCACGAGCAAAAACATAAACAGCCGGCGCTTCACAGTGCCGGCTGTTTTCATGCTTCGCTTACAAAGCATATGATATGCTATTAACTAACCAGTGCAAAGTTATGAATTAATAATTAATTTTCAAAATGTAAGTGGCTAATTTTTAATGCGATACAGATTCGGCTCCATGGCCTGTAACCAAAAATGCTTACAGTTTGAAACCTGTAAGCATTCATTTTCTCGTATATTTTAAGCGGATGTGGTTTTCTGGGTTCAAACGGTTAATTTATCCGCGTCTGTGGAATTTTCTCGTCCGAAGCTTTATTACACCCCAGAAAGCCTCTCCGAAGATGCTGCTGGACATCTTGGATGTACCGAGTTTCCTGTTGACAAAGATCACCGGTACCTCTGCGACCTTGAAGCCCAGTCTGCATGCGGTATATTTCATTTCGATCTGGAAACCGTATCCCTTCATCCTGACATCGTCGAGATCCATGGTCTCGAGAACCTTTCTGCTGTAGCACATGAAGCCGGCAGTGGTATCGTAAAGCTTCACGCTGAGAACAGTCCTTACATAGACGGATGCGAAATACGACATGAGGATGCGTCCAATAGGCCAGTTGACCACGCTCACTCCGTCACTGTACCTTGAACCTATGGCTGCGTCCGCACCGCCTTCCGCGCATGCGGAATAGAGTCTCGGCAGATCGTCCGGATCGTGGGAGAAATCGGCGTCCATCTCGAAGATGTAGTCGTATCCGTGCTCGATGCACCATTTGAATCCTGTGATATAGGCAGTGCCGAGTCCGAGCTTTCCTTTCCGCTCTATCATGAAAAGCCTTTCGCTGAATTCGTCCTGAAGCTTTTTCACTATGGCGGCTGTCCCGTCCGGGGATCCGTCTTCGATCACGAGGATGCTGTAGTCTCCGTCAAGTGAGAATACCTTGCGTATGATCGCCTCGATGTTCTCCTTTTCGTTGTAGGTAGGTATGATTACAATTTTTCTATCCATGGCCGTGTGCTTGATCCCTGTGGGGAATCGGTTGTATGGTTAATACACAAATGTAATAATATTTGTCTAATTTTGCAGGGTTAGAATTATATTATGAACAGGATTGATTGTTACATCCCGAATATGGACTGCGGCGCCGCTCTGGCGGCAGAGCCGGAAGTCGGCAGGGTAGTGGTCACTGACCTTTCGACACTCCGCAGCACAGCATCGATACGCCGGATCGCCGAGGATGCGTGTGCGGATTTCACTCTCATATGTACCAAGGGTACAGAACTGAAGCTCGTCGCATTCGCGCTCGAGCGTATGATCCAGATTGCCGATGCCACCGGCGCGGCTATGGTCTATGCGGATCACTTCCAGAAGAAGGGGGGAGAAGTCACCATGGCCCCTGTGATCGATTATCAGTACGGTTCGCTCAGGGATGACTTCGATTTCGGCTCGCTTCTGCTCTACAGGACTTCGGCCCTGAAAGAGGCGGTGTCAGGCATGGATGCCGAGTATCAGTTCGCGGGACTCTATGACCTGCGTCTGAGAGTTTCACGCATAGGTGCCCTTGAGCATATCAACGAATACCTTTATTATGAGGTGGAGACTGACGTGCGTGCATCCGGGGAAAAGCTCTTCGACTATGTAGATCCACGCAACCGTGCTGTCCAGATCGAGATGGAGCAGGCCTGCACGGCGCATCTCAAGGAGATCGGTGCCTGGCTGTCGCCGGAATTCGATGAACCGGAGCTGAGCGATGAAACCTTTGAATATGAGGCTTCGGTCGTGATCCCCTGCAAGAACAGGGTACGCACCATCGGTGATGCCATCCGCTCGGCACTTTCGCAGGAGACAGACTTTCCCTACAATGTCATAGTGGTGGACGACAACTCCACCGACGGCACCGTAGACGTGATCAAGAGCTTCCTGGATGACCCTAAACTTATATATATAGCGCAGGACGACTCCTACCACGCCATTGGCGGCAACTGGAACTCTGCCCTTCATCATCCTGATTGCGGACGCTATGCCATCCAGCTCGACTCCGATGACATGTACCATGATGGAACCACGGTCCAGAAGTTTGTAGATGCTTTCCGCGAGCAGAAGTGTGCCATGGTCGTAGGTACCTACAGGATGACAGACTTCCATCTCAACACTCTTCCTCCGGGAATCATCGACCACAGGGAGTGGACTCCGGACAATGGACGCAACAATGCCTTGAGGATAAACGGTCTCGGAGCACCGCGTGGTTTCTATGTGCCGCTGCTCCGTCAGATCAACTTCCCTGTGACAAAGTACGGAGAAGATTATGCCGTCGGACTGAGGATATGCAGGGATTACCGTATAGGAAGAATCTATGATGTGGTTTATGACTGCAGAAGGTGGGATGACAACTCCGATGCTTCTCTGTCGATCGAGAAGGTGAATATCAACAACTTATACAAAGACAGGATACGCACATGGGAAGTGAGGGCTCGGCAGCGGAAGAACATGAAGTGATTTTTTTGGAGAAAGTTTGCTGTAATGTCTTGCAAATCCCAAAATAGTTCGTAACTTTGCATTCCCGCCTTGAACGAAGGGTTCTGAGTCAAGGTTGAGGAAATTGAAAATTTTGGCAAAAAAGTTTGGAACTTTAAAATAAGTTCGTAACTTTGCGCCCGCTTTCTCCGAGAGGGGTGAGCAACTGAAAAAGATCATTGAAAAGACTGATAGGAAGTACAAGCAAGTACCGAGAAAAATTAGTAAATCGAGAGCGTTGATTTCTTTGGAAGTCAGAAGCGTCAGGACAAGCTTAGGAATATAAAGTTTTATACAAAGAAGAGTTTGATCCTGGCTCAGGATGAACGCTAGCGGCAGGCTTAACACATGCAAGTCGAGGGGCAGCGCGGGGTAGCAATACTCTGGCGGCGACCGGCGGAAGGGTGCGTAACGCGT
>JAGHSA010000049.1 GCA_018066125.1 Candidatus Cryptobacteroides onthequi | reverse complement strand
CTGTGGTATGGATCCTTGCCATAAGCAATTTCTGCGTTTACGTCATCCGCTTCACCATCCTGGACTGGGGTGCGACCTTCCTCACTCAGGACAGGATGCTGAGCATCCAGACCGCATCCACAGTCGTGGCGGCATCAGAGCTTGCAGGCGGCATCGTGGGCACTCTTCTCGCGGGATGGGCGACGGACAGGTTCTTCAAGAGCATGTCCCACAGGACCTGCCTCATAGGACTCCTCGGAGCCACCATCTGCTTCTTCCTGTTCTGGAAAACCCCACAGGGCATGAACGGGCTCGCCATAGCATTCATCATCCTGGCCAGTTTCTTCGTATATATGCCACAGGCTCTTATCGGCATCTCACTGTCCAATCAGGCCACCAAGAGAGTAGCCGCATCTGCAAACGGCATGGCAGGCATATTCGGATACGCCAGCACGACGGTATCCGGACTCATGTTCGGATCACTTGCCAGCAGCTTCGGATGGGATTCAGTGTTTGAGGTCGCTATCGTATTCGGCATCATTGGCATCATCCTCCTGGCCTTCATATGGAAGGCTCCGGCAGACGGATATGCTAAGGCAGAGCCTCTTCTGGACGAACTCAGAGCAGAGATCGCCCAGGAAAAGAAAGCCTGATCAGATTATTCCACAAAGGCGACGATCTCGCCCTTGACCACATCATCTCCCTGCTTGCCGAGAACCGCCACAATGCGGCCATCGCGGGCAGGGATGATTTCTTCCATGCCATAATAGGTCTGGACATAGCCCATGGCCTTCCCGGCCTCGACAACAGTTCCTGCTATCGGAGCGGAAGACGCGTCATCGACATCCACCTGCCAGAGAAGCTTTCCCTTGGCCGGCACCTGAACCGGCACCGCTGAAGGATATTTTGTGGCATAGGCGTCCACATCAAACTTCGGCATCTCAACGACAGGGCGAGTCACGACTATCGGTGCCCCGGCCTTGACCTTGAGATCCTCCAGTTCCTTGTTGAAGCGCTCCTTTGCCACCCCGCTCCTATAATCGCGGTACTGACGCTCATGCATGGCGAACTCAAAGAGTTCTTCCTGATCCTGCCCCTCGTCCCACCCCTCTTCCTTCATCATCTGGCGGAACTTAGGAAGCTCGTCAGGATAATTGTCCTGAGGATTGCCAGCCTGGAACTCCATACCCTTTGACTTCGCCAGCTCGACGATTTCCGGAGCAAGCTGCCCAGGGAGCGTTCCCATCTTACCGAGTATCATTCCCCATGTGTCCTTATCAATCGTAGACCACCTCGGCTTGTCGCTGGAGAGGTTGAACAGATTCATGAGCGCGGTATTCTTTACATATTGACTGAACGGAGTCACGAGAGGAGGGTATCCGAGGCGAGGCCAGACATATTCCACCTCATTGAAGAGCTTGACCATCAGCTGGTCAAGAGTGCTCTCCGGATGGCCATGACTGCGTTCGGCAGCATTGATGGCATCCTTGAAGCCCTTGAGGTCAGCCATCATGGAGCCCATCATTCCGCCCGGAAGGCCGCAGCCTACGAGCAGAGATGTCATCTTCGAGTTCGAAGAATTGATCCAATATCCGAGAAAATCGTCGATATACTTCTGAGTGAGCGAGCGCACCTCCATATAGGCGTCCATATTGATATCCTTCACAAGGAAGCCGTCAGCCTTCATCATCTCGCGGATAGTGATGACATCCGGATGCACCTTGCCCCATGAGAGAGGCTCCACAGCCACATCAAGATAATCGGCGCCAGCACGTGCGACCTCAAGCATTGAGGCTGGAGAGAAGCCGGGGCCCGTATGGCCGTGATACTGGACGACGATATGAGGATATTTCTTTTTAATCTCATGTGTCAGGCGCGCAAGGAATGTCGGCCGTCCGACTCCTGCCATATCCTTGAGGCAAATCTCGTCAGCACCGTACTCAACGACCTTATTGACAATACCCATATAATATTCCACGGTATGCACCGGAGAATTTGTAATGGATAGCGCCACCTGGGATATCATGCCGCCCTTCTTGGCATATTCCACGGAGAGTTTGAGATTACGATGGTCATTGAGACCGCAGAAAGAGCGCGCGATGTCCGTGCCCTGAAGTTTCTTGACCTTGAACATGAGCTCACGCACATCTGCGGGGACAGGATTCATCCTTAGTCCGTTGAGGCCACGCTCAAGCATATGAGTCTGTATACCTGCCTTGTGGAAATGGGCCGTCCACTTCCTTACGGCAATATTTGGATTCTCGCCAAACAGGAGATTGACCTGCTCGAATGCACCGCCATTAGTCTCGACTCTGTCGAAACATCCCATATCGATGATTGCAGGAGCCACCTCGACCAACTGATCCACTCTAGGGACATACTTGCCTGATGACTGCCACATATCCCTGTACACCAAGGAGAATTTTATTTCTCTTGCCATAACAAACACTCTGAATCTCATTAAATGCAGAGACACAAATATATCATAAAATTCGCTTTCGACCTTGCAACTATAATTATTTTTTGTACCTTTGCAGTCCAACACGGTGCGTGTAGTTCAGTTGGTAGAGCACCAGATTGTGGTTCTGGTTGTCGTGGGTTCGAGCCCCATCGCGCACCCCAGAGAGGATGACACACCGTCATCCTCTTTTTTTATGACCCGAATACAGGGCTCCATGCCCCATCCCGACAATATGGCAGACAATCACAACAAGACACTCACCCCTGAGCTCAGGGAAAGACTGGGCAGGCTGAAACAGCTCGCCCTCGACATGGACGGAACCATCTATCTCGGCAGCAGACTCTTCCCATTCACCATCCCCTTCCTTGAGAAGATGAACCGTCTGGGCATAGGCTACTCTTTCCTCACAAACAATCCGACAAAATCAGTTTCTGACTATCTCAAGAAACTTGAAGGCATGGGGATACATGCCACAGAGGACAACATGTACACGACCTCCCTCGCTGCCATCGACTATATCAGAAGCCACTACCCGGATGCCAGAAGACTCTTCATGCTCGGGACTCCGAGCATGGTGTCACAGTTCGAAAAGGCAGGGTTCGAGGCGTGCGCCGACGATCCCAAGGACGTACCTGACGTCCTTGTCGTGGCCTTCGATCCCACACTGGAATACTCAAGGCTCTGCAGAGCCTCATGGTGGGCCTCGCAAGGCATCCCGTACGTAGCCACAAATCCAGACAGGGTATGTCCTACAGACCAGGAGACGGTGCTGGTAGACTGCGGCTCGCTCCAGAAATGCATCGAGCACGCAACCGGACGCAAGCCGGACATAGTCCTGGGCAAGCCGGATCCGACCATGCTCCTGGGCATCTGCGAAAAAAGAGGCATACAGGCAGACGAAATCGCCATGATAGGTGACCGAATCTATACCGACACCGCAATGGCCCACAATGCCGGAGCCTGCGGAGTGCTTGTACTTTCCGGAGAAACCACACTTGCAACCGCCCAGGCCGTGGCTGAGGATGCAGCCTCAAATCCCGATGCAGAGTTCTTCCCGCCGGAAGTCATCGTTCGCGACATAGAGGAGCTCGGCGACCTCATCGAGATGGCGAGGTCACAGGCATAAGAAACATAAACTTCGATAAAAAAACCTCCTGGAATCTGTTTTCAGGGGGTTTTGTCGTTTTTGTGCCATAGATTGCACAAAACGCAGCAATCATGAAGATACAAGACATCTGCGAGTCCGAGAGGCCTCGCGAAAAAATGCTCGCGCGCGGAGCCAGGCAGCTGGGCAACGCCGAGCTCCTCGCCGTCCTTCTGCGCACGGGCACACGTACCGGCACAGGTGACAGCATCACAAGTGAGAGTGCCATCGACATCGCCCACAGGCTGCTGAGCCTGGCGGGAGGAAGTCTGCTCAAGCTCGCATACATGTCGCCCAAAGATCTCTGCTCCGTCCCGGGCATAAAGGAAGGCAAGGCTGTGAGCGTGATGGCAGCCATGGAGCTGGGGCGCAGGTTCATGGCAGAGTCCCCGGGGCTGGACCGGATACCGCTGACAGATGCCGGCATGGTGTATGACCTGATGAGGCCCCATCTCAAAGGGCTCAGACATGAGGAATGCTGGATCATCCTGCTGAACAACGCCAGGTATGTGATAGGAAAGAAGATGATGACCCAGGGAGGATCCTCGTCCACGACCATAGATGTGAAAGACATCGTCAGACAGGCCCTGGACATCAATGCAAGCGCGATGATACTGGTGCACAATCACCCTTCGGGCAATCCCAGACCCGGAAACGCAGACATGAACGAGACCATGTCCCTGAAGCAGGCGGCAGAGGCGATGGACATGCTTCTGCTCGACCATGTGATCGTATGTGATGACTGCTATTTCAGCTTCTCGGACGAGAAAGTGAGCATGAGGAACCCCTAGAGTTCCTTGCGGAGGCGAGCCTTGGCGATGCCGAGCTGGTCACGGTACTTCGCGATGGTACGGCGTGCCACCTTGTATCCCCTCTTTTCCATCTCTTCCACCAGCTGGTCATCAGTCAGCGGCTTCATCTTGTCCTCGCCGTCGACACATTCTTTGAGAGCCTTCTTGAGCTCTCTGGTAGATACTTCCTCTCCTTCCTGATTCTCCAGACCCTCGGAGAAGAAGAACTTGAGCGGGAATATTCCGAACCACGTCTCGATATACTTGCTGCTGACCACCCTGGAGATGGTAGAGATGTCGAAGCCTGTGATTTCGGCTATGTCCTTGAGGACCATAGGGCGGAGATTGCCCTCATCACCGGTCATGAAATACTCTTTCTGGAATTCGATGATGGTGTTCATAGTGGTCTCCAGTGTATTGTGGCGCTGCTTCAGCGCTTCGACAAACCACTTCGCCGAATCCACCTTCTGCTTGATGAAGGTGGCAGCCTCCTTGTCTCTCGGGTCTTTGGAATATCTGGCTCTCTCAAGCACCTCACTGTATGAGGCCTTGACATGCACCTCCGGCAGAGGGAATCTCGGCATGGTCATGTGAAGGGTGCCGCTGTCATCCATGGACAGGAGAAAATCGGGCACTATCTGCTGGGCGGTGTCCGCATACGAATCACTCACCTGCCCACCCGGGGCGGGATTGAGCCTGACTATCCTGGCAATGGCGGCCTTGAGCTCTTCCTGAGACAGGGCCATGCGGTTCATGATCTTCTGGAAGTGCTTGTTGACGAACTCCTGGTAGTGGTCTTCGAGCAGGAGAATGGCATTGACTGTCTCCGGAGTGCGGCGCATCTGTCTGAGCTGGAGCAGAAGACACTCTCTGAGGTCTCTCGCGCCCACTCCTGCAGGCTCGAACTCCTGTATGACCTTGAGAAGTCTCAGGACCTCTTCATAGTCGGTTTCGACATTCGCCCTGAATGCAAGGTCATCCACAAGCGAGTCGAGGTCACGGCGGAGATAGCCGTCCTCATCGAGACTTCCGATGATGAATGCACCGACCTGATATTCATGAGGGGTGAGATTCCTGAAGCCCAGCTGGTCCATGAGAGTCTGGGAGAAGCTCTCCTTGACCGAGAAGGTATTGTACTCCGGCCTCTCATCCTTGCCCCAGTTGCTCACCTTGAGCTTGTACGCGGGGATGGAGTCATCGTCCTTGATCTCGTCGATAGAGACATCCTTGGGGCTCTCGTCCTCGTCTTCTTTCTTGTCTTTTGGATAGTCGTCATCGAGGACAGGGTTGTTTTCCCACTCATTGCGCACGCTCTGCTCCAGTTCCAGAAACGGTGTCTCTATGAGCTTGATCGTCTGAATCTGGAGAGGAGAAAGCTTTTGAGTCTGCTTTAGTTCCAGTCCCTGTCTGAGCGCCATATCCGCGGATGTTACAATGTGGATGCGACCGGTCTGCTCACCTTTATCGTGTCGACGACATAGGCGTTGCTCTTGTCCACAGCCGGATAATTGATGGATTCCTTCACCACAAATGCGTTAGGGAACATGCCCTTGAGGCTGTTCAGAAGCTGCGTGGCTTCGGACTTTGTCCTGAAATCACCTACAGTGACCTTGAAGAATGGGTTGGTGAAGCTCCTGTAGGCAGGGATACCCGGGAAGGCACCCTGGAAACGCTTCATGGCAGCCTCGGACTCGCCTCTGGAATTCTGCTTGTTGTCAAAGAAGATCCTGACCCTGAATCCGCTGAGGCTCTTGGATCTGTTGGAATTCACATGACTCGACATGGCAGAAGAGATGCTCTGGTCCTGGGTGACAGTGACATTGCTGCCCGGTGCAGAAAGAATCGAGAATACGGACTTTCCGACGAGCGCCTGATCGATGGCGTCCACCTGACGGACCACGACGGAGTCTACCGTCTGGGAAGCTGTATTGTTCTGAGCCATGAGAGCGAAGCCGGAAAGCATCGCAGCCAGTGCTGTCAAAAAAAACTTTCTCATAGACTAAAGTGCGATTCCGAGATTGCCGTCCCTGACGAGGTCGCCGAGAGGGATGTCCTTGTATCTGTACACCTTGGTGATGCCTCCAGCTGTGGTCACATTGGCTGTCACATCCACGAAATATGCCGACAGGTCCATGGTCTTCACCACGCTGAGAACCTCGAAGAGTGAGATCTTGCCGTCAAGGGTGAGTGAGCATGGAAGCTCATACACGGCGTCAGTCTTGCGGAGTACGGTGACAGGGCCTCCGGTGAAGTTGGCGATGACACCGTCTCTGTCATGGATGAAGCCGAGGACATCCGACACGGTGAATGTCATGGCCGGGTTGTGCACACCCACGCGGAGTCTGGCGTCGACGGAACGGAGGCCGTTCGGGGAGATGGACGCGATGTTGCATGAGGTGACGCGGATATTCCTGATATTGCCACATGCAGAAGCCATGAAAACCATGGCTACGATGGCCACAAAGCGGATAAATACAGATTTCATATACGTTCGCATTAGTGGGCAAAGATATGGATATTCGCTGAAAAAACCTATCTTTGCCGGGGCATGTTCTCCAATAGGCGTGCCAAACTGAAAAAGTTACTTTATGACACATCCAAAAGTATATATCGAGACCTACGGCTGCCAGATGAATGTCAATGACACCGAGGTCATTTTCTCAATCTTGGCCAAAGAAGGCTATGACAGGACGGAGGACATCTCCGAGGCTTCCGTCATCATGGCGAACACCTGCTCAGTGCGAGACAATGCAGAGCAGCGCATCTGGGGCAGGATCGACCAGTTCAACATCCAGAAAAAAGAACGCGAGGACGTCATCATCGGCATCGTCGGATGCATGGCGGAGCGTCTGAAGGACAAGCTTCTCGACTCGCACAAGGTGGATCTTGTCGCCGGCCCCGATTCATACAGAAGACTTCCGGAGCTCATCGCGGCAGTACGTCCCGGACATCCTCAGATCGACGTGATGCTCTCTCGTGAGGAGACCTACGCCGAGATCAATCCCGTCAGGATAGACAGGAACGGTGTATCAGCCTTCATCTCCATCATGCGCGGCTGCAACAACGTCTGCTCCTACTGCGTGGTGCCTTACACCCGCGGAGTCGAGCGCAGCCGTGATGCCCACACCATCGTGCGCGAGGCATGCGATGTATTCCATCAGGGCTACAAGGAAGTCACCCTTCTCGGCCAGAATGTGGATTCGTACCTGTGGAAGAGCGATGACGGACAGGAGACCGTCAACTTCGCAGCACTCCTCAGGATGGTCGCCGAAGTAAGCCCGGAGCTCAGAGTACGCTTCTCCACATCCAACCCTCAGGACATCTCAGACGAGGTTATCGAGACCATGGCAGCATATGAGAACATCTGCAGGCACATCCATCTCCCTGTCCAGAGCGGCAGCGACCGCATGCTCGAGAAGATGCGCAGGCGCTATACCAGGGCATGGTACCTCGACAGAGTGGCCAAGATCAGGAGCGTGATGCCGGACTGCGGACTCACGACAGACGTCATCGCCGGATTCTGCTCCGAGACAGAGGAGGACCACAAAGACACCCTCTCCCTCTTTGACGAGGTATGCTTCGATACGGCATTCATGTTCTACTACTCCGAGCGCCCGGGTACAATCGCAGCCAGGCACTACCCTGACGACGTGGATATCGAGACCAAGACCCGCCGCCTCAACGAGATCATCGCGCTCCAGAACAGAAAGAGCCTTGAAAGCTATAAGAAAGACATAGGCAAGACATTCAAGGTTCTCGTGGAGGGTCCTTCCAAGAAGAATCCGGAAGAGCTCTGCGGACGCGCTTCCAACAACAAGATGTGCGTCTTCCCGGACACCGTCCACAAGGCCGGAGACTATGTGACAGTCAAGGTAAAGGACTGCACCTCAGCCACCCTTCTCTGCGAACTTTCAGAATCATAACCGCACCATCCATATGAAATTCAAAGGATACTCCGCAATGGCGGCAATGCTCATCTGCGCCGTCACACTCATTTCGGGGCGCAGGGCAGGCACCCCGTCAGACCCTTCCCTCGCCTACCATTTCGATGCACCGGCATCCATCTGGGAAGAGACATTCCCTCTGGGCAACGGACGCATAGGCCTGATGCCGGACGGCGGTCTCGACAAGGAAACCATAGTGCTCAACGAGATCTCCATGTGGTCCGGCAGTCCACAGAACGCGGACAATCCGGAAGCATCGAAGTCGCTGCCCGAGATACGCCAGCTCCTGTTCCAGGGCCGCAATGACGAGGCTCAGGAGCTCATGTACAAGACTTTCACCTGCGGAGGACTTGGCAGCTTCGGAGGCGGATCGTATTCCAAGCCTTACGGCAGCTACCAGCTCTTCGGCAACATGGTGCTGGACTTCGGGGCAAGTGAGGCCGAGGCCGCAGGTTACAGGCGCGAGCTCAGACTCGATGAGGCCATCGCGGACTCAAGATATACCCGCGGAGGAGTGACTTTCACCAGAGAGCAGTTCACATCATACTGCGACGACGTGGCTGTCATCAGGATCACTGCCGACAAGAAAGGCGCCGTCAGCTTCAATCTGTCCCTGAACCGCAGCTCCAACATCGACATCAAGCCAGAATGGCAGCCGGTATGCAGCATCGAGGGCGGAGACCTGCTGTTCCGCGGCCGTCTCTTCAGCGGCACAGAGAGCGGGGACTCGCCATCCCTCACCGGCATGGCATTCGGCAGCCGGGTAAGAGTACTTCTCCCCAAGGGCGGCAAAGTCACCAGCGAGGACGGGCAGACGCTCAGCGTGAGCGGTGCAAGTGAGGCAGTCATCCTCTGCGCCATGAAGACCGACTATTTCGGCGACGATATCGACAGCGCACTCGGCGCACAGATCTCAGCTGCTGCCGGCAGGAGCTACAAATCCCTCCGCAAGCGCCATGTCGAGGCATACCGCAAGCTTTTCGGCAGAGTGGACGTTGACTTCGGCCACGACTCAGCACGCGAGGCCATGCCTATGGACCAGAGACTGAACGCATTCGCAAAGGATCATCAGGACCCGTCGCTCATGTCGCTGTACTACCAGTTCGGCAGGTACCTGCTCATCTCATCCACACGTCCCGGATGCCTGCCTCCAAACCTCCAGGGCCTCTGGGCAAAATCCATCAAGACCCCGTGGAACGGAGACTTCCATCTGAACATCAACTTCCAGATGAACCTCTGGCCGGCAGAGACAGGCAACCTCTCAGAGCTCCATCTCCCATTCATCCAGTGGACAAAGGACCAGGTCGAGAGCGGACGCAACACAGCGCAGGTATTCTACAATTCCCGTGGCTGGGTGACACATATCCTGGGTAACGTATGGCAGTTCACAGCACCAGGCGAGCACCCGAGCTGGGGTGCGACCAACACATCTGCAGCATGGCTCTGCGAGCATCTCTATACGCACTACCAGTACACCATGGACAAGGAATATCTCGCAGAGGTATATCCGGTGATGAAGGAAGCGGCTCTTTTCTTCGTGGACATGCTCGTCGAGAATCCGAATACAGGATATCTCGTGACTGCACCGACCACATCTCCTGAGAACTCATACATCCTTCCTAACGGAAAGAAAGCAAATGTGGTGGCAGGATCCACCATGGATGACCAGATCGTCAGGGAGCTTTTCACAAACGTGATCGAGGCATCTCAGATACTAGGCGTGGACAGCGCATTCGCCGACACACTCGCCCAGAAGCGCGGATGTCTCAAGCCGACCACCATCGGCAGGGACGGACGCATAATGGAATGGGCCGAGCCATATGTCGAGACCGACCCTCACCACAGGCACGTATCTCACCTCTACGGCCTTTATCCTGCCAATGAGATCTCCGTGACCCAGACACCGGAGCTCGCAGCGGCTGCACGCAAGAGCCTTGAGGTCCGCGGCGATGAGAGCACAGGATGGTCTATGGGATGGAAAGTGAACTTCTGGGCCAGACTCCATGACGGAGAGCATGCCTTCAAGCTTCTGACAGACCTCCTTCACCCTGCAATCTCAAGCGGCACCAACTATTCCAACGGAGGCGGCAGCTATCCTAACCTCTTCTGTGCGCATCCGCCGTTCCAGATCGACGGAAACTTCGGAGGCTGTGCCGGTATCGCCGAGATGCTGATCCAGAGCCAGGCGGGATGCATCGAGCTCCTCCCTGCCCTCCCTTCAGCATGGAAGGACGGTTCATTCAAGGGACTGTGCGTACGCGGCGGTGCCGAGATGTCTGCCACCTGGGCTGACGGCAAGATCATCGCTGCCGAGCTCACCGCCAGGACAGACGGAGAATTCTTCGTGAAAGACCTGATGGAATCTCCTGTCAGACTCAAGGCCGGGCAGACCTGGAAATACAGATAAAAAACACTGACTCAGCACAAAAAATCCCGCAGTTTGTTCTGCGGGATTTTTTTGTGCCCTTCTGGTATGCCACAGCGGCATTGTTGATAAAACAGTGGAAAAAAATGTAAGGCGGTGGAAGGAAATGGAAAATGTTTGGTATCTTTGCAGCGAATAGCTTCTTGAAGATGGCAAACTTTATCGACGAATACATAAGCAAGCTGGATGACAAAGGCAGACTCGTGATGCCTTCGGCATTCAGGAATGTCATGCCTGAAGGCAGCGACATGCGCTTCGTCGTCAGAAAGGACATCTTCGCAGACTGCCTTGAGATGTACTCCTTTGACGAGTGGCAGAAGCAGTCTGACGAGATACGATCAAAACTCAACGTCTTCAACAGAGAGCATTCCCTTTTCTGGAGGGAGTACATGCGCAACTGCGCTGTCGTGGAGCCTGATGCAAAGTTCGGACGCATCAGCATCCCTCAGAGACTTCTTGACGCCATCGGTGTCGTGAAGGAAGTAGTATTCTTCGGCAATGATTACAAGATAGAGATCTGGGCCAGAGAGAAATACGAGGCCAGCGCGATCTCCGAAGAGCAGTACCTTGACATCGCCGGCAAACTATCCCAGCAGAGATAGGAGGTCCGCCATGTCAGAGTATCATACCCCGGTCTTGTTGGATGAAAGCGTAAGCGCTCTCGTGACTTCCGTCAATGGAAGCTACGCAGACGCCACATTCGGAGGTGGAGGGCACAGCGCGGAGATCCTGTCCAGACTCGGCCCCCAGGGTAGCCTGATGGGATTCGACAGGGATACGGACGCCATACGCAACGGCTTCGACGACCCACGCTTCAAACTGATACACAACAACTTCCGATTCATTCACAACTATTCGCTGCTGGAAGGGCGGCAGTTCGACGGGATACTTGCAGACCTGGGAGTGTCGTCCCACCAGTTCGACACTGCGGAGAGAGGTTTTTCATTCAGGTTCGATGCGGCTCTCGACATGAGGATGAACACTCAGGGAGGGAAGACGGCGGCCAGCGTGATAAACACATACTCTCAGGAGGAGCTTGAAAGGATATTCAGGCTCTATGGAGAGCTTGACAATGCCGGAAAGGCAGCTCGCCTTATTTTTTCCGCGCGCGCGAACGGGGAGATCCTTACGACCACCGCACTCAACGCCGTACTGGCGCCGGTGACCCCTTCATTTGCGGAACACAAGTACCTCGCGAAAGTGTACCAGGCCCTGCGCATCGAGGTGAACGACGAGATGCGTTCGCTCGAGAAGTTCCTCCAGGGTGCAGCGGAGAGCCTCAGACCGGGAGGCCGTCTCGTGGTGATCACCTACCATTCGCTCGAAGACAGGATGGTGAAGAACTTCATCAAGGCCGGAAACATCGACGGTGAGGTGAAGAAAGACTTTTACGGCAGGACAGAGGCACCTCTTCAGGCCGTCAACCGCAAGCCCATTCTCCCGTGCGAGAGTGAGATTGCGTCAAACACAAGGGCGCGAAGCGCAAAACTCAGGATAGCCGAGAAGATATGATAGACGACAGAGAGCAGGACCAGATAGTCCCGGACGAGCCCGTCATCGACAGCGAGACCGGCGAAAGGAAGTGGAGGATAGGCGACATAGGCCGTTTCCTCTCTGCCAGCGTGGCTGCCATCTTCAAAGGCCAGTTCATACTCAAGCTGAGGATAGACAAATACTTCCTGCAGATAGCATGGACCTTTCTGCTTTTCGCATTGATGATTCTTTTCAGCCTCGGGGTGGATTCCACTCTCTCCAAGGTTGAAAGGAACAAGAAGGTGCTCAAGGAACTTGAGATCCTTCACACCCAGAAGAAATATGAGCTGATCACCCTCAACAGGAGAAGCACGGTAAGCAGTCTCCTCGAAGAGAAGGGATCGGCAGTGAAAGAGCCGGAGAAACCGGCGATAACCATTGAATAACGTATGAAGAAGACGGCATCAAAGGCAGCACAGGCGGACGGCAAGCCGAAAAAAGACAGGATCGGAAGATTCCTGTCCGTGCTGTATGTCGTGTTCCTCATCATCGCCATCTTCCTCATCCTCAGGATAGCCTATATCCAGATTTTCTACAAGCCGGACGAGAAGCTGGCACGTGTCCTCACCCCTACCTCACGCAAGGAAGTGATCGAGCCGGTCAGAGGCGCGATACTTGCCGAAGACGGGCGCCTGCTCGCGATGTCCCTGCCGATATACGACATCTACATGGACTGCACCGTCCTCAAGGAGAAGCATGCGAATGACAGGGAAAAGGGCGATTCACTTGAAGGCGTATGGCTGGGAAAGGCAAGGCTGCTTTCAGACGGCCTGGCCGAGATACTCAGAGACAAGACCTCCGACCAGTATTACGAACTCATACGCAGCGGACGCGCAGGCAACAAGAAATACGTGAAGATCTGCACCGGTATCGAGAGAAAGGAGTACAACAGACTCTGCGAACTCCCTCTTTTCAACGAGAGGCAGTACTCCGGAGGCATGATTGTGGAGAAGTCCAACATAAGGAAATACCCGTACGGGAAGCTCGCGCGCCGAACCATAGGCTTTGTACGCAACAACAAGAACGTGACCGGCAATCCTTACGTCGGCATCGAGGGAAAGTTCAATTCATACCTCCACGGGCAGGACGGAATCCAGTTCCTCAGAAAGATCGACGGCGGAAAGAAAGTGCTTGACAACGACAGCACCTATGTCAAGGCGGTTGACGGAGCCGATGTACGCACGACTCTGAATATCGACATCCAGGACATAGCCGACGCAGCGGTAAGGGAGCAGGTGGAGGAGAACCCCGGCATCGAAGGTGGATGCGCCATCATCATGGAAGTCAAGACAGGAGCCATCAGGGCCATGGTCAACCTCCTCAGGGACACCACCACCGGAAGACTCGAGGAATGGCAGAACCTCGCGATAGGCAGACTCGGAGAGCCGGGCTCCGTCTTCAAGGCGACAACCCTCATGACCGCTCTCGAGGACAAGAAGATCCAGTCACTCGATGACACCATACCTACACGCCACGGAAACCTGAGGGGATTCAGACCCGACGTGCACATCTACGACTACGAGCGGGAGCATCACACCAACGTCATCCCTATAATCGACGGATTCGAGATGTCGTCCAACTATGTATTCCGCTACCTCGCCATAAAGCATTACGGCCACAAGCCGAAAGAACTGCTCGACAGGCTCTACTCATACAAGCTCGGCGAGGCGTTCGATTTCGACATCGAAGGTCTCGGCACCCCTATACTGCCCGATCCGTCCAGTCCATACTGGAGTGACACAGACCTCGGCTCCGTAGCGATCGGCTACTCTATCAGCGAGACGCCGCTCCACATCATCACCTTCTACAACGCCATCGCAAACAAGGGAAAGATGATGAAGCCGTATCTGGTAGAGGACGTCGAGAAGCACGGCAGGGTGATAGAAAAACTCGGTCCGTCTGTCCTCAATGCCAGCATATGCTCTCCTGCCACCGCAGACACCCTCAACAGGGCGCTCATGGCTGTAGTCGAGGAGGGAACGGCCAAGAGGCTCAAGGGAGCGCGCTGCACCGTCGCAGGAAAGACAGGTACTGCCAGGATCGCGCTTGAAACAGGTGGATACGAAGGCCCGAAAGGACACAAGAATCAGGGTACATTTGTCGGATACTTCCCTGCAGAAAACCCTAAATACTCCTTCATCGTATCCATCTATTCCGGCTTCACGAACGGCAGCTTCTATGGAGGAACACTGCCGGCAGCCGCTGTAAGGACCATCGTGGACAAGATGTTCGCCATGGATTCAGATCTCGCAGCCGCAGACAGCACATTCAGAAGTCCGCTTCGCAAGACCGGACAGGTGCCTCAGATGAAGCCTGACGCATCGATCAGTGCCAAGCCGGTGAAAGGGGTTGTCCCGGATGTGGGCGGACTTGGCCTGTCAGACGCCATCAGCGCCATCGAGGCTGCAGGTTATACCTGCTCATGGAGCGGCATAGGCCATGTGAAATCACAGTCACCCAAGGCGGGTGCGGAAATCAAGGAAGGATCAACAGTCAGCATCGTATTGAAATGAGAATAGAGGATATCATCATAAACTGCGGAGTCATCGCGGCATGCGGAGACCTGGACACAGTCATCACGTCGATCACAGACGATTCGCGCAAGGTGACTGAGGGCTCACTCTTTGTGGCCGTCAGAGGCTATGCCAGCGACGGGCACTCCTATGTGGCTTCAGCAGTGAACAAGGGCGCGGCTGCCGTCATCTATGAGGACGGACAGGCTGTGGAGGAGCAGCTCTCCCTCTGCAGCCGCACCCCTGTCCTGGTGAAGGTCGAAGACTCACGCAAGGCTGTGGCAATGGCCGCCGACGCCTTCTACGGCCATCCTTCGCAGAGTCTCAGACTTGTGGGCATCACGGGCACGAACGGCAAGACCACCACAGTCACCCTCCTCTACCGTCTCTTCAAGACGCTCGGATATGAGTGCGGTCTTCTGAGTACCATCGCCAATTTCGTAGGCGACAGGCGCAGCGAGACGGCGAACACCACCGCAGACCCGATCACCATCAACTCTCTCCTTGCAGAAATGGTCCAGGCGGGATGCGAGTACTGTTTCATGGAGGTAAGCTCGATAGGTGTGGAGCAGCAGAGAGTGGCCGGACTCAAGTTCAGCGTCGGCATCTTCTCTAACCTCACCCACGACCATCTGGACTACCACAAGACTTTCGCCGAGTACCTCAGATGCAAGAAACTCTTCTTCGACGGACTCCCATCAGACGCAGTAGCCATCACCAACATCGATGACAGGAACGGTCTGGTGATGCTCCAGAACACAAAGGCAAAGAAGGTATCATACTCTTGCCGCACAGTGGCAGACCATACCTGCCGCATCATGGAGGAAAGCTTTGAGGGCATGCTGCTCAAGGTGGACGGGACCGAGGCCTGGACAAGACTCATCGGCGAGCACAACGCCTACAACGTCCTCGCCATATACGCCACAGCCATCGCACTGGGCGCCGAGCCTACGGAGACACTTGTCGCCATCAGCACTCTCGAATCCGCTCCCGGCAGGCTCGAGAACCTTAGAGGACCTAGAGACATCTCCGTCGTGATAGACTACGCGCACACACCCGATGCCATGGAAAATGTCCTGAAGACACTCAGAGAGATCGCACCGGAAAGACAGCTCGTATGCATCTTCGGCTGCGGAGGAGACAGAGACAAGACAAAGAGACCTGAGATGGCACAGGTGGCAGAGAAGATGGCTGACAGGATCTTCGTGACATCCGACAATGTAAGGACAGAAAAGCCTGAGGACATCATCGCGGATATTCGCGCAGGATTCACCGCCAAGGGCCTCTCGAAGACCATCACCATCACGGACAGGAAGGAAGCCATACGTACTGCCATCCTCACCGCTCCGGACAGCGCCACGATCCTGCTTGCAGGAAAGGGGCACGAGAACTACCAGGTCATCGGAAAGGAAAAGATCCATTTCGATGAGAAGGAGATAGTAAATGACACATTCAGGGAAATGAACATCTAAGACCTATGCTATACCATTTATTCCAGCTGCTGAAAGACTATGACTTCCCGGGACACGGGCTCATGAACTACCTCACGTTCAGGGCAATATCCGCGTTTGTCATAAGCATGCTATTCGCCCTGTTCGGCGGAAGGAAGCTTATCGACTTCCTCCAGAAGAAGCAGATAGGCGAGACCATCCGCGACCTCGGTCTGGAAGGGCAGATGCAGAAGAAAGGCACCCCTACCATGGGCGGAATCATCATCATCGCCGCCATCATGGTATCTGTGCTCCTCATATGCAACCTCACCAACATATATGTCATACTGCTCATCTTCACCACACTCTGGTGCGGCGCCCTGGGCTTTGCCGATGACTATATAAAGGTGTTCAGACACAACAAGGAAGGCCTCAGCGAAAAGAAGAAGCTCGCCGGGCAGGTGGCTCTCGGCTTCATCATCGGCCTGACCGTATGGGTGAGCCCGGATATTGTCGTCAGGGAAAACGTGATGACAGAGAATATCCATGTCACTGCTGAAAGAAGCGAACTGAACGTCAATTCAGAGAAGCTCGTCCAGTCATCTTCATGGCACAAGGAGGATGTGGTCAAGAGCACAAAGACTACCATACCTTTCGTCAAGAACCACGAATTCGACTACAAGTGGCTCTCTCCATTCAAGGGTAAATGGGGATGGTACTGCAAATGGGCGATTTACGTGCTTATGATCATCCTCGTGATCACGGCATGCTCCAACGGCACAAATCTCACCGACGGCATGGACGGACTCGCAGCCGGCACTTCTGCTTCGGTCGGAGTGGTCATAGGCATCCTGGCATGGCTGGGAGGCAACATCCTCAATGCGGGGTACCTCAACATCATGTATATGCCCGGAACCGGAGAGATCGCGATATTCATGTCGGCGTTCGTTGGAGCGCTCATGGGTTTCCTCTGGTACAACTCATTCCCGGCACAGGTGTTCATGGGCGATACCGGAAGCCTCACTATCGGAGGCATCATCGGTGTCAGCGCCATCCTCATACGCAAAGAGCTGCTTCTCCCTCTGCTCTGCGGCATCTTCTTCGTGGAGTCCGCCTCAGTGCTCATCCAGAGAGGCTACTTCAAATACACGAAGAAAAAATACGGTGAAGGAAAAAGGGTATTCAAGATGAGTCCCCTCCACCACCACTACCAGAAAGAGGGCATCCCGGCGCTCATCAAGCATCCGGTGAAGGCCATCCCTGAAGCCAAGATCGTTTCCAGGTTCTGGCTTGTGGGAATCATCCTCGCCGTATCGACACTTGCAATCCTCAAACTCAGATAAACCATACAGATCATGTCCAGAATAGTAGTATTGGGTGGAGCAGAAAGCGGCGTAGGCGCTGCAGTGCTCGCAAAAGTCAAGGGTTTCGACGTATTCCTCTCGGATTTCGGAAAAATCGAGGAGAAGTACGCCGACGAGCTCCGCAAGTGGGAGATCCCATTCGAAGAGGGACAGCACACGGAAGAGCTCATCCTCAATGCCGACGAGGTGGTCAAGAGCCCGGGCATCCCTGTGAAGGCACCTATCGTGCGCAAGCTCATGGATGCCGGCATACACATCATCTCGGAAATCGAGTTTGCAGGCAGGTATGACAGCGCCAAGAAGATATGCATCACCGGAAGCAACGGCAAGACCACAACGACTTCCCTGATCTACTACCTGCTTCAGCAGGCTGGCCTCAATGTGGGACTCGGGGGCAACATAGGCAAGAGCTACGCATATCAGGTGGCTACCGGGCACTATGACTACTATGTGCTCGAGATCAGCAGCTTCCAGCTTGACAATGTCTACGACTTCCACCCCGACATCGCCATCATCACCAACATCACTCCGGACCACCTGGACAGGTACGAGTACAAGATGGAGAACTACACGAAGTCCAAGTTCCGCATCACCAGGAATCTCAGACCGGAAGACTGCTTCATCTTCGACTCTGATGACGAAATCACCATCGAGCACCTCAACAAGATAGTGCTCCAGACCAAAATGCTCCCGTTCAGCCAGAAGGCCAAAGTGGAGCAGGGTGCATATCTGGACAAGGACAAGATCGTCCTCAGATACGAGGAAAGCGAGACAGACCTCTACCTCAGGGAGCTCTCTCTCGGAGGCATACACAATGTCTACAACTCGATGGCCGCAGCCCTCGCGGCAAAGGCCGTGGATATCGACGACGAGGTCATCAGAGAGAGCCTTGCGACATTCGCGCCTATCGAGCACAGGCTCGAGCCGGTGCTCAGCATCAAGGACGTGCTCTATATCAATGACTCCAAGGCAACCAATGTCGACGCGGCATGGTATGCCCTTGAGTGCCAGACAAGGCCGGTGATCTGGATTGTCGGAGGCAAGGACAAGGGCAATGATTACAGCGTGATGAACCAGCTTGTCAGGGACAAGGTCAAGGCCATCGTATGCCTCGGCATCGACAACAAGAAGATACACGAAGCATTCGAAGGCATCATAGGAGCAGAGAACATGGTCGACACACACTCTGCAGAAGAGGCTGTGAACGCATCCAGCAGGCTTGCGGCTCCCGGAGACGTGGTGCTCCTCAGCCCTTGCTGCGCCAGCTTCGACCTCTTCACCTGCTATGAGGACAGAGGTGAGAAATTCAAGGATGCAGTAAGAAAACTTTAGGATATGAAAAAAGAGAACGTGGAAGAGAGACTCAACTTCATGGATCACCTGTCAGGAGACAAGGTGGTCTGGATCATCGTGCTCTGCCTGAGCCTGATCTCGCTCGTGAGCATCTTCTCGTCCACATCTCTCATGGCGACCGACACGACATCCCGTCTGGACATAGTCAGCGGCCAGTTTGTCACCATCATGCTGGGCATGGCCGCCATCTTCCTGTGTTTCCGGATCAAGAGGATCAAGGTCTTCAAATTCATATCCAAATACGCATTCGCCATCTGCTTCATGATGCTTATGCTCCTGGCATCCCACAAGAATCTGGGAATAGTCAAGGCCATGCCGATCAACGGCGCATGGCGTGTGCTCAAGGTCGCGGGATTCCAGGTACACGTATTCGAAGTGGCGAAAGTCGGCATGATCATGTATCTCGCCTGGGCCGTGGACACATTCAAGAAGGACAAGTTCTTCCTGGCCAATCTTCTGTCAAGGCATGAAAAGTTCAGCTTCCTGGCAAAGCCTATCTGGAAAGAGGTGATATACATATATTGTCCTATCCTCATCACCACCCTGCTCGTCCTCCTCGGAGGTACTTCCAGCGCACTCTTCATAGCCATGATCATGGTGGCGACCATAGTCATCGGAGGCATGGATTTCAGGCACGTCATCGTGCTGGGAGTGATAGGCTGCGGCATGATAGCCGGATGCGCCGGACTCTATCTCGCGACCAGAAACCATATGGAGCATCCTCTCTTCGAGAGAATCGGCACGGGTCTGAGCCGACTCCACCTCATCAGCCCTATGGAAGGTGAGGAAATCCACCTTGACGACTATGAGAAATTCATGGCTGCCAAGGAAGGAAGCAGAGATTACTACGACGCCCTGGACAAGATAAGGCAGCCGATGGGAGCCAAGATCGCCATCCACGAGGGAGGCATCATGGGCAAGGGACCCGGACAGAGCACCCAGAAATACATAGTCCCTGTGATGTACGAGGACTATATGTTCAGTTTCATAGTGGAGGAATACGGACTCCTGGGAGGCATATTCGTCATCATGCTGTATATCAGCCTCATGGCCAGAGGCTCGCTCATAGCCAGGAACTGTGACAACAACTTCGCGAAGATCGCCGTGGCCGGACTCTGCCTGCTCATCACAGGTCAGGGTATCTTCCATGTGATCATCAACTGCGACCTCGGTATCCTCACCGGCCAGACGCTGCCGCTGATTAGTCACGGCACCTCGTCGTTCCTCTGTTTCAGCGTCGCATTCGGCATCATCCTGTCGATCAGCCGCATGGCAAGCGAGAAGATAGAAGTGGCATCCGCAAAGGCGGGATCGCTGATGTCGGATGACAGCAGCGGTGATGTCATCATGGAAAACCTCGGCATCCTGGACGAGTTCGAGTCAAATGGAGAATTCACTGACAATGACATATTGTAGCAATGGAGTATAAGAAGATCAGAGTCATAATAAGCGGCGGAGGCACGGGTGGTCACATCTTCCCGGCCGTATCCATCGCAAGCAGGCTCAGGGAGCTCAACCCGGAGTCTGAGATACTGTTTGTCGGAGCGGAAGGAAAGATGGAGATGGAAAAGGTGCCGGCTGCAGGTTTCAAGATTGTGGGACTTCCCATCGTCGGGCTCCAGAGACAGCTCAACTGGAGGAATTTCATCAATGACATCCAGGTGCCGTTCAAGGTGCTTGCAAGCGTCTTCAAGGCAAAACGCCTGATCAGGGAGTTCAAGCCGGACATCGCCATCGGTGTGGGAGGCTACGCCAGCGCTCCCCTCCTCTACGCGGCCACACGCATGGGCATTCCTTCCCTCATCCAGGAGCAGAACGGCTTCGCAGGCCTCACAAACAAGATTCTGGCAAAGAAAGTCGGCCGCATATGCGTCGCATACGAAGGAATGGAGAGATTCTTCCCGGCAGACAAGATAGTCCTCACGGGAAATCCGATACGCAAGGACATAGTCCCGGCCACGCCTCAGACAAAGGAGGAGGGGCTGAAATATTACGGCATGGATCCGGCGAAGAAGCACATACTCGTGGTGGGTGGAAGCCTCGGAAGCGGCACACTCAACAACGCCATGAAAAGCTGGATCTCTGCAGGCTGCCCGGGAGGCGGAGACGTGGAGGTACTCTGGCAGTGCGGAAAATACTACAAGAAAGGCGTTGACACATTCATGGAGGGCCACAGGGACCTCCAGGGCATAAAATACAACGATTTCATAGGCAGGATGGACCTGGCCTACGACATGGCGGACGTCATCATCTCGCGCTCGGGCGCAAGCTCCGTATCCGAGATATGCGCCGCTCACAAGGCTGCCGTGTTCGTTCCGTCCCCAAATGTGGCGGAAGACCACCAGACCCACAATGCCATGGCACTTGTGCGCAGGGATGCCGCGCTCCTCATCAGGGACTCCGAAGCCAGGGAGAAGCTTCTCCCTTCCGCGCTCGGTCTGCTCGCAGATCCTGAAAGGCTGAGCGCCATAGAGGCGAACGCCGGCGCCATGGCCAAGATGAATGCGGCACAGGAAATCGCAGACGAGGTATATAAACTGCTGAAGTGATGTACAAGAACATATATTTCATAGGAATCGGAGGCATCGGCATGAGTGCCATCGCCAGATATTACAAATTCAAGGGCTTCAATGTGGGCGGATATGACCGCACCCCGTCGGAGCTCACGCGCAAGCTTGAGGAAGAAGGCATCCAGGTGCACTATGAAGACCGTCCCGAGCTGATTCCCCACAATGTAGAGGAAACTCTGGTGGTCTATACACCTGCCATTCCGTCCACTCTCAACGAGCTCCAGTATGTCCTTGACAACAGGTACAGAGTCATCAAGCGCTCCAAGATGCTCGGAGAGATCACTCAGGGTCAGAAGTGTCTCGCCGTAGCCGGCACCCACGGAAAGACCACCACGAGCACCATGGTCGCCCACATCATCACCGAGAGCGGCGACGGATGTTCGGCATTCCTCGGAGGCATATCCAAGAATTACGGCACCAACATGCTCATGAGCCACAACCCGGTGGTAGTGGTAGAAGCTGATGAATTCGACCGTTCATTCCACCAGCTTCACCCGGCGATTTCGGTCATAACCGCCATGGATGCCGACCATCTCGACATCTACGGAGACCTGGAGCATGTGCAGGAATCCTTCAGGATCTACGCATCACAGGTCAGCGGAAACCTCATCATCAAGAAGGGGCTCCCGATAGGACCCGATGATACAAAGGCAAAGATTCTGACATATCATCTTGACGACCCCGAGGCTGATTTCCATGCCACCAATATGAGGCTTGACAGTCTGGGCCACTATACCTACGACCTCGTCCATCCTGAAGGTGTCCTCAGCGACATCAAGGTTGGCACCCTCGGCTGGGTCAATGTGGAAAACAGCATCGCTGCTGCGGCCATCTGCCTCTGCAACGGCACCGACCCGGAAAAGATCAGGAAGGCCATAGGCACATTCGCCGGAGCCAAGAGAAGGATAGACGTGCACGTCAACAATGGCCGACTGACATATATCGACGACTATGCCCACCACCCGGAGGAGCTCGCCACCGCAATATCCTCCATCAGGGGCATTTTCCCGGAGAGGAAGATAACCGCCATATTCCAGCCGCATCTTTTCACCAGGACAAGAGACTTTGCCCCGGAATTTGCAGCAGCGCTCAGCAAGGTTGACAAACTCATCCTGCTGGACATCTATCCCGCAAGGGAGGAGCCTATCCCGGGAGTGACTTCCGAAATCATTTTCAAGGATGTCACGGCCCCAGAGAAACTCATGCTTCCTAAGAGCGGGCTTATGGATTATCTCGAGAAAGAGGACATAGACGTGCTCGTGACCTTCGGTGCCGGAGACATCGACAGATTCATCGGACCTGTCACAGAAATGCTTGAAAAGAGGATATAACACATGAGACCTGCTATTCGCCAGATCATACTCATCTCGTCCCTGGTGGTGACCGCCGCCGGGCTCGTCCTGCTTGTCACAGCCAAGGACCGCCACCGTTCAAAGCTGACATGTGAGGGACTGAAGGTCGAATATGCAGACGCCAACAGGTTCGTCTCCGAGGATGACGTCAGAGCCTATATCGAGAAATACTACGGCAGCTACATTGGCCAGAGGCTCGACAGTGTGAATCTCTGCAGGATAGAGAAGATTCTCGACGAGCAGAGTGCCGTGCTCAAAAGCGAAGCATTCATCACTCCGGACGGCAATCTCAACATCAGACTGGCCCAGAGGGCGCCGGTGCTGAGATTCCAGAAAGGAGACACCGGCTTCTATGTAGATGAAAGAGGGTACATTTTCCCTCTTCAGGAGAATTACAGCGCCGACGTGCCTGTCGTGGATGGCGACATACCGATAGCCTGCGAGGCAGGTTACAAGGGAAAGGCCAGGACAGAGGCGGAGGACAGATGGATCAACGGAGTCCTCGGGATGATGGCATGGCTGTCCAGGAGCAAGACATGGAAGGACAGCATCGTACAGGTGGCTGTCTCATCCAAGGGGGATCTGATCCTCGTGCCGAGGGTCGGAAAGGAGAAAATAGTGTTCGGCAGCCCGGATGGAGTGGCCGACAAATTCTCTAGGATCGAGAAATACTACGAATACATAAGACCGTCCGTCGAAGAAGGATACTATTCGACCGTGAATGTCAAATACGACGGACAGATAATATGCAGAAAATAATACGACATATGGAGGAAAGATACATCACCTCAGTGGACCTGGGGACATCTAAGATCGCTGTTGCAGTGGCGCGGGTCGAGGGCGACGACGTGCAGATGATCTATTTCAAGGAAACACCTTCCGAGGGTGTGAGGAACAGCCATGTCTTCAATCCTCAGAAAGTTTCCGCACCGCTCAGAAAGGCGCTGGATGAGGCCGAGAAGGATCTCGGCATCAAGGTCAGCCAGGCAGTGGTCGGTCTTCCGAGGTACTATGTAAGACAGGAAAAAGCCACTGCAAGGCTCGAAAGGACCAATGTGGACGAAAGCATCTCCACCGAGGAGATCAGCGCCCTCAAGTCTGAGGCCGTGGATTCCTATCCGCTTGAAGACAGCAGCAAGGAAGTCATCTACGGAGCTGTGGCTCAGTCCTTCTCCGTGGAAGACTGTTTCCAGACAGCAGAAAGCGACATCGTGGGCATGGTGAGCCCTGAGGTCGAAGGCAACTTCAAGGCCTTCATCGGCTCAAAGCGCTCCTCCACCAACATCGACATGGTCTTCAACAATGTCGGCGTAGCCATTGCAGACAAGATATTCACACCTGACGCCGTGGCAAAGGCCGTCCTCACCCCTGAAGAGAGAGAGAACGGAGTCGCCCTGATCGAGCTCGGTGCAGGTGTCACCTCTGTCACCATCTACAAGAACGACATCCTCAGACATTATGCAGCCATCCCGTTCGGAGGCAACACTGTCACCGGGGACATCAAGATAGAGTGCGGCATCTCGACAGCACTTGCCGAGAACATCAAGCTCGCATATGGAGCATGCCAGCCGGACAGACTGGCATCCATGAGCGAGAAAATCATCCAGATCAACTACGTCGAGAATGCCATGGAAAAGCAGCTCCCGGTGAAATACCTTTCCGAGATCATCACATGCAGGGAGTCCGAGATCATCGAGGCCATGCTCTACGAGATCGAGCAGAGCGGATACTCGGATGAACTCCGCAGCGGAGTGGTCATAACCGGCGGCGGGGCAAACATCACCAATTGCGGCAACCTCATCAAGTCGATGTCCGGCTACACTGTGCGCGAGGGATATCCTCTTCATCTGTTCACAGCCACCGGCTGCCACGGAATCTCTGAGACAGAGGCTGCCACCTCGGTGGGACTCATCCTCGCCGCAAAGGAGAACACCGTACTGAACTGCACCAAGGACGCACCTGTGAGACTCACCCAGAGCGATGACATCGCTGCCGAGACAGAGACAGAAACTGAAGAAGCTGCGCAGGAAGAGATTCCAAACGACGGCACCCTCTTCGGAGATGCACACACTGAGAAGGTCAAGCCGAGTCAGCCGAAGAAACCTGCCAGACAGCGTACAGAAAGGAAGCCGAGCAGGTTCAGCATCACTTGGAGCAAGTTCAAGGACAAGGTCCAGGGACAGATGGACAGCCTCTACGAGGGAATGGAAGACGAATAAAAGCAAGACACATGGAATATATGGACAATATGGCGGATATTGATGTGACGCCGAAGGACTGGATCCCGGAAAACTCCATCATCAAGGTTTTAGGTGTCGGCGGAGGCGGATGCAACGCAGTGTCATACATGTACCGTGAGAAAGTGCAGGGCTGCAGCTTCATAGTATGCAACACCGACTCGCAGGCACTTCAGCGCAGTCCCGTACCGGTGAAGATACAGATGGGAAAGGGTCTCGGTGCCGGATGCAACCCGGTCAAGGGACGCAACGCCGCTCTCGAAGCTCAGGACGAGATCGCAAAGGTGGTGCTCGACAACGGCACTGAAATGCTTTTCATCACCGCCGGAATGGGCGGAGGCACAGGTACCGGAGCATCTCCGGTCATCGCCAAGATGGCGAAGGACCGCGGCATCCTCACTGTGGCTGTCGTGACTCTTCCTTTCGAGAATGAGGGCAACGACTCGCTTTCAAAGGCCATCGACGGCATCCACGAGCTCGAAAAGAATGTGGACAGCCTGCTGATCATCAACAACCAGAAACTCTACAAGTATTTCGGAGACCAGCTCGTGCAGGACGCTTTCCCGAAAGCTGACGAGGTGCTGGCAACGGCTGTCAGGGGCATCACGGAGATAATCAAGCGCCCGGGCTACATCAACGTGGACTTCGAGGACATCAAGACCATGATGAAAGACAGCGGCATGGCTCTGATGGGCTGCGGATCCGGTACAGGACCGAACCGTATCTCAGACGCCGTGAAGCAGGCCTTCGACTCCCCTCTGCTCAACGACTTCGACCTTTCGACAGCCAAGAACGTCCTGGTCAACATCACCATCGGAAAGAATGAAAGGGGTGTGACCATGACCCAGCTGGAGGAGATCAACTCAAAGATCAAGGAATACACAGGCAACGCCAACAACTTCAAGCGCGGACTCATCTGGGATGAGGACCCGGAGGTCGGAGACCGCATCCACATCACCGCCATAGCCACCGGTCTCAGATTTATCGAGGCCATAGGCATCAAGGAAGGCGAACTGGGCAACTACATCATGATAGACAACCACTTCGTCTTCGACAAGGGCAAGATAGAGTCAGGTGAGGGCATCTCTCTTCAGGAGACCGAAAGCCGCACCACCAAGATAGGCTACAACACCAAGGAAAACTGCAGGATCTTCCACTATGATACCAAGCCGCTGCTGATCATAAATCCGGGAGACAACCAGTCCAGCCTCGAGAATGTAGCCGCCATCAGACGAAACGCAAAAATCCAGACAAAGTAAGATATGAGAAAGACCAGAGTGCGCTTCGCACCGTCACCTACGGGACCGCTCCACATGGGTGGAGTGAGAACAGCGCTGTACAACTACCTCTACGCAAAGCAGAATGGCGGTGATTTCATCATCCGCATCGAAGATACAGATTCACACCGCTTCGTACCGGGAGCGGAGCAGTACATCATCGAGTCACTCAGATGGTGCGGCATCATCCCTGACGAGGGTGTGGACGAGAATGGACAGGTGGTAGAGACCGCCTCAGAGAGACATCCTCACGCACCATACCGCCAGAGCCAGCGCAAACCGCTTTACCGCCAGTATGCAGAGCAGCTGATCGCCAACGGCTATGCCTATTACGCATTTGACTCTGCAGAAGCCCTCGAGGCTGCCAGAAGCGCCGCAGAGGCCAAGGGTGAGACATTCATCTACAACCAGACGACACGCATGTCCCTCAAGAACTCCCTCACACTTCCTGAGGAAGAGACCAGGAGACTGCTGGAGGAGACCTCTGACTGGACCATACGCTTCAAGATGCCTGCCGACACCATCGTGAAAATGGATGACCTCATCCGCGGCCACGTGGAGGTCAACACCGACACTCTGGACGACAAGGTGCTCTGGAAAAGGGCAGATGAGCTCCCTACTTACCATCTTGCCAACATCGTGGATGACCACCTCATGGAGATCACCGAAGTCATCCGCGGCGAGGAGTGGCTCCCTTCACTCCCTCTCCACTACATGCTCTACAAGGCATTCGGATGGGAGGAGACCCAGCCTCGCTTCGCACACCTTCCTCTGCTTCTCAAGCCTGTCGGCAACGGAAAGCTCAGCAAGCGTGACGGTGACAAGATGGGCTTCCCTGTATTCCCTCTCAACTGGCTCAACTCAGAAGGCGAGACCTATCACGGATACCGTGAGGATGGCTATTTCCCCGAGGCATTCGTCAATCTCCTCGCCATGCTGGGATGGAACCCGGGCACAGAGCAGGAGATGTTCTCGATGCAGGAACTCATCGATGCGTTCTCAGTCGAGAAGGTCAGCAAATCCGGAGCGAAGTTCAACCCTGACAAGGCCAAGTGGTACAACAAGGAATACCTCCGTCTCAAGAGCGATGAAGAACTCACGGATCTCTTCGTTCCGATTCTCGAGTCTCACGGCATCAAGGTGGAAGGATGCTTCAAGTGTCCTGTATCCGCCGATTTCGGCACCCATACATTCTCTAAGAACTACGTTAAGAATGTCGTGTCACTGGTCAAGGAAAGGGCGACCTTCGTGGCAGATTTCTGGACAATTGCATCATATCTTTTCATCTCCCCTGCAGAATTCGAAGCGTTCGGAGTGAAGGCAGGAGCGGCAGTGGAGCAGAAGCCTGCCGACCCGCGCCGTGCAGCCGACCCACGCGCCAAGGTTTATGACGATGCAGCCACTGCACCGTTCCTGGCAAAGGATGTCGACAAGTTCTGGAAGCCGGATAATGCAGAGATGGCACAGGATGCAGCAGCACACATCTGCGCTCTCGAGGGCGAATGGACCAAGGAAAGCATAGAGGCCGGACTTGAAGAATACATCCGCGCCAAGGAATGGCCTATGGGCAAGGTCATGAACTGCCTGCGCCTCTCTCTCGCCGGAGCATCCAGCGGTCTGGGCATCGCAGACATTCTTTCATTCATCGGAAAGGATCAGTTTGCAGCGAGGATGTCTTTCGTGAAGGAAAGACTCGGATAAGCCGCAACAGGATAACAGTCCAGCCCGGATATGCTCGGGCCGCCCCGGCCGCAGCTGCGGGAATGCCTCTTTGCGGGCGAAGAAGAGCTCCGCAACACCCGCTTCAGAGGCAATCCCTCCACTGCTCTGGGCGGCATCGACGGCAGCAGAGACATGACAGCCGCGTATCTGGTGATTTCACGTCTGAAAACATAGTCCTGACTCTTTACAGCCGTGTATTTCCTGAATTCACGTCTGAAATCGTACGCCGAGCCAAGAATAGCCGTGTTTCAGCTAAATTCACGCCTGAAACTGCCGACAGACATGGCACGAAAGAAATAGCCTGAGGGTTTCTGTTTTTCTAATAAAACATACGGCCACAGGCGAAGTTTCCAACATATTTAGTACATTTGTGCCACAAAACAGACCTGGCATGAAAATAGGTGTTTGCAGCGACCACGCTGGATTCGATTACAAGGAAGGCATCATCCGCTACCTCAGGCGCAACGGATACGAGATCATAGACTTCGGTACACACAGTACAGAGAGCATGGATTATCCGGATGTAGGTCATCCCCTGGCCCGTGCGATAGAGAGCCACGAAGTGGATCTGGGAGTAGCCCTCTGCGGTACAGGAAACGGCATGTGCATGACCCTCAACCACCATATGGGAATACGTGCCGGACTTGCATGGAACACGGATATAGCGAGACTCGTGAAAGAGCACAACAACGCCAACATCCTGGTGCTTCCAGCACGCTTCATCTCATACCGCATGACCATAGCATGCATCAGGACATGGATCGCCAGCGAATTCAAAGGCGGCCGTCACCAGAGAAGAGTCGAAAAGATAACATCAGATCTGTAGGATGGATGCTCTGATACTGAAGAAGGGCATGACACTTACCGGCAGCATTGAAGACTACCCGGAAGGCATCATCATCCCGATCGACAAGCCGTACCGATGGACATCCGCGGATGTGATCCGCAAGGTCAAGTGGGCGGCTTGCCGGCATTTCAGCAAGAAGAATCTCAAGGTCGGACATGCCGGTACCCTGGATCCTCTGGCCACAGGCGTGCTTCTCGTATGCATAGGGAAAGCCACAAAACTTGCGGAAACACTCCAGAAACATGACAAGGAATATGTGGCAGGAGTCACATTCGGCGCCACCACACCATCCTACGACAGAGAGAAAGAAATCGATCAGGAGTATCCCTGCACACAGGTGACACGCGAAGCGATCGAGGCCGTGCTTCCGTCCTTCCTGGGCGAGCAGGAGCAGGTGGCTCCTCTGTTCTCCGCAAAATCCGTGGACGGTGTCAGAGCATACGAAATGGCCCGCAAGGCATACCGCGCAGCACAGAAGGGCGACAGCAGCTTCGACCACAGCGCGGCAGAACTGCTCTCGAAGCAGAACATCACCATCACCAGGATGGAAATGCTCTCGTGGGGCGAACCCATAGCCGACGCCAGACCAGCCGCAGCCGACACAGTCAACAGATTCAATGCCAGAATCAACGTCATCGACATCTCCGGAAAGGACCTTCCGCACGCCGACATCCTCGTGGGATGCACCAAGGGAACCTATATCCGCGCACTTGCGAGAGACCTGGGAGAAGCCCTCGGAAGCGGAGCTTTCCTCCACTCACTCAGACGCACCGGGACAGGCAGCTTCCGCATCGAGGAATCCCTGAGCGTGGACGACGCCATGGACATTCTCCTCAGGCCGACGTCAGAGGGCAGGTGAATACCTGACAAGCAGGGATGAACCTGCTTTCTCTGAGACCAAAGTCAGTCCTTCCGAAAGTTCCTTGCCGGTGACAGTCACAGACGGCATGTCGCCATCCCTGAATTCGAGTACATATGCCTTTGAGGCATCAAGACCGCGAAGCTGCACACGGCAGCACGATTCCTTGGACTCCGTCCTCCTGAATGCTATCACGTATCCTGTGCCATCGGACCGGCGATGCAGCTGATATGCCATCCACACGCCATCTGATGTGATGTCGCCATAGCCGCTGAGCGGATAATAATCTTCCAGATAGTACGGTCCCAATTCGCTGAACTGGGCGATGACTGCCAGCTGGTCTTCAACGCTGGCCTTTCCCTTGCCTGCTATGCCGAAACACAGACAGGCTGCAGGGCCGAGGGCAGAACGCCACACATATGGGTTCTTGTTACCGGTATTGGTGCAGTGATATGGAAGCCACTGATGCAGATAATAGGCATGACACTGCTTGGCTTCCGGATCCAGAGTGTAGTCAGAGCGCCACAGCGACACGGAGCGGGATATCATCTCCAGGTCGAGACGCCTGCCGCCGCCCGCGCAGTTGTCCACCACAAGGAACGGCAGCTGCTCCCTGAGAAAGTCCAGGTAATGGTAAAGGCCATTGATGTACTTCACCTCGCACATACCCCTGCGCCCAGGCTCGTCATTGTTGAGCCAGAACATTTCAGGATCGATATTGAAATCCTGCCTGTAGATGTCCACCTTGTTGGAGGTGATGCTCTGAAGAATCTCATGACACACAAAGTCAAGGGCTTCCGGATCTCCGAGGTTGACGATGAACGCCGAATCGACAGGCGTATCCATAGGCACGGCCTTCTTTCCGGATTCGGCAAGCATCCATTCGGGATGCTCATGCGCCCAGTCAGAATCCACATTTGCCCTTTCAGGCTCATACCAGAGGAGGAACTTTCCACCTGTGGCGTGGGCTTCTTCGGCGACAGGAGCAAGTCCTTCCGGGAACCGCACCGGATCCGGAGTCCAGTTGCCGACAGCACTGTGCCACCAGTAGCCTTTCTTCCAGTCGCCTGCACGGGAATACCATCCGGCATCCAGCCAGAATCCGCCGGTCTTCGTACCAAGGAAATCAAACTGCCGTATGACGGCCTGAGCCAGCGGTCCTGTCATACATGCATATTCGTCGCATGGCCAGGGGCCTGTGAGGTCGAAGCTGTTGAGCAGCATGGGACCGACAGGACGACCGGATGCCTTCGGGTGGTGATGCTGCATCACAAACCGGCGGAAAAGGTTCTGCCCATCCATACGGTCGCTTCCCGTCCATGGAATCATGGCAACTGAAGCCACTCTGATCTCTTCACCCGGTCTGAGGACCGATTCAAAGTCCCTGAGACCCGCCTTGACATGCATGCCACGACCATCACGAAGTATGTCGGCACACCAGCTTCCTGTCCAACCAAGCGCGTAAACCATGCCTCCAGACGGAGTCTTGACATTGAAATAAGGCATGGTATGACTTGAGGAGCGGCCTCCGAAAGGTTCCAGATGTCTTGACCCGCCCGGTGTCAGGACTGTGTCTCGAGACTGGAAATCAGCACGTCCGAAATATGGACCGTCGGAATAAAATACCTGCCAGTCCCCTGCAGAGCGCGAACACTGAGTCAGGTCAAGCGTCCTGATCTGAGAAAGCACCGGGGTATCCTCAGTGCCGGTGTTCCTGAAAAAGAGCACCCACTCTGCTGCATTGAAGTCGTCGAAGAGTGTCAGTTCGCAGCGGACCTCCAGTCCTGTGCGCCTGTCCGTCCAGGTATAAGCCGCCTTACTGCTGAGCTCCGTGCCCACGACAGCAGACGGAGATCCCGCCTTAAAGCCTGTCCCGGAGAATTTCCACCTGGTCAGAAACTCTGATGACGGCACTCCTCCATACACGAAGGAGAAAGGCGGAAGTTCCGACCTGGAGAAGACCGATCCGGCCCACTGCCTGCAGTCTGGAATCTGCCCGGTATGACCGATGCTGTTCTGCGCCGCGGCGGCTATGCATAAAGTTGACAACAAGAGCGAAATCAAGCGTTTCATAAGGTCCTAATCAAGGGTTTACACAAAGTTACAAAACAAAATGAATGAATAAAATACGGCATTTTCAAAAACATTCCATGAGTTCCGTGCACGATAACGGAATTTTTGTATATATTTGCATTGTAATTACAACCACATCTGCAGATGAAATTCCACTACAGCGCGGTGAAGGCGTTGCTTTCCCGAACCGTGAACGCGGCGGTTGCCCTCATGGCAACACTCTCTTTTTCAGCAAGTTGCACCCAATCCAAGTGTACAGCGGGCACTGAAGAATTCGCTTATCTATACAAAGATCTGCCATTCGAGATGGAGATGGTTTCAAGACCATCCGTCCCGGACCGTTCCGTATACATAACCGAATTCGGTGGGAACGGGAACGGAATAGCTTCCAACACCCAGGCATTCAAGGAGGCCATTGAGCACCTCTCCTCCAAAGGAGGAGGACATCTTATCGTGCCTGAGGGTATATGGTACACGGGGCCCATCGAGCTGAAGAGCTGCATCGACCTCCATGTAGACCCTCTCGCAGTCATCATCTTCGACCCTGACCCGACGCTCTACCCTATCGTGGAGACCGTGTTCGAAGGTCTTGACACCAAGAGGTGCGACGCTCCCATCCACGCCGACAATGCCCACGACATATCCATCACCGGAGGTGGAGTCATCGACGGCAGCGGCAGTGCATGGCGCGCAGTCAAGAAATCCAAGGTGAATGCCGCCGAGTGGAAATCATTCCTCGCCAGAGGCGGAGTCCTCAACGACAAGGGCGACCTGTGGTCCCCTAGCGAGTCCTATGTGAAGGGACACGAAATGTCTGGCATGAACGTCCCTCCGCGCGACCTCGACGACGCAGGATACGAGGCGATCAGGGACTTCCTCCGTCCAGAGCTCGTATGCTTCAGGAACTGCGAGAACGTCCTGCTGGAGGACTGTGTGTTCCAGAATTCTCCGAGCTGGAATCTCCACCCTCTGATGTGCCGCAATGTCATCATCAAGGGCGTGACCGTACGCAACCCGCACTACTCCCAGAATGGCGACGGCATCGACCTCGACTCATGTGTTGGATCCATCATCATCGATTCTTCATTTGACGTCGGAGACGACGGCATCTGCATAAAGTCCGGAAAGGACGAGGACGGCCGCAGAAGGGCTGCGCCTTGCAAGGGACTCATTGTCGACAACTGCACCGTCTATCACGGACACGGCGGATTCGTGGTCGGAAGCGAGATGAGCGGAGGCGTGGAGGACATGAAGGTGTCCAACTGCCGCTTCCTCGGGACCGATGTCGGACTGCGCTTCAAGAGCCGCAGAGGCCGCGGAGGTGTCGTGAAGAACATCTACATCGACAACATCTACATGACAGACATCATAGCCGAGACAGTGCTCTTCGACCTTCACTACAACGGCACATCCGCTGTGGATGCGATGGAGAAGGGTCAGACCGCACAGGTCGAGCTCATCCCTGTGGATGAGGGCACACCTGCCTTCAGGGACATCTGGATCAAGGACATAGTCTGCAACGGAGCCGGCCGCGCGATGTATTTCAACGGCATCCCCGAGATGCCGGTACGCAACATCAACATCGACGGCTGCGCCATCAAGTCCACCAGGGGAATAGAGATCAACTGGGCCGAAGACGTCACCATGACAGGTGTGGAGATATCAGCATCGTCCGGCGATCCGGTGAAGACAGCCAACGTGAAGAACATCAGCATCCGCTAGGTCATGAAGAGGATACTCACCGCAATTGCCGCATGCATGACCGCCGCAGTGATGGCTCTGGCGCAGCCAAAGGCTGAATATGTGGTGGCTCTGGACGGTTCCGGAGACTTCACCACGGTGCAGGAGGCCGTCAATGCATGCCCTGACTACGAGCACGGGCATGTAACCACCATTCTCATCAAGGCAGGAACGTACAGGGAGATGGTCACCATACCAGCCGGCAAGCAGAGGCTGCACATCATGGGCGAAGGTGCAGAGAATACAATAATCAGCTATGGCAAGTACGCAGAGCAGCTCTGGCCGGGAACAGACCGCAAGGTGGGAACCTCCGGCAGCGCCACCATGTATATCCATTCCTGCCATGTCACCCTTGAGGACCTGACTGTGGAGAACTCGGCAGGCGACAGCAAGGCCATAGGACAGGCGGTTGCCCTCTTCACCGACGGCGATTTCCTCTTCTTCAACCGCTGCCGCTTCATCGGCAACCAGGACACCGTCTACACATACGGCCGCTACGGCAATGACGGCGGCATCAAGCGCAACTACTTCCTCGACTGCTACATAGAGGGCACGACTGATTTCATATTCGGCCCGAGCATAGCATACTTCGAGAACTGCACCATACACTCCAAGAAGAACAGCTATGTCACGGCCGCATCAACACTCAAGGGACAGAAATACGGCTATGTGTTCAGAAACTGCAGGCTGACTGCCGCAGAGGGCATTGACAGGTGCTACCTGGGAAGGCCATGGGGTGCCTACGCCAAGACTGTATTCATCGAGTGCGAGCTCGGCAGCCACATCCTTCCTGAAGGCTGGCACAACTGGGAGAAGCCGGGGAAGCCGAACACCGAAAAGAACTCTTACTACGCCGAATACGGCAACACAGGACCCGGAGCCGCAGGCAAGAGGGTGAAGTGGTCGAAGCAGCTCAGCGCAAGGCAGGCTGCGGATTATACGTTTGATAAAGTGATGTCCCATGCCGGAGAGTCCGTCTGGGACCCGTTTGACAACAGATGAGAAAGATTACCATTTATTGCATAATGTTGTGGGTATCTGCCCTGGCATCGGTTTCCTGTCAGACACAGGAGCCGATGTCCGTGCAGATGATGCGCAGCGAAATGGCCAGATGCCCGGAAGCATCCTGGCTGGACGGGAAGCAGGGAGAGCTCAAGTGGAACTACACCACCGGTCTCGAGCTCAAGGCATTCCTGGACGTATACGATACATACGGCACCAAGAACGTGCCTGAGTACGTGGACGCATGGTACAACGAGATCATCGCCGAGGACGGCGTGATCGTGACATACAAGAAATCGAACTTCAATGTCGACCATCTCTGCCCGGGACTGACCCTGCTCAAGCTCAACCAGCTCAAGCCGCAGCTCAAGTACTCCAAGGCTCTCGGCCTCCTCAGGGCGCAGATCGACGGCCAGCCCCGCACATCGGAAGGCGGATTCTGGCACAAGGCCGTCTATCCGAACCAGATGTGGCTCGACGGACTCTACATGGCACAGCCTTTCTACGCGGCCTACACCAGCCTCTATGTTCAAGACAAGGAAGTCAGTGACTCGCTCTACAGCGACATCTGCCGCAACTTCACCATAGTCGCCAGTCACACTTATGACGAGGCTACAGGTCTCTACAGGCACGCATGGGACGAGTCCCGCCAGATGTTCTGGTGCGACCCGGAGACAGGTCAGTCACAGCACGCATGGGGCAGAGCCCTCGGCTGGTACTGCATGGCTCTCGTGGACGCGCTCGACTACATTCCCGAGACCTTCGAGGGAAGGCAGGAGCTCATCGCCATACTCCAGGGCATACTCGCAAAACTGCCTGAATACGCCGATCCCGAGACCGGAATGTGGTATCAGGTGCTCGACTGTCCCGGACGCGAAGGCAACTACGTCGAGGCCACAGCATCCTCGATGTTCACATACACCTACCTCAAGGCAGCAAGGATGGGCTACATCGACCCTGTCATGAGCGCCTACGGCCAGGAACTCTACCATAAGCTCGTGGCGACATTCATCGTGGAGAATGAGGACGGAACCATCTCACTCAAGGACTGCTGCGCAGTGGCGGGACTCGGAGGCAAGGAGATGCGCGACGGTTCATATGAGTACTACATCAATGAAAAGAGATGCTCCGACGACCCTAAGGGCGTAGGTCCATTCATCTGGGCGTCTCTTGAAATGGAAAGGATATGAAAATCAAGTCACTGATCATATCGCTTCTGTCCGTGCTCGCCGTTTCGGCCTGCATGAACTCGAAGCCGTATGAGCCGGAGAAGCCCGAGGTCAAGGATCTCGCTGCCCCGACAGGCGTGGCCGTATCCGGAGAAGCCGGCACCGCCACCCTCGGGTTCCAGTGGTCCGCAGTCACAGGCGCCACACAGTACCGCTACCGCCTCCTCAAGGGCAATACCGAGGACAAGACCGGTACGGTAAGCGCCACATCCATTTCATTTGACGGCCTCACCCCGGACACTGTCTACAAGTTCGATGTCTGCGCCATTTCAGGCAGCATCGAGTCTTCCTGGAGTACCAGGATCGAAGCCAGGACCAAGGCAGAGACAAAACCTGACACCCCGGCCGACCCGGCATCGAGGTACGCGGAGATGAAGATCCCGGCATGCGAGGAAGACGGTGCGGCAAGAGCGTTCCCGGGCGCTGAAGGCGGCGGCATGTACACCACCGGAGGCCGCGGAGGCAAGGTTTATCATGTGACAAAGCTCAGCGACGACGGGTCGAACGGAACACTCCGCTACGGCATCGAGAAGGCCGACAGGCCTCTCACCATTGTATTTGACGTGGCAGGAACCATCGCGCTCAGCAAGGCACTGGTCATAAGTAAGGGAGACCTCACGATCGCGGGCCAGACCGCTCCGGGCGACGGCATCTGCATCAGGGACCGCTACACACAGGTCAAGGCCGACAATGTCATCATACGCTTCATCCGCTTCAGGCTCGGAGACGAGGGCGCGGGAGCCGGTGACAGCGACGACTGCATCTGGGGACGCTACCTCAGCAACCTCGTGCTCGACCACTGTTCGATGAGCTGGAGCATCGATGAAGGTGCGTCATTCTACGCAAACTCCAACATGACCATGCAGTGGTGCATCATCGGCGAGAGCATGAAGCAGTCCATCCACTCCAAGGACAGCCACGGCTACGGCGGCATCTGGGGAGGAGAGAACGCATCCTTCCACCACAACATACTCGCACACCACGACAGCCGCAACCCTCGCTTCGACCACCCGCACATCTACGAGAACCACGTCACTCCCGCACACCGCGGCGTGGTGGACTTCCGCAACAATGTGATCTATGACTGGGGATCGAACAACTCCTACGGAGGCGAGGGCTACGGCGCAGGCAAGGGCACGGGCATCAACATGGTGGGCAACACCTACAAGCCGGGACCGTCATCTACCGACCGCCACTGGATCATGGATGCGTACGGGGTCTATACAAGCACCTGCTCGACCTGCGGCAAGAAGGACATCGACGATGGATACCCTCTCCTCTACCTCGAGGGCAATACCCATACGAAGTACAGCGACATCAGCGCCGACAATGCCGCCGGCATCTACTGGCACAACGGGGCATCACATGCCAACCACGGCACAACCGCCAAGAACGCATTCCCTGTGAAGGGACCTTCAGGACAGACCTGCCACACCACCACCCACAGCGCCTCGGAGGCACTCTCCGCCACATGCCAGTGGGCCGGAGCATCGCTCTCCCGCGACAAGGTGGACGAGCGCATTGCAGGGGATGTAAGGGACGGCAAGGGCAAGATCATCAAGGACATCGCGGATGTAAAGAGCCTCTACGGCGAGGCATGGCCCGAATACAAGGCCAGCGATGAGCAGAAGGCACTCGTGAAGGACAGCGACGGTGACGGCATGCCGGACTGGTTCGAGGAGAAGTATGGGCTCAGCAAGAGCGACGCTGCCGATGGCAACGCAAAGACCATAGACACAAAGGGCCGCTACACCAACCTAGAGATGTATCTCCACTACCTTGTGAAGGACATCACGGCGGGACAGGCGGCGCATGGAACATACAGACAGATCTGATAACAATAATTAATAACTAACTGATTTTTTATGAGCAAGACACTAAAGAAAATCGTCCTCCTCGTGACGGGACTCTTCTGCGCTTTCGCAGTCCAGGCCCAGAACGTGAAAGGCGTGGTGACTGATGCCAGCGGAGAGCCTCTCATCGGCGTATCCGTCCTCGTGGAAGGAACCTCGCTCGGAGTGATCACAGGACTTGACGGAGACTACTCCATCGACGTCCCGGACGCTGCAAAGAGCGTTCTCCAGTTTTCTATGATCGGTATGTCTACCGTCAGCATCCCTGTCAACGGCAAGTCCGTCATCGACGTGACCCTGCAGGACGACAACAACTTCCTCGACGAAGTGGTCGTAGTCGGTTATGCGGTAGTCAAGAGACGCGACCTCATGGGCTCCGTGTCATCCGTCAACAGCGAGAAACTCGCCGAGCAGCCGGTGACCACCGTCAGCCAGGCCCTTTCGGGAAAGATGGCCGGTGTGTCCGTGACCACCACCGAGGGTGACCCTGACGCCGACATCAAGATCCGCGTCAGAGGCGGCGGTTCCATCACACAGGACAACTCCCCTCTCTACATCGTGGACGGATTCCCTGTCGAGTCCATCAATGACATCTCGTCTTCCGAGATCCAGTCCATCGACGTCCTCAAGGACGCATTCTCGACTGCGATCTACGGTTCGCGAGGCGCCAACGGCGTAGTCATCGTGACCACCAAGAGCGGAGAGAAGGGACGCAAGGTCAGCGTGAACTTCAATGCCTACTACGGACAGAAGAAGATGGCCAACGCAGGCGCCATCCAGACCATGGATCCTGAGAACTTCGTCAAGTTCCAGTACGAGCTCGCCAAGGTGCGCGACAATGTCAGCACCTACTACGCTCCTTACTTCGGACAGTTCGGCGACCTCGACCTCTATGCAAACCAGCCATCAAACGACTGGGTAGGCATGGTATTCGGCAATGTCGGCTCTTCATTCAACACCGATTTCGGCATCTCAGGCAGCGGCGACGGATACAACTGGACACTCAACTATGCCCACATCACCGACAACGCCATCATGAGCGGCTCGAACTACGTCCGTGACAACCTCAGCTTCAAGGGCAAGTTCACCACCAGCAAGACCACATCCATCGAGACCAGCATCCGCTACTCAGACACAGACGTGCGCGGCGCAGGCGCCAACTCGATGAACGATACCGGTACAACCTCCGGCAACGGACGTCTCAAGCACGCTGTATGCTACACACCTATTCCTATCGCTTCAACCATCCAGAACATGGACGAAGAGGCTGACTACGGCGACAACGCACCTCCTCTCAAGTCCGTTTCGGACAACGACTCGCAGCGCGGACGCAAGCAGTGGGTGGCAAATGCGGCATTCAACTGGGAGATCATCGAGAACCTCAGGCTCAAGGTAGACGGAGGTATCGAGAACTACAGCCAGAGCGACGACCGCTTCTACGGTATGACCACTTACTATGTTGCCAACAACTCGACCATCAAGAACACTCCTTCAAACCAGCACAAGGAGTACTTCCGCAACAAGTACCGCAACACCAACACCCTGAACTACGACTTCAGGAACATCATCAATGAGGACCACAGTCTCAACCTCCTCGTCGGAGAAGAGATGACCGTCACCAAGAGCAACACCGTGCAGATGATGATCGACGGTCTTCCTACCTTCTACAACGCAGAGATGGCATGGAACTTCATGTCTTCAGGTACCCCAGCATCGTCATTCAACTACATCAACCCTGACGACAAGCTTCTCTCGTTCTTCGGACGTGCAAACTACGAGTACAGACACAGGTATTCGGTATCTGCGACCGTACGTGCCGACGGTTCTTCAAAGTTCGCAAAGGGCAACCGCTGGGGCATCTTCCCTTCAGCAGCCGTTTCATGGAACATCTCCAATGAGGATTGGATGAAGGGCGCCGACAACATCCAGCAGCTCAAGCTCCGCTACAGCTTCGGTACCGCGGGTAACAACAACATCCCTTCAGGCCTCATCAACAAGGAGTACAGCGCTACCAACACCACATGGCTCAGCCAGTCGTCTAACTACTGGATGGCAGGAAAGGTCATGAACAACCCTGACCTCAAGTGGGAGACCACACTCACCCACAACGTGGGTCTCGACTTCGACTTCTTCAAGGGCAAGATCAGCGGTAGCATCGAGGTATACCAGAACGACACCAAGGACCTCCTCATCAACTTCCCTATCGCAGGATCGGGCTATGACAGCCAGTACCGCAACATCGGTTCTACACGCAACCGCGGTGCCGAGCTCTCGCTCAACATGCCTCTCGTGCGCAAGACTGACTTCGACCTCACCTTCAGCGGAAACATCTCATACAACCACAACGAGGTGACCAGCCTCGGAGGTCTCGACAAGATCACCGCACAGTCATACTGGGCATCATCCGAGATCGGCGACGACTACATAGTCGAGGTGGGACAGCCTCTCGGAAACATGTACGGATACCGTGCAGACGGCCGCTACGAGGTATCTGACTTCAATTACGAGAACGGCAAGTGGATACTCAAGGAAGGCGTGGTAGACTGCTCTTCAGTAGTCGGCTCGTCATACCTCAGACCGGGTGCCATGAAGCTCAAGGACATCGCCGGAAACGACGGCAAGGTGACTGTGGCTGACCGCGAGGTCATCGGAAACGCATCTCCTGACTTCCAGGGCGGTTTCTCACTCAGCGGATATTTTCACGGAGTGGACTTCAGCACCAACTTCACCTACATGATCGGCAACCAGGTCTACAATGCCAACAAGGTAGAGTTCACCTCTTCTCGCAAGTACTACAACAGGAACCTCCTCAGCTCGATGAAGGTATCTGAAAGATGGACCAACATCGACTGGAACACCGGCGAGCTCATCACCGATCCTGCAGCCCTCGAGGCAGCGAACGCAGGTACCACCATGTGGTCTCCATGTGTGAGCCAGGCAGTGTTCAGCGACTGGGCGGTCGAGGATGCATCATTCCTCCGCCTCCAGAGCGCTACCATAGGATACACCCTTCCTGAGACACTCACAAGCAAGATCCATATCCGCAAGCTCCGCGTCTATGTGACAGGCACCAACCTCTTCTGCCTCACCAAGTACTCAGGCTATGACCCTGAGGTCGACACCAGACGTGCGACACCGCTCACCCCGGGAGTAGACTACTCGGCCTACCCTAAGAGCATCGGTTATGTATGCGGTATCAATGTGACATTCTAATACCGGACACAAGATGAAAAAGATATTCAATCTCATATTCTGCGGCGCAGCCGCACTCACAGTTCTCGCATCTTGCGACGGAGCCTTCCTCGACTCAAAGTCTCCTTCCACCTTCGACGGAGCGACAGTCTATGGCAACTACTCCCTCGCTGAGGGCACCATCTTCGGCATCACAGAGGCATTCTGCGAGCAGAACAGCTACCGCGGACGTTTCCTCCCTTGGTACGGCTTCAACACCGACATCGAGTGGTACAACGCATACACCGCAGGAAAGCCGCGCGACAACAAGAACGACATCGCGGCCTATGACTGCCAGCCTAACAACTCGCAGCTCAACTCGGCACCTCATGTATTCGCTTCGATCTACATGGGCATCGAGCGCGCAAACCTCGTGATCGAGGGACTCCGCGAGTTCGGCAACACCGAAAACGACAAGGACATGGCCTACCTCCTCGGCGAGGCGCTCACCCTCAGGTCACTCCTCTACTATGACCTCATCAAGGCATGGGGAGACGTGCCTGCACGCTTCAGCGCCCTCACCTCAGAGACCATCTACGCTGCAAAGGAAGACCGCGACGTGATCTTCAAGCAGATACTCGCAGACCTCGACGAGGCCATCGGATATCTCGTTTTCCCGGGCCAGAATGCAGCCACAGCAAAGGCTGACCGCATCAACAAAGCGTTCGCAGAGGGCCTCTATGCCCGCATCGCACTCGCGGCTTCAGGCTATGCCCTCCGTCCTGCAGACGGCAAGGTGGGCACCGGCGACGCCGGTTCTGTACGCCTCAGCTCGGATCCGGAGCTCCAGAAGAGCGTCCTCTATCCTAAGGCACTGAACTACCTCAAGGATGTCATCACATCAGGCACCTGCAGCCTCGAGGACTCATTCGCAGGCCTCTGGAAGAAGTTCAACAACAGCGAGCACCTCAATGCAGGCGGTGAAGTCCTCTACGTCATCCCGTTCGGAGACGGCCGCGGAAGATGGAACTACACCTTCGCTGTCAAGAACGACGGTGCAAGCATCAACGGAACCGCATTCGCACAGGGCGGACAGGCAGGTCCGGTACCTTCATTCTACTTTGACTACGCAGCCAACGACAGCAGAAGGAACGTATCCTGCGCCAACTATGTATGGAACAAGGACGGCAGCATCACTCCTGCCGGCATCGCCAAGTGGTACTTCGGCAAGTTCCGTTTCGACCAGATGAAGAGCAACCCTTACACCGGCGGCAACGACGACGGTGTGAAGCCGGTTGTGATGCGCTATGCCGACATTCTTCTCATGGCTGCCGAAATCGCCAATGAGCTCGGCGAGCTCAGCGAGGCCAAGTCATACTTCCTCCCTGTCAGGACCCGTGCTTGCGGCGAGGACGCAGCCGAGGAGTTCGTAGCTGCCATCAGCAGCAAGGAAGATATGTTCAACAAGATCGTGGACGAGCGTGCGTTCGAGTTCTGCGGCGAGTTCCTCCGCAAGGGCGACCTCATCCGCTGGAACCTCCTCAAGACCAAGCTCGACGAGGCAAAGGCCAAGATGTACGACCTGCGCGACCGCCAGGGAGCATACGACTACCTCGGCACCGACATCTGGTACAAGCTTTCAGACGACGAGTGCTCTGTAGACATCTGGGGCCTCGGAAGAGACGAGCAGACCAACCCTGGTTCAGACTGGGAGATCGTCGCAAACTACATCAAGTACGACGACAAGAAGAAGTCTGACCTCTATGCCGAGAAGATCGAGAACATCTACATCGCCGACCCTGAGTCACACATGTTCTGGCCTCTCTTCAACGACACCATCACCAACAGCCAGGGCTATCTGGTAAATGACTACGGTTATTAATAAAATCGCAACTCAGCAATGAAACATATATTCAGATCATTAGCAGTCCTCGCAGTCCTCTGCACAGGCTTTGTCATCACCGGGTGCAGTGTAGATGAGCCGGAGGAGATCACCTCTATGAATCTCAAGAGGTGTCTCGAGCCTATGGGACTCTCCGCAAAAATCGTCAACGGCGACCAGGTGACCTTCAACTGGGAGGTCTCAAAGGATGCCGAGAGCTACAACCTTGCCGTCTACAGCGACAAGGACATGACCCAGGAAGTCCAGAGTGTGACCATCCCTTCAGACCAGGTCCCTTACACCATGAAGCTTACAGCCGACCAGACCTACTACTTCAAGGTACAGGCAATGAACAGCGTGAAGGACCCTTCAAACTGGGCTGTTTACGACAAGTCTGTCAAGACTTTCGCGGTAAAGGACAACCTCTACCTCAAGGTATCCGACAGGACCGCAACTACACTCAGCTTCACATGGACAGCCGACCCTGAGGTCACCCACATGGAGATCTATGCAGTCGGCGACGAGGAGAACGTGAATACAGTCACCCTCGACAACGGCCAGATCGCTGCAGCTGCAGCCACCATCAGCGGTCTCACTCCTTCCACCAACTACGTGGCAAGCCTCTTCTACCTCTCTGCAAACCGCGGCGAGGTCAACCTCTGGACCATGCCGGACGGAAACGGGCTCGTGACAGTCAACAGCGACGCCGCTCTCGCAGCAGCCCTCAATGACGGCGCCAACATCCTCCTCACCATGGAGGGATCGCCATACACCGTAGGCGCCGGAGACATCGCGAAGGGAATCGACCTCTCAAAGGGAGTCAAGGTATATGGCCAGGGCGAAGCTGACGGCACCATGCCGGTCATCAACGGAAGCTACAACATCACCGACAGCTTCAATGGCGGTGACATCTATTTCGAAGGTGTCGAGCTCAACGGCATAGGCAATACCTGCGGCTTCCTCATCCAGCACAAGGAAGGATCCACAGCCGACGGTGTAGCCGTGAACAGCATCATCTACAAGAACTGCCACATCACCGGCTACTCGAAGGGACTCTTCTATGAGTGGGGAAAGACACTCAAGATAGGAGAGATGACCTGGGAGAGCTGTATCATTGACGCTGTCAACGGCGACGGAAGCGGCGGCGGTGACGGTATCGACATCCGCCAGGCTACCGAAATCACCAAGCTCAACATCGTGGACAACACCATCTACAACAGCTTCCGCACCTTCGTCAGAGTGGATGCGAACCCTGTGATCGGCGACCTCAGGATCGAGAACAACACCATCATGAACCTCTGCTTTGTCGACAACACCAACAACGCGGGTCTCATCGCATTCCAGACACTGCCTGGAAGCATCAGCCTCAAGAAGAACCTCTTCCTCAACATGGGAGAGAAGGCTGCCCTCACCAGTGCCAACGCCAAGTACAAGCCGGCAGCAGACATGAACCTCGCAGCATCGGCAAACTACTTCTACAATGTACCTGAGTCATTCTTCACCGCCAACTTCAGCATGTCTGACGCCAACGGCAGGAATCTCGACGAGAACCCTTGCTTCAATGCTGCAGGCGGCCAGTTCAACCTCACGGACACCGACCTCTCTTCAGCCAAGATCGGTGCTTCAAGATGGTTTACCCCTTACGTGGAAGAGCCTGAAGACCTCACACAGGAAGTCCTCACAGGCGCCACCACATGGAACTTCGCCAACGCCAAGCTCTTCGCAGGCGAGGTGAAGAAGTCAAAGGTAAGAGACAACCTCCTCCTCAGCGTGACTGAGAATGTCATGAACTTCAGCGACGGCCAGCTCAACTTCACCGCAGCCACCACCCTCGCGAGAAAGGGACAGCCTCAGGACGGATATCTCATGTTCATCGTGGATCAGCCAGGTTCAGTAGTCCTCAGACCTTCCGCAGGTACCGGTCACCTCGTAGTGGCTGCCGAGACCGAGGACGGTCTGGTGATCAAGGGAGGTGCAGCCGCTCAGGCTGACATGACCACATCACAGAAGGTCCTGATCACCGACATCACCTCTGAGACCAAGATCTATGTATATGCGACAGGCCCTGTCAGCCTCGAGAAGCTCGCATGGTCTCTTGACTGCCGTCAGGTCAACACAGCCCTCCCGGCACCTGCTCCTTCAGCGGCTCCGGGCACAGTGACCGAAGGCGATGCTACCGACATCGTGCTCACATGGGACGCTGTTGACGGCGCAGCAAGCTACTCTGTCACATTCAGCGGCAAGACCTATGCTGCCGAGACCAACGAGTACACCATCAGCTCAGATGTCGTGAAGTTCCTCGGTGCTGGCAGCTACATGGCATATGTATACGCCAACCCTGGCGAGGACGACATCTACAACACCCAGTCCGACCCTGGCGCAGCAGCATTCGCAGTGCTTCCTAAGGCAGCTGCGGGTGGAGACGACGAGTTCGTGGTATCATCGACCGAAGAGCTCCTCACCGCCATCTCGGCCGGCAAGAGCGAGATCACACTTGCTCCAGGCGAGTACTCACTGGAGGAAGGCATGCTCACCGTCACCGCCCCTCTCGCCCTCAAGGGCCAGGAAGGCGCGACAGTCAAGGGCGCATTCACCCTCTCCGGCGAAGTCGGCACATTCTCACTCACAGGCCTCAGGCTCGCAGCCGACGGCCAGGGTGTGCTCATCACCACCGCAGATGACCTCAAGGCCGATCTCATCCTCGTGGACAACTGCGAGATCGACGGCTACTCCAAGAGCGTGATCTACGGTCCAAATGCAGGCTCCCAGGTGAGCGACGCCATCTTCCGCGGCATCACAGTCACCGGACAGGGCACAGGCCAGGGCGGATTCGACTTCCGCAAGGGTACATTCGGCAACATCACCATCATGGAGTCGACCTTCAACGGCGGATTCCGCGACTTCATCCGTGCCGACGCCGCCATCGTCAACAACGTGATCAACATCCGCAACAACGACTTCTACAAGACCTCGACCGGAGCAAGCAACAGCCTCCTCTATGTGAGAGTGGCTTCCGCACAGCTCTACAACGTATCCGGCAACATCTTCCACAGCTGCGACGTGATCCTTGCCAAGACCGGCACCCAGGTGCCTAAGATGGCAAACAACTTCTTCTACGGCTGCTCAGACAAGATCTTCACCGGAACCATCAGCGAGGAGACAGCCACCGGCAACAACGGTGCAGTCATCACCTCAGACCCTTGGAAGAACGCCGAGGGCGGTGACTTCACACTCGTGAGCGGTCTGGCTATCAGCAACCGCGTAGGTCCTGCAAAGTGGAACCCTTCTTACGATGCAGGCTGCAGCGACTGCTACACAGTCAACAACGCAGAGGAACTCATGTCTGCACTTTCTGCAGGAAAGACCGATATCAAGCTCGCAGCTGCCGGCTCGCCTTATGAGCTCGGCGAGGCCGCTCTCGAGATCCCTGCAGGATTCAGGCTCTCAGGCGAAGTAGCTGACGGAGCATATCCTGTAGTCAAGGGCTTCTTCAACCTCGCAGGCACCCTCGGCACAGTGGCATTCGAGAAGATCAGATTCGAAGGAAACGGTTCTCTCGGAGTGCTCCTCAACGTGAGCGCAGAGGCAAGCGCCGACAAGGTGACCATGAAGGACTGCGACGTGGACGGATACACCAAGAGCGTATATTATGACAACGCAGGTCTCACCACCGCGTCACTCATGTTCCACAACGTCAAGGTAACCAACCACGGCACCGGCCAGGGCATCTTCGACACCCCCAAGGGAACCTACACCAACCTCACCATCGAGCACTCGACCATCGTGGGCGGACGCGACTTCATCCGTGCCGACGCCGGCAGAGTCACAGGCTCTGTCAACATCGTGGCTAACACCTTCGACGGTGTGACCCTCGAAAACGGCAACGGCATTCTCTACGTGAGGTCTACACCTGAAAGCTATGTATTCAGGAACAACCTCTTCCTCAATGAGACAGGCTCTAACAACCTCCTTATCAAGGCAACTGGAGTGACCGTTCCTTCTGTCATCGCAAACAACTTCTTCTACAACTGTACCGCATCCAAGTTCTGGACAGGCCTCATCACAGAAGAGGCTGCCACCGCCAACGGCGGTCTCGTCCTCAGCTCTGCCCCTTGCAGGAACGCCGCTGCCGGTGACTACACCCTCACCGACGCCCTCGTGATGAGCTGCGCTGCAGGTGCACCGAGATGGAACCCTACAGGACGCACCAAGGCCACACCTGACTTCACAGCATCAAGCGTCGAGGAACTCCTCAACGGTATCTCAGTGGGCAAGACCAACATCACCCTCGCATACACCGGCGTAGCATACGACCTCACCGCAGATGCAGATCTCCAGGGAATCCTGACCATCGCCACCCCTCTGACCATCAGCGGTCAGATCAAGGGCGGCCAGAAGCCTGAGGTGATCGGAAGCATCAAGCTCGGTCTCGGAACAACCTCATTCACCATGAGGAATATCAGACTCAGCGGCAATGCCAAGGCACTCGGCAACGCATTCGAGATCGCCGAGGCCATCGAGGCCGACAAGATTCTCATCGAAGGATGCGACATCGCAGCTTTCAACAAGAGTCTCTTCTACGGCAACGGCGTGGATTCGAAGATCGGTGTCCTCAGCTTCAACCGCAACCTCATCCATGGTTTCGGCACAGGCCAGGGCATGCTCGACCTCCGCAAGGGCGTATACGGTGCAGTCATCGTGGAGAACTCTACCATCTATGACGGCGGCCGCGATTTCATCCGCTGCGACGCAAAGGTGGGTGAGAGCATCTCCATCAAGAACAACACCTTCAACGCTGTCTCCATAGACGCTTCCAACTCCATCCTCTACGTACGCTCCGACATCGGCGCGAAGTACGCGGTGACAGGCAACCTCTTCCTCAACGAGACAGGTTCCTCTACCATCCTCGCGAAGACCGGAACCATGGTACCGGTGATGAAGAACAACTTCTTCTTCAACTGCAGCTCAGAGAAGTTCTGGACAGGAACCATCAGCCAGGAGGCCGCTACAGCAAATGGCGGAGCAGTACTTGAGGCCGATCCTTGCAGCGACTCGGCTGCAGGTGTATTCAAGGTGACTGACGCTGCCGTCAAGGCTGCAAAGGCAGGCGACCCAAGATGGTTGTAGTTTGATTAAAAATAGCTAAATTTGAGAGGGTGCTTCGTGCACCCTCTCTTCTCCGCAAAGTCCGTGGACGGCGTCAGGGCCTACGAAATGGCACGCAAAGCATACCGCGCGGCACAGAAGGGCGACGGCAGCTTCCACATCGAAGAGTCCGTCAGCGTCGACGACGCCATGGATATCCTCCTTGGTCCGAAGACGGAGGCGTAGCCAGACGCACCTGTTTGACTACTGCTTACCGGAACTCCACCTGGCATGCCCGATAGCCGTACAGGCTCTGTGATGGAGATTGTGATGTCCGGTGGACCCTTCTTGGCGCCACCTGGCATCTCGTCTACGCCTTGAAGACCTCCAGGGCATATTATCCTGCCAGGTGGATTTCAGCTTTATATTATTCTGAGCCAGGACCTCCAATGGGGCTGCAGAAGAAGGTACTGCAATGACAAGTCTACAAGGTTTACTATGTGAAAGAATTTGCAAATTGGTATACTGCTATATACATTTGCAAAAAAACACACACAACACACTCATACATATGATTAACAAAGAATTCTGACTATGGGATTGACTCCGGAAGAAGAGAAGAGAAGAATATGAACTGGCTTATTAGTACCACCTTGAAACGTTTCTTTATCATTCTGATTGCGGCGTGTGTTTCTTTTGCATCTCAAGCGCAAAGATACAGCGAAATCGGAGCAGGAATTTCAAACGTGAAAGGTAATTATCCAGAAACTGGAGCGAGGCTTTCCGCTTCTGTCGGACTCGGTTTCGATTACTTTCTTAAGGACAATTTGTCTGTGGATGGCGGACTCAAGTGTGCTTTGTATGGCAAATCACAATATGGTGCACTATTTCTGTCTATCCCTCTGACTTTGAATTATCATATAGGCAAGGCCGAGTTTGGCGCTGGTCCATATGTTTCAAGCCGCTTGTTTGACGTCAACCACAATCAGGAGAAATACTATGATTGTCCTCCTCCAGGAGTCGATTATGCACCTTATGCCACTTCATATTCTGGTTATTTCAAACGATTTGACTTTGGAGCATGTCTAAAATTCAAATATAATTTTGAAGTCAGCCATATTGGTATCGAGACATATATAGGAGCCATTGACTGTGGTAAGAAATATGCTGGCGAACCTCCAATAAATGGTCATACAGCCATCTGCGCTATAACATACGGTAGAAAATTCTAAAACTTATAAAAATGAGAAAAATTGCAGCTATCTGTCTCGGTCTCCTTGCTTTAATCAGCTGCGAGAAGGTCAAATTCGAAAGCAGCTCATACGATGCATCATATAATGTCAATGGCATTTATGAAAATGGGAGCCTTATATGCGAACTCAACTCCGTGTTCACCGGTGGTGGGGTTGCAGACATAAGCAAGGGAACTTCTCATCGCCTTGCCTTATATACTGAAAATTATTCAAACTTCTCACAGATAGACAAAAGCAGTATAGTCTCAATCCAAGGTTTCAGACATGTCGGCAAGACATATACCGAGAAGGGAGAGTATCTGGAATCCATCTGTTTACGCAATCTTGGGACACACGAAGACATACTTGTAAACAGAGACAGCGAATACAGCCAGTCGAGCACGAGCGTAAAAAAGACTCTCATCAAACAATACATCATTGAAGACGGCAATGCTCGCATAGATTTCAGAATCATCCTCAAAGACAACACGACATTTGATGTCCACTATGTGGGTCCTGCACAATATGATGGACTGATGTAAGCCTTGAATGTTTCGGTCTGCCATGTAAAGGACATCATAAGGACTGATTGCAGTTTGATGAAAAATAGCTAATTTTGAGAAGGAACAGAAAGTTCCTTCTCTTTTTAGTATCGAACAGTATGAAGAATCCATTTTCACTCGAAGGAAAGAACGCCTGGATCACAGGTGGCTGCTATGGCATAGGCTATAGCATCGCAAAGGCATTTGTCGGAGCCGGAGCAAGCAACATCATATTCAACTGCCGGAGCGAGGAAGCGCGCGACAAGGCACTGGCGGCATACGCTGCCGATGGCATTACCAACGTACATGGTTACGTGTGCGACGTCACGGACGAGGTGGCCGTCAAGGCTCTCGTCGAGACCATCCATGCGGAAGTCGGCCAGATCGACATCCTGGTCAACAACGCCGGCATCATCAAGCGCATCCCCATGCACGAGATGAAAAGAGAAGAGTTCCAGCAGGTCATAGACATCGACCTCGTGGCTCCATACATCGTCTCCGCTGCAGTCATCCCTGAGATGATGGAGCGCCGCGAAGGCAAGATCATCAACATCTGCTCCATGATGTCTGAGCTCGGACGCGAGACCGTGTCCGCATATGCCGCCGCAAAGGGCGGACTCAAGATGCTCACGCGCAACATCTGCTCAGAGTACGGCGAGTACAACATCCAGTGCAACGGCATCGGTCCGGGCTACATCGCCACTCCACAGACCGCTCCGCTGCGCGAGCCTCAGGCAGACGGCAGCCGTCATCCTTTCGACAGCTTCATCTGCGCCAAGACTCCTGCCGGCAGATGGCTCGACCCTGACGAGCTCGGAGGGCCTGCGGTGTTCCTCGCATCACACGCATCAGACGCCGTCAACGGCCACATACTCTATGTGGACGGCGGCATTCTCGCATATATAGGAAAACAGCCAAAGTAAGATAAGACATGAAAATCAACTGCACAGTACGCCAGGCATCCAGCAATGTGGATGCAAAGCACTATGACACCGAGCGTCTCCGCCAGGAATATCTCGTCCAGAACGTGATGGTGGCAGACGAGATCAATATGGTATATTCGATGTTTGACCGCATCATTACAGGTGGAGCAGTCCCTGTGACAGAGCCCCTCAGACTCGATGCTCCCGAGGTTCTCCGCGCCGACTATTTCACCCAGCGCCGCGAAGTCGGCATCTTCAACGTCGGCGGCGCAGGATCGGTAATCGTCGGCGACGAGGAATACCATCTCGAATACAAGGAGGCCATCTATGTCGGCCGCGGCAACCGCCACATCACCTTCAAGAGCGACTCTGCCGAAAAGCCTGCCCACTTCTACTTCTGCTCAGCCACAGCCCACAAGGAGACAGGCGTGAAGAAGGTCAGCAAGGCAGACGCAGTAGTGATGCATCTCGGATCCCTTGAAGAGTCCAACGAGCGCACCATCAACCGCCTCCTCGTCAAGGAAGTCGTGCCATGCTGCCAGCTCCAGATGGGTATGACCGAGCTTGCTCCGGGCTCCACCTGGAACACCATGCCGGCACACACTCACGACCGCCGCATGGAGGTCTACTTCTATTTCGAGGTACCTGAAGGAAACGCTGTCTGCCACTTCATGGGCGAGCCTCAGGAGACACGCCACATCTGGATGCACAATGAGGAGTCCGTGATCTCTCCGCAGTGGAGCATCCATTCCGCATGCGCCACACGCAACTACACCTTTATCTGGGGCATGTGCGGTGAGAATGACGACTACAATGACATGGACTGGTGCGCAACTGAAGATTTGAAATAAATCAAATAGACTATAGATATGAATAGAATAATCAGAGGCGCGTCGGCCTTGATGATTGCAGCGCTGCTGCTTGCCGGTTGCAAGCCAGACAGCAAAGAGGCGAAGGTGATGGCAAGGGCTGTCCCGGAAAGGGCAGACGACTTCATCTTCGAAAACGACCTCGTGTGCTACCGCGCATACGGAGAGGCACTTGAAGGCAACCCTACATCACCCGGTCTGGACCTCTGGGTCAAGACTCCGGGAGGGCTGGTGGCAGACCAGCGCTACAAGGACGAGCTGGAAAACGGCAAGTCTTACCACAAGGACTGGGGCAACGGAAAAGACTGCTACAAGGTGGCTGTAAGCCTCGGCGCAGGATCATCGTCCCCTCTCGTCGCAGGTCAGATCATCTATCCTGCCACCAACTACCGCTCATATGAGATACTCTCTCAGAATGAGGAAGAGATAGTCTTTGTCCTCCACTACCCTGCCTGGGACGTGGACGGGCATCAGGTAGCTCTCGACAGGAAGATAACAGTCATGGCAGGCACATATTTCTGTATGTCGGAAGACACCTACACCGGTGATTTCGAGGCGCTCACGATCGCTGCGGGCATCTTCACCCACGAAGTGGAGGAGAGCTGCATCGAAGCGGACCGCTTCGCCATCTGGGAGCACGCTTCAGACACCTCGGTCGAGCCTGAAGACGGCATGATAGGAGTCGGTATCATCTTCCCTGAAGAGACTCAGATCGTTCCTCTCGAGACAGGCGTGCCGCATCTAGCCGGCATCAGGAACGTCAAGCCGGGAGACACAGTCACATACTGGTTCGGTTCATGCTGGACCAAGGGAGACATCAAGACAGCAGCAGACTGGTTCGACCTCGTCAAGACAAAGTAAAACAAAGTAAAGATATCAGACATGAACAAGATCAGACACTCCACGATACTGCTGGCGGTCCTCATGCTCGCGGCATGCAGCGGCAGGGATGACAAGAGCCTCATGAGCGGCAACCCTGTATTCGAAGGCCGATATGCCGACCCTGAGGGCGCCACATTCGACGGACAGTATTGGATATACCCTACATCCTCACTCCCATTCAGGGAGCAGCTCTACATGGATGCTTTCTCTTCACCGGACCTTGTCCACTGGACAAAGCATGAGAATGTCCTCACAAGCGAGAACATCAGCTGGCTCTGGCAGGCGCTCTGGGCACCTTCAGTAGTGGAAAAGGATGGGAAATACTACTTCTATTTCGGAGCGAATGACGTCCATGAAGGCGAGATCGGAGGCATAGGCGTGGCAGTAAGCGACAGTCCCGCCGGTCCTTTCAAGGACGTTCTCGGCAAGCCTCTCATCGGCGAGATCCACAACGGCGCTCAGCCTATCGACCAGTTCGTCTTCCATGACGATGACGGGAAATGGTACATGTACTACGGCGGCTGGAGGCATTGCAATGTGGTCAGACTCAACGACGACCTCACCAGCCTCGGCACGCACGAGGACGGCAGCACCTACAAGGAAATCACACCAGAGGGATATGTGGAAGGGCCATACATGCTCAAGAAAGATGGAAAGTACTATTTCATGTGGAGCGAAGGCGGCTGGACCCAGGACAACTACTGCGTGGCGTACGCCATCGCCGACAATCCCTTCGGTCCTTTCAGGCGCATAGGCAAGATCCTTCAGGCCGATCCTGAGGTTGGCACAGGAGCCGGACATCACTCAGTCCTCAAGGGAAGGGGAAAGGACGAATGGTACATTGTCTACCACCGTCATCCGCTCGGCGCGACCGACGGAAACGACAGGGTGGTATGTGTCGACCGCATGTACTTCGAACCTGACGGAACCATACGCCCTGTCAGGATCACTTTTGAAGGAGTAGCCAAGACGCGCTCGCCCAAGAAGAGACGCTAGAGCGCATACAGGGGACTAGAAAAGTCCCTTCACGATAAACCAGAGTGCAGGAACCAGCAGCGCCGGCAGGTAGTTGAGGGTCTTGCACTCTTTGATTTTGAGGATGGAGAGACCTGATGATATGATCAGGATTCCTCCCACGATGGCCAGCTCATTGATGAAGGTCCCCTCCAGTATCGGAGCGGATGCGATGAACTTGCCGATGAGGTAGAACATGGTCTGCCAGCAGAACAGCACTCCTGCAGATGCCACCATGCCTATGCCGAAGGTCGAAGCGAACACCATAGAGGTCACGAGATCGAGAGTGGCATTGGTGAAGAGGAATGTGTTGTCACCGGTGGTCGCGCTCATGATAGGTCCCACGATGGAGAATGTACCTATGCAGAAAAGCAGGCATGCCGAAATGATGCCCTGGGCAAGTCCCTCACCGGCATACTTCTCCGTGAATCTCTTTACCTTGCCGTCAAAATCCAGAGAGGTTCCGATGGCGCCTCCGATGGCCAGACTCAGGATGAAAAGGACAGGGAATTCACTTTTCGGCATGTTCTGACAGAATGAGTTTGCCCCGAGTGCGAGGGAAGCCAGTCCCATCGCATTGAAGAGCGTCTCGGTCACTTTTTCACTGAGTCCTTTCTTCAGAAGGCTGCCGACTATGCTTCCGGCAATGATGCATCCGGTGTTTACGAGAGTTCCTATCATGTTGTCGAGTTCTTGAGGAGGACAAAAATAATAAAAAAAGGAGTTACAGCGTAACTCCTGATTTGAATATCGCGATTTCGCGGTAGCCGCTCTTTTCGCTGTTGACCCGCTCGCCATCCACGATCTTGAGCACATATTCGATAAACGCCTCGGCTGCTTCCTCCATCGGCGTGTCCTGAGCGATGACGCCGGCATTGAAATCTATCCAGGTCGGTTTCTTCTGCGCGAGAGGGGTATTTGTAGAGACCTTCATCGTAGGCACGAAGGTGCCGAACGGTGTGCCGCGGCCAGTGGTGAAGAGCACAATCTGGCATCCGCTGGCCGCAAGAGCCGTCGAAGCCACGAGGTCATTTCCAGGGGCACTGAGCAGATTGAGCCCCTTGACCGAAAGTCTCTCGCCATACCTGAGCACTCCCCTGACTATGGATTTTCCGCACTTCTGTGTGCATCCGAGCGACTTCTCCTCAAGGGTGGAGATGCCGCCTGCCTTGTTGCCCGGTGAAGGGTTTTCATAGACAGGCTGGTCATTCTTCATGAAATATGACTTGAAATCATTGATCAGGCTGACTGTCTTTTCGAAGGTGGCCTCATCCTGGCAGCGGTTCATCAGGATGGTCTCTGCACCGAACATCTCAGGCACCTCGGTGAGCACGGTCGTGCCGCCCTGAGATACGATCCAGTCGGAGAAAACTCCGAGGAGAGGATTGGCGGTGATGCCGCTGAGACCGTCGGAGCCACCGCATTTGAGGCCGACGCGAAGTTCGGACACCGGCACGTCGGTGCGGACGTCATTGCGGCAGGCATCATGGATGGCACGGAGCTCATCCATGCCGAACTCGATCTCGTCTCCGTCCACCTTCTGGGTCTCGAACATCCTCACGCGTGAAGGATCCACCTCGCCCACCAGCTCACGGAACGCGCCGAGCTGGTTGTTCTCGCATCCGAGGGAAACCACCAGCACGCCGCCGGCATTGGGGTGATGCACCATGTCCGCAAGGATGTTGCGGGTGTTCTGGTGGTCATCTCCAAGCTGCGAGCAGCCGTAGTTGTGAGGAAAGGCGACGACAGCATCCACGGAAGACTCCTGCCCCGCAATCTCGGCGCGGAAACGCTCGGCGAGAGTATTTGCGACACCGTTCACGCACCCTACGGTAGGGATGATCCATATCTGGTTGCGCACGCCCACCTGTCCGTCGGCGCGGCGGAAACCCTTGAAAGTGCGCATCCTGGAAGATGGGGCGATCTCCGTCAGAGCCGGTGTGTAGCTGTAGTCGAGGAGACCTTCGAGATTGGTCTTGATGCAGCTGTGGTCCACCAGCGTGCCTGCTGCGGCGTCGCGGGTCACATGACCTATAGGGAAACCGTATTTGATGACATCCTGGCCTTCTCTGAGATCACAGAGGGTGGCCTTGTGGCCCGCAGGGATATCCTCCCTGAGCACTACCCGGCAGTCGCCGGCCGCTATGGCATCTCCTGCGTGGAGATCCTGGAGAGCAACGGCGACATTGTCTGCCGGGTTGATTCTTATGTATTCTGACATGTCCGCCGGATTAGAGGATTGCCTGTACTGCCATGCGCATGCCCGACTCCTGGATCACTGCCAGATCGGATGCAAGTGTGTCGGTAAGACCAGGGATGGCATTGAGATCCTCGCCCCAGATGAGGTCAGATGCACCGAGAACGCCCTCAGCCACCTTGCGCACGTCACCAGTAGCCCAGAGGTCCTTGAGGAGCTGCATGATGGCAGCATCATCATTAGGGATGATCTCATCCTCTCCGCGCTTGCCGCCCTTGTAGTAGGTGCAGATGCCGGCAAGGCCCATCACGAGACCCTGAGGGAGCTCGCCCTTGCGCTCGAGATAGGTCTTGAGTCCAGGAAGGTCACGGGTCTTGTACTTAGGGAAGCTGTTGAGCATGATGCTGGTCACGAAATGCTTCACGAAAGGATTCTTGAAGCGGTCCATGACGTCGGCGGCGAACTTCTGGCACTCGTCCTTAGGGAGATTGAGGGTCTCCATGAGCTCCTCGAACATCACCTTGTGCACGAACTTGCCGATAAGCTCGTCTTCGCAGCACTCCTTGACGGTGTTCAGACCGCTGAGATAGCCGACCGGTGAGAGGACGGTGTGAGGGCCATTGAGGAGAGTCACCTTTCTCTCGTGATATGGAGCCTCGGAAGGGACGAAGAGGACATGGAGTCCGGCCTTGTCTGCAGGGAACTCCTCTGCCACCGCCTGTGGAGCCTCGATCACCCAGAGATGGAATACCTCACCCTTGTCGAGGAGCTTGTCCTCGATGCCGATCTTCTCGATGATCTGGTCGGCGGTATCACGCGGATAACCCGGAACGATGCGGTCCACGAGAGTGCAGTAAACGCCGCAAGCCTGCTCGAACCAGGTCTTGAAACCCTCTCCGAGCTGCCAGAGCTCGATATACTGATAGATACACTCCTTGAGATGCTTGCCATTGAGGAAGATGAGCTCGCAAGGAAGGATGATGAAGCCCTTGCTCATGTCGCCATTGAAATACTCATACCTGTGGTACAGGAGCTGGGTGAGCTTGCCCGGATAAGAAAGGGCCGGCTTGTCATCAAACCGGCATGCAGGGTCGAACGCGATGCCGGCCTCTGTGGTGTTGGAGATGATGAAACGCATCTCAGGCTGCTCGGCGAGCTTCATGTAGTCTTCAAAGTCACGGTATGGATTCACACCGCGGCTGATGACATCGATCATGTCTATGCTGTCCACAGGCTTGCCCTCGTCAAGGCCCTGGAGATTGAGATGATAGAGGCCATCCTGCTCATTGAGCATATCCACAAGTCCCCTGTCGATAGGCTGGACGACGACTACAGATGCGTTGAAGTCTGTCTTCTGGTTGGTCTTCCAGATGATCCAATCCACAAAGGCGCGGAGGAAGTTGCCTTCTCCGAACTGAATCACCTTCTCTGTGTACTTCTTGGCCTGAGGGGCCGTTGTCCTGTTCAATCTTTCCATATTTCAACGATTTATATGATTTTCAGTATTGATGTGGCAAAGATAGAAAAAAATCCGTGCACGGGCACGGAAATAGCAGAAAAAATGCAAGGTTGTAGAAAATAATGCTTATTTTTGTATCTGGATAACAACAAAAACCTATATACCATGCCTTTCATTGACGACAATTTCATGCTGACAAGCAAGACAGCCCGTGAACTGTACCACGAGAGCGCTGCCAAGATGCCTATAATAGACTACCACTGCCACCTCGTGCCTCAGATGATAGCCGAAAACTACCAGTTCAGGGACATCACTGAGCTCTGGCTCGGAGGAGACCACTACAAGTGGCGCGCGATGAGAGGCAACGGAGTCTCTGAGGACTATATCACAGGCAACAAGTCTTCATGGGAGAAGTTCCAGAAGTGGGCAGAGACCATGCCGTACCTCATGCGCAACCCTCTCTACCACTGGACACAGCTCGAACTCTCGAGAGTATTCGGCATAGACAAGCTCCTCTCCCCAGCCACTGCGGCCGAGATCTTCGAAGAGTGCAACGCCAAGCTCGCCACCCCTGATTTCCGCGGCCAGAGCCTCATACGCAAGTTCAACGTGGAGACAGTATGCACCACCGATGACCCTGCAGACGACCTCAGATACCACAAGCACATCGCAGAGCATCCGTTCGGCACCAAGGTGATCCCTGCATGGAGACCAGACAAGGCCATGGCCATCGAGAACCCGGACTCATACAAGACATATATCGAGAAACTCGCCATCGCAGCCGGCATGGAGATCAACACATACGCAGACCTCATGGAGGCCCTCCGCAAGAGGCACGATTTCTTCGAGTCCATGGGCTGCAAGCTTTCCGACCACGGTCTCGAGACTTTCTATGCTGCCGACTATACCGACAAGGAGATCGAGAAGATCTTCAAGAACGTGCTCAAGGGCAAGACCCCGAATGCTGAAGAGCTCGAGAAGTTCCGCAGTGCCACACTCCACGACTTCGCAGTGATGGATGCAGAGAGCGGCTGGGCTCAGCAGTTCCACATCGGCGCCATCCGCAACAACAACACCAAGATGTTCAATCTCCTCGGCCCTGACACCGGTTACGATGCCATCCACGATGTACAGTGCGCCGCTGCAGGACACCGCTTCTTCGACCGCCTCACTCTCGAGGGACGTCTCGCCAAGACCATCCTCTACTGCCTCAACCCTAAGGACAACGAGGTGCTCATGACCATGGCATACACCTTCAATGACGGTTCATATCCGGGTATGATGCAGTTCGGCTCAGGCTGGTGGTTCCTCGATCAGGAGGACGGCATGCGCAAGCAGATGAACGCGCTTTCTGCCCTCGGTCTGCTCAGCAGGTTCGTCGGCATGCTCACCGACTCGCGCAGCTTCGTAAGCTACCCTCGCCACGAGTATTTCCGCAGGATTCTCTGCGACGTGATCGGTTCCGATATCGAGAAGGGCAAGCTCCCTGCAAGCGAGATGGAGTTCATCCACAAGATGGTTCAGGACATCTCTTACAACAACGCCAAGAACTACTTCAATTTCTAGTCCGGGCCTGAAAGGCCAGGAAATCCGGCAGACAATCAGCGGATAGCCCCTCCAACCGGCAGACAAAACATCTGCTCCAGGCAATGTCTCGGAGTTCGCCCTTCGGGTCTGACTCCTCGACGGCCTTCCGCATCTGATTGTCTGCCGGATTTCCGGCTCTATCTTCCGAGAAGGCACGGCAGACAAGCCGGCGGCATTTAAAGACAGCAAGGTGGAAGCGGTGGCATAGACCGTCGAGGAGTCAGAGCTGGCTCGCGAAGTGAGAACAGCTGAACTACGAGACATGCGGAGCCACTGCTTCCACCTTGGTGACTATGCAGCCGGGGCGCAGAGCTAGTAATTCTCCTGATTGAGACTCGTCAGGATATCCATATGCATATAGTTGTCACGCTTGCCAGGCTCCTTGTGGAGCACGACATAATCGACAAGCGTGGCGACAGCCTTGCTGGACTGGGCTTCGGTATGCTGGGCGATAAGCACGGTGACAGCACCTGAACTCAGAGCCTCCATATTGAGGTCAAGATCATCAAAGCCTATCACACGGCGTCCCTCGACAGGATGTGCCTGAAGATACGGGGCCACCAGATGTATGCGCGAGTTGAACATGACGACAAACCTGACATCCGGATGCTCCGCAAAGAACACATCCAGGACCTGAGCTATCTCATCAGGCTCATTCGGATTGATGAACACATTGATGATCTCACTGTCGGGAAACATCTCCTGCATGTAGTCGGAAAAGCCCGCGCGCCTGTCTATCGTAGGGTCCGAACGGCGTGTCTTGTCCCTGGTGATACGTATCACCGCCACCTTCGGCACATCCTGACACCTCTCGGTGAGAAGGTATGCGCAGAGATAGCCGCTCCTGTATGTCGGCATGCCGAAATATGCAAGATAGTGCTCATCCTCAAGCCTTGAATCCACATATACGTACGGTACGCCGGCCTTGTGGAGCTTTTCGGTGAAAAGCAGCGTGTCGTTCTTGAAAAGAGGCGGAAGAACCACACCTGCCGGCTCACTGGCAAGCACCTGCGAGCAGACAGCGGCAAACGACTCGGGATCATACTGGTCATATTCGAAGATCTTCACCTCGGCACCGAGATTGGAGACAGCCTCCCCACCCTGCACGAATCCGTTCCTGAGCTTGTCCCAGTACTCCCCCTTCACCGATCTCGGAAGGAGACAAGCAATGACGTGGTTTTTCCTGGTGGCAAGAAGAGATGCGTAGAGATTTGGCTCGTAATCCAAGTCCCTGATCGCCTGCCTCACCTTCTCGGCACTCTTGGCGGACACCTCTCCCCTGTTGTGCAGGACGCGGTCCACAGTACCTTTTGAAACGCCGGCACGCCTTGCCACATCGATAATTGTAATATTCTTATTCTCTTCCATGACTGATGTTTCCATTACAAATATAATACTTTTCCGTGAACGGGCACGATTTCCAGAAAAAATCGTATCTTTGTACGATTCAATTTAATGAACTATGGCAAAAGTCATCACTTTCGGAGAGATCATGCTCCGTCTTTCTACACCTGGATATCTCAGGTTCTCACAGGCAAAACAGTTTGACGCCACATTCGGCGGCGGTGAGGCCAACGTGGCCGTGTCACTCGCGAATTACGGCATCGACACGGAATTCGTGACACGCTTCCCTGACAACGACATAGCAAAATCATGCATCCGCGACCTCCACTCATACGGTGTGGGCACGAAGCACTGCATAACAGGCGGCGACCGCCTCGGCATCTACTTCCTCGAGACCGGAGCCGTGGCACGCCCGAGCAAGGTTGTATATGACCGCGCCAACTCATCCATCTCCACCATAGAGACCGGAATGATAGACTGGGACAAGGTGTTCGAAGGTGCCGACTGGTTCCACTGGACAGGCATCACCCCTGCCCTCAGCCAGGGTGCTGCAGACGTGTGCCTCGAGGCCATCAAGGCTGCGAACAGGCTCGGCATCACCGTATCATGCGACCTCAACTACCGCAAGAACCTCTGGAAATACGGCAAGAAGGCTGGCGAGATCATGCCTGCACTCGTAGAGGGTTGCGACATCATTCTCGGCAACGAGGAAGACGCCGACAAGGTATTCGGCATCAAGCCTGAGGGCTTTGACGTGACCGCAACCGCGGGAACCATCGACCAGAAGAGGTTCCAGAGCGTCGGAGAGCAGCTGATGGCACGTTTCCCACGCGCAAAGAAGATCATCATCACCCTGCGCGGATCCATCAATGCCAACCACAACACCTGGGGCGGTGTGCTCTGGGACGGCAAGACTCTCTACCAGTCCCCTCGCTACGACATCACCCACATCGTGGACCGCGTCGGCGGCGGCGACAGCTTCATGGGAGGTCTCATCTACGGCCTCATCACCTATGCACCTGATGACCAGAAGGCGCTCAATTTCGCAGTGGCAGCATCCTGCCTCAAGCACACCATCTTCGGCGATTTCAACCAGGTGACAGTCGCAGAGGTCGAGAATCTGATGAAGGGCGACGGTTCCGGTCGCGTTTCCAGATAATTTTTGTTACATTTACTGAATCATACATCAAACATGGCAAAATACACCAAACTGGAGACTCTCCAGGCAATGAAAGAGACCGGCATGGTACCGGTATTCTACCACAAGGATGTCGAGGTGGCCAAGAAGGTCCTCGAGGCATGCTACGACGGTGGAGTGCGCGCATTCGAGTTCACCAACCGCGGCGACTTCGCACAGGAGGTTTTCGCCGAGCTCGTGAAATACGCCAATGAGAACCTTCCGGGCATGATTGTAGGCATCGGATCCATCGTTGACCCAGGCACCGCCGCAATGTACATCCAGCTCGGAGCAAATTTCGTGGTCGGTCCTCTCTTCAACCCGGCCATCGCCCCTATCTGCAACCGCAGACTCATCCCATACTGCCCTGGATGCGGCAGCGTGACCGAGGTAGGCATGGCCCAGGAGGCCGGCTGCGACGTGTGCAAGGTATTCCCGGGCGATGTGCTCGGTCCTGCCTTCGTCAAGGGTCTCCGCGCACCTATGCCATGGAGCCAGGTGATGGTGACAGGCGGCGTGAAGCCGACCCAGGAAAACCTCGAGGGATGGTTCAAGGCTGGCGTGACATGCGTGGGCATGGGTTCAAACCTCTTCCCTAAGGACGTCATCGCCGCCGGAGAATGGAACAAGATCGCCGGACTCTGCCGCAGTGCGCTCGAGATCATAAAGAACGTAAGATAAACACTAGATATGGCAAACACTACGACCAAGAAAACCAACTACAGATGGATCATCTGCGCGATGCTTTTCTTCGCGACGACCATCAACTACATGGACCGCCAGGTGCTGTCCCTCACATGGGAGGACTTCATCCGTCCTGAGTTCCACTGGACCAACAACCACTACGGTACCATCACAGGTATCTTCTCACTGTTCTATGCCATCGCGATGCTCTTTGCAGGAAGCATCGTGGACAAGCTCGACACCAAGAAGGGCTATCTCTGGAGCATCGCCATCTGGTCTGCAGGTGCATGTCTCCACGCAGTCTGCGGTGTAGCCACCCAGGGTATCGTGGGCATCCACGGCGCAGAGGCTCTCCGTGCAGTGACCGCTGCCGACACAGTGGCAAAGATCACCCTCGTGAGCATGACGCTCTTCATCATCGCGCGCTGCGTGCTCGCACTCGGTGAGGCAGGAAACTTCCCTGCAGCCATCAAGGCCACAGCCGAATACTTCCCTAAGAAGGACCGCGCATTCTCTACATCCATCTTCAACGCAGGATCCACCATCGGTGCGCTCATCGCTCCGTTCTGCATCCCTGCACTCGCAGCGAAGTTCGGATGGGAGATGTCATTCATCATCATCGGTGCCCTCGGTTTCGTATGGCTCGGCATCTGGGTATTCGTTTACAAGAAGCCTGAGCAGAACCCTCATGTAAATGCAGCGGAGCTCGAGTACATCCTCCAGGACAAGGCTGAGGAAGAGGCTGCCAAGACAGAGAAGAGCATCCAGGAAGGCGAGAAGGTATCTCTCTGGAAGTGCTTCACATTCAAGCAGACCTGGGCGTTCATCGTAGGAAAGGGACTTACCGACGGTGTATGGTGGTTCTTCCTCTTCTGGATGCCTTCATTCCTCAAGAACAACTACGGCATGAAGTCTACCGACCCGGCATTCCAGATCGCCATCGGCGTGCTCTACCTCATCGTGATGGTATCCATCCTCGGAGGCTATCTCCCTACCATCTTCATTGAGAAGAAAAAGATGCACCCATACGACGGACGAATGCTCTCGATGCTCATCTTCGCATTCTTCCCTCTCTGCGCTCTCGGAGCACAGCCGCTTGCACATGTAAGCTACTGGGTGCCTGTAGCACTCATCGGTATCGCTGCAGCTGGACACCAGTCTTGGAGCGCGAACATCTTCTCTACCGTAGGCGATATGTTCCCTAAGTCGTCCATCGCCACCGTGACAGGTATCGGCGGCATGGCAGGCGGTATCGGTTCCTTCTTCATCCAGAAGGCTTCCGGTCTCCTCTTCGACGCAAGCGAGGCCGGCGCATGGACAGTATTCGGAGCACACGGCATCCACGCAGGATACATGATCATGTTCAGCTACTGCGCCATCGCATATCTCCTCGCATGGATCATCATGAAGGCGCTCGTACCTCATTACAAGCCGATAGAGCTCTAGTCTGAGACATTGCAGATGAAAGGCCGGTCCATTTTCAGGACCGGCCTTTGTCTTTTTTTCCTATATTTGCTGCAAAACAAATACAGACATGAAACTGCTTTACAAGACTTCAATCCTCGCCTGCGTGGTCCTGGCGACAGCATGCGGAGGAAACAATGGTGACAAAGGGACCGGCAGCAAGCCTGTCCCGGGCTATGGCGCAGTATATATCCCATTCACAGGAAACACCTATGTCACGGATGTGAAATCAGGAAACCTGCTGAACATCGCAGCCGGTACGATCGACACCTATGACGGAACGCTCACCGGATGGGACAACTCTGGAATCACGCTCTCCGCCTACTTCAAGACAGCAAAGGCAGGAAGCTACAAGCTGTTCGCCGATGTCGCGCTACCTTCCGGCACAGAAGAAAGCACACTGACCTTTTCCGATGGCAGGAACAGCTATCCTTTCACCGTCAAGGGAACAGGCATCGCATACATCGGAGAGTTCAGCACCTCGGGCAATGAATATGTAAAGATGGACATCAAGGGATCAGCCAGTCCTTCCGGAGCGCGTTTCGCCACCATCAGCCAATACATCATCGATGGCGATGTCATGGGCGAAGGCAGCATATTCGTCCCTTCCGACAAGGTTTCAGACTGCTACTGGTACCGCAGAGGTCCATCCGTCCACATGAACTATACCCTGCCGTCAGGCAATGTGGAATGGTTCTACAATGAGGTCACCGTACCCGAAGGGAAGGATGTCGATGACACATATTTCATGCTCACCGGCTTCGGCGAGGGATATATGGGCATTCAGACACATGATGACGGCCCCAACAGCGTGCTCTTCTCCGTATGGAGCCCATACGAGACCGACAAACCGGGAGAAATACCGGCTGACTATCGTGTCAAGATACTCCGAAAGGGTGCAGGAGTCACAGCACAGGACTTCGGTGGAGAAGGATCCGGTGGACAGAGCTTCATGGACTACGCATGGGAGCCGGGAAAGACATACCGCACACTGGTTCATGTGAGACCAGACGGAAAGGGCAACACTGAATATACCGGATATTTCGGAGACGAGAAGGGAGAGTGGCACCTGCTGGCATCCTTCCTCCGCCCGCACACAGACACCTGGTACACGCGCCCGCACTCTTTCCTAGAGTGCTTCGTCCCTGAGACCAGTATAAAGACCAGAGAGGTGCGTTTCAAGAACCAGTGGGCCATCATGCAGGACGGCAGCATGGTCGAGCTCACAGAGGCCCGTTTCACCTGCGACAACACCGGCAGAACCGGCATGAGAGCTGACATGTTCGGAGGTGCTGAAGGATCCGAATTCATCCTCCGCAACTGCGGCTTCTTCAACGAAAAGACAGAGTACGGCAGCACATTCAAAAGAGAAGCTCAAGGCAACAAGCCGGAGATTGACTTCACTGCTCTGCCTTAACAATCATAGCGTATATATACAAAAAGACCGACCCTGTGGCCGGTCTTTTTAATATTTAGTCCGTAGACTAACTAGAACTTCAGAGTTGAAAGATCAAGCTCCTGACCATAGAATGGACGGAAGTCCTCGTTGTTTGGATATGCGTAGTAAACGGTACGGATTGGAGCAGGAGTGTCATAGTGATAGAGTGCCTGATTAGCATTCTTCTCTGTTGCACTCCACATAGGTGTCCAACCTGGCCAGAAACCGTCACAGTTGATAGACTGACGGTTTCTCTCGATGCTGGTACCAGGGTAAGCTCTGTACACACCACGTCCGAGACGCTTTGAGTCGAAGTAGTTGATACCCTCACCCCAGAACTCGATTCCCTTCTGGAAGTAAAGTTCGTCCATGAACTCCTCAAGTGAAGTAGCCTTGCAGGTGTAGCCTGAGTTACGTGTACCTACGATACTCTCGAGAAGAGCATCAGCAGCAGCGACGCTCTGGCAGTGAGCGGCAGCTTCAGCCTTGATGAAGTGCATTTCCTCAACACGCATGCAAGGATAGTCAACTGCACCACCGGTATTCCATACAAGATATTCGCCATTGTGAGGACGGAACTTGATGTTCACATAGATCCAAGGCCATGCCTGATATCCATATGTCTTGTTGATACGTGAACGGATCCAAGCAGGATTGTTGCTGGTGAGTTTATACTTCGCACCATCAGAGAGTCTTCCTGTGAAATCCTTGCTCCACTCATCAATATCGTCAGAAGCATTGTTCTCGTCGGCAGCACCGCACTTGAGATTATACTTGTTATTGATGAAGTTGCCCTTGTCGTCCCTTTCTACAAGATACTTCTCACCAGGCTTCTGGTTAACTGACTCATAGAAGAACTCAGGACCGAGCCATGACTTCTTTCTCCAGTCGTTATCAGAAAGTCTCTCATACCAGTGACGAGCGAGTGCACGGCCAACTACCCAGCCATACCACTCGAAATCAGTCTCAGTACCCATAATCATAGGGAAGCTGAATGAGCCCCATGCACCGCCTCCGGCTGCATATGTGTTAGACTCTGAAATAGTGGTCGCAAGCATCCATGAGTTCTGGCTGGTACGGCTATTGAAACCTGTTACAGGATCTGTCCACTGATCCTCTGTAAGTGGTGTACAGCCTGAAGCGTTGATTGCCTTGTCAGCATAATCATAAGCCTTCTTCCAGAGGTCAGCCTCATTCTTGTACTTCGCAGCACGGGCCACGCGTGAAGCAAGAGTGATATATGCGCGAGCATAAAGGCCGTATACCACGCTGAGATCAGGATCGATTTTGTCTGTACGTTTGAAGTCTGCAAGATACTTCTCTGCCTGCTCGAGGTCTGAAAGGATGAGATCAAAATTCTCATCAACAGTTACTCGAGGATTGTTTGAAGCCTGCTCATTGGTGGTCTTCTCAGTAAGGATAGGAACACCGAGGTTAGTAAGGTCATTCTCAGGCTTATTGTTCTTGGACGGATCTGACGGAGTGATGTACTCCATCACCTGAGTAAGCTCCATGTAGAAAAGCGCACGGAACGCGAGGCATTCACCGAGATAACGTCTCTCTGTAGCGTCTGTAGTCTCAGGGTCAATGAGTTTGATGATATCATTGACGGTCTTTATATATCCGTAGTACATGTATGAAGGGATGACACCGCGGTTGGTGTTAGTGAAGTTACCCTCATAGTATGCACCCATGGTGTTGTATCCATTGTGACCTGTGCAGATGAGTGCACTTGTACCGTGCTCAAGCATGACGCGAAGGTCGGCATACGACTGCATCTCGACACCACCATCGTTGTTCTCATATGCCACCATCATAGTGTACACTGAGTTCATCATGGACGCAAGAGCGGATTCAGAGCCGGCTACCTGACCTGCGAGTACATAGTCAGAAGGGAAAGTCTCCTTGATACAGCTGGTAGACATCAGTGAGAGGAAGCCAGCTGCAAGTATATATGCGTACTTTTTCATAATCTTATTCATTGCAAATTAGAATGTGAGAGTGATACCGCCAGAGATGGTGCGGATAGGGAACGCATACTCAGGCTGTGAGTAACCCATAAGGAACTGACGAGGATCGAAACCCTTGCGAGCTGAAATCAGGAAGAGATTGTCGCCAGAAACATAGAAACGAACTGCCTGCATCTTGACGGCGTCGGTAACCTTCTTAGGAAGAGTATAACCTACATTTACATTCTGGAGGTTAAGATAACTTGCCTTGATAAGGAATCTGTCAGTAAGAGAGCTCTGGCTTGATGGCTCTACATAACGGAGGCGAGGAACATCAGTATTTGTATTCTGTGGAGTCCATGCCTTGAGCATATCCCTGTGCCAGTTGGTAGCAGTCTGACCACCTGAGTGCATAAGAACCTGATAATTGTAATCGTATGCGAGGCCACCGATCTGATAAGTGAATGAAGCAGAAAGGTCGAAGTTGCCCACTCTGAGGTTGGTGCCGAAACCACCGTTGAGCTTTGCAAGAGCATCACCGATGAGATAATCTGTAGCTGCAGACCAAACATTGGTTGTCTCCTGACCTGTTACCTTTCCATTCGCATCAACAACGTCCTTATAGTAAAGAGCCTCACCTGTCTTCGGATCAATGCCTGCTGACTTCTTGAGGTACCATGTATAGAGAGGGAGTCCCTCACCTACGAAATAGTAGTACTTCTTTGCGAAAGATGGGTCGGTATTTACATATCCGTTGTATCCTTCAATATTGACAGTCTTTGCCTCATCTGGGAGACGGAGAACCTTGTTGGCTGTGTAAGCGATGTTGAAATCGATGTTCCAGTCAACCATCTTGGTGCGGATAGCGTTATAGTGGAGATCAAGTTCGAATCCGGTATTTCTCATGTCACCCATGTTAGTCCAATAGCTGGTATAGCCGATTGAAGGAGGGGTACTGAGAGCAAAGAGCATATCTGAAGTCTTACGATAGAAGTAATCGATGCTTCCACCGAGTCTGCTGTCAAACATCTCGAACTCGAAACCGGTATTGAAGTTGGTATTTGTCTCCCAGGTGATGTTCTCTGTACCCTTCTGGCGGAACTGATAAGCAACCTGATTTCCGCTGTTTACGATAGAGAATGAGTCATCATAAAGGAACTCACCGATATTGTCATTACCCTGGCTACCGATAGAAGCCTTGAACTTGAGTGTATTGATCCATGATGAATCGAAGAAATCCTCCTTGGAGATGATCCATGCACCACCGACTGACCAGAAGTTACCCCAACGGTGATTCTTGGCAAAACGAGAAGAGGCATCACGACGGAACGATACTGAGCCGTAATACTTGCCATCATAATTGTACATGCCACGGAAGAAATAACCTTCATTGTTGTAAACAGTTGATGTAGATGATGGGTCAGCATTGAGCTGGAGCATGGCATTGAGTTCATCAGCAGAATCGAAGCCGAAGTTGAAACCGGATGCGTTCATGGTCTCGTACTTGTTGTTGTAGTATTCATGACCAAGCATGAGGCTTACATCATGTCCACCATTGAACACCTTGTTGTAATTGAGAATCTGCTGGGTATTATATGTATATGTCCTGCTGGCGCTCTTTGAGAGAGTACCGTTCTTAGTAGAATCGAGATAGTAATCCACGAACGGGCTGGTAGCGCTTGTACTTCTCCTGTCATAGTCATAGACATTGGCATTGACTGTAAAGGTGAGCTCCGGGAGAATCTTCACCTCAGCATAGCCGTTGATAGTAAATGCATTACCATCATTACGACTGGTGTTGTACCTATTAGAGAAGATAGAGTTGCCACCCATACCATTAGCACGGCTCCAGTCATACTTCTTGGCAAAGTCATACATCTGCTCACCGAAGCTGTCTATCATGATCTGCTTGTCTGCTCCACGCATGTATACAGGATAAACAGGTGCCATGGTCTTGACGATTGACCAGATCGAGCTTGAACCGATAGCGTAGTCACCGGTATTTGCGAAATCATACTTGGTGTAGCTGAAGTTTCCACCGATCTTGAGCCACTTCTTTGCCTGATAGTCCCCCTTGAGACGTGCAGTGATTCTCTTCTCACTCTGGTTCTCCTGGATACCTTCCTGACCGAGATAACCTACAGACATGAGGTAACGGAGACCATCCTTCGCACCGGAAGCGCTGACATTATACTCCTGACGGAGACCATTCTGAAGACCTTCCTTAGCCCAATCATCAGCCTGAAGCCAGTACTGCTTGCCACCGGAAGTATAGAGATTACCCATTGTAGCGTTAGGATTCATCTTGCCATCAGGCTGGATGAAATCCTGTCCCGAAGGAACGGTATAGACCATGATACCAGGGCCGATACCACCTGTGGTGTTAGATACATCGGCTGAAGCCTTCTTGTGAGCATCTGCGGCTGAAAGACCGTCGCCCTCTGTGTATTCATTGTAGAGCATCTTATAATAGATCTCGTAGAATTCCTTAGAGTTTGCAACGTCATACATACGAGCAGCATTTGTATTTACACCCCACTTGGCGTCAAATGTCACCTTGGCATCGCCTGCTTTTCCCTGCTTTGTGGTAATCATGATGACACCATTTGCACCACGAGCACCGTAAAGTGCATTGGAAGCCGCATCCTTGAGGACAGTCATCGACTCGATGTCGCTTGAGCTGAGAAGGCTGAGGTTACCGTCATATGGCATACCATCGACAACGATAAGAGGCTGGGTATCAGAGGAGATAGAGCCGATACCGCGGATGGTGATAGTAGGAGTGCTGCCGAACTGACCTGTAGAGTTGTTGAGCTGAACGCCGGCTACCTTACCAGAAAGTGCCTGTGCTGGGTTTGAGACAGAAATCTTGGCGAGTTCATCAGACTTCATGACGCCTGCGGAACCGGTGAAAGACTCCTTTGTCTGCTGACCGAATGCGACAACGACAACATCGTTGAGCATTTCGCTATCCTCTGCGAGGACAATCTTAAGAGCTGCCTGACCATTGACCGCAACTGTCTGCGATACATAGCCGACACATGAAACCTGAAGTGAAGCGGTAGAAGGGACCTTGACTGTAAAAGATCCGTCCAGATCTGTGACAGCGCCATTTGAGGCTTTGCCTACCTGAACCACTCCTGCTCCGATGACGGGCTGGCCAGCCGAGTCGACTACCACACCCTTGACTGTGGTCTGCGCCCATACACTTACGGAAAGGATGAGCGAGAGCACTACGAAAAAGAGTTTCTTCATCTGTAAATTGATTAATAATTATTGTGAGTGAAATTTTTGTGCATTTTACACAGGTTGACAAATATAACAATTCTTTCCGCCATAAGCCATGTTTTGTCAATTTTTCCTTTCCGGAGATATAGATTTCTACTTTCAGACATAAAAAAAAGGCCGATCCTTCGGACCGGCCCTTGATATTATATCCCAACAGGATTACTGACCCTTGTAAGGATTCTGATCTGAGCTGGAAACTTCATCATTGTTTGCAATCTCAAGCTCTGGAATCTGGCAGATGAAACGGTAGTCATTTGACGGAAGGGTATAGGTGCTGCCTGCACCCTTGTCAAGATATGTCACACCATATGAGAAGTGCTCACCATCACCCACAGTTCTGACGAGGTCCTTCTTGAGACGAAGGAGGTCATAAGAGCCAGTGATACCCTCACCGAGGAGCTCACGACGACGCTCTCTGTAGATTTCTTCAAGGATGTCTGAAGAAACTTCCTTTGCGCCACGCGCCACGCGGAGTTTGTTGAGATACTGGGCGCCGTTGTGTGAAACATGCTCTGCAGCCTCAGCCATAATGAGAAGCATCTCTGAACTACGCATGAGAGGGAATGAGATATCATAGTTAGAAGCACCCGTAGCACCGTTTGATGTCTGTGCATCATGATACTTGCCATAAGACTTGATCTTGTTGTAAGCCCACTTGTCAGAAACTGCAGGATGACTTCTGTGCCAGAACATAACAGCCTGCTCCTCAGCGTCCTCGATACCAGCCTTTGCATTCTGGAATCCACGATAGTCATCAGGATCGTTTGCAAAGAGGTCTACATAGCTCTGGGTAACCATCATATTGAGGAAGTTGTAGACAGCTGCTGCCATCTGCTGCTCACCATATGAAGGATCATAATTGTACCAGAAGTTGAAAGGAGTGTTAGAGCTGATGTTGTTCACATTTGTAAAAGGACAGCCCCAGATGAGCTCTGAGCAGCCATCCTCATAGAGTGTGTCGAAACCACAGTACCACTGATCCTTACCCATGAGAGTAGGGAATGCATTGAAGGCTGCTGTAGCCTCCTTGAGGCACTCTGACCAGTTCTCCATGACCTGATATACACGTGCGAGCATACCTGAAACGACAGTCTTGTCAACCATCCAGAGTTCTGAACCTCTGTTGAAGTTTGCGAGAGCTGTCTTAGCCGAGGTAAGGTCGGAAACGATCTGAACATAAGTCTCCTCAACAGTAGAGAAGCCCATGCTTGCCGGATCATCTGCATGGAGACGGAGAATAGCACCTCTCTTGGCCTTTGCGACAGAGTAGGTCTGCTGGTAGTTCATGATGAGGTAGAAGTAGCTCCATCCACGCATTGCAAGAGCCTGGCCCTTTATGGCAGTCTTATCGCTGTCAGAACCCATGGCATCATCCACATTGTCAAGGATGTTGTTGCACTGGTTGATGATATTGTAGCATTTCTTCCACATTCTGTAAGAACCGCCTGAAGACTGGGTTCTGCTCTGAGAGAACTTGTAAATCTCTTCAGGAGAGCCACCATAGTTCTCGAAGCAGCAGATATCAGAGCCTGCGCAGTCGAAAATCATACCGAAGCCTACACATCCCTGGAAAGAAGAACCTGTCTGATCAGCGCCATCATCCATGATGAAATCCTGATATGCAGAAGTGAGGAGTTTCTGAAGACCTGCTGTATTTGTGAGAAGGTCTGCACCGCTGATCTTGGTAGGATCACTTGTTGTAAGCTCGTTCTCACATGCAACTGCAGAGCAGAGAGCAAGGAAAAGAGCTGAAACCTTTACGAAATTGAATATCTTTTTCATATCTGTGTTCTTTTAGAATGAGAGCTGTACACCGAACAGATATACTCTTCTAGAGCTCTGTACACCATTGTCGGAAACTGCGTTACCATTGTAGTTGTTACCGAGGAGACCGGTCTCAGGATCGGTGTTGCGCTTAGCTGCAGAACCGAGTGTGCAGAGATTGTCACCGCTCACGTAAACGCGAAGGTTAGAGAGACCGACCTTCTGAACTGCCTTCTTAGGAACGGTATAACCGAACATGAGGTTTCTCAGACGAGCGAAATCGTTGTTGAAAAGGAAGAAGTCTGAACCACGACGAGTCTGACCTGAGTTAGAGTGTGACCACTTAGGGAACTCAGCAGCAGTGTCGCCTGGACCTGTCCATACCTTGCCCCAAGCATTGGTGCTGAGGCCGACACCTACACGACCGGTAGCGCCCTCATACCACATATAGTCGTAGAGTTTTGCGCCGAATGAGCCATACCACATCATAGAGAGGTCAAATCCCTTCCAAGCGAATGTGTTGGTGATAGAGCCGAAAGCAGTAGGGATGGCAGAACCGCACCACTGATAATTGTCAGCTGATGAAGCTGCGCCCCAGTCTTCAGTCTTGACCCACTTGTCACCATCCTTCATCCAATACATGAGGTTACCTGTATCAGGGTTGATACCGGCGTTCTTGGTCATATAGAACTCAAAGAGGGACTTGCCTTCCTCAAGACGATAGTTGGCGACACGGTTTGAATAGTTGTATGCACCACCTGGGAGATAGGTTACCTCATTGTGGAGTGTAGAGATGTTTGCATCAATCTTCCACATGAAGTCTCTGGTCTGTACAGGAATTGCGTTGAGTGTGAACTCGAAGCCGCGGTTTACAACATTACCAAGGTTGGTGTTGATACCTGTAGCGCCACCTACCTGAGCAGAGAGAGGGAGGTCCTTGTAGTAGAGGAGGTCCTCAGAATTTCTTGTATACCACTCGATGGTACCGCCGAGACGGTTGCTGAGAGTGCTGAAGTCGAGAGCAACATTGAGCTGCTTGTTCTTCTCCCAACGGAGATCAGGTGTAGCGATAGTTGATGGGATATAACCTGGCTCTCCGTAGAAGTTGTTAGGCTGATAATACTCCTGGTATCCATAGAAGATCTCGCTTCCCATAGAACCGTTTGATGCGTTACGGCTGATGAGCTTGTCATTACCTGAGGTACCGTAGCTGCCACGGAGTGTAAGGTTGTTGAGCCAAGAGACGTTCTCCATGAACTCTTCCTTAGAGATTCTCCATGACGCACCTACTGACCAGAAGTTACCCCAACGGTTAGCTGGAGAGAAACGAGATGAACCATCACGACGGAAAGATGCTGAAGCATAGTATCTGCCGTCATAGTTGTAATCAGCCTTTGCGAAGAATGAGAGAAGAGAATACCTGGTCTTGTTTGAGTTTGTCGACCAGTCTCTTGTGGTATTTGCAAGCTCGAACTGGTTCATAGCCATGATACCGGCACCGTAAGCGTAGCTGTACTGCTGGTTGAAGCTGTAGAGCTCCTGACCTGCCATGAGGTCAACAGAATGGTTGCCAAGCATCTTTGTCCAGTGGAGGACATTGTTCCATGTGACAGACATGGTCTTGGTGACAGAGCGTGAAGCATCACCACCGCCATCGATGATAGCAGAACCGTAAGGCTTTACCTGACCCCACTCGTTCACTGCTGATGAGTGGCTGTAGCCATTGGCTGAGTCATCATCAAGATTGACAGCAGAACGGAAGTTGATGTCGAACGGAAGCTTTGCCTCTGCAAAGAACTGAGAGTTTACAGTAGTGTACTCATTTGAGTTGAAACTCTCGCTGTTAGGGTTGTTCCAGTAGTCACCGTTGCTGAGAACATGAATTCCGAAGAAGTTCGCAGAGTTCTCACCATAATCATATGTGCGGTAACCTGTGGTAGCAGAAGTGTACCAATCTGTGTTGTCCTCATTGCGGAGGTAAGGAGAGTTGAGACGGTTGGTGAAGATGAGAGAACGGTTGTAACCCTTCACTGTCCTTCTTGAGTAAGAGTACTGCACGCTGCCGCCGAGCTTGAGCCAATCAGTTACCTGAGAGTCTGCACTTGCACGGAAAGTATAACGCTTGTAGTAGTCGTGGTTTGAATAACCGTTGTCATCAAGGAAGCCTGCAGATACGTAGTAGTGGCTCTTGCCGTCTGCTGAAGCGCCGCTGAGGTCGACACCATACTCCTGACGAAGCTTATGCTTGAAGAGAATCTTGTTCCAATCGGTCTCATCCCATACCATCTGGAGTTCAGGGTTGGTGTAAGGATGTCCCTGACCGTCATGAAGCACATACTTGGTAGGGTCAGAAAGGTTCTTGAATGGAGTCACATACACAGTCTGTCCTGCAGAGTTGGTACGAGGGTTCACGTCACGAAGAGCGTACTGAGGGAGTGAAGCCTTGTCACCTGCGTCCTTCATAGACATGCCGTCTACATAATAGAAATCATTGAATGCAGCTGTCCAAGAGTAGAGAAGCTCCTGATAAGGATCGATCTTGGTAGGGAATGGAACAGCCATATCAGATGTAGACCAGCTGGCCTTGAAGTTTACGACAGGCTTACCCTCCTTACCCTTCTTGGTGGTGATGACAACGACTCCGTTTGCTGCACGGCTACCATAAAGAGAAGAAGCTGCAGCATCCTTGAGGACTGTCATCGACTCGATGTCTGAAGGGTTGATTGAGTTGAGTGTTCCATCATATGGCATACCATCGATGATGTAGAGAGGCTGGGTGTTACCTGACATGGATGCGATACCACGGATCTGAATACGGGAATCAGAACCCGGAGCACCTTCATTGTTAACGACCATGACACCGGCACTCATACCCTGAAGTGCCTCCACGAAACCCGCTCCGGCTGTCTTCTCAAGCTGATCAGCCTTTACTACTGATGCAGAACCGGTGAAAGAAGACTTCTTTGCAGTACCGTAAGCGACAACTACGACCTCCTCGAGTGCAAGGGTGTCATCAAATACGACAGAGATAGAAGGCTGTCCTGTGTACTTGATTTCCTGGGATGAATAACCCACATAAGAAATCACGAGGACATCACCGACGTTGACGCCAGTGATAGTGAAATTACCGTCAAGATCAGTAGCAACGCCAGTCTTGGTGCCCTTTACCTGAATGGAAGCACCCGCAACGGGACCCATCTTGTCAGAAACGACACCAGACACGCGACCTGGCTGCTGAGCGGTAGCAGTAGCTGAAGAAACTGAAACAGCTGCATTCATCTGCATGGAGCAGAAGAGAGCCGCCAGAATGCATCCAGCCAGCATGATTTTTTTACTCATAGCGTAAAAGAAATTAATTAAACAAAAAGTGTATTCTAACCAAACAATAGGTGCGTTATACACCACTACAAAGAGCAAATATACATCATAATACTCACATTTTCAAACTGCCGGTGAAACATTCACAAATCTTGCACAAAAAAAGGGAAGGCCAGAAGACCTCCCCCATAAAACAATTCAGGTGAATCAGCACTAGTTGTTGTAACCCGGAGCCTGACTCATGTTAGGATTCCTCTCAAGCTCCGAGACTGGAATAGGCTGGACATAGTGCCTGTCAGGGAACACGCAGTTGGTGAAACCGGCGTTGCCAGGGCCATGCACCTTCTTATAGAAAGACGCCTCGCCCGGACCGATCTTGAAGTGGCGGATGTAGCCCCACCATACCTGCTCGGCGAAAGTCTCGGCCCAGAGCTCATATCTGAGAGGATCATTGGCCAGCTGGTCAGCGTCATCAGCCGTCTTGGTGCGGTCAGAAAGTGACTTGTAATCATATGCCGACGCTGCATCAGGGTTCTGACCGTATGCACGGCGACGGACCTTGTTGACATACTCGAGAGCCGTGGCAGTGTTGCCTTCATCCTTGAGGATCTGAGCATAGATGAGATAGATCTCCGGAAGTCGCATCACGTAGATGTTCTCTCCTGAGCAGTTCATGCCGTCTGAAGAGAGTGCACCGCCGAGGAACTTGTACTTTCTGATCGAGAACGCATAATCCACGCTTCTGTCGTCACCGGTACGCGCGGTCTCCCACCAGAGGTTGCTTCCGCTCTGGGAGCGCATGTTCTGAGAGATAGGAGCCCAAGCGGCACCGCCTGTAAACTTACATGAATCGATGAATGGGACAAGGACGCTCACGAAGAAGCGAGGGTCCGGATCCGCAGCTGCATCAGCATTACCTGCAAGTGCACGGGTCTTCATGTCCTCTTCCTTCTTGATATAGTTGCTATATTCAAGATAGTATCCCGGATATGATGATGCATTGAACGGGATATAGCCGTCTTTCGGCAGCTCTGCAGCAGCATGGATGTAGTTTCCTGGTGCACCGAGGGTATATCCGAAGCGGGCGAGATTGCGGTCATGGATGATAAGGTTGGCATTATCCATGGATGTACGCTTGCCGGCAGCGGAGAGTGAGCAGTGGGTATCCCATCTCGAGAACTCCGAACCCGGCTTGTAGGTTGCATTGTACTTGTACGCAGAGGTGCCCATGGTGTTCTCGATTTCGAATAGGGACTCTGACGGATGCTCCCACACGCCGTCGTTGTCTGGATAGCTCACGAACATGTTGCGGAGATGCCCGTATGAAACAAGCCTCTTGCCGCTTGCATTGATGATCTGCTCGCAGTATTTCTTCGCGTTGACATTGTCACCGAGGAAGAAATAGGTTTTCGCGAGGAATCCCATCGCAGCCCACTTGTCCACACGGTACTTGCTGGTCTGCCCCTCCAGATATGGAAGCGCCTCCTCGAGAGTGGCGATGATGGCCTTGTAGCTGTCCTCGACTGAACTGCGCGACACGAGCGCATCGGTATAGGAGTCCGCAGAGTGCCACAGGATAGGGATACCGGCATCCTGAAGACCCACGCCGCCATAAATCATCTGGAGCTGGAACCAGAAGAATCCACGGAGGAAGAGAGCCTCGCCGAGATAGTTCCTGAGAGTGGCCTTCTCCCCTTCCGGAGCGATTTCCATGTATGACCTTATGCCTTCGATGGCCACGTTTGCATAGTGAATGGCCTGGTTGATGGTCGGCCAGCTGATGGTGACACGGTCGTGTGGGCCCTCATTTGTGCCGGCGGTGACGCCGCACCACTCCTCCGAGTCTCTCCACGCGAAGTCGACATCATACTCGAGAGGATACATGATATATCCGCCGAAGCATGACCCATAGAAGTTCCAATGGTGAATCTGGCCATAGGCCGAAGTCAGAAGCGATGATGCATGATCAAGCGTAGTCGGGAAATCCGCTACGGAAATCTCATCCGGGCTGGAAATGGAAAGGAACTTGTCCTCATTACATCCAGTGATGCCAGCCATGATTGCAGTTGCAGCGACAAACGCTGAAACAGTTCTGAAAGTGTTCTTTATATTTTTCATGATCGTATGGCCTTTAATTATTTACTTACAATGCAGACAGCTACACGATTTGACTCTGGGGTGAAAGACGAATCCTTCTCTGTGCCGAAGTACTCTACAATGATACGGCTCGACGCTATTCCCGCAGCCCTGAGGGCCGAAGCCACGGCCTCGGCACGCTCCTTGGTGAGCTGGAGGTTGCGCGCATCGGTACCTGTATCCCTGTCGGCATATCCCGTGATGCTGACAATCATCTCAGGATGGTCCTTCAGAGCCTTCTTGAGCGCCTCGACCTTTTCCCTCTGGGCAGGATTGATCACGGACTTGTTCAGATCGAAGAAGATATCCTCAACGAGATAGGCCGCCGCCCTTCTCTGGGCCATGTTCATAGGCTTTGACGCCTCGCAGTCCTCCTTTGCAGCATTCGCTGCCTCAAGAGCCTTTCTGAGTTCGTCATTTTCCGCAGCGAGCTTTTCCTTTGCAGCGTTGGCAGCCGCGAGAGCCGCTGCAAGGGCGGCATTGGCGTCGGCAGACTTGCTGTCGGCTGCCGAAACAACTCTTCGGCCACCGAATGCGAGATCGACACCGAAGGTGTAGAGCTTGGTCATAGGAACACCTGCAGCATAGCTTCCGAAATCGGTCACGCCGCCGGAGAACTCTGGGTCAAGGCCAGAGAATTTGGTGAATGTGAAGAGATTGTTGCCGTTGAAGTATACACGTACCTTCTCAAGGCCGGCCCTGCTGGTAAGGCTGCGAGGAAGTGTGTAACCAAGAGTGATGTTCTTGATCTTCATGAATGAGCCGTCCTCGATCATGAAATCCGACATGAGCTGATAGTTGCCGTTCGGGTCACGTGCAATGGCGCCGTTGGCGTCCTTGTCGTAAATCCTCGGATATTCTGTCAGACCGTTGCCGTTGGTGAACGATGTCTTATAGATAGATGTGGTTGTCTGGTAATCTGTCTGGAAGAGATACTCGAAAGGCTTCATGCAGTTCACCACGTCACGCTTTGCAAGACCCACGAAATCGGCGCTGAAGTCGATGCCTCTCCACTCGAGAGAGATGTTGGCGCCATACTGGATCTTCGGCCAAGGATTGCCGATGAAGTCGGCATCCTCCGAATCGATGTGGCCGTCACCGTTGACATCGACATACTTGAGGTCACCGACACCTGTCTTTGCAGTCTGATAGTGGCTGAAGCCCTTGGCAACGGCATTCGCGTTGAGCGCGTCTATTTCGCCCTGAGTCTGGATGATGCCGTCAGTCCTGAAGCCGTAGATGCGTCCGAGGATCGCGTCATTGACAGTATAGTGCGTACCCTTGCCAGTGGTCAGGGATGAAGCATTGTTGGTGAGGTTGAGGGAACCTGCAGAAATAGATGCCTCTGTGCTGCCGATATCGATCATCCTTGTCTCATTGTGGGAGATGTTACCGCTTACCGAGTAGTTGAGATCTCCGATCCTGTCTCTCCACGAGATGGCGAACTCAAGACCCTTGTTGGAGATGGAACCGAGGTTTACAGGCATTGTACCGCTGACACCTGATGTGGAAGGGAGATTGATCTTGTAAAGCATGCCGGATGTAGAGCGGTCATACCAGTCGAATGATGCCTCGAGTCTGTTCTGGAAGAAAGCGAGGTCGATACCCGCATCAAGAGTCTTGATGGTCTCCCACTTGAGGTCCTTGTTTGTAACCTTCGTGACAGAATATCCGGTAGAGGCGCCGTTGTCTGAGCCATTGAAAGAGTTCTGGATATAAACTGTCACCGGAGCCCACCAGTCACCAGCGCTTGCGCTAGGGCTTGAATATGCAGGCTGATATGCATACTCCTGGAGAGCATCTGTATTGCCGAGGGCACCATAGCTGACGCGTGGTTTGATCATTGAGATCCAGTCAGCACCCAGGTCCTTGAACCAAGGTTCCTCTGAGAGTTTCCATCCTGCAGAAACTGAAGGGAAGATACCGAAACGGTTGTTTGAACCGAACTTGGTGGAACCGTCACGACGTATGTTTGCAGTAAGGAGATATCTGTCCTTGAATGAGTAGTTGAGACGTGCGAACTGGGAGATTGCGCGTCCCACATATTCGAGCTTACCTGTCGCTGAGTTGGCCTTGGTGGTAACCATGCTCAGGGACAGCGGGTCATTGACCTTGGAAGCCGAGCCGACTTCCTTTGTGAATGAAGTCATCGCCCATGCAGCCTCATAGCCGGCCATCACATTTATATTGTGGTACTTCGCAAATGTCTTGTCATAGGTCAGAGTTGCAAAGTAACGGTAAGACTCCGAATAATTGGTCTGGAGTGAATATGAATCAGCGACCTTGGCCACTCTGGTAGTGTTTGCTGCAGTGTAGAGGTTGCTGTATGAAGTGCCCATATTGGCCATTCCGGTCACATTGAAAGTAAGTCCCGGAACGATGTCCCAGTCCACATATGCCTGAGCCCTGGAAGAAAGACTGCCTCTGCGCTGATTCTTATTGCGGTCAAGCTCTGCCGCATAGTTGTCTATGGCGTTGGAGTTGGCGGTCTCTGGAACCGGGGTGAATGAGCCGTCAGGCTCACGCACGGTCATGAATGGCACTGAACGCATCATTGTCCTCCAACCGACAGTGTCGGAGTTGTTGTTGGACTTGCCCATCGAGAAGCGTGTTCCGATCTTGAGCTTAGGGGTGATGGCATACTCCACCTTTGCGAGAGTGGACATATAGCGCCACCAGTCAAGCTGGAGGCCGTCTTCCTTCTGGAACTGGCCGGAGAGATAGTAGTTGATCTTGCCGGACTGTCCGCTGACAGACATGTCGTACTGCTGGTTCATACCTGTTCCCCTGAGGT
>JAGHSA010000002.1 GCA_018066125.1 Candidatus Cryptobacteroides onthequi | reverse complement strand
TGCCTGCGGCAAGCGGCACTCTTACGGCAATGTATGTCGCTGGCGGACTTTCCGATTTCAGCTATGCGGGCGAGGAAGGTAGCTGCAGGTTCAGTGCTCCAAGATTCAGCAGTGTGATAGATGGAGCCAACAGGCCGGCCAGGATGCCGCTTATCTCTTATGTGGACAGGACAGACTACTCATTTGCATCAGACATACTTACCTCAAACCTCACCGACTGGCTCTTCAGAGGCGCCAACGTTCAGGTCGTTATCTCCGGTCTCGCTGCCGGTGATGAATGGGTTCTGAGCTGCGACAAGTTCAGGACACCGAGCTCTTTTAATCTCATCAGCAACAGCCCGGTGGCAAGGGTCATGGTAAATACCGGAAGTGCAGCAGGAAACTATGCCCTTTCAGTGGCCAACGCTGACGGCAGGGCATTCATGTATTTCTGCAACGGCACCGATACGGACTTCAACTTCACCCTCTTCAATACCGGCACCGGCGAGAAGCTTGTCTACTCGGTCAGCGGCAAGTCCCTTGACGCCACCGGTTACAAGCTCAACGCCATCAAGATTCCGTTCAGCAAGTTCTCTGACCCTAGGGCAGTTGACCTCGGTCTGTCTGTGAAATGGGCTACTATGAATATCGGCGCGAACGATTCAGTAGAGAGCGGTTATTACTTTGCATGGGGAGAAACTGTTCAGAAGTCGGATTACGCCTGGAGCAGCTACAAATATTGCAAAGGAAGTTTTGATACTTTTACAAAATACTGTAAAGATCCAGAATATGGCACTGTTGACAACAAGACGGTTCTTGAGATGAAAGATGATGCTGCGGCAGTAAATTGGGGTGGCAGTTGGCGTATGCCTACCAAGGCGGAGTGGGAAGAGCTCCTTGACCCGACAAATTGTGAGTGGACAAGGACTGAAACAGGATATTATGTTCAATCAAAAAAAACTGGCTTTACAGATAAAAGAATATTTCTGCGCGGTGCAGGTTATTTCACCGGTTCGAAATTAATCCCTGATGGTGATCTCTACTATTGGTCTTCTACCTTAGCAAGCTCTGTCATGTACGGTTATGATGAAGAGGCATATATAATGCATACTAATAGCATGTCAACAAGCGATCGCTTCTTGGGCTACCCGGTCCGTGCCGTCACAGAGTAACCATTTCCAAGCATCGAAAATCAAATTCAAAGCGATGCCATTCCGGCTCGCCTGACATATGAACATCGAAAGAGCTGCTGTCCATCCGAGACGGCAGCTCTTTTTCATTATGCCCACCAGATAGCGACCTTGCCCAAGACTAGGCCGTTTGTAAACCATAGCGCATCGGCCCGATCAGAGCTGTATATGCTGGCAGGGGCGACACGAGCCGAGCCGGCATTTCCAGATGGGCTGGGGGCTCTGCTGATTGGCTGTGTGACTGCCTGAGGGTATAAAGAACGGGACCGGACGTTTGTCCGATCCCGTTATAATGATCGATCTGCCGTCAGACTGGTCAAGTCGTCTATACTTTTTCAGTCTGACTTCTGTAGAGCTGATTACTTCGCGAGAGCGTAGTTGAATCCCTGGGTCTTGTTCCAGTCACCACGTGTGAAATCAGGAACCTTTACAGGCATGGAACCGTTGTCGAGAGATATGCGGCTGAGCTCGCAGATGCAGCTCCACTCTGCTGCGTCATATACATCCTCATCGAGTGGGAGACCGTTGTGGAGACAATAGATAAGTCTGTAGTCCATGATGTAGTCCATTCCGCCGTGTCCGCCGACCTCTCTTGCCTTATCCTGGATTTCATTTACGAAAGCCGGGAGGTAAGTTGCCTTGAGAGAGTCGCCGATAGCCGCGCTGACAGCATCGTGGCCGTTGAACTCCTTGATGGAAATCTGCTCGCAAGGGTACTTGTTGGCAAAGCCCCTGTCGCCGGTAAGCTGATACATGCGGCTGTATGGACGATATGCATATACGTTGTGCTGAACTTCGATGACTTTCTGCTTCTCAGTCTTGATGAGGCTGATGGTGTGGTCTCCGTCAAGGCACTCGTCTGAGTTTCTGAATCTCTTTGCAGCAACCTTTCCGTTGTATGAAGGGGTGTCCATGGCGATGAGATAGTCCATCCTGTCACCTCTGTGGATGTCAAGTACCTGGCAGATAGGGCCGAGGCCGTGAGTAGGATAGTTGTCTCCACGGTTTGCCATGTTGAAGTCGAGACGCCAGCACTCGCTGCTGTCCCAACCGTCTGAAAGGTGGTGTATGTAGGCTCCTTCCACGTGATAGACCTCGCCGAAGAGACCGGCCTTGGCCATACCGAGGGATGCCATCTCAAAGAAGTCGTAGCAGCAGTTCTCGAGCATCATGCAGTGCCTGCGGGTCTTCTCGGAAGTGTTGACGAGCTGCCAGCATTCGTCGATGGTGGTGGCTGCAGGAACCTCGATTGCGACATGCTTGCCGTGCTCCATTGCATACACAGCTACCGGTACATGGCTGAGCCAGTCTGTGCAGATATATACGAGATCGATGTCATCTCTTTCACAGAGCTGCTTGTAAGAATCCTCTCCGACATAGGCAGCCGGTGCAGGAAGTCCCTTGTCTGTGCATGTGGCGATATTCTTGTCTACCTTTGACTGCTCGAGATCGCAGATGGCCTTGATCTCCACTCCGTCGAGGAAGGTATAGCGGCGTACCGCGCTGCTGCCTCGTCCGCCTACACCTACAAAGCCGACGCGGACGGTCTCGATAGGATCGCAGGTAAGTCCAAGGGCGCTGGTCTGGCCAGGTTCGCGTGCCGGGGTCTCAAGAACGATGACTCCGTCTTCAATTGTTGCCGGAACAGATGCCGGCACTGTCTGCTTGCAGGAAACGACTGCGAGCAGACAGAGTGCTGAGATGATAAGATTTCTCTTCATAGCTGGTATTGATATTATAAACTCTATAATCTTCAATGATTTCAAAAATACACATTTTGATTAAATTTGTGAACAGATTGAATGGAAATCATATGGGACAGATCGAGAATATGCTCGAATTCAACAGAGAATTCGTAAGAAACAAGGAATATCTCCATCATCAGACCAGCAAGTACCCAGACAAAAAGATCGCAATCGTGACCTGCATGGATACCAGGCTGCTGACTCTGCTTCCGGCGGCCCTGGGCATCAGGAACGGCGATGTCAAGATGATCAAGAATGCCGGTGCGGTGATCACCAATCCCTTTGACAGCACAGTCAGAAGTCTGCTGGTCGCCATATATGAGCTGGGTGTCAACGAAGTGATGGTCATAGGACATACCGGCTGCGGAGTTCAGGGAATGGACTCACAGGAGATGCTTCACCTGATGAAGGAAAGGGGAGTGGACGATGAGCATATCAGCCTCATGCGTCATTGCGGAATCGATCTCGACTCATGGCTCCACGGCTTCGATGATACAGAAACCGCCATCCTCGAGACTGTGGATCTTGTCCGCAACCACCCGCTCATGCCCAAGGACGTGAACGTGGCGGGATACATCATGGATTCCGTGACAGGTGAACTCAAGTCGATATAGACCCGGACGGCGATGAATATTCTCATGCTCATACTCTCGGTCCTGTTTTTCCTCGGAGTGCCGTTTGCAGTCCTCGCGCTCTGCAGGAGGTTCACATGGCTCGCCAAGCTCGGACCCGTGCTGACTCTGTATATTGCAGGCATCATCTTCGGCAACATAGTCCATTTCGACGGCCTTGAAAAGGTTCAGGACCTGCTCAGCAGTGCCATGGTGCCCCTGAGCATACCCCTTCTGCTTTTCGGATGCCGTTTCCACAGGGGCGAGACGCGTTCGCAGGTACTGGCTCTGGTCACTGCCGTGGCCGCTGTCTGCGCTGCAACAGTCGGAGGCTTCCTCATTTTCAGGAGCAGTGTGCCTGAGGCATCGAAGATAGGAGGAATGCTTACTGGAGTATACAGCGGCGGCACCATGAACCTTGCCGCCCTCAAGACCATTCTGGGAGTGGATGAGGGGACATTCATCCTGCTCAACTCCTGTGACATGATCATCAGCTTCCTGTATCTCACGGCACTGATGACATTCGGCATACGCCTCATCCGCAAGTGGCTCCCCAATGAGACCGCTTCCTCACAGGACGAACCCTTTGCGGCAGAAAACATGCCTCATGACGATGCCGCGAAGGGCATTTTCACCCGTGCTGGACTGAAAGATGTGGCTTTCCTTCTGGGAGTGACAGTGCTCATCATCGCCGTTTCAGCAGGACTCGGCGCCATCGCACCGGAGGGATGGTTCATGACCGTGCTCATCCTTTCGCTCACCACACTCGGAACAGCAGCATCCTTCGTGCCTGCAGTGCGCGCCAGGCGCTATTCTGACGAGACGGGTATGTATTTCATCTATGTCTTTTCCGCTGTAGTGGCTTCAATGGCGGATCTGAGCAGGTTCGAGGTGGGCAGCAGCCTCGGTACGCTCGGGTACCTCACATTTGTCGTGTTCGGATCCCTTTTTGTCGATCTGCTCCTTGCGAAGCTGCTTCGTGTCGATGCCGATACGGTCACCATCAGCTCGGTGAGCTTCATATGCTCGCCGCCATTCGTTCCCATGATGTCCGCCGCAATGAAAAATCGCCGGGTGCTTGTGCCCGGACTCAGTATCGGAGTTGTGGGCTACGCACTCGGCAATTATCTCGGTTTCCTGATATTTCAGCTTCTGGAGCTGCTCTGAGGCAGCCCTACATGAGCCATTTGTCTATCTTGAAGAACTTGTATGGCATGTACCTGAACGGGAGGTCTATCCAGGTCGGGTTCACCACCATCGAGCGTTCGTGTGTGAATGCATCGAAACTCAGTTTGTTGTGGTAGTGTCCCATGCCCGAATTGCCCACTCCGCCGAACGGGATGTTGTCGTTGACTATATGCATGATGGTGTCATTGATGCAGCCGCCACCTGAGCTGGTGCGGCCGATGAGATCCCATCCTGCCTTCTTGTCTCCGAAATAGTAGAATGCCAGAGGTTTCTCCCTGCCGTTGATGAAGTCTGCGACCTGACCTGAGAAGTCCTCTCCCTTGATGGTGATCAGAGGGAATACTGGTCCGAATATCTCTTCCGTCATCACAGGGCTGTCCGGCGAGACATTGTCGAGCAGGGTAGGCTCGATGTATCTTTCTTCCCGTATGGTCTTGCCTCCGTACACGACGTCTCCGCAGCCGAGATAACCGGCCACGCGGTCGAATGCCTTGTCGCTGACCATGCGCACATAGTGCCTGTCCTCATGGATGTCCTCTCCGTGGAGATCTTTCATTGCGGCGCCGAACTCCTCGATGAATCTGGCTTTGACATCCTCGTGGATGAGAATGTAGTCAGGGGCGATGCATGTCTGTCCGCTGTTGAGAGTCTTTCCCCATGCCACACGCTTGGCGGCGAGCCTGATGTCTGCGTTCCTGTCGATGATGCATGGGCTCTTGCCTCCGAGCTCAAGCACGAGCGGTACGAGATTCTCGGATGCCGCAGCCATGACCTTGCGCGCGAGCGCCGGGCTTCCGGTGAAGAATATGATGTCGAATTTCTGCCTGAAGAGATAGGAGTTCACATCACGGTTGCCCTGAACGACAGCGATGTATTTCTCATCGAAGGCGTCCTCTATCATTTCCTGCACCGCAAGTGATACCTCAGGCACATACGGCGACGGCTTGAGGATGGCTGTACATCCTGCAGATATCGCTCCCACGAGGGGATTGAGGAGAAGCTGTACCGGATAGTTCCATGGAGATACGATAAGAGCGGTGCCGAGGGGTTCCTTGACTATGTAGCTCGCAGACGGGAACATGGTCAGAGGAGTAGGCCTGCGGGTCTTGCGCGCCCATTTAGAGACATGCCTGAGATGTGACCTGATCTCGCCCTTGACCAGGGCGATCTCTGTGAGGTAGGCCTCTTCGTAAGACTTGTGGAGGTCGTTCCAGAGGGCCTTGGCTATCTTGTCCTCGTATTTCTCAAGAGCGGCAAGGAATTTCCTCAGCTGCTCTTTCCTGAAGCTTATGCTGCGGGTTTCTCCAGTGGCAAAATACTCCTTCTGCTTCTGGAGAACTGCGTCGATTCTTCCGTTTGATGTGTTTTCCATACCTTACTTTCTACCGGTGAAGTGGTCCATTGCATGATATATGCCAAAGACATCACCGAAGAACCAGTCGAAGAACTTGACAGGAAGAAGTCCCTGGCACAGGCGGATGAAGTGGAACGGGAACGGGATGCCTGCAAAGTCTTTATTCTTCTCTATCGCCCTGATGATCTTCTTGGATGTCTTGACAGGGTCCAGGATAGGGAAGATCTTGGATGAAACTCCGTCGAACATGCCGGTGTTGATATAATATGGGGCCACAGTTGTGACACGCACTTTGCTCTTTGCCCTGTAGAGCTCGATGCGTACAGAGTCGGACCAGCCGATTGCAGCCCATTTGCTGGCTGTGTAGATGCTCATGTAAGGTCCGGAGAGAGTGCCGGCTGCAGACGCAATGGTGCAGATATGGCCGTGGTCGCGTGCGATCATGTCGCTGAGCATGGCGCTTGCCACATACATCGGAGCGATGCTGTTGATCTTCATGGTGCGGTCCATCTCGCTGATGGTATTCTTGTCGAATGACTTGTTGCTTGTCACGATGCCTGCGCACTGGATGAGGATGTCCACGTCTCCGATCTCTTCCTTGATCTTTGCATATGTGTCGAAGACACAGCTGCTGTCAGATACATCGACCTTATATCCCTTGACTTTGCCGTAGTTCGAATGAGCCTTGACGGTGTCGTCGATGTTGGCTTCGTTGATGTCCCAGATGATGAGTACTGAAGCGCCTTTTCGGAGGGCCATCTCACCCATAATCCGTCCGATACCGGATGCGCCTCCGGTGATGAGGACTTTCTGATTTGAAAAATTCATTGCTTATGGTTTTAGTGAAAAAACGTAAAATGCTGCTTACAGCAGCAAAAGTAACATCGGCTCTTCACTAAAAGGAAAAATTCACCCCAGATTCCGCCACATTGCGGTGTTTTGTGGCGGAATGTCCGATTCTGTGGCGAATGGACATGGATTTGGCTGCCCTGAGAGCTATATCTTGCGCTTCACACCGCGCACGGCTTCTGCCTCGAGAGGGTTGTCCGGCCATGAGTGCTTCGGGTATCTGCGCCTGAGTTCCCTGCGTACTTCGAAGTAAGTCCCTTCCCAGAAACTCCGCAGGTCGCTTGTGAGCTGGACAGGCTTGAAGCCGGGGGAAAGAAGCTCCATGAGCACCGGTCTCTTGCCGCCGTCGACTTTCGGTGTGTCCAGGAGTCCGAAGCATTCCTGGAGGCGTACCCTGAGCACGGGAGCCTCTGCTCCGATCCTGTATTCTATCCTGATACGGCTTCCGGTCGGAACCTCGATATGCGACGGCGCAAGGCGCTCGACTTCCATCTGCTGGCTGTAGCTGAGCAGCCCCCACAACGCCTGGACAAGATCGATTTTTTTCAGCTCGGTGACAGTGGTGGCCCTGCCGACGTACAGGGGTAGCCATTGCGGAGCTGATGAGAGCACGGACTCCGTGCTCAGGTCGGGAAGCTCGAGTTCGGGATGCCATGACGCCACTGCCGCCACCCTGCGCTGAAGATTCAGAACGGCATCGCTGAAGTCCAGCATGGCGGTTCCGTCCTTGCGGGCCGCTTCGCATATCGCCGCCACCATCTGCCCGCGTACCTCCGAGTGGATGGGGCTTGCACTCACCGTCAGCCCGCCGATCCTCGACTCACGCTGTGCGGTGACACAGCCCTTGCGCGCATCCCAGGAGATGTTGTCGCGGGTCGTGACCATGTGCTGGAGGTCTCTGATGTCCACCGGCGCTCCGAGAAATATCTTCCCGACTCCTCCGGCTCTGGCATTGAGGCTCGCCGCAGCTATCCATTCGTGCCCTGCGAGTTCGTCAGTCCTTTCCACCTCGGCAAGATCGCCTGACGCCAGCATGAACTCTCCGTCCCGTACAGACTTGCCTATCCTCTCCGGATATGCCGCCGCAATCAGCGTTCCCGCCGCAAGGGACTCCTCTCCGGATGCGCCCTCTGACACATGCAGCATGCTCCGGTACTGTCGTGCTATCTTTGCTATCCTCGACCATCCGCGGCTGCCGCCATGCGAGCGGAGTGTCTCTATCCTGGTCCTGATGTCTGCACCGCCGTCCGGCATCGGATCTTTTTCTTCCAGCAGCGCCGCAATGTCACAGGCAAGCGCCTTCATGGAGTCCGATTCCGCAGTGCACAGCATTCTCGAGATGCGCGGGTGGCAAGGCATGGACGCCATCTTCCTTCCTGTGCCGGTGATGCTGCCCTGTGCGTCTGTCGCTCCGAGCTGGAAAAGGAGTCTGCGTCCCTGCGACACCCTGAATGCAGGAGGGGGAGTGATCCATGGCAGAGAGTCCACATCCTTTTCGCCCCATGCCGCGATGTCGAGCATCAGCGGCGTCAGATCCGCCTCGGCTATCTCAGGTGTCCTGCATGCCGCCATCCGGGCTTCAGTGCCTCTGCCCCAGAGTCTGTAGCATGTTCCGGGAGCCACACGCCCGGCGCGTCCCGATCTCTGGTCGGCCATATCCATGCTGATCCGCACGGTTTCCAGACGGCTGAGACCGTTGCGGGCATCGAAGACATTGCGGCGGCACAGGCCTGAGTCTATCACAGTCTCAACCCCTTCGATGGTGATGGATGTCTCTGCCACCGGAGTGGCGAGCACTACCTTTCTCTCGCCGGGACGGCTGGGGGCGATCGCGAGCTTCTGCTCTTCTGCGGACAGCTGTCCATAGAGCGGCAGTACCCGTGTCTGTCCGAGCGCGTCTCCTATGATTTCCATGCAGCGCCGTATCTCGCCTTCGCCGGGAAGAAACGCAAGTATGTCGCCCTTCCGTTCGCGGTGCGCCACAGCTGCCATGCGTGCCACGTCTTCCGCGCACGAACGAGCGTCAGTATCGCTTCCGCTGTGTATGACCTCTACGGGGAACATCCTGCCTTCGCACGTCACCAGATCGGCGCCCAGTGCGCTGCAGACCGCTTCTGCATCTATCGTGGCTGACATCACGACTATCTTGAGGTCGTCCCTCAGCAGAGCCTGGCACTGCCGTGTAAGCGCAAGAGCCTCGTCGCTTGCCAGGCTTCTTTCATGGAATTCGTCGAAAACCACGGCATCTACACCCTCCAGGGCAGGGTCTGCGATAAGCATCCGGGTGAGTATGCCTTCAGTCAGGACTTCTATCCTTGTCTGGCTGGATACCCTTGTCTCGAACCGTACGCGGTAGCCCACCGTCCTGCCCACAGGCTCTCCGATCATGGCTGACATTCGCTCGGCAATCTGCCTTGCGGCAAGACGCCTCGGCTCCAGCATGAGTATTTTTCCGCTGCCTCCGAGTCCTCTCAGTATGGTGAGAGGGAGGAGAGTGGATTTTCCGGCACCTGGAGGTGCTGTGATGACGAGACATGAGCTCCGGGCCAGCCTTTCATCGACTTCAGCTGCGATCCCGGCTGCGGGAAGTGTCCCGGCAGATATGTCCACCAGATCCCAGTCCATTCCTAAGCTTCGGCGAACAGTCGGATGTTGTCAGATGAAGGCTTGAGTTCTCCGGCCTCGATACGGTGTATGATTTCCACGACCTTGTCGTTCATCGGTGTAGGGAATCCCACCTTGCGTCCGTATGCGGACACGACGCCGTTGATGGCATCGACCTCGGTCTTCTTGCCTTTCTCCAGGTCCTGAAGCATGCTTGCCTTGAGAAGGGCGTGCTTCTTGATGGCTATCGGTATGATGAAAAATGAAATGGCTTTCTTGACAGGGTTCGAGTAGTCCAGCAGCTTGACCACGTCCTTGCCCTGAATAGGTTCTATCCTGATACCGCCCTTGGCGCAGATATCTATGCACTCCTTTATGAGCGCCTGTACTATCTTTCTCGATCCCTTGTCGGCAGCCGCTTCTCCGAATGTGCAGCCGCATACCGCGCTCATGCCTGAGAATGCAGAGTTGATCAGCAGCTTGCTCCATCTGGTGCCTATGAAATTGGAGTCGATCTCTACAGGACCCATGAGCTCGAGCAGAGCCTTGACTTCAGACATGTGGCGGTTAGGCCTGCCGGAAAGGGAGCCGAGTGAGAAGGTCAGGCTGTCCGGAGAGCTGGTGAGCTCGCAGACACCCGGTCCCTTCATGGTCGCACCCCAGGCCACAGTGCAGCCGAGGACACGGTCTTCACCGACAATCTCGCCGATTCTGAGCTCGGGAATGCCGTTCTGCAGAGTCACGATGACGCCGTCATCCGCCAGATAGTTCTTGAGCATGCCGACGACTTCCTCGTTGTTCAGCTGCTTTGTCATGAGGAATATGATGTCGTAGGTGCCGCTCATTTCTTCTTCCGTATAGGCATTGACCGCCTGGACGAAGTCGAGCGTGCCGGTAACGGTCGCTCCCTTTGTGCGGAGAGCCTCCACATGGGCCCGGTTGTGGTTGATGAGGTCTATCTGACCACCGTTCTTCGTGATGAATGCGCCGAGTATGGTTCCGAGAGAACCTGCGCCGTAAATAGCTGATCTCATATTGCGTAACAGTTTGCGTAAAGGTACGGCTTTTTTATCATAAACAGTGTTCCGCTGTTTTTCCTGTCGGGATTTATTGTTAGATTTGTTGAGAGCCGATATAGGCCGACACAGAACAATAACCGATCATACCGCGATAACATGAAAACATCAGAGCTCATCAAGAAACTCGAAGAAGAAATCAGGAACAATGGAGACAATGAAGTGGTCTTCGCCGCAAACAAGCACAGCTACTCCAACACTCTCTTCGTCAGCAAGGACGGAAAGACCACCCTGGCTCTTTTTGAGAAGATCTCATAGGTTCCATCCGTCATATCGGAGAATCACAGCATCCCGGACCGCTGTCAGAGCAGGAAGAACAGAGCGACACCGGTCACGGTCACGAATGTGCCCACGAGCTCTCTGGCGCTGATCTTCTGGTGATACAGCAGAGAGTACGGGATGATGATGAGTACAGGGGTCAGCGCCATCAGGGTGGATGCGATTCCTGCATTTGCGTACTGCACAGCCATCAGAGAGAGGGATACTCCGATGAAAGGCCCGAAGATGGTGGTGAGTGTCGCGAATGTCATGGCTTTCCTGTCGCTCAGTGCTGTGCGCAGGTCGTCGGATGAGTTCTTCATCATGAACAGCACCAGAAATCCCAGAAGTCCGGCAACGGCTCTGATGAATGTCCCCGCAAACGGCATCATGAAACCCATTGCGGACGGGGCATCTGATGGTATGGCCAGTGAGTAGTGTTCCAGGCCTACCTTGCTGAGCACCAGACCCACGCCCTGTCCCAGGCCGGCGCCGATACCGTAGAGAATGCCCTTCAGAGGCAGTTTCAGCTCAAGCCTGTGCCCTCCGTCCCCTTTAGCCAGGATGGATATGCCGATACCGGCGAGTGTCACCATCATGGCGAGCCACGAATGCCAGCTCATACTCTCTCCGAGCATCAGCCATCCGGCAATCCCCGCGATCGGCGGTGCCAGAGTCATGAACAGCTGCCCGAATCTCGAGCCGAATATGACATATGAGTTGAAAAGGCAGAAATCTCCGAAGACATATCCGACAAATCCGGACAGGGCCAGCCACATCCATGTCCTCCCATCTGCATACGCAGGGTATGGTGTGCCTGTGCATATCCACAGCAGGACGGCCAGCATCAGAAGTGAAAGCAGCATCCTGATCAGATTGAGGGTGAGCGCTCCTATCCTGTGGCTTGCCACATCGGCGAAAAGCGCTGTCGCCGTCCATGAGACAGCGACTATCAGAGACAATATTTCACCTGTGTACGGCATGGCTTGCTGATTTTTGTGGTGTCCTGGAGTTTTGGGGGCCGAAATTAGGCAAATTCTCAGCGAATGGCAAAAAAACGGTATATTTACATTCTGTAAAATGTTTGACCGATGAAAAAGATTCTCATGCTGCTCACGGCGGCACTTGCCTTGTCCGTATCTGCCCAGTCAAAGACATACGACATTACCGCCTTCGGCGCGGTCGGTGACGGAAAGACGATCTCTTCCGATGCCGTAAACGCGGCCATACAGGCTGCTGCAGCAGATGGCGGAGGAACCGTCTATGTCCCTGCAGGTAGATATCTCTGCTACAGTATCAGGCTGGCCAGCCATGTGGACCTCCATCTTGAAAAGGGAGCCTGCATCGTGGCGGCGGCCCCGGGCAAGGGCTCTTATGACGTGCCTGAGGACAATCCTTATGACAAGTATCAGGATTTCGGACACAGCCACTTCCACAACTCTCTCATCTGGGGAGACGGCATCGAGGATTTCTCGATCACCGGCCTCGGCATGATAGACGGTGAGGGCCTTGTGCGAGTGCATGAGTACAGCGAGAATCCGGGAGGCGCCAACAAGCTGATTGCATTGCGCGAGTGCCGCAATGTCGTGCTCCGCGATGTCACGCTCTACCGCTGCGGCCACTTCGGCCTTCTGGCGACGGGACTCATCAATCTTGCCGTCACCAATGTGAAGGTAGATACCGACAACGACGGTTTCGATATCGACGGCTGCTTCAATGTGACCATCACAGGATGCATGATCAATTCTGCCCACGACGACGGCATCTGCCTAAAGTCCAGCTATGCCCTCGGACGCTATATCGATACCGAAAATGTGTCCATCACCGGCTGCAATGTCAGTGGCTACGCCATGGGCACCATGCTTGACGGCACCAGGGGCGAAGTGGCGGAGTACGACTGCGAGTCACACCACAAGCACAGCGGCCGCATCAAGTTCGGCACCGAAAGCAGCGCCGGTTTCAAGAACATCTCGGTCACAGGATGCACCCTCGACTATTGCGGCGGCATACTGCTCGAGTCTGTGGATGGCGGCGACCTTCAGGATGTGGTCATCAGCAACATCACCATCCGCGACTGTGTGGACACGCCGATATTCCTTCGCCTCGGTGCGAGAATGAGGAGCCCTGAAGGCCGCGAAGTCGGCCATATCCGCAGGGTGCTCATAAGCGATATCAACTCCTATGGAGCGCGTGCCGATCTCCAATATCATCAGCGGCATACCTGGACACTGCATCGAGGACGTGACTCTCCGCAATATTCACCTCCACAGCCTCGGAGGCTTCCCGGATACCGCCAGGGGGGCGCTCCCTCCGGAGAAGGTGGATGAGTATCCGGATTCCCACCGTTTCGGCATCATTCCGGCCAGAGGGATGATGGTTCGCCATGCGCGCCATGTCACCCTTGACGGCATCCATTTCAGCTTTGCGGAGAAAGACGACAGGCCTCTGATGGTCTTGGATGATGTGGAAGGCATGGTGATGCGTGACATCACCGATGAACATGTTCCTGTTAAAATGAAACTCAAAAGATAAGCTGTATGATGAGGAATCTGATACCCGTGCTCGCGCTTGCCGCAGTTCTCTGTTCATGCGGTCCCGAACCGCAGAAGACAATAACCTCAGTCGCCGATGTCGATTCGCTGGCAGAGGCTCTTAAGGCGGAAATCCTCAATTCGGAATCCCGCTACACCGTGGCAGGCGATGTGTACTATGTGTCCTGCGATGGAGATGATGCGGCAGACGGTCTTTCTGAAAAGACTCCGGTCAGGAGCATCGAAAAAGTGAATGAGATGCCTCTCAAGCCCGGTGATGTCGTGCTCTTCAGAAGAGGCGACCTCTGGCGCGGACATATCGTGGCACAGGATGGAGTCACATATTCGGCATACGGAAAGGGTCCTAAACCGCGCCTCTACGGCTCGCCGTTCAACAGCGGAAGCCCTGAGCATTGGGCGGAGACAGATGCAGAAGGTGTGTGGGCTCTGACCACACAGCTTCTTGATGATGTCGGCACCCTGGTCTTCAATGACGGTGACAAGGGCTGTGCCTATAAGGTCCTGATAGACGTGGACTGCGATGGCAATACCTTCCATCTGGCGACAGGGGAGCCATTCCATTCGTACCGTGACCTCCACCGTGACCTTGATCTCTATCATGATCCGGAGACGGGGGTCGTCTATCTCTGCTCGCTTGAAGGAAATCCAGGTTCGAGATTCGGCTCGATAGAGATGCTTACCCATGGCCATACCTTCGCAGTGCTGTCGGTAGGCGCCAAGCTCGACAATTTCTGTGTCAAGTACACAGGTGCCCATGGCGTGGCCGGCCGCGACGGCGTCACAAGCCTGGAGGTGACCAACTGCGAATTCGGCTGGATTGGAGGTTCCATCCAGCATCAGAACCCTGCGCCGACCGTGCCCGGCAAGAAAGTGCATCCTACGCGCTATGGCAACGGCATCGAGCTCTGGGGTACATGCGACCACTACCTTGTGGACCACAACTATGTATATCAGTGCTATGATGCAGGCGTTACACATCAGTGGCATGACCCGAATCCGGGACCGGTCCAGAAAGATATCACCTACACCCGCAATCTCGTGCAGGACTGTGTCTATTGCCTTGAGTATTTCCTCACTGCTCCGGGCGACTCATGTCTCATGAAGGACGTCCTTGTCAAAGACAATATCTTCCGCAGGGCCGGTGACTACGGATGGGGATTCCAGCGCCCGGACAAGGGTACCCCTGCCATCATCAAGGCATGGAAGGGACATGAATATCCGACTGAGAATTTCAGGATCGAGAACAACATCATCGACCGCGGAAACCCTCATCTTCTCGATGTCCATGCCGGCAAGCCTGAATGGATGCCGGTCTGCAGCGGCAACATCTTCCTCCAGGATGCCGGTGTTCCTGTCGGCACCGAGATAGAGAAGGGTGCGGAAATCATTGAAGTGAAATAAATATATCGCATATCATGAAAAGAATACTTGCTTCAGCCGCAGCTGCCTTCCTGCTGGGCTTCGGTCTCTCAGCCTCTACTTCTGTGACACTTCCGTCTGCGGATCTCTACGGCATCGGCAGATGGGATGGTGACTCACTCGGAAACCACCGTATCGTGGTCCATGTCGACCGGCCGGCGGATGCTGTGCTCGCGACGCTCGACTGGCGCCGTCGTGACTCTGATCCAGACAAGAAAGAAATACTCGTGATCGATGCCTCGACAGGGGAGAGGGTGACAAACGTCGCACGACTCAGCTGTACACGTGAGCGCGGAGAGATAGCCTTCCAGCCGTCATCAGCCCCTGGAGACTACTATATATATTATCTCAGGAACCATAATACGAAATCAAGGTGGTATCCTCAGGCGACTTACTATCCATATGAGGAGACTGCCGACGATGCCTGGATCAAGAGAAACAGGCTCAACTCAGCCAAGACACCTAAGCTCCCTGCCGCCTCACTCGTTCAGTATCAGTCTGTAGATGAGTTCAACAGCTTCTATCCCATGGAGGTGATAGCCACCGCGGCAGAGACGGAGAGCATAGCAGCCTCAGATCCCGATGCTGCCTACATCCTTTTCACGGAAGACAGGCGCTATCCTATACGCATGACATCGGATCTTCCGTACAGGTGGGTGACTGACGGCGCCCATGACTCTTTCGCCGGCACAGCCGACAAGAGCGAATACTATTGCTTCCAGGTGGGAGTGTGGGCCGTGCGGAGCGATGTGAATTCACTCAGCGTGAACTTCGGCCCGCTTGTCAATGAAAAGACCGGTGAAAGCATTCCGGCTTCTGCATTCACATGCTTCAATACCGGTGGCGTGGACGTCACCGGAACTGCATTCGACAAGGACTGCAGCGTCGTCAAAGGCAAGATCCAGCCTCTCTGGATAGGCGCCATGGTGCCGGAGAAGCTCTCTGCCGGTGTATATAAGGGCTCACTTGAAATCTCATCTGCCAATGCCGGTTCCAAGACCGTTGCCGTTGCCTTGACTGTGACAGACAATGTCATCGCCAATCACGGAGACAATGAGCCATGGCGTCACTCACGTCTGCGCTGGCTCAATTCACAGATCGGCTTTGATGACGAGGTGGTGGCTCCATACCTTCCGATCCGTGTGGATGGCCGCAGGCTGTCCATCCTGGGCCGCGATGTCACTCTCGGAGCCGATGGCCTGCCTGAGCAGATCGACAGCTATTTCGAGGAGACCATGACAAAGGTCGGTGACGCTGCGCGCAAGATTCTGGCGAGCCCTATGTGTGTCGCCGCGGACGGCGGCAGTTGGGAGAACCTTTCATTCGGATTCACCAAGCGCAAGGCCGGTGCTGTGGCATGGAACGCGACAAGTCAGAATGACATCTTCATCATGCAGGTCGACGGAGAACTCGAGGCGGACGGAAATATCACTTGCAAGGTGAATCTCATAGCAAGGAAGGATGCCTCTGTGCGTGACATTTCTCTCAGCACGGAGATGGCTCCAGGCCTTGCCAGATACATGATGGGACTTGGCGAGAAGGGCGGATATGCCCATGACCTCAGGTGGAAATGGGATGTGGAGAAGAACCAGGACGCAGTGTGGGCCGGTGATGTGAATGCCGGGCTGCAGCTTCGATTCTACGATGACAGATATGAGCGTCCACTCAATACGAATTTCTATCACCAGAAACCGCTCGTCATGCCGGAGTCATGGTGCAACGGCGGAAAGGGCGGCATCGATGTCGAAGCGTCTGCAAGCCGCATCGAGGCATACAGCGGAAGCAGGGAAGTGAAGAAGGGTGATGTGCTCTGTTACTGGTTCAGTGTCCTCGTGACTCCGTTCCGTCCGCTGGATACCGACAAGCAGTGGCATGACAGGTATTTCCACAGGTATGAGTTTGCCGACAGGGTGGCTGATTACGGTGCGTCGGTGGTGAATGTCCACCATGCCACCCAGATCAACCCTTATATCAACTACCCGTATCTGCGTCCTCAGCAGATGGGGGCATATGCCGATGCGGTCCATGCTCTGGGCATGAAATTCAAGATCTACGATACCGTCCGTGAACTCTCAAACCATGCAGTAGAGCTCTTCGCTCTCCGCAGTCTCGGAGATGAGATATTCTCTTCTGGAGATGGTGGCGGATACTCATGGCTTCAGGAACATCTGGACCAGGATTATATTGCCGCGTGGTTCTCGTCAAATGTGCACTGCGCAGCCATCGTGAACACGGGAGTCTCACGCTGGCACAACTACTATATGGAAGGACTTGACTGGCTTGTGAAGAATGTAGGGATCGACGGCCTCTATATAGACGACCTTGCGTTCGACCGCATGTCCATGAAGCGTGTGCGCAAGATACTCACAGCATCAAATCCGGGAGCGCTGATCGACCTGCATTCATGCAATCAGTTCAATCTAAGGGATGGCTACGCAAACAGTGCAAACCTCTATCTCGAGCACTTCCCGTATCTGGACAAGCTGTGGTTCGGAGAGGAGTTCGACTATGACAACCCTGCCGACTTCTATCTCATCGAAATCAGCGGCATCCCTTATGGTCTCATGGGTGAGATGCTGCAGAATGGCGGCAACAAGTGGCGCGGCATGCTCTACGGCATGACGGCGCGCATGCCATGGTCTGAAGATATCGACAATCGTCCGATCTGGAAACTCTGGGATGAATTCGGCATGAAGGGGAGCGAGATGATAGGCTACTGGGTCGGCAACTGCCCTGTGAAGACAGGAAGTGACAAGACCCTGGCGACCGTGTACTCCCGCAAGGGAGAGGGTGTTCTCATCTCGGTGGCTACATGGGCGGACAATGATGACCAGGTCACCTTGGACATAGACTGGGATGCACTCGGCCTCGATCCGTCCAAAGCTGTGCTCCATGCCCCGGAACTGAATCTGTTCCAGCCGGAGATGACATGGAAGCCGGGCGATACCATCACTGTCCCGAAGGGGAAGGGATGGCTGATCGAGATCAGAAACGGACGTTGAAGATGCCTTCCTTGCCTTTCACAAAGTCGATGAGCTCCACAGGGTAGTCTGTGCAGATGTAGTCGGCTCCAAGCTGATAGGCAAGGATGAAATCGTCTGGACCGCTGCCGGGCCAGAGATTGATGCGCATACCCTTTTCGTGAGCTTCCTTCAGAGATTTGCGGCTGCTGCCGTTGATGGTGCAGGCCATCCTCTTGACACCGAGTGAGAGTGCAAGGGCGATGGTCTTGTCGCCTACAGGGTCGCCGTGGATGAGCATGAAGCAGTCTTCGTCAGGATGCTTTGTGGTGAGATACCTCAGGGCTCTGTAGTCGAATGATGAGAGGATGTAGAGCGAGCTTGCCGGCTTGTTCTTCATCACCTTCTTATAGACATCGTCGCAGTATTTCTCGAGAAGCTCCTGAGGGTAGGCCTTCGGGTCTGTCTTGAGCTCGAATTCCACATACATGTCTTCCTTTGAGTTCAGGAAGGCGAGAAGTTCGTCAAGAGTGGTGATCTCGTTGTTGCCCTTTGTGCTTCTGTATGTCTTGAGATCTTTGAGCTTGGTCTGCTCGATGATTCCTGGCTTTCCATACATCCTGGCCATGTCGGCATCGTGGCTGATGACATATCTGCCGTCGGCAGTTATGCGTACATCGGTCTCGAAGCTGCGCATTCCTGCGTCATAGCTGGCCTTGAATGAAGGCAGCACATTCTCTTCAAAGTCGGCACGTCCCGCTCTGTGGGCGAGCACGCGCTGCTGCTGTTCCTGGGCCGTCATTGTCAGGGAGCTGAGAACCATGGCGGCAGCAATCAGAATCCTTTTCATGTCTTATGTGGTTTTGCAGACACAAAAATAGTGGATTTCCCGATTATTTGGAAGTCATCTCCACTACTATGCTGTACGGCACGCCGTTGAGGACTTCGATCATGCCGGAGTACTGGGTGCCCCACTTGGTCTGCGTGGCCTCGACCGTGTCATCGCAGAATACGGACACGTACAGTCTGCCTTTTGCAGGGGAATCGATGGTCAGGGTCTTGGCCGCTCCCAGTCCGACATTTTTGAAGGTGGCGTTGTCATTGAAACAGAGCTCATCTTCTGCTGCATAGAGGTACAGGTCGAAGTTCTCGTACCCCTTCTTCGGAGTGAGCGTTATGGTCACTGATGCGGTCTTTGCCGGCACGTCAATGAGGAAATGATGGTATTGCCTGTCTCCGATTGCGGTGTGAGACGGATCTCCGTCAGAGCTTCTTCCGGTCATGTCGCGCACCTCTCCGCTTTTCAGCTCGGCTTTCACCTTTGGTGCTCCATTGCCTTCAATGGCATACAGCAGCATGGCGCTCATCAGCTCGAGCCTTTCACCTGAAGTGACGCCTTCCGGATGTGAACCGCAGGAGACCACGCGGCCGCTGCCATCATCTGCCTTGTACGCCCAGATACTCGGCTCGCCGCTGATTCTGCGCTTGAGCTCGCGGTCTCCGGTCTGGTAGCGTGCGAGTATCTCGGTCCCGGACGGGAACATCTCGCCGGTATATGCGAAGCATCCGCCGTTGTGTCTGACACTGTCCACCTTCATGTCTCCTCCGAAGTCATAGTACTTCAGCAGGGCACTGCCCGGCTCTATGTCCATGTCGGTCTGTGATTCCGCAAGCCTTGTGCTTCTGGTAAGTCCGGGGTAGATGCCGCTGTAGTGCGGGTTGAGCTCCACACTGTCGGTATATGTGCCTGCACTTGCGAAAAATGCTCCCGCACAGGTTCCCACAACCGAGCCTCCGTTCATTATATATTCGCGTATGCGCGCGACCCCTTCCGGGCTTAGGGATCGGCCATGCGAGGTGGCTCTTCCACCATTTATATAAAGCACTTTGAATCGTGGCTCGCCGTCAGGGTAGAGGAGTACGCCGTTCTGGTCGATGTCGGATCCGACAAAGGTATTCTTCTGGAGCAGAGTGTCGATGGCGCTCAGGCTGGTGGTGGTGTCCTTGTGGCTGGTCGATACGAACTCCTCCATCGACATGTTGAGGAAACGTGCGGCTGGGAGATCGACTCTTGATGTAAGATAGATGCCGCTGTCCATGAAAATGTCTTTGTAAAAACCGTCCGCTCTGTTCTGCCCTGTCGATGTCAGACTGAAAGCAAAAGCCGCCAGGCTGATTGCAGTTGCCTTCTTATGGAGTTCTGCCAGTGTCATATTTGAAATAATTATGATGTGACTTGATTCATTATTCAGTAGCAAATGTATAAAAATGCAATGAAATATGAAAGAAAGTTTTGTAAAAAATTTGGAAAATATTTTAATAATTCCTAAATTGCCGAATAGTAAGACAGTTTGAGGTTTTTTCTCAAGTCGTCGGATCAGATCAGTTGGTTAGTTAGTTATAAATATTCAAAAACACTGTATTATGCGAGCAAAACTATTTCTTGCTGTAGCCATCATTCTCCAGATTGCTACGTTCCGTGTTTCAGCGCAAAACGGAGGCATCACAGTCAAGGGTACGGTCTATGACCAGAACAATGCTTCCATTCCTTTGGTCAGTGTGCTTATTAAAGGTACAACCAAGGGAGTATCTGCTGACCTTGACGGAAATTACGTAATTACCGTCCCATCATCAGAGACTGTTCTCGAGTTCTCATCTATAGGATACAATACCGTAGATGAGAAGGTGGGCAACCGCAGCAAGATCGATGTTGTCATGACAACCGACCAGGAATCGCTCGATGAGGTCATGGTTGTCGCCTACGGTACAGCAAAGAGAGGAACCTTCACCGGATCCGCATCGGTCGTGGGTCATGAGAACTTCGAGTCAAGACCTACCACATCGATGACTCAGGCTCTCACCGGTACGACTGCCGGTCTCCAGGTAGGTACCTCCAACGGTCAGCCGGGTTCATCTCCGACCCTCCGTATCAGAGGTATGGGCTCTTTCAATGCCAGCAGTTCTCCTCTCATCGTCCTTGACGGCCTTCCATACGGCGATGCCATGTCAAGTATCAATGCCGAGGATATCGAGTCTGTGACTGTCCTTAAGGATGCGTCATCTGCAGCGCTTTACGGTGCCCGTGCGGCAAACGGTGTCATCCTCATCACCACAAAGACCGGAAAGAAGGGTCAGCAGAAGGTGGATGCGCGCTACAATGTAGGTTTTGTATCCCGCCAGACCAAAGATTACAAGCGTGTCGGCACAACAGATTTCATGGAGCTCTACTGGGAAAGCTCCCGCAATGAGCTCTGGCACAGCGGCGCCACACTCGAGGATGCAAAGGCAAGGGCTGCGCAGACAGTCATGGCTTCCATGACATACAACGCCTTCGGCATGGATCCGGATCAGCTTTACACAAGTGAAGGCAAGCTCAATCCTGCCGCAAAGATCATGTGGCCGGATGATCTCGACTGGAGAAGAACCATCGAGCAGGTGGGCATACGTCACGATGCAGGAGTGTCTCTCAGCGGCGCCAATGACAAGACTGACTACTATGCGTCTGTAGGTTACCTCAATGACAGCGGTTATGTCAAGGGGTCCAACCTTACCCGATATACTGTCAAGACGAATGTGAATTCCCAGATCACCAAATGGCTCAAGACCGGTATCAATTCATCCGTCACCATGTCGGATTCGGAAGGAAACCAGAATGAGTCATCGGGAAACAATACCAATACTTTCCGTTTCATCAGATTCATCGGAAACATCTATCCTATCCATATCCACAATCCAGAGACCGGTGCCTATGTCCTCGACGCTGACGGCAACAAGCTCTATGATTTCGGAACCGGTTATTCGACAGACGGTTTAGACATCCCTAAGCGTGATGCCATCTCAGGAAACAACCCGGCTGCAGAGAACCGGGTGAGATATGATGGATACCGCAGGGTGACCATCAACGAGAAGGCCTTTGCGGAAATCACCTTCCTCAAGGATTTCAAGGCTTCAGTCAATGTCGGTCTTGGTGAGAACCTCTATGACAGCCATTTCGCAGAGCATGTGTTTGCCGAAAAGGGCAATGCAGGTTATTCTACCAAGAATCACTCTACCACCACCACTTGGAACATCAACCAGATGCTTTCATACAACAAGGACTTCGGCAAGCATCACTTCGATGCGATCGCCGGTCACGAGAGCTACAAATATGACTATACCTACCTGAGCACTTCGATGCAGGGCCAGATCTTCCTGACAGACAACTTCGAGTATGGAAACTACACAGAGCTCAGGGCAATGCCGAACTCGTATGTCAACACATACAGAGTGGAAGGTTATCTCACCAGAGCCAACTATGACTATGACGAGAGGTATTTCGCTTCAGCTTCTTTCCGTCGTGACGGCTCGTCAAGATTCTCGAAAGAGGCGAGATGGGGTAACTTCTGGTCGGTAGGCGGCGGCTGGAGAATCGACAAGGAAGGATTCATGTCAAACGCCGAGTGGGTGAACATGCTCAAGCTCCGTGCTTCATACGGAGAGGTGGGAAATGACGATCTCGATGCCTACTATCCTTGGAGAGCTACCTATACCGTCATGAAGAATGGTACACAGGCGGGTTATGTACAGGGTTCTCTCGGCAACAAGCAGCTTTCATGGGAGGTTTCCCACAACTTCGATGCAGCTCTCGAGTTTGACCTCTTCAGAAGCCGTTTCGGCGGTACATTGGAGCTTTTCAACCGTCAGTCAAGCAATCTTCTTTTCTCAGTCCCTCAGCCTCTTTCTGCCGGTGCCGACAATGTCGACCTGAATGCAGGTACCATGAGAAACCTCGGTGTCGAGATATCTCTTGATTACGCGATCATCCAGAACAGGGATGTCACATGGCGTGTCAATGGCAATGCCACCATCATCAACAACAAACTCGTCGATCTCCCTATCGCCGACTACACATCTTCACCATACAAGATCGCCCAGGGGCATCCTCGCTATGAGTTCTGGCTCAGACAGTGGGAAGGCGTAAATCCTGAGACAGGCTACTCTCTCTATGAGGCAGACCTCGAAGAAGAGGCATTCGAGTTTGAAGAAGGTGAACTCATCGACTTCAAGGGCAAGAAGTGCACCGAGAACATCGAGCATGCAAAGTATGACTGGAGCGGTATAGCTACTCCGCGCGTGACCGGCGGTTTCGGCACACAACTCTCATGGAAGAACCTCTCATTCTCCATGAACTTCTACTATCAGCTCGGCGGTCTCTACTACGACAGCACATACAAGGCACTCATGACCACCACCACCAGCACCTCATCCGCACCTGGACACCATGCGCTCCATGTGGATATCCTCGACCGCTGGCAGAAACCAGGTGACATCACCAATGTCCCTAGGGTATCAGGAGGTACAGATGCCACCAATATCGATGCTGCTTCATCTACAAGATGGCTTGTATCTTCAAACTCTCTTGAGCTTACCAACATCAACCTGACATACTCGCTTCCAAAGAAGCTTCTCAAGCAGGTAAGCATCAAAGACGCGAAGGTTTACTTCTCTGCAGACAACCCTCTCCTCATCACAGCCCGCAGAGGTATGTATCCTAGAAGAAACTTCAACTCAGGATACGACGGCAACGCCAACCTCTACCTGCCTTCACGTGCATTCTCATTCGGTACTAAACTCAGCTTCTAATCGGGAGGAAACAATATGAAACTTTTCAGATATATGGCAGCTGCTGCGGCAGCACTCACAATAGCAACATCCTGCAGCGAGGATTTCCTCGAAACCCAGTCAACAAGTGCGGTCGACTCCGGACAGATCTTCCAGAATACAGAGACTGCGATGATGGCTGTAAACGGCATTCATCGTCTGCTCTACAAGCAGGAGAGTACAGCTCCCCGCATGGGCTTCGGAACCGTGATGCTCTGGATGGACTTCCTCGGAGAGGATCTCGTATATACAAAGGACAACGCTCAGTGGAAGCCGGATACCCAGTGGACACGTCACAGAAATGTAGACGCCACTGTCAACAAGCTTTCCTTCAAGATGTTCTATGAGATCATCACAAATGCCAATCAGATCATAGACAACATCGATGATGTCGAGGGCTCACAGTCAGACAAGAACTTCATCAAGGGTCAGGCTCTCGCATACCGTGCCTTCGCTCATCACTATCTCGTTCAGCTCTGGGCAGAGCGCTACTATCCGGGCAAGAACAACAGCCAGCTCGGTGTAATCATCAGACTTGACAACTCTACTGAACTCAAGAAGAGAAATACCGTGGAAGAGGTGTATGAAGCCATCAATGCTGACCTCGATGAGGCTATCAAGCTTCTTGAAGCCACTTCAGCCACAAGAGCCGACAAGTCTCACATCGATGTAAATGTCGCAAGAGGCTTCAAGGCCAGGGTTCTCCTCACACAGGGAAGATGGGCTGAGGCTGCAGAGATGGCCAAGAAGGTCGTAGAGACATCAGGCGCCTCTCTTGATTCGCACTACTATGATTTCAAGCAGGGAAGATGCTGCACCGCATCAAGTTCTGAGTGGCTCTGGGGAAAGCTCGGCGACCAGAACATCGAGACCGTAAAGCTCTGCAACTTCTACAGCTACATCTCAAACAGCAACGTCTCATACAACTACAACACTCCTCGCGCCATCTACAATCTTCTCTATGAGAAAATCAGCGACACTGACGTGAGAAAGTCTGTATGGCTTCCGGATGCTCCGACCATGGACAAGACCAAGCTTGCTCTTGCACCTAATTCGAACATCTACAAGTGGATGAGCCAGAAGTACATTGTAGACTATCCAGACAACAAGTCCGCATCATACAACGGTGCGCTCTATACAGCAGATCTTCCATACATGAGACTTCCTGAGATGATATGCATCGAGGCAGAAGGCTATGCACGTGCAGGCAATGATGCTGCTGCAAGAGATGCCATCTATCTCCTTGCCAAGAACAGGGACCCTCAGTATCAGAAGAGTACAAAGTCAGGTCAGGATCTCATAGACGAAATCCTTGTCCAGAAGAGAGTCGAGCTCTGGGGTGAGGGCTTCCGCTTCCTCGAGCTCAAGCGTCTCAACATGCCTCTCGACCGTGGACCGGCTCCAAGACCAGGCTACAACCAGGGTGGTGCGGCAAACAACTGGAAGAACGGAAAGAATCCTACCAACCTCGACCCGCTGGCGTCAAACTTCAACATGTATGAGACCCAGCCTATCGGAGAGGAGAACAGGTACCGTCCTGCAGACAGCAAGGAATGGCAGTTTGTCTTCCCGATCTCCGAGATCGACAACAACCCTCTCTGTGAACAGAACCCTATTTAATCATATTTCCATGATAAGACGTTACATGACAATGCTGCTTCTCGCAGCATTGTCTTTTGCGCAGATAAAGGCGCAGCCTGCAGGCTCGGCATTCAGGGACGAAGAGGAATCTCTTCTTTACTACCTTCCTGACGGGAATCATGTGTTCGATCCGTCCGTTCCTACTCCATATCAGGTCCTGGGCTTCAATCCGGGACAGCGTTTCGTGGACTGGGGGGACGTCACTCTGTATATGCAGGCTCTTGACAGGGCTTCGGAGAAAACTTCTCTCAAGACCTTCGGCAAGACCTATCTGGGCAGGACATACATGCAGCTCTGCATTTCATCCGAAGAGAACATCCGCAATCTCGAGAGCATCAGGCAGCGTCATCTCCAGCTCTGTCAGGCAGGCTCCGGCATCAAGGCCGAGGACGAGCCTGTGGTAGTGGACCTGATGGGCTCCATCCATGGCAACGAAGCCACGGGAGTGGCAGCCGCCCTCATCCAGGCGTACTATTTCACCGCTTCAAAGGATCCCGAGATTCTCAAGATGCTCGAGAATACCATAGTGGTAATCACTCCAGGACAGAATCCTGACGGCCTGAGCCGTTTCTCTGCATGGGTAAACAACACCGCAAGCTCCAATACAGTGGCCTCTGTACTCCAGCGCCAGGCGAATGAGCCATGGCCAAGCAGCAGGACCAATCACTACTATGCGGATCTCAACCGCGACTGGCTCAGTGTCCAGCATCCGGAAGGCCGCAACTGCGTGGCGATGTACCGCTGGTGGATGCCGGATGTGGTTCTGGATATGCATGAGCAGGGCTCGTCAGTCAAGGGCTTCTATTTCAGCCCCGGAGATGCGAACCGTACATACAGGGACATCCCGCAGCGCAACCAGGACCTCCTGCAGATGATAGCCGACAGTACAGCAGCCGCACTCGACCAGAAAGGCTCTCTCTATTTCTCCCGCGAGGGATATGATGACTACTTCATCGGCAAAGGCGCGGCTTATGGCGACGTACAGGGCTCAGTCTGCATCCTTCACGAACAGACCGGTTCCTACGGCCATGCACGCGAGCTCCCATGGGGGAGCCTCCTCTTCCCATATACCCTCCGCAATCAGACCGTGGCTGGTATCAGTGTGGCCAAGAGCGCATGCCGTCTCCATGATGAACTCCTGCAGTACAAGGCCCAGTTCTACACCGACCAGGCGAGGGCTTACAGGAAAGATCCTGTCAAAGGCATCGCCTTCTCCGCAGGAAAGGACAGGAGCCGTGCGGCGGAACTGGTGGATATCCTTCTCACCCATGGAATCGATGTCTATGAAGACAAGTCCAGAGAGGATTCGTATGTCATCCCTATGGAACAGGACAAATACTATGTCATCAAGGCCATGTGGGACAAGAATACCGAATTTGCGGACAGCACCTTCTACGACATATCTACCTGGACATTCCCGTGCGCTTTCAATGTGTCATCTGAGGAACTCGGCTCTGTAAAAGGGCGTCTCGGTGCACGCATAGAGACAAGACCTGTGCATCAGGGCGCAGTGACCGGCGGCCAGGCCAGGGTGGCATATCTTATCCCTGCAGACGATTTCTATGCCAACTACGCGGTCAACAGATGCCTCTCGAAGGGTCTCACCGTCAGAGTGGCAAAGACAGCCTTCACCTATGTACATGACGGGCAGGAGACATGCTATGCTCCCGGAACAGCCGTGATCCCTGTCGCCATGCAGGACATGACACCGGAAGAGCTCTACGCTTTCATGCAGGGTGTGGCCGGTGAGAGCAATATCGACATCCTTTCTCTTTCAAGCGGACGCATGAAGGAGCATGATCTCGGCAGCGCAGCCTTTACACCTGCAGTCAAGCCGTATGTTGCCATTCTGGCCGGAAAGGGCCTTGGCGTGCCTGACACGGGCGAGGCGTGGCTGCTCGCCGACCGCCGGATGGGCTTCAGCCATGCTGTGATCGACTGCCAGAAGATCGCAGACGCTTCCGACCTAGGCAAGTTCAACGTCATGATCATGGCCGGAGGTACCCCTTCCGATTCGCTCGGCAGCGGATTCTATACCGCCATCAGGGAATGGGTAGCAGCAGGCGGCACTCTCATCGCCAGCGAAGGTGCGTCATCAGCTCTCCGCAAGGCAGGCCTGGCTGATTTCAAGCCATCCCTCGGCAAAGGCGTTGCGGGAGTCATCCTTGAGGCCAAGATCAAGTCTGAAGGCCCTCTGTTCTGGGGCATGGACGGTGATTCACTCCCGGTATTCAAGAAGACAGCGTTGACCTACAGCACCGAAAAGGGAAGTGTCCTCATGAAATATGCCGACGATGCATACATTTCCGGATGCTGCTCGGCACGCAATCGCGAGCGCATCAACGGCTCTCCTACCATCCTTAGCCAGACGACGGGCAAGGGACGGGTCATTTTCTTCGCAAACGACTTCAACTTCCGTTCATACTGGTACGGCACTTCACGCATCTATTCAAATGCCATCCTTTACGGCAACCTTCTCTAGCACAAGATGAAAAAGTTATTCACATTCATGGCCATCACCGCCGCAATGCTTCTCTCCGAGGTCCGCGGCATCTCTTGCACCAGCGTCATCATTTCCGGCAGGATCACACCTGACGGGCGTCCGCTCATGTGGAAAAACCGCGATACTGGAGCCGCTGAGAACGTCATGGCGCATTTCCCGGCTGAGGACGGGTGCTACTCATACATGGGCATAGTCAATTCCGGCCTCCGCAAGCAGAAAAGCATATGGATAGGAACCAATTCCCAGGGCTTCTCCATCATGAACACCGTCTCATACAATATCGCTCCGGCTGAGGACAGCACGCTTTCCGGTGCGAACGGCACACTCATGGCACGGGCGCTGAAGGTATGCGCCGACATGGAAGATTTCGAGCATTTCCTCGACACCCTGCCGAAGCCATGGAAGGTGGCTACCAATTACGGCGTCATAGATGCCAAGGGCAACGCCGCATATTATGAGATCAACAGCCGCGAGTATTTCAAATACGATGTCAATGACACCACGGTGGCCCCTCAGGGCTATATCGTGCGCACCAACTTCTCCTTCAACGGCCGTCCGATGAAACAGGGAAAAGGCCATGCACGTTATATGGAGGCTAACCGCCAGATGGAGATTGCGTGCCGTACCGGTCAGCTGACACCTGCCTTCATTTTTGACAGACTGGCGCGCAGCTATGCCAACGGCCTCACGGGAGTCGATTACCGTGACCCGTCATTCGACGGGAAATGGGCATTCGAACACGATATCATCACACGTTTCAAGACTACCTGCAGCGTCGTGATTCAGGGAGTGCGTCCGGATGAGAATCCTGAGCTCACCACCATGTGGACCATCGTTGGCTATCCGGGTACAACTCCTGCCATGCCGGCGTGGGAGGCTGGAGGACAGGACGGCATCTCATATCTGATGCGTGCGGACGAGAAGGGAATTTCTCCTCTAAGCCACAACGGATATGAGCTGAAGGTCAAAGCTTACGAGTATGATATCGACGATCAGCCGGAGCAGCTCTATTTCCGCTGGGACATGCTCTGGAATAAAGAGGGGACAGGAATCACCCAGAAGATGATGTCGCTCGAGTCGAAGGTTACAGACGTCTATTCCCCATATCTGGAGAAATGGCGCCGCAAGGGGCATCTGAACCTCAAGCAGCTCGCTGCAGCCAACGCTGCCGCCGAGACCATCCTCTCCGCTGCTTTCGACAACTGAACGCATTCGGTTTTATAAGAAAAGCTGACCTGTCTCCAGGTCAGCTTTTCTTTTTCATGTGCATCGGTTAAATGTTCGGAGTGTCCCAGACCTTTGTCTCTGTACATGTCACGGTGACGGTCTGGTCGCCGATCTGTATGGTGAAGTCACCCTTTTCAAGACGCCACTTGCAGTCGTAGCCTACGAAGGCAAGGTCTTTTGCAGGGATCTCGAATTCCACTGTGGTCTTCTGTCCCGCTGCGAGCTCAACCTTTGTGAATGCGCGCAGTCTGCGTATGTCCGGACTGGTAGATGCCACGAGGTCAGAGCTGAAGAGGAGTACAGGCTCCTTGCCTGCAACTGCGCCGCTGTTGGTCACATCCACAGTGAACTTCAGCACGTCCGCGGCAGTGAACTGGGTCTTCTCTGCCTTCAGGTCTGTATATGTCCAGTCTGTGTAGCTGATGCCGTATCCGAATGGCCATTCTGATGATGCGTCTGCCGCATAGTTGTATGCGCCTTCCATGGTAGATACCTGCTGCGAAGGCTTGTAGTCATAGTTGATGAGCGAATTGGCAGCCTTTGGATATGTATAAGGCATCTTTGCGGAGAAGTTGACGTCACCTGCAAGCAGTGCGGCGAGGGCGTCTCCTCCGAAGTTCCCAGGAAGGAATGCGTCCACCACGGCCTTTGCCTCAGGCACGATGGAGTTGATGATGCGCGGACGTCCTCCGATGAGAACAAGCACGACAGGTTTTCCTGTAGCCTCGAGAGCCTTGACAAGCTCTATCTGGCTGGCTGAGATATTGAGGTCTGAAAGGTTGCCCGGAGTCTCGCAGTAGCTGTTCTCACCAATACATGCGATGATCACGTCGGCAGTCCTTGCAGCTGCAACAGCCTTGCCGATCTGAGGCTCGTTCTCAGCCTCCCATCCTCCCATCGAGTTGCTTGTCTCATCCCAGGTGACACCCTGCTCGAGTCTTACGTCAGACGCTCCGAAACGAGCACAGAGTGCTTCGTAAACCGTATTGTATTCTCCTGCATAGCTGTCTGCAAGATGTCCCTGCCAGCTGTAGCTCCATCCTCCGTTTATGCAGCGCATTGAGTTGGCGTTAGGTCCTGTGACAAGGATTTTCTTTCCCTCTGCAATAGGAAGCACGCCTTCATTCTTGAGCAGCACGATAGATTCCTCGGCAGCAGCGAAAGCGGCTGCATGGTATTCTTCGCAACCGAAATCCGGGTAGTCTTCAAGTTTCTGGACTGGCTCATCGAAGAGTCCGAGGCGGTACTTCATCCTGAGAATGCGTCTCACAGCGTCATCGATACGGCTCATCTTGACTGAGCCTTCGTTCACGAGTTCCTTGAGGATATCACAGAAATCGCAGCTGTAAGGCTCCATTGCGAGGTCGATGCCGGCGTTGATGGCCAGCATTATCGCTTCCTTCTTGTCTGCCGCGATCTTCTCGCGGGTGTAGAGGTTGTTGATGTCTGCCCAGTCGGTGATGATCACACCATCCCATGCAAGATCCTCCTTGAGCCATTGGGTGAGGTATTCGCAGTTCGCGTGGAAAGGCATTCCGGCATTGTTGCCGGAGTTGACCATCACGGAGAGGGCGCCTGCCAGGGCGCACTCCTTGTAAGGTGCGAAATACTTTTCCCTCATGTCCTGAGGGGTAATGCTTGAAGGTGTCCTGTCCTTTCCGCTGACAGCTGCACCGTAGCCCATGAAATGCTTGAGTGAAACGGCTACATGATGATTGTCGATATGATTCCAGTCCTTTCCCTGGTAGCCTTCCACTGCCGCGAGACCCATCTTCGTGTTGAGAAGAGGGTCCTCTCCGAAGTTTTCCCAGACACGTGACCATGCCTGACTTCTGGTGAGGTCGATGGTAGGGGAGAAGGTGTATGGCACGCTGCATGCCCTGCTCTCGTAGGCTGTGATCTCAGCAGCCTTGCGTGCAAGTTCAGTGTTGAATGATGCACCGACATTGACATCCTGAGGGAAGAGGGTCGCTCCGTCTATGTATGTACAACCATGAATATGGTCAAGGCCGTAAAGGCAAGGGATACCGGTGGCTGCGAGGGATTTCTCCTGTATCCTGGATATGATCTCATGCCATTTCTGTGGAGTGACCGCTTTGTCCGGTGCATTGAGAATGGATCCTACCTTGTAGTCGATGAGTACATTGTCGAGTGTGTTCTCGTCAAGCACGAAATCTCCGTTCTGCCAGCTGCCGAGAACAGTGAGGTTGATCTGAGTCATCTGACCTATCTTCTCCTCAAGCGACATGCCGGCAAGTGTCTTTTCGACTTTCTTCTCGATCTCGGCATCACTCATGAAGCTCTGGCTGCCGATGCTTCCTGAGCAGGCGATGCAGAGCATGGCTGATGCAGCAAGCGCTGTTGTTTCAAATATCTTTTTCATTCTATAATGTATATTTAACGTCATGCCTTCCAGGTGCGTATGGCACCAGGTTTCCTTCCATCTCCACACCATCCAGCTGCAGCCCGTGAGTTCCTGTGCGTCTGACAGTGATGTCATACTCTGCATCCCTGAATGAGCGGTGCACCCTGAATCCGTCCATGCTCTCAGGAAGAGCCGGTGCTATCGAGAGACCGTCGTATTCCGGCTTTATGCCGAGAATGAACTGGCTTACGGTGTACCAGTTCCATGCTGCTGTGCCTGTGAGCCAGCTGTTCTTGCCTTCTCCCGGCTTTGCGGCATCCTTGCCGGCTACCATCTGACAGTAGACGTACGGCTCCACTTTGTGGAGTGCCTGGTCCTTTGTGAATGAAGGACAGATCTTGCAGTAATGCTCCCATGCATCCTCATTGCGGCCGGCAAGTACCTCGCCGATGATGACCCAGGGATTGTTGTGGCAGAAGATGCCTGCATTCTCCTTGTAGCCCGCAGGGTATGACGAGATTTCGCCGTATTCGATGTAGTAGCGTGTGAATGCAGGGTTGTTGAGAACTATGCCGTGCTCGCTGTCAAGCCTCTCTTTGACCGAGTCGAGAGCCTTTGCGACCATGCCTTCGTCTCTGCCGATCCCGGCCATGGTGCACCAGCCCTGGGACTCGATGAAGATCTTGCCTTCCTCGTTCTCCTCGCTTCCGATCTTGTTGCCGAAATAGTCGTATGCACGCAGGTACCACTCTCCGTCCCATCCGTACTTCTTCACAGCCTCTTCCATATCCGCTACAGCAGCCTCGGCTCTTTCAGCCTCAGCATCCATGCCGAGATGACGGCACAGCTCGCTGTACTGGCGTCCGCAGAACACGAACTGTCCTGCGATCATCAGAGATTCGGCCTTGCTTCCCTCGGTCTTGTTCTCAGTGGTCTGGAATGACTCGTTGGGGTCGTTTGAGAAGCAGTTGAGATTGAGGCAGTCGTTCCAGTCGGCACGACCTATGAGCGGGAGACCGTGAGGTCCGAGATTGGCCGTCACATGGTCGAATGACACCTTGAGGTGCTCCATCAGGCTGACTTCGGAGCCTTCTACATTGTCGAACGGCACGGCCTCATCCAGGATACTGAAATCTCCTGTCTCTTTGAGATATGCCACGGTACCGAAGATGAGCCAGAGCGGGTCGTCATTGAAGCCGCCGCCGATGCCGTTGTTGCCACGCTTCGTAAGAGGCTGATACTGGTGGTAGCATCCTCCATCAGGGAACTGAGTGGATGCTATGTCGATGATCCTTTCGCGTGCCCTTTCCGGTATCTGATGCACGAATCCCACCAGATCCTGGTTGGAGTCGCGGAAACCCATTCCGCGGCCGATGCCGCTCTCGAAGAAGGATGCGCTTCTGGACATGTTGAAGGTGACCATGCACTGATACTGGTTCCATATATTCACCATCCTGTCCAGTCTCGCTTCAGAAGACTTCAATTCAAAGCGGCCGAGCAGTCTGTTCCAGTATTCTCCCAGAGCCGCGAATGCCTCGTCGACCTTTGCACTTGTGTCATACTTCGACATGAGCTCATGTGCGCGTATCTTGTTGATGGTGCCGTCTGCATTGAATTTCTCATCCTGAGGGTTTTCGACATAACCGAGGAGGAATACGAAGTCCCTGCTCTCGCCCGGGGCAAGAGTGATCTCTATGCTGTGGGATGCCACTGGACTCCATCCATGGGCGATACTTCCTGAGGACCTGCCGGCCATGACGCACTGAGGAGCCTCAAAGCCATTGTACAGTCCGATGAAACTTTCGCGATCTGTGTCGAATCCTGCTATCGGGGCGTTTACCGTGTAGAACGCATAGTGGTTGCGTCTCTCCTTATACTCGGTCTTGTGGTAGATGGCAGATCCCTCGATCTCGACTTCACCTGTCGAGAAGTTGCGCTGGAAGTTCTCCATGTCGGTCTCTGCATTCCACAGACACCATTCTTCAAATGAAAACAGGGTCAGACTGCGGCTGCTGTCCGAATGGTTGGCAATCCTGACTTTCTGGATCTCGCACCAATCGTGAAGCGGGACGAAGAACAGGACATCTGCTGCGATTCCGTCTTTCTCTCCTCTGATACGTGTGTACCCCATGCCGTGGCGGCATTCGTACGAGTCGAGGTCGGTCTTGCATGGCTTCCATGACGGAGACCAGACCTTGCCGTTTTCATGGATATAGAAATACCTTCCGCCGTTGTCCATAGGGACGTTGTTGTAGCGGTATCTTGTGATTCTCCTGAACTTCGCATCGCGGCAGAAGCTGTAGCCGCCGGCTGTCTGCGAGATCAGTGAGAAGAAACTCTCGCTTCCGAGATAATTGATCCAAGGCCATGGGGTCTTTGGATCAGTGATGACGTACTCTCTCGAGGCGTCGTCAAAATAGCCGAATTCTCTGTTCATCATTCGTTTATCCATATGCGGACCATCTGTCCCCACTCTTTCACTACTTCACCATTCCAAGGACCCTCAGAAGCGGCATCCTTGGTAAGCATGGAGCATGTCTCCACCTTGTCGGAGATAGACCATGCCATCATGCTCATGCAATTGTCAGTTGCCCAGTCGCTGTAAATCTTCCAGGCATCCTTGTCGAGATATCCGTCACCCGTGGCTTCACAGCCTGCACATTCTGAGATGAAAACAGGGATTCCGGCGTTCATCGCCGCATCTGTGGCGTCGCGAAGCCACTGTCCGTGAGTCGCCGCGTAGAAGTGCATGGTGTACATGAGATTTGCGTATCCCTCGACAGGTGATGATGCCGGCAGGTCTATCCTCTGGTCCCAGCTCGGGCATCCCATGAGGATGACCGGCTCATTGTCGTCGATGGCCGTGATGGTCTCTATGAGCTCTGACGCATATGCCTTGAGAGCCTGCCAGTATTCATCCATCTTCTCCGGACTGCCGAGATCCTCATAAGGGTTTTCGGCACCGTTCTCGAATGAGAAGCATACAGGCTCGTTGAAGAGTTCGTAGATGATATTCGGGCATCCCTTGTATCTGGTGGCTATGGCTGTGAAGAAGGACTTTGCCTCATCCAGATGAATCGAGTGGGAGTGCCAGTCCACGATCACGTAGGCACCGCTGGCGATGGCGCCGTCGATAACCTTGCAGGCGCATTCCAGTGCGAATTCAGGCTCGCTGGCATAGCCTCCGTGTATGCCGGGATTGTCTGACTTTGCGTGGTCATCGGCACCGATTGCGGCTCTGAAGATATTGCAGCCCCACTCATCGTGGAGGTACTTGACGGCAGCCTCGTTGTAGAAACGCGGCCAGATGTTGTGCCATCCGAAGCTCATGCCTCTGAAAGTCTTCACCTCACCGCTCTCGCCTACGAGTCTTGTTCCTTCGACATGGAGCCGCTCCACTGAAGGAGTGACCTTCTTCTCAGTGCCCTTGACGAGCACGAATGCGAATTCTCCGATCATGATCAGGCAGAGGATGCAGAGAATGATGGACATTGCCTTTGGTAATCCGAAATTCTTCATGGCTTACAGGTTTCGTTTGATTGCGAGTTCTTCCTCAATCTTCTCCATTCTCTTCTTGGTGAGAGGGTAGAAGAATACAATGATGATGGCGAGTGCCGATACGGCAGCCGGGATCCAGCTCATGAGTATCTTGAGACCCTGTATGGCTTCAGGTGTCTGCACGGCTCCGGCTGCGGTGTTGTAACCGAAGGCTCCGAGCATGGCCATGACGGCGTAGCCGCCGAATGCGCCTCCGAACTTCTGTGCCATGGATGCCGAAGAGAATATGAGTCCGGTCGAAGCCGTGCCGTCGCGGTTCTCCGCAAAGTCGGCAACATCGGCATACATACTCCATACGAGAGGGGAGATGATGCCGGTGAACAGGCTGATGACTATCTGGAGCACCAGCATGATCCAGAAACCGCTCTGAGTCACAGGCACGAAGAAGAATGCTATGCTGAGCACTATGAGAGCCGCGAATGAGAGCATGTAGGTGCTCTTCTTGCCCAGAGCCATGGACAGAGGCGACGCTATGGCTACACCTATCATGTTGCAGACTTCTCCTACAGACAGGAAGAGTCCCGCATAGAAGAGGAAGCTCAGGCTTCCGAGGTTGAGATGGACATTGGCTCCGATGACATCATTGAAGAAATATGCAGTGGTCGAGCCTCTCACAGTGTTGAAGAGGTTTGAGCACAGCGCTGCGCCGATGAGTATCCACCATGGGGCGTTCTTGAGCAGGCTCTTGAAGTCGCTTCCTATGGATGCAGTCTGAGGATGGAGCTTTTCCCTTGTGAGTCCGAAAGAGAGGAGGAAAAGGACACAGCATGCCGCAGCCACCACCAGCATGGCATTGTTCCAGCCCTGAGGAGTCAGATATCCGCCGAGTGCATTGCAGAGCGGTTCCCATGCGAACAGGGCGATGAAACTGCCGCCATATGCGAAGAACATGCGGAAAGACGAGAGCACGGTCTTCGTGTCACTGTCATCCGTCACCACTCCGAGCATGGCTGCATATGGCACATTGATGCCGGTGTAGACGGTCATCATCATGATGTACGTGAGATATGCCCATACAAGCTTCACTGTAGGAGTCGCGGCCGGAGTGGTGAAGAGGAATACACCGCTCAGTGCGAAAGGAACAGCCATCAGGAGCAGGTACGGACGGTATTTGCCCCATCTGGTTTCGGTCCTGTCGGCCAGGATGCCCATCATGGGGTCGGTGACTGCGTCCCAGATGCGTGTCACCACGAGGAGCAGTGCCACCTGACTCAGAGAGAGGCCGAAGATGTTGGAGTAGAAGAACGGCAGATAATACGAGAATATCTTCCAGAACATCGAAGAACTCATGTCTCCGAAGCCGTAGCCGACCTTTTCTACAAGACTTGTCTTGATAGTAGCCATATGATTTTATTTCTTGAGATTCTTGTCAATGAGGCGGTTGAGTCTCTCGACGCTGAGACCGGTGCGGAACCCGTCCGGCTCAGTGTGGAGGCAATAGTCCACCAGGCGGTCGATGCTTGATGTCGCTACATGCATCCTCGTGTCGGATGATGCATAGTAGATATATACCGTGCCGTCTTCGTCCGCAATCCATCCGTTTGAGAATGTGACATTCATCACGTCTCCGATGAATTCCTCGCCGTCAGGGGCAATGAAAAAGCCTGCCGGCGCCGCAATGACCCTGCCCGGGTCTTCCAGGTCGGTCATGTACATGTAAAGTACATATCGCAGACCTGATGCGCATCCGCGGACACCGTGGGCGAGATGGAGCCATCCCTTGGGGGTCTTGATAGGTGCAGGGCCTTCTCCGTTTTTCACTTCGGTGATGGTGTGATAATGGCGCTCGGAGATGATCTGCTCTTCTGTCACCACTGCGTTCGTGATGTCGTCGATCAGAGTCCAGCCTATGCCGCCGCCGCTTCCCGCATCGATGAAGCCGTCCTGCGGACGTGTGTAGAGTGCGTACTTGTCATCTACAAATTCTGGGTGGAGGCAGACATTGCGCTGCTGTGACTTTGAAACAAGATCAGGGAGCCTTTCCCAGTTGATGAGGTCATGTGTGCGGGCTATGCCGCATGCTGCGGTGGCGGCGCTGAGGTCACCCTCGGCATCGTGGTCCTTGCGTTCTACGCAGAAGAGTCCGTATATCCATCCGTCCTCATGCCTTACCACGCGCATGTCGTACACATTCGTGGCAGGTTCTCCGTACTCCGGCATTGTGACAGGTCTGTCCCAGAATCTGAAATTGTCCACTCCGTTGGGACTTTCCGCCACTGCGAAAAATGACTTGCGGTCAGCGCCTTCGACTCTTACCACAAGGACATATCTGCCCTCATCGAGCTTGATGGCGCCGCTGTTGAATGCCGCATGTATCCCGAACCTTTCCATGAGGTAGGGGTTGTCCCTGCGGTCGAGGTCGTACCTCCAGAAGAGGGGAGCGTGTTCGCCGGTGAGGACAGGGTACCTGTACCTCTCATAGACCCCGTTTACATATACCGGCTCATTTTTTCTTGAGAGCAATGCTTCATGCTTCTCTTCGAGCCACTTCAGTCTTTCTTCAAAATCCATATATCTCTTTTATCTTATATCATTCAGGAAGCAGGTGCTGCCCATATCGTGGAAGGCGCGGAAATCGTCAGCGTCCGCAGATCCAGGCCACGCCGCATAGAAATGGGTGTCGATGTTCCATGCGTTTCTCCATGTGAGTACATAGCTCGCCTTGTGACGTGCAAGCACCGGTGCAAGTACTCCTGTCCACCAATGCGGCTCAGTGATGCCTTCGAAGCCTGCTTCGGTGAGTGCGGTCACCTTACCATGCTCTTCTCCGAGCCTGTCCATATAGGTGAGTGCGTCATCAAGTGTCTTCATGAAGTCCTCATCGCTGCCGTACTGGTAGCAGTCCAGTCCCAGCAGATCTACCATATCGTCTCCGGGATAGCGTTCCATGTAGATTTCCTCGCTGTTGCCGGCGCCCGGTGAATATGCCCATACCATATGGCTGAGGCCTCTTTCGCCTGTCAGATAGTCATACGTCATCTTCCAGAGTGCGGTGTATTCCTCTGTAGTGCAGAGTTCGCGTCCCCACCAGAACCAGCTTCCGGTGTGCTCATGCCAAGGCCTGAAAATGACAGGTATGGCATTGCCTTGAGCGTCACGCAGCCCATCCAGAAAATCTGCTGCATTGGAGAGCCATCCCATGAATGCATCGTGGCATTGTCCTCCGTCCAGAATGGACTTTACCACTTCCGATGATGTGGTGTCCCACGCGTCACCGCCCGTGAGCGGATTTCTGGGATGCCATGAATATGTGATGATGCCGCCCCTGCGGTGATGCTCGATCGCAGCCCTTTTCATGAATGCGAATGATACATCGTCCAGGTTGCACTCGTTTCCAAGCTCGATGCCGCCAAGGTCGAAACCCATTATTGCCGGGAAATCACCGCATACCATTTTCACGTCGCTGCGGCTTATGCTGTCGGTGAGCGCCTCCTCAGGGCTGACTCTCCATGTGTGGCCGTAACTGAGGTCGTCCTCATGGGCATAGAGAAAACAGCCGTTGGATACCGCGCTGCGGAGTCTTTCGAGAGTGGGATTATCAGAGCTTTCCGTCACTTTGCCGCTGCCGCATGATGCGAGGATCATGACGGCTGAGGCAAGTGAGAAGATTGTTGTACTATGGCGCACTGTTGTAAACCGATTCCAGGGTGTAACTTGGTGAACTGTCATTCTGGCCCTTGGCCATTGCCGGGATGATGGCGGATCCGTTGCCTATGTAGGCGCCGGTGCCGTGATTGACGTAGCCGAATGCCTCTCCGTTGCTGGTCTGTGCCACGCCGTTGTCCCAGATGATGCATGGCATGCCGTAGCTGCGCGCCGCCTTGCTGAAATACTCCAGATAATACTTCTGGAAAGCCTTGCTGCGCTCAGATGTCTTGTTGACACAGCCGCATTCTCCGAAATAGCAAGGAATACCCTTGGATACATAGGCCTCATAGAGCTCGGCCATCATCTTCCTGAGGACTCTCTCGTCTTCAGCAGGCTTCTTGCCTGCAGCTCCGCTGTGTCCCCATTCTTCAAATCTGACGGTGGTGCCTGCTCCGCAGAATGACGACGGGTCATAGCTGTGGACGCCTACCATGAGCCTGTCCTTGGCGCTGTCCTTAGGGAGGACAAAACCCTTCAGAGTAAGGCCAGGATTTGCTGCGTAACCCGGCACGCCGAGGAAACGTGTGGCGTTGTTTCCGCCTGTGGCGCGGACTGCGTCCACAAATACCTGGTTCCATTCGTTGAGGATGTCATACTGGATCTGAGGATTCTTCTTGAAGGCTTCGCTCCAGCCCCAGCCACCGTCCTGGATCTCATTGAAGGATTCAAAGATCAGCCAGTCGCCCTTGCTCTTGAACTGGTTCGCAATCTGAGTCCACACAGCCTTGATCTCGTTCTTGATCTCGCTGTTCTTGCCAGGGGTGTTGACTGCACCCTTGATGTCGAGCCAGAACGCAGCAGAGCTGTTGTTGTTCTCGTCGTGGTGTGTGTTTATGATACAGATGAGACCTGCCGTTTCAGCGTAGCCTACGATCTCAGCGACGCGCTTCATCCATGTATCGTCTATCTTGTATTCCGGTGCGGTACCGATATGGCCCACCCAGGTGATAGGGATTCTGACAGTCTTCACTCCATAGCTCTTGAGCTTGGTGAAAGTGGCCTGGGTGCATGCAGGGTTGCCCCAGCAGGTCTCATTAGCCATTTCTCCGTTGAAAGCGTCCATCTGATTGCCCATGTTCCATCCGAATCCCATCTTTTCGGCCATCTGCCAGGCAATGTTGCTTCCTCTCTGCGGGAGAACATCCGGGTCGACTTCCGGCACTGGCACCGGCGCAGCCTTGGTCTTGAATCTGACTGATGCGGCAGCGGTTTCCTCCTGATCGGACTTGTATCCGGAAACCGCACCTGCAGGGACGGTGACTGTGTACTGCGTCTCACCGGCGAGTCCGTCAATCTTTATGGTGAGATCTGTTCCGTAGGCTCCTATCGAAGAGATAGACGCGGTGTTCGGACTGATCTGGATCAGTGCCTGCTTGTCAAGCGGGCACTTGATGTTCTGGTCGTAAGTGAAAACAACTGAAAGGGGAGCGATCGATATGTCTGATGCTCCGTCAGCCGGTGTCGTGCTGACAAGTTTGGCAGCTTCTGCTTTTTTCGGCTTTTCAGTCTCTGCATTCTCTCCGCAAGAGAAGATGCAGGCCAGTGCTGCCAACGCGATAAAATGGTATCTGAGTTTCATCTTGTGTGTTTTTGCAAGGGATTATCCCTCATTCCGGCTTTTTTCGGAAGCCACTCCGTATATTCCGGCAGGTCAGGAACTCGCCAGGCTGTTTCACGAGCTTTATACTGTCTTTGCCGTGACCTGCCATATGTAAAGGGCGGCGGCACGGCTGCCGCCGCCCTCGATTGAATATGACTATAAAATTGTCACCTTTTCGATGCGGAAGTCCTGTCCCTGTATCACAAGGCCGTACTTGCCGCTAGGAGAAGCGTGCTTCTCATTGAGTCCCTTGTAGTCACCGGCCTTTTCTCTGATGGATGCAAGAGTCTCTTCTGTAAGAGTAAGCTCTACTCTTTCCGCACCTGCTGCGATGAGGTCGGTCTTGATGTATGCTCCACCTACTTCAGGGAATGAGATGCCATCCTGGTTCCACCATCCGTTGTTGATCTGGATCTGTCCCCAATCGTGAGTGTGTGTGAGGTAGAAGATAAGCTTCTGACCTGCAACAACACCGTCAAATGACTCAAGTGCGACTCCGAATCGACCTGTATCGTCCCACGACATGTCGCATGGTCCTTCGAATATGGTCTTCTCCTGCGCGATCTCACCGATGAGAGTAACTTTCAGAACTGCGCATCCGTAGCCTGTAAGTGACATGTCCTTGCCGGCCAGATTGTTCATGAGTTCCTTTGTGACAGGAACTTCCCATACTCCGTCTTCGCCGAAGTTCTTATTGTATGTAGCATTGCCCTCAAGGTTGAATACCCAGTCGCTGCTGATGACGCGGAGCATGCTGTAGTTGTCAGACATAGGTACAACCTTGTACTCAATGACCATCTTCTGACCAACTGTGAACCTGCTGTTAGGAATGGTGACAGCGTTATTCCAGCTGACTGTAGCTTCACCTTCGAATACATTGTCGAAAGTCCTTTCAAGGAGAACTTCGATGTCCTCCGGCTGTGTCTCTTCACTGCCGTCATAAAGGACGAATGTGATTGGATATGACCCAACCTTATTGTAAGGCATCAGGAAGCTCAGCTCCTCGTCAGTGCGGAGGCTGTACTTGGTCACCTTCTCGCTGCCGATGAATATGGACTCAACGAGGCTCATATTCTTACCCTTGAGGGTGACAAGTTCGCCGATGTGCTGTGAGGCAGGGCGCTCTGTCACGATGACAAGGCTGTGATATTCCACATTGATCATCTCAGTTGCAGTAACGGTCTCTTCGTTGCTCAGAGAGAGTACAAGCTTGCCGCTTGCCGAGGTTGCTGCAGTGGCGATTATGATGGTGTCTGTTGTCTGGTAGCATATAGACTCAGCGTTCTTGCCGAGGGTTGCCTTGATGACAAGGTCAAGATCCGTACCTACGATTGTGATGGAATCACCGGCGAAGATGGTTTCAGGCTCAACCTTTGTCACTGTAGGGTGAACAAGTGTGAATTCTGCCTCCACTGCAGACTCGTTGGCTGTGATGAGCTGAACCTTTCCTTCCTTGACAGTGTTGCTGACGGCGATCTCGAGTGCATCGTCGGCAAAGCTGAATGTGGCGTTGTCGTCTCCGTCAAATGCCACCTTTGTGATGAGGTCGAGGTTTTCACCCTTGATAACAAGAGTCTTACCTGCCTTGACAGGAGAAGGTGCTACTGAAGTTACTGTAGGCACGATGGCATCAACTTCACCAGCCTTGTAGCTCTTGCCTGCGAATGATACGGCGTGGAAGTCGCCGCTCTTTGCTGTGGCAGGGAGTGTGAAGCTGATGGACTTGTGGTCATCTGCAAGGGTGAACTCAGTCACTTCCGCTCCGTCCATGGCGATCTTCTCGATCATCTCGAGATGCTCTCCTGTGAAGCTCAGGGTTTCACCCATCTTTGCTGTGGCCTTCTCACCTGGAGTCACGGTAGGCTCTCCGATCACGAGCTCCTCACTTGAGTAGAAGAGGCTCTCGATCTCAGCCTTGTCAGAAAGAATGATAGTACCTGTGAGAGCGTTTGCTGGGATGGTGACTGTAGCTGAATGGCGTGTAGATCCTTCATTTACCTCCACTTCCTCGCCACCGGCGAATACGACGGCCTTCACGAGGTCCATGTATGTACCGTTGAGAGTGATGACGTCACCAGGGTAGTTTACGCTCTTGGCAACGAAGCCTTCGAATACGATAGGCTCTTTGTATGTAAGCTCAGACTTAGTCTTGAGCTCTTTGCCGTCGGAAGTCTTGAGGATGACATAGCCAACTTCAGGAGACTCTATATCGAGAGATACTCTGATCTGGCTGTTCTTGCCCTTTTCGACCACCTCGATTGCCGAACCGGCAATCTGTCCCTGTCCGGGGATTTCTACTGCTGCGACCTTATCGAGGTTGGATCCGTAGAATGTGACGGTACCTCCGCGCATTGCCGGGTTAGGGCCGAAGGAAGCGAGTGTCACCTCTGTATCGCTATACTGAGCGGTATCAAGCTCGTCCTTCTGGCAGCTCACTGCTGTGAGAACTGCAGCGCAGAACAATGCTGAAAGTTTGATTATATTCTTCATGATGTTCTCTGGTTAATTATCTCGCAGGGACTGCGCGGATGTTGTCTATCTTGATGACAGGCTTACAGCCAGGAGTTCCCTCTTCTTTGCTGCCTCCTGCGAAGAAGAACTCAAGATTTGCGAATGAATCGGCTGTAAGAGTACCTGATGCAGCAGTTCCATCCCAGTATGATGTGAAAGCAGAGAATGGAATGGTAACTGTCACCCACTTTCCTCCTGTGTCGTAGCTGCCAGTGGCAGCCCATGGTCTCCAAAGGTAACGTGGGAGAGAGGTTGTTGAATTGTTGAAATAGGTATTGTTACATCCGGCGAGTGTGTTGCCGTACTTGTCTGTGACGCCAGCATCGCCGTTGGAAACGAGAGTGACATCAGAGAAAATGATCTGGCAAGGACAGCCTGTCCATGGAGCTGCGGAGTCGATGTTTACCTCGAATTTGAGGCACATGTTCTTGAAGTTGCTGAAATCCACAACGTCGCAGAGTCTTCTTCCGTCCCAGTCTCCATAGGTCTCTGGATTCTGCCAGTTACCAGCCCAGTACTCGAAGTGGAACTTGCCGTCGTGCCAGTCTCCACCGTCTGCTGTGATAGTCTCTGCAGATCCGTCAAGCATCAGGCACTTACTTCCGTTCACACCTTCTTCGACAACCGGTGTAGGATGCCAGCCGAAATTGATAGTGTAGAGGCCGTTTGTGCCGTCGAAGTCGAAGAGGAGGCCTCTGTTGTCTTTGTATACGAATGCAGACTGAGAGAGACCGGATGCAGTGCTGACCTTCACGCGTCCAGGCTTTGCATCTGCAGGGATCTTCACTCTGATTTCATTGAGGCTTACGATCTCGATGTCGCTGTGAGGAACTTCTGCTCCTGCAAATTCGACTACAATGTTGTTTTCTCCCTTCTCATAGAAATAGTTTCCGTAGATGGATACAGTCTCTCCCGGCTCAGCATACTCGAAGGACATTTCCCTCACGCTAGGTGCAGGAGGGAGCACGCGGAATGGGTAAGTCACAGTCTCTCCGGCCTTGTTGCTGAAGTAGATCTTGTCAGTCTCCTCGACTGCCATGGTCTTAGGGACGGTGACGATGAGGGTATTGTCGGTTATGTAGCTGGTATTTAACACAGCCGGCTGATCATTGAAACAGATGTCATGGACGCTGCGGAGATTCTCTCCGAGGATGCAGAGTGTCTCCTCCATGAAAGCCTGTTCAGTGTGGATGCCAGTGTCAACGTACCTTACACCGTATATGGTAGGAAGGCCTTCCGTTGCGCGGTAGCGATCCGGATAGTCAGATTTCTCGCAAGAAGTGAATCCGACTGTCAGAACAGTTGCTGCAAGAAGCAGGTTGATGTATTTTCTGATATTTTTCATTGTCTTGCGAATTAGAAATTGTAAGGATATGTGGCGCGGATGTCAACTTCTGTGATTTCTGCATCAGAAGCAATGTTTCCGTTGAATACTACGTCCTCTGTTGGGAAAGGAAGAGTGAAGCTCTTGATTGTCACGTTTGGTGCGTCGTCATCACCCTTGAGGCTGTTCTTTCCGTACCATACCTGGTTTGCTGCACCCTCTATCCATCCCTTCACGCCTGTGCCGTCATCTGTCGGCTCATTGAGGAGGTCGATGTCCCATTCATTGGTCTTGTAGTAGTTCTTGTAGACATCTCCGAGTTTGCCGTTGTAGATAGATCTCTTCTGAGCCTTGAGCTCTGCGATGACAACCTCTGGCTGCCAGTATGCGCGGCGGACAAAGTCATACCAGTAGTCACCTTCGCCAGAAAGCTCGAGACGACGTTCTTTCCAGATGTCCTCCATGGTGACGCTTGTGAGAGGTGTTGCACCGGCTCTTGAACGCACTTTGTTTACTGTAGCAAGGGCAGCTGCATTGTCAGAGTTTACCACTGCCTCAGCATATACGAGGTAGATGTCTCCGAGACGCAAGACGTGTGTCGGGAGTTCGTATGCCATACGGTCCGCCGGCTTTCCGAGAGCTGCAATGTGGTCTGCGTCGTTGCCGTAGCAGTGCTTTACGCAGCATGCTCCTGTCTGGCATTCCATCTGGTGAGGGCCGTTCTTTCCATATGTGCCTTCATCGAAGAGGAACTTGAGGAAATCAAATCCACCCTTGTCCGTCCAGAAGTAATCATAGTAGTCACCTGCCATCATCATAGACGCTTTGCGACGTGTGTCCTTCTCGTCCTTGCGTACTGAAGGGTCGTCTGTGCTCTTTACTCCAAATGCGTCCATGAGATCGACTGATGGGCCACCCCAGCCGCCCCAGAGGTCACCGTGATCTCCGAAACCTTCCATCTGGATGTCACCCTGGAGTGAGTTCTGGCGGGTCCACTGCCCACCGTCAGTTGTCCACTGCCAGCTGATGAGGCATTCGCCTGTAGCGTTGTATACTGATGGAGAGAGACGGAAAATGTCTGAATACTTAGGGGTGAGTGTGCGTCCTGAGTTGTCGATCACATCCTTTGCGTACTTTGCTGCATTTGCAAGATCGCCGCTGTCAAGAGAACCCTTGAGACCTGCCTTTGTGAGGTAAACCTTTGCCAGGAGAGCCTCTGCTGCATAGTAGTCGATGCGGTTTGCTTTTCCGAACTGAGCATTCTTAGGGAGAAGCTTCATGGCCTCCTCGAGGTTCATGATGATATACTCGTAGACGTTGGCCTTTGAAACCTTCTTGACAGTGTTGTACTCGCCGGTTCCGAGAAGATCGGAGTTGTCATGGATGATAGGCACCTCACCGAATGTTCTCACGAGGTAGAAGTATGCAAGGGCCTTGAGTGTGAGACACTCTCCGATAGCCTTGTCTTTGGCTGCCTTTGAAGGTCCTTCTGCAGCAAGTATGTTCTTGATGACAGTGTTGCAATGCGCGTTGACTGACCAAAGTGAATATGACATATTCACAAGGTCCTCGTCAGTACCGTTGGTCGTGAGACTGAGGTATGGAGATTTGCCCCAATACATGTTTCCTGACATCACTTCTCCGACCTTGATGAAACCTCTCTGGAAATCATACCAAGGTGAGTTGTAGAGATAGTTGATGCCCTGTTCCACCTGAGCGTCTGTCTGGTAGAAGTTGGAAGTGTTATAGTTGTCTACAGTAGGCCTGTTCAGGAATTCTGCGCATGAAGCGAGGCTGAACATTGCACCTGCCAGGATGATACCTTTAAATATGTTCTTCATAATAATATCCTCCTTGATTAGAATGTGATGTTGAGACCACAAGAGTAAGTGGTAGGTGACGGATAACGTCCGTTGTCCACACCGAAAGTCATACCGGTTGCATCCTGTGTGCTGGCTCCGACCTCAGGGTCATATCCAGAGTACTTTGTGAGGGTGTAGAGGTTCTGGATATTCATGGAAAGACGGATGTTCTCGATTTTCATCTTCTGGACAAGATCCTTTGGAAGGTTGTAACCGAAAGAGAGGTTCTTGATGCGGATGTACGAACCATCCTCGATGTAACGTGTGCTCACGCGGTCATTGTCATTAGGGTCTGACAGTGTTGGACGAGGGGTCTTTGTGTCAGGGTTTGAGATAGTTACGTTCGCGATGTCATTGTACCATTCGTCAACCATGGTCTTAGGCATGAGCTGTGCCCTGGAGGCAACGCTCTTGTGCTGGTTTACCCATGGACTGTTCATGTGGACGAGGCCGTTGTAGCCCTGTCCGAGGAGTGTGTAGTTGAAAAGCTTGTTGCCGTAAGAACCGTTGATGAAGATGCTCATGTCGAAGTTCTTGTAACGGAAAGAGTTGTTCCATCCGAATGTGAAGAGTGGCAGTGGTGAACCGATGTTGGTACGGTCCTTCTCATTTATGACGCCGTCCTCGTTGACATCCTTGAACTTGAGGTCGCCGACCCATACAGTGGTATTGCGGTCGAATACTCCGTCCTTAGGGTATTTCTCAGCCTTTGGCGAGTTCTCGATATCCTCAAGTGATGTGTAGACTCCCTCTACGATGTATCCGTAGAAACCGTAGAGAGACTCTCCGATCTTGGTTGTGCTTATGACGTCACTCCACTGGCCGTAGCCTACGAGAGCCGCATTCTTTGTGCCGTCAAGTGCCACAAGCTTGTTCTTGTTGAACGATATCTGGAAGTTGGTGTCCCAGCTGAAATTGCTCAAGGTGACAGGATGTGCGTCAAATGTGAACTCAAGACCGGTGTTCTGGATGGTACCGTAGTTGCCCTTAGGTGCTTCAAGTACTGAAGAACCGTTTCCCTGTGTACCCATGTATGAAGGAAGCTGCATGCTCATGAGCATGTCTGAAGATACCTTGTGGTAGAAATCAACTGTTACGTTGTACTTGTTCTCAAGGAAACCGAGGTCGAGACCTACGTTGATCTGCTGCTGCTTTTCCCAGCGCACAGCTGTGTTAGGAATGTTGGCAGGACGGTATCCAGGGCCGAGTGCCGAAGGCATTGTGCTGATACCTGCACCCCATGCATAGCCACCGATGTTTGAGTTTCCTGTCTGACCCCATCCGAGACGAAGCTTGCCGTTGCTGAGCACTCCCTTCGCACCCTGCATGAATTCCTCATTGGTGAACTTCCAGGATGTAGCCAATGAGTGGAAGCCTGCCCATCTGTTGTCCGGACCGAAGTTTGATGATCCGTCATAACGATAGGTGTAGGTGAGGAGATAGCGGTCTGCGTAGTTGTAGTTCCAACGTGTGAAGAATGAAGCCATGGCGGCAGAGCCGAAACCATGTCCTACCTTAAACGATTTAGGGTCTCCTAGAGATACATTGTGTACATCGTCAGACGTGAGACCCTGGCTGCTGCCGCTGAGGTAGTTCCAGGTGGACTCCCACATTTCCTGTCCGACCATGCCTGTCACATCGTGTTTGCCGAAGCTCTGGCTCCATGTGACATAATTCTTGAGCTGCCAGAATGTGTTGCTGTTCTTCTGGTAGTTGATGGAGTTCTTAGGCACCTGATAGGTTCCGAGGTCAATGATAGGTCTGTAGCGCTCTGCGTCTGAGTTGCTCTGGTCGAAGCCGATCTCAGAGCGCCAGGTCACATACTTGATCGGGGTGATCTCGGCGTAGAGGTTGCCGGTGAGCTTCTGACGCTTGAGGATGTTGCTGTTGAGCATAGCCACAGCGACTGGGTTCTTGTTGGTATAACCCTCGCGTACTACTACAGAGTAGTTTCCATCGATGTCATATACAGGCACGTCAGGAAGTGAGGTGAGAGAGTAGAAGATCACACCCTCGCTACCGTCTGCAAGCTTGAGGTTGTCGACGGTGTTGGCATATGTAGCGTTCACTCCGAGCTTGAACCACTGCTTGAGCTGTGCATCGACGTTGGTACGTACGCTGAAACGGTTGAATTCAGATCCGATGACTGTACCTTCCTGATCCATGAATGAACCTGATACATAGTACTGAACCTTGTCGGTACCGCCTGATGCGCTGATCTGGTGCTGATGCTGGAGAGCTGTGCGGAACACCTCGTCCTGCCAGTTCGTACCCACTCCGAGGAGTGAAGGGTCACCGTAGGCTGCGTCAGGAGAATTGATCTCGCCGATTCTGACCATGTCATTGTAGTACTCTGCGAACTCGCGGAGGTTCATCATGTCGGGACGCTTTGTCTGGCGGCTCACAGACACCATGCCGTCATATGTGAACTTTGCCTCTCCTGCCTTTCCGTGCTTGGTGGTGATGATCACGACACCGTTCGCACCCTGTGCACCGTAGATCGCTGTGGCAGAGGCATCCTTGAGGATTTCCATGCTTACGATATCGGCAGGGTTGATGGTAGAGAGTGGAGAGATAGTGGATACCTTACCGTTTCCGAGAGCGTCACCGAGACCGAAGTCTGCGCCTGAGTTGCCGCCGCCCTGGACGATCACACCGTCGATCACGTAGAGAGGCTCTGCGTTGGCATTCACTGTAGCCTGTCCACGGACGCGGATGGATGAAGATGAACCAGGAGCACCGGAAGTCTGCACGGATGCTACACCGGCTGCACGACCCTGGAGTGTCTGGTCGAGTGAAGTGATGATGGAGCCCTTGAGATCAGACTCCTTCAATGATGCGGAAGCGCCGGAGAGGTCGCTCCTCTTCATGGTACCGTAGCCGACAACCACAACCTCGTCGAGAAGCTGTGTGTCTTCGCCGAGTGTAGCGTTGTAAACAGACTGGCTGCCTACAACCACTTCGACTGTCTTGTAACCGATTGAAGAGATCTCAAGTGTGGTACCTTCCTGAACTTTGATAGAGTAATTTCCATCCAGGTCGGTGATGGCACCGTTTTGGGTGCCTTTCTCGATGATGCTGGCACCAATGATTGCAAGGCCCTTATCGTCAGAGACAACACCGGTCACGGTCTTTGTCGTCTGAGCCGATAGGCTGATGCAGCAAAGGAGCATCACAAGACAAGAAAACAACTTGATTTTCATGTTACTGTTATGTTAGTTAGTGATAAAGTGTGTATATCCACAAAATGCCGGCAGCTTGCGGCTGACGGCGTGATATGCGAAGATTGCGGGCGATAATCCCGGTAAAGTTTCAGTGATCACTATATAATATGTGCTAGCGGCAGCAAAGTTATATCTGCGGCGTTGGCTAAACAAATACTATTTTAGCAGAAACTTTACAAATCATACAATGACCTGATTCTTCTTGTAGAGAGCGCGGAAGTCTTTCGGTGACATGCCTTTCTTGTCCTTGAACACACGGTTGAAATTGGACAGGTTGTTGAATCCGCATGTGTAGCATATCTCAGATATGTTGTGGGTGGAATCGACAAGCATCCTGGCGGCGTTCCCGAGCCTTATGTCGGTGATATAGTTTGTCAGCGTCTTGTTGGTTCTCTGCTTGAAAAAGCGGCTGAAGGAGGTCGGACTCATGCCTATCAGACCGGCTAGCCTGTCGAGCGTGAGGTCCTCTGAATAATGGTCGTTTATGAACTGCTTCACAGTCTTCACTCGGCGGCTTTCCTTATCTCTGGCGGCATTGGCAAAAGAACTGCTGGCGAGGGCGTGGCCTTCGAATGAAGATAGCTCATACAATATTTTCAAGAGAACCAGCAGCTGTTCGAAACCGTCTGACTGTGAGGTGATTGTGTCGAGTTTGTCGTACACTTTCATGATTGCTTCTATAGGGAATGCGAGCCCATGCTGCGCTTTTTCTATCATCTTGACTATAGAGGCGAACTGATTCTTCGCCATCAGCGACTCGCCGAGCAGTTCGGGGGAGAACTGGATGGTGATCTCTCTGATGTCTGGGGATGTGCAGTGTCCCTGTTCCCAGACGTGCTCGAGATTTTCGGCAGTGATCAGGACGAGGTCGAAATCACCTATCTCTTCCACACTGTCTCCGACTATCCTTCGCACGCCTCTTCCATGCTCGATGAAGTTGAGTTCGCACTCCCTGTGACGGTGAATGGGATATGTGAACTCGCTCTTGTGTCTCTCTGCAATGTGGAAGCAGTCCTTGTCGGACAATTGTGAAATCTCGTAAAGAACCTCTGACATGGATACTCTGAATTTTTATTGCAAATATAATATTATAC
>JAGHSA010000068.1 GCA_018066125.1 Candidatus Cryptobacteroides onthequi | reverse complement strand
GTACAAGTCCACTGAAATCTGCCATATAGATGTTCACTATAGCGTTATCTGTCAGAGCATCGCCTGTCGCAGCCTTCGTGATGACATCGGAAGTCCTCACATCGACGCTCAGAGTACCCATGCCTTTTTCCCGTGAGCCACCGAACTCCGCGATATCGCAGGATGACGCGGCAAGGAGCGAAAGAAGGATTATCAGATATCTGTTGGTAATACTTTTCATGCCCAGTCCTCCTTATCTTACTACCATAGTCACAGGGATGCTGTTCTTGCAGCCCTTGTTGTCCGTGACAACCATTGTGAATGTGTGGGTTCCCGCAAAATTCAGGATAGCCTCCTGGGACGCACTCAGGTTGAGACTCATTGTCGTCTGGCCGAGCATATCGGCGCCGTGAGGGAACGGAACGACATCGAAGATCATCATGTTGGCCTCTGATGGATTGATCAGGTCGAGGGTCGAAGCCTCGGCAGCAGCCACCGCATTGAGGAAGGCATCATTGGATGAGTCGATCAGCACGACAAACTTCTTGATGCCGTTAGGCACATTGACCTTGAACACAAGCGACATTCTCCTTTCTGCCAACGTAGGGACCACAAGGCGGCTCATGTCCGTAAACTGGGAGTCACAGCCGTTTGCATAGTCAAACTCGAGGCTGATGCCGCCATCACCCTTAGGTGCGGATGGATCGTCTCCTATGACGTTCTCTGAAGCGAGAAGACTGTTGTTGAGATCTTCATCGTTGACAAAAGAATCGATGACGATATCGAAAGTGGCATTGCCTGAGCCATCGACTTTCTTGATGAATCTCACCTGACGCCACTGCTTCGCAGTGATGCCGGTGAAGGTTTTGGTCATCCTCTGGCTCTTGCCCTCCACGGAGCCCTTGAATGTGACTTCCATGGTGGTGTTGCCTGTGCTGTTCACGGCAAAATATCCGGCGCTTGAATCATATGACGCGCCGCCATTGGCATAGGTCATGGCATAGTCGAGCGGATGACCGGCTGTGACAGTCACTGTCGCGACGCCGGGTCCGGTAACCATCTCCAGGAAATCATCGCTGTATGAGACTGTGACCTTGCACTGCAGGAGTGTGCATGTGAGTGAGCCGACATCGGTAGTCTGCCCTGCATTGACGGTGACCTCTGTGGATGCACCGTAAACCGGAGACTCGAAAGCGGCAAACGGCACTTCCTCTTCCGTCGATCTGGCAACGAGAGTATATTTTCCTGCTGTAAGGCTTACCTTGTTGCCACCTGTCTTGATGGCGGAATAAGTGGTGCTGAGCTTGAGATTGTCATCAGCATCGTATATGAAGATGGAATAGTTGCCGCTGGCTGCTGTCGCCTTGGTGATCACTTCCTGGTCTTCCTCGAGAGTGAAGGAGGCGAAAGAAAGTGTTCCCTCTGTCTCTTTATCCTTATTGAAGTTCTTTTCCTTTGTGCACGATGCAGCGAGAAAAGCTGCGGCAAGGAATGCGAGTGTGATTATTCTTTTCATTTCTGTTGCCTCCTAACTGTTGAGTTCCACTTCGCCCAGATCTACAGTCTCCAGAGTATCATTGAATGAGACTGAAATCGTCAGGCGCCCTACATTGGTCACGTCGAAGCGTATGGTATAGCAGGTGGCAGGCTCTATGCCGGAGCTGTACTCCCTGCTGAAGGTCTTGGAAGTTCCGGACTGGCTTGTCATGATGCAGTCGATCCTAAACCTGTACGCGTCGATGAATGCCGCACGTGTCTCCCCCTTTGGGAAATCGATGACAGTGTTCGACCCTGTGGTCACTTTGAATGAATACTCAGGGAAATAATTCCTGAACTGATCTGTGCATTCAACCCTGATTATCGAATTGCTGAGCTTGACAGGAATGCTGACCGATGTGGTCTGGCCGCCAGAGACGGTGAAGGCTCTGGATCCGCTGATCCATGGCTTGTCAAAGCCTTCCTCGCCCTCGGTGCCATACGATGCCTCGGCAGTGTATGAGCCGGATGCCAGCTTCATGGCAGGGTCGTACTGCGAGAGAAGTCCCGTCCACACTGATGACCTGCCATCCTTGATGGTCACAATGAAATCCGATGCCGAAGGCAGGCCGGTGTAATCCGAAATCTGGCTCTTGGTAACCTCTGTTATCTCAAAGGTACCGTCCAGTGTCAATTCTATCTGTCCTGAAGACATCTCATCCTTCCTGCAGGAAGATAGCGCCATCAGTACAGAGAGAAACATGACTGCAGTCTGTTTCATATTCATGTTATTCATTTTCATTATTCTGATGCTATCTGGACCCTCACATTGTCAACGTACAGCCATGCCGTAGTGTTCGTCGTTCCTGCCTGGTGCTCTATCAGAGTCCTCCATGAGATCCTGATGAGACCGCCCGCAGGGGCTGAATGTATGGTCAGGCTGTAATCATTCGGAGTATTGGTGAATGATCCTGTATATTCTTTTACATAGAAATTGTTGCCGTCCTCGAATGTACCGGCCGTCGAGCCGCTGGCGTATGCATCGGACGCGGTGACATATCCCACATGGCAGGTCTGGCCCACGTTGCCGTCTGTGATGATAGGGACTCCACCGAACTTGTTGTCCGCACCATAGTCGAATGAAACCCTCAGATCCACCGGCGACTTGATCGTTCCTCTGAGCGGAGCGGAATCCATTCTGGCAGGATAGTCTGCAGAAGTCTCCCTTCGGCATGCCAGACGCACACAGAGACCATTGGACCCGCCCACTCGTCCTCCGGTCCAGCCGCCGAGGAACGATGTAGCAGACTTGCTGCCTGCACTTGAGGTTCCATAGGCATCATCAGAGCTGAAGGATGACACTCCTGAGAAGTCCTCGAACAGCAGGTACGGCACATTCAGCGATACAGAGGTATTATATCCCGAAGACATATCCGGCATGGTCAGTTCCTCGCTGATAGTCACATGCTCTGAATCATAGGTGACAGTGAAACTCTTCCCGCTGAGGGTCCTGTACGCAGACTCATTCTCGTATTCAAGGGCAAAGCTCTCCCCTGCTCCGAAACCGCCGTCCCTGTGATAGGTATAGACATTGGATCCGTTGTCGGCCCAGAGGCATCCTTCCGGCGCGGTGAGGGTCACTGTCTGCACATTTTCTCCAAGATTGTTGGAATCAATCCTGAAACATATCCTGCAGTAGCTTGACACTGTCTCCGGAACAAGAGCCACGGATGTGGCATGTCCCGCCTTCATGTCGCGGCCGTTCATGTGTATCGGGGCCGTCGTACCCACTTTGGTCTCGGAATACAGCTTCGCGCTCATCACATCATCCTGGCCGAAAGCCGTCGGATGGATGCATGCCACGGCATAATCCCGAAGAGCTGCCGACTCATAGAGAGGATCGGCAAGGTCAAGCACGATGACGCGGCTGCCGTCAGAGAGAGCAGATGTGGATGGATTCTGAAGATCTGCCGATACGGTGCCTGTGACATCTCGTGGCATGGTCAGCACGATCTTCTGCACAGGCTCTCCGCCGAAGCGGTCAGTACCCTGAGGCATATACAGACGGAGAAGATGCACCAGATGGGTGAAACGCATCGAAAGGGTCGTATGGCCATCGGGGTCGGGAATGCCGCTCAACTGCTGCCCTGGAGTACCGGACGCCACCATGATATCGGATCCGGACGATGCGGAGCCGTCCTGAACCGACGGCAGGGCAAAACGGACGGAAGTGCCGCTGTGAGACAATGGTTCCGGATATGCGGCATAATAGGTATATGAGCCTTCCGGCATCGGGCCTGCAAGAGTTGTTGTGAACCAGGCACGGCCTCCGTCTATCGCATATACTGAGAAGGGGCTGGATTCAAGCTGCCATGCTCCGCGTGAGTCTTTAGCCCAGAGACACGCGATGTCACCTTCTTTCCAGACAACAGAGCACCCGTCATCAATGACCTGCGACCTTGTCTGTGCTGAACCGGATGAAAAAAATACTTCAAGGGGAGCGGAAGTATCCTTCACAGAATCGAAATCAGCCATCTGGCATGCCGCAATGGTGAGACATGCCGCAAAAGAAATGATCAGTTCTACCAACTTCTTCATATTGCGAACAGCAAATTTACGCAAAAACATTACATTTGCATATATGGACAGAAGAGATTTCATCAAAGCGTCGATGGCGGCAGCCGGACTCGCATGCCTGGATGAGTGGCAGAGACTGTATGCCATGGGCGCAAAAGACATCACCGTCGGAAAGCCATGGAGAGGATGGAAGAAAGGACAGTTTCAGGTACATTTCATATACACCGGTGTATCGGAGTCGATGTTCATGATCTTCCCTGACGGGACCACGATGCTGGTGGACTGCGGCGACCACAATGCCATAGGCAGAGGGAAACTCGCCGTACCGGTACTCCCCGGCCCGCACAGGCACGCCGGCGAATGGATAGCCAGATACGTCCAGAGAGTCAACCCCAACGGGAATGATGTGGACTACATGATGCTTTCCCACTACCACAGCGACCACGGCGGATGTACGGACTTCAACGCTGGCATGTTGGAGCGCGACGGCAGACCCTACGCACTGAGCGGATTCTCCCAGGCGGCAGAGTATCTCCATTTCGGCAAGGCGTATGACCGAGGATGGCCTGATTATGACGACCCGATTCCTCTGATAGAGAAAAGCGCCGACTGCGTATCACACATGAAATCCTTCTTCTCCTATATGACAGCCCACAGAGGACTGGAGGTGGAGAAATTCCAGGTCGGAGCCGTGGATCAGATAAGGATGATAAGGCAAGCGTCACGCTACCCAGGCTTCAGCATCCGCAACATCTGCGGCAACGGACGCATCGCTTATCAGGACGGAACCATACGCGACCTTTATGAAGGACGCAAGGAAGGCGTCCAGACTCTTAACGAAAACGGCATGAGTCTCGGCATGATGTTCACTTACGGAAAGTTCAGATTCTTCACCGCTGGCGACTTCTCTGACAAATGGAAGCTGGCCGACGGCAGCACATTCTGGACTGAGGACGCACTTGGCGAGGCTTGCGGAGAGGCCACTGTGGCAAAGATCAACCACCACGGGCACAAATCCATGCCCAAAGGCATCGTGAAGGCGCTGAAGTCGCGCGTGTACGTATCATGCGTCTGGGATCAGCTCCACAATCTGCCGGAAGTCATGGAAAGGGTATGCGACCGCAGTCTGTATCCGGGAGAACGCATTGTATGCCCGGGCATCATGCCGAAAGAAAGACGCGATACAGACAGCATATCTACGTGGATGAAGGATGTGTCAGATTCTTCATTTGAAGGCGGCCATGTCGTCCTCAACGTCGAGAAGGGCGGAGAAGAATATTCCATCACCTATCTCACTGCGGAAGATGAATCCATGACTGTAAGAAGCGTGATGAAATTCAAGGTCTGAGATCAGCGGCGTCTGAACTCACTCGGCGTCATGCCGGTTTTCTCCTTGAAATATTTGGAGAAGGCAGCCTGTCCAGAGAAATGCAGATGATCTGATATCTCACTGACAGGTTTTGTCGTCATCAGAAGAAGATTCTTCGCTTCAGGGAGGAGAAACGAATCGATCCACTGTGAGGCATTGAACCCTGAAGAGATCTTCAGGCGCTGTGACAGATAGTTGGCACTTACGCCCAGGCTGTCTGCATAGAATGATATTTCCCTGTGCTCCCGGTAGTTATCTTTGAGAAGTCTTATGAATCGCGATTCAAGCAAGAGAGTCTTTGCATTGTTGTCACGCAGCGCATCACGACCCTGCTTTGAGATAAGAGACATAAGGATGAAGAAGACGACAGAAAACATGCTTCTCGAGATATCATCTGCAAAAGGAGTGTCAATATGGGACATGGTATTGGCGAGGGATATCTGAGTCCTGACCACCCGTTCCGTTTCCGCATCGAAAGATACCACAGCCCGCCGGTTCAGGAGAATCTCCGGATGCATGACATTCTTGATATCGACCGGAAGCTGGTCAATGGCATCGATGGACATTGCTATCACCACCAGATGGTAACGTGCAGGAAGGTCTTCATCACATACATTCACGACGGCTCCTGGAAAAACTATCACAGACCTGCCGCCCTGGAGGTCATATTCATGTCTGTCAACCCTGATGCCGGCCCGACCTTCTATGCAGTAGAAAGTCATGAAACCGGAAAAGGAAAACGGCTTCATGATCTTGTCGAGTGACTGCTGGTCCCTGACAAACGCGATACAGAACGAGTTACTGCCCTGACCCGAATAAATGTCAGGGAAGATGGACTTCAATTCTTCAATCGTTGCGTACGAATCGAAAACACTGCTCATATAACAAGGGCCGGTTTCAGACAAACCGGCCCTTAAATTTAACAAATCCCGAGCAAAATATACAACTTACTTGAGGAATGCATCCACTTTTGCCGCTATGTCGCGGCCTGAAGCCATTGCACGGACCACAAGTGAGGCCCCGTTTGCAGCATCGCCTGCCACAAAGACATTCGGAGCGAACTCTGGCTGCTGCGGCTTGAGGAAGCCCATCGCGAGAAGCACGATCTCAGCCTTGATGACCTCAGGCTCCCCTGCTGTGACCATGATCGGCCTGCCGCCTTCCGGATTCGGTTTCCAGTCTATCGGCTGGACTTCAACTCCTGTCAGTTCGCCGTTCTCTCCGATGAAACGGAGCGAATTGATATTCCAGCGTCTGGTACATCCCTCTTCATGAGATGATGTGGTCTTGAGGGTACGAGGCCAATTCGGCCATGGATTGGCCGGATCTTCCGGTCCTACAGGAGGCTTTGGCATGATCTCGATCTGGGTCACGCTCTTGCAGCCCTGACGGTGTGCCGTACCGATGCAGTCAGATCCGGTATCGCCACCACCGATCACGAGTACATTCTTGCCCTTGCAGGTCACTCTCTTTTCCTTTGAGAACTCCATTCCCGCAAGAACCCTGTTCTGCTGCGAGAGGAGCTCGAGTGCGAGATGCACGCCCTTGAGCTCGCGTCCCGGGATATTGAGGTCTCTGGCCTGCGGAGTGCCTGTAGAGATCACATATGCGTCAAATCCGGCCGGAAGGTCAGTGACATCGATTTCCTGTCCATACTTGAATATGATGCCTTCAGCCTCAAGGACTGCGAGTCTTCTGTCGATGATATTCTTGTTGAGCTTGAAATTAGGAATGCCGTAACGGAGAAGTCCTCCTGCACTTTCATTCTTGTCAAAGACAGTCACGGTATAGCCCATGTGGTTGAGGCGGTTCGCAGCCACGAGTCCTGCAGGACCGGCACCGATGACGGCTATGGTCTTGCCGTTGCGCACAGGAGTCTCTATGCGCACATAGTTCTCTCTGAACGCAGTCTCGGTGATTGCGGCCTCATTCTCCCTGTTTGTGGATGGCGCATGCATGGTGAGGTTCAGCACACAAGCCTTCTCACAGAGAGCCGGACAGATACGTCCTGTGAATTCAGGAAAGTCGTTGGTGGAATTGAGGAGACGGTATGCAAGTTCATAGTCTCCCTTGTAGAGAGCATCGTTCCATTCAGGAGCACGGTTGCCCAGAGGGCATGCCCAGTTGCAGAACGGCACTCCGCAATCCATGCAGCGGGATGCCTGAAGCCTGCGGTCGTTGGCGTTGAGTGTCTGCTCAACTTCGCTGAAGTCCAGAACCCTGTCGTGAACCGGTCTGTAGCCGGCTTCCTGTCTGTCGATTGTCAAAAAAGCTTTAGGATTTCCCATAACTAGTACTGTATCTGAATGTTCTGAACTTTTTCCTGGAGCATGCGGAGTCTCTCTTCCTGAAGAACCTGCTTGTATTCGATAGGAATCACCTTGACGAAGTCATCGACATACCTGTTCCAGTCATCAAGTATGGTCCTTGCCATCTTGGATCCTGTGTAGAGGTAATGCTGGCGGATGAGTTCATGGAGTTCCTTGCGGTCCATGCTGTCTTCAAGCAGGTCGATCTCGACCATATCCATGTTGCAATAAAAATCGAAGGTCCTGTCTGGGTCAAGAACGTAAGCCACTCCTCCGGACATACCGGCAGCGAAGTTGCGTCCCACCTTTCCGAGCACTACCACACGGCCGCCTGTCATATATTCACAGCAGTGGTCGCCAGCACCCTCGATGACAGCAATGGCACCTGAGTTGCGGACTGCAAAGCGCTGTCCCACAGCTCCGTTGACATAGAGTTCGCCAGTCGTCGCACCATAGAGACCGGTATTGCCGGCTATGATGTTCTCTTCAGCATTGAATGTGCTCCTTGACGGAGGAAGTATGGCGATGCGTCCGCCGCTTAGACCCTTTCCGAAATAGTCATTGGTCTCACCTTCGAGGCGGACATTGACACCCTTCATCAGGAAGGCGCCGAAACTCTGTCCGGCAGAGCCCTTGAACCTGATATTGATAGTTGAATCAGGCAGGCCCTCGATACCGTACTTGGAAGCGATCTTTCCGCTGAGCATAGAGCAGAGGGCACGGTCTGTATTCTTGACCGGATAATCGAGGTTCACCTCATCCTTCCATTCTATCGCAGGCTGTGCAGCCTTGATGATCTCAAGGTCCTTGACAGCAGGGAGCGGATGGAGTGTCTCCGAAGTGCATCCGAGAAGATCTTCTGAGGACTCCTTGTAGAGAATGCGGGAGAAATCGAGCTTGGCCGCCTTTGAGTCTGCAGGTACAGGCCTTGTGACGAGAAGCTCCGTATGGCCTATTGCCTCACTGAGACTGGTGCATCCTATCTCGGCCAGATATTCACGCACTTCCTGAGCCAGGAAGGTGAAGTAATTCACGAGATACTCATAGCGTCCGATGAAGTGCCTGCGGAGTTCCGGATCCTGGGTAGCGACTCCGGTAGGACAGGTGTTCGTGCTGCACTTTCTCATCATCACGCAGCCGAGCACGATCAGAGGGAGGGTTCCGAAACCGAACTCATCGGCTCCGAGAAGTGCCATGATCATGACATCGCGTCCTGTCTTGAGCTGTCCATCGACCTGGAGACGCACGCTGTGACGGAGTCCGTTCTTCACGAGAGTCTGCTGTGCATCTGCGAGTCCGATCTCCGGGCTTATGCCGGCGAAACGCATTGAGGATGCAGGAGAAGCACCTGTACCGCCTTCTGCTCCGGAAATGATGATAAGGTCCGCCTTGGCCTTCGCGACTCCGGCAGATATGGTGCCTACGCCGCTCTCTGCCACAAGCTTCACGCTGATGGCTGCCTTAGGGTTCACATTCTTGAGGTCGAAAATGAGCTGGGAAAGGTCCTCGATGGAGTAGATGTCATGGTGAGGCGGAGGCGAGATCAGGGAGATGCCAGGGATGGAGTTTCTGGTCTTCGCGATGATCTCATTCACCTTGAATCCAGGAAGCTGTCCGCCCTCGCCAGGCTTCGCGCCCTGTGCGACCTTGATCTGGATCTCTTCCGCGTTGACGAGATATTCGGTGGTGACTCCGAATCGTCCGGAAGCCACCTGCTTTGTCTTGCTTGAAAGTGATATGCCATCCACAGTGCTGTGGTAGCGCTCATTGTCCTCTCCACCCTCTCCGGTGTTGGATCTGGCGCCGAGCTTGTTCATCGCCAGGGCGATGGCCTCATGCGCCTCGATGCTGAGGGCACCGAAACTCATGGCACTGACCACGAAATGCTTGACGATGGATTCCACTGGCTCCACCTTGTCGATATCGATAGGATTTTTCTTGAAATCAAGATAATCGCGGAGGAACAGCGCTTCCTGCTTTGAATCCACAGCTGCGGTGAACTCCTTGTATTTCTTGTAGCTGCCGAGTCTCGTGGCAATCTGGAGAGTAGAGATGGTCTCCGGATTCCATGCATGTGCGATTCCATCCTTGCGGTAATGGAACTGTCCTGCATTCGGGAGGAAATCCTCATTGATCTTCGCAGAATAGGCAGCATCATGGAAACGGATGGCATCGCGTGCGATGACGTCGAGGCCGATACCGCCGACAGTACTCATCTCTGTACCGAAATATGACTTGAGAATATCCTCGCTGAGTCCTATGCTCTCGAATATCTTGGCTCCGCGATAAGAGCGGATGGTAGAGATACCCATCTTTGCCATGATCTTGAGAAGACCCTTCTTCATGGCCTCTACATAGTTTGTCCTGGCAGTGGTATAGTTGAGCTGAATCTTGCCCTTTGCTGCCAGATCCGTAAGGATGGCGAATGCCATGTACGGGTTGATGGCTGACGCTCCGTAGCCGAGGAGGAGGGCTGCGTGCATGGTCTCACGTATTTCTCCGCTCTCCACGATGAGCGCGGTCTGCACTCGCTTTCCGACTGAGATGAGATAGTGGTGTACTGCACTTACAGCCAGGAGTGAAGGGATCACGGCATGTGTCTCATCCACATCCCTGTCTGAGAGGATGATGTAGTTGAAGCCGTCATCCACGCACTGCTCAGCCTTCTTGCAGAGGTTGTCGATAGCCCTCTTGAGGTTTGCCGCAGCCTGTGCGGAATCTGAAGAGCACTCGAAGAGTATAGGAAGCTTGATGGTGTTGAAGCCCTTGTATCTGATGTTGCAGAGCAGGTCAAGCTGGGTATTGGTCAGGATAGGATGCGGCAGACGTATCATCTTGCAGTTGTCCTCATCAGGGGTGAGGATTCCTGTACCGACACGGCCGATATACTCGAAGAGCGACATCACCATGGACTCTCGGATCGAATCGATGGCCGGGTTTGTCACCTGGGCGAACTGCTGACGGAAGTAATTGAAGAATATCTGAGGCTTCTCGGAGATGACTGCAAGAGGAGTGTCATTTCCCATGGACGATGTAGGCTCGATACCCTTCTCGCACATAGGCTTGAGGGCGGAATCCACATCTTCTGCAGAATATCCGAACAGTATCTCCTTTCTGGTGAGATCCTTGACAGAGTGATCGATCTTTCTTCCACTGTGGAGGTCCTCAAGCTGGATGCGGTTTGTGTTGAGCCACCTGCGGTAAGGATGCTCGGCAGCGAGTTGCTCCTTGATGTCGCCATCATAGTAGATCTTGCCTTCCTGAGTATCGACAAGAAGCATCTTTCCTGGCTCGAGACGGCCCTTCTGGGCGATTTCGGATGGATCGAAATCCATGACGCCCACCTCACTGGCCACGACCATCATGTTGCGCTTTGTGATGGTATATCTTGCAGGGCGGAGACCGTTGCGGTCAAGCATTCCGCCGACATATCTGCCGTCGCTGAAAAGCAGGGCGGCAGGTCCATCCCAAGGCTCCATCAGAATTGAATGATACTCATAGAATGCCCTGAGGTCCTCGGAAATCGGGTTCTTCTCATTGAAGCTCTCCGGCACGAGTACAGCCATGGCCTGAGGAAGACTCAGACCGCTCATCTCGAGGAACTCGAGCACGTTGTCGAAACTTGCCGAGTCGCTCATATCCGGCTGGAGGATAGGAGTGATGTCACCGATCTCACCGAGCGCTCCCCCATTGAGGACACTCTCCCTTGCGCGCATCCAGTTCCTGTTGCCGCGGATGGTGTTGATCTCGCCATTGTGGCAGAGAAGACGGAACGGCTGGGCAAGGCTCCACTTAGGGAAGGTGTTGGTGGAGAATCTCGAATGTACCAGAGCCATGCCGCTGGTGAGCCACTGACTCGTCAGGTCAGGATAGTACTCGCGAAGCTGCTGGCTGGTGAGCATTCCCTTGTAGACGATGTTGCGGGCTGAGAGGGAGCATATGTAACAGTCCTCTTCCCTGCGCTCGATGTGCTTGCGTATCCTATAGAGCTTTCTCTCGAGATCCTGCTCCTCGATGTACTCGTTGCAGGTCACAAAAAGCTGCACGACAAAAGGCTCAGCCTTAGCTGCCTCTTCGCCAAGACAATCCGAATTGACCGGAACCTCCCTGACATGAGCAAGAGAGCAGTTCTCACGTTCAATCTCGGACTTTATTGTCTCAAGTATCCAGTCACGCCTTGTCTTATCTTTCGGAAGGAAGACCAGACCGGTTCCGTAGTTTCCCTTTTCGGGAACCGGGATACCTTGAAGAAGAATGAATTCGTGCGGAATCTGAAGCATGATGCCGGCACCGTCACCTGTCTTGCCGTCTGCGCCCTCCGCACCTCTGTGGCGCATGTTCTCGAGGACTTTCAGGGCATTCTCTACCAGCTCATGAGTCTTGTTTCCACGGATATTGACGACCATGCCGACGCCGCATGCGTCATGTTCATTGGCCGGGCTGTATAGACCTCCTGTCATAGAAAAGTTGTATTTAGTCGTTTACTGTCCGCGCACCCTACGGCACGCGGACATCTAAGGTACAAATCTTTAAAAACTTATGCAAAGAATTTATAAACAATTTTAATAGGCGCTTTCGTGAACTCCCTTCACTGCACGGCCGCTAGGGTCGTTGAGTTTCTTGAAGCTCTCATCCCATGCAAGAGCCTCGGCAGTCGAGCAGGCTACACTCGGAACGCTTGGAACACTCCTTGCGGCAGAGTCGCTTGGGAAATACTCTTCAAATATTGACCTGTAATAGTACTCTTCCTTGTTCATAGGAGGATTGATCGGGAATCTCTCAGCTGCATGTGCCATCTGCTCATCGCTGACAGCCGCCGCTGTCATGGCCTTGAGGCTGTCGATCCAACTGTAGCCGACACCGTCTGAGAACTGCTCTTTCTGGCGCCATGCCACACTCTCGGGGAGCATGTCAGCAAATGCCTCGCGGACGATCTTCTTCTCGATGGTCGCACCCGGACAGAGCTTTGCAGCCGGGTTTGTACGCATTGCTACATCAAGGAATTCCTTGTCAAGGAACGGAACTCGGCCCTCGACTCCCCACGCGCTGAGCGACTTGTTTGCGCGGAGACAGTCATAGAGATGGAGCTTTCCGAGCTTGCGCACGGTCTCCTCATGGAAAGCCTTGGCATCCGGAGCCTTGTGGAAATAGAGGTATCCGCCGAAAATCTCATCTGCGCCTTCACCGCTGAGCACCATCTTGATACCCATGCTCTTGATGACACGTGCGAGGAGATACATCGGAGTGGACGCACGCACTGTGGTGACATCGTATGTCTCGATATGGTAGATGACATCTCTGATGGCGTCAAGACCTTCCTGGACAGTGTAGTTCACTTCATGATGGACTGTACCGAGATGGTCTGCGACCTCCTGCGCCTTGGCAAGATCAGGAGCGCCCTTCAGGCCGACCGCAAATGAGTGGAGACGAGGCCACCACGCCACGCTCTTGCTCTCATCCTCTACGCGGTGTGTCGCGAACTTGTTGGCCACAGCACTGATGACAGAAGAGTCGAGACCGCCGCTGAGAAGCACTCCGTACGGCACATCGGACATGAGCTGACGCTTTACGGCAGCCATGAGTCCCATGCGGATATCCTCGCTGTCTGCAGTGTTGTCCTTGACTGCATCATATTCAAACCAGTCGCGGGTCCACCAGCGGACCATCTTCTTCTCCCTGCTGTAATAATAATGACCCGGCAGGAACGGCTCGTACTCGTCACAGAATCCCTCAAGCGCCTTGAGCTCACTTGCGACATAGGTGGTGCCGTCTGCATCGTGGCCGATATAGAGAGGAATCACTCCTATCGGGTCACGTGCGATGAGATACTCATCCTTCTCGATATCATAGAGAGCGAAAGCGAAGATACCGCTGAGATCCTCCAGGAAATCAATTCCCTTCTCCTTGTAGAGAGCAAGCACCACTTCGCAGTCTGAGCCGGTCTGGAAATCATATTTTCCAGCCATCCTGGCCCTGATGTCGCTATGGTTGTAAATCTCGCCGTTTACGGCAAGAACCTGCTTTCCGTCAGGAGAATATAGCGGCTGTCCTCCTGAGAGAGGGTCAACGATCGCAAGTCTCTCGTGAGAAAGGACACATCTTGGACCGGCGTACACTCCGCTCCAATCCGGGCCGCGATGTCTGATCCTTGTTGACATCTTTATGGCCTTGGTACGCCAGTCCCTAGACTGGTCTGCAATATCGAAAATTCCTACAAATCCACACATGGCATATCGGTTATAATGTTGATGTAAACAGAGGCTGGTCCAAGTCGGGCCAGCCTCATGAAATGGTTGTGAGTATGAGTTTCAGTCTACCTTGATGCTGGCCCGGAGCACTGAACCGTCTTTGCAATCTCATTGAAATCGCAATTGGAATTCATCCTGTTGTTCCACCAAGGCATCATGGTATATCGAAGTTGTTGTCTGTTAGCTGATGAAAAGAAGTTCACGGTACTTAGGGAGAGGCCAAGTCTTGTTGTCGACGATCTCCTCGAGCTTGTCAAGAGGCCTGCGGAGAGCGAAGAGAGACTCTGCGATCTCATGGTAGGCCACAGCCTTCTTGTACTCGTCGGAAATGGCATTGGCAGCCTTTCTGGCCTGCTTCATGGCAGCAACCTTCTCTGTGATGTCAGCAACATATCCTGAAATGGTCTTGATGATGGCGATCTCAGAAGAAGACTCGGCCTTGAAATCATCTCCGAATACTTCCTTGGAGAGTGCGACTTCCTTGAGGAGCTTTGCCTTGTACTCAAGAGCAGCCGGGATGATATGGTTGGTAGCCATGCGTACCATCACTCTGGATTCGATCTGCACCTTCTTTGAATATGTCTCCCACTTCACCTCATTGCGAGCTTCAAGTTCGCCCTCTGAATAGACACCGAGCTTGGTGAACATCTCGACAGCTGCAGGCTTGGTGAACTCTGTGATCATCTGAGGAACACTGGTCTCCACATCCAGGCCGCGCTTCATGGCCTCTGCCTTCCACTCATCTGTATATCCGTTGCCATCGAAGCACACCACGTCAATGATGTCTGCGATGATAGGCTTGAGGCAGTCCATGATGGCTACGTTCCACTTCTTGCCGGCAGCGATCTCCTTATCGACAGATGCCTTGAAAGCGATGAGCTGCTCGGCAACTGCTGCATTGAGGGCTGTCATTGCGCCTGCGCAGTTTGCACATGAGCCGACTGCACGGAACTCGAAACGGTTTCCTGTGAATGCGAACGGCGATGTACGGTTGCGGTCTGTGTTGTCCACAAAGATCTCAGGAATCTCGACGAGGCCGAGGCTCTTGCCCTTCTTGCCGGCGATCTCGATCGGAGTGTCAGAAGGCACTGTGAGGAGCTTGCGGAGCACATCTGTCATGGTCTTGCCAAGGAAAGCGGAAACAATTGCCGGAGGTGCCTCGTTTGCGCCGAGACGGTGAGCGTTGGTCGCGGTGGCGATGGAAGCCTTGAGAAGCGCGTTGTGCTTCTGGACAGCGGCAAGTGTGTTCACGAAGAATGTCACAAACTGGAGGTTGCTCTTTGCATCCTTGCCAGGTGCCATGAGCGGAGTACCCGTGTTGGTACCGAGTGACCAGTTGTTGTGCTTTCCGGAACCGTTGACTCCGTCGAATGGCTTCTCATGCAGAAGGACTACGAATCCATGCTTGCGCGCAATCTTGTCCATGAGGTTCATCACCATCTGGTTCTGGTCGTTGGAAAGGTTGCACTCACCATATATAGGGGCAAGCTCGAACTGGTTCGGAGCCACCTCGTTGTGACGGGTCTTGAGAGGAATTCCGAGACGGAGACCGGCAATCTCAAGGTCACGCATGAAAGCTGCCACTCTTGAAGGGATTGCGCCGAAATAGTGGTCTTCGAGCTGCTGGTTCTTTGATGAAGCATGGCCCATGAGTGTGCGGCCGGTGATCATGAGGTCAGGGCGTGCAGCATAGAGGTTCTCGTCCACGAGGAAATACTCCTGCTCCCAGCCGAGATATGAATAGACCTTGGTCACCTTCGGATCGAACATCTTGCAGATTGGCACTGCCGCATCGCTCACTGCCTTGAGGGCCTTCTTGAGAGGGGTCTTGTAATCGAGAGCCTCACCTGTATATGAGATGAACACTGTAGGGATGCAGAGTGTGTCATCCTGGATGAAGACTGGTGAAGTAGGATCCCATGCAGTATAACCACGGGCCTCGAATGTAGCTCTGATACCTCCGTTAGGGAATGAAGAAGCGTCCGGTTCCTGCTGAGCGAGAGCCTTGCCGTCGAATGCCTCGATCACGCCGCCCTTTCCGTCATAGTCAAGGAATGAATCATGCTTCTCAGCCGTGCCTTCTGTGAGTGGCTGGAACCAGTGTGTGATATGGGTGACACCGTGAGAAAGAGCCCAGGTCTTCATGCCGGCAGCCACACCGTCGGCTGTCTTTCTGTCAAGAGGTGCTCCGTTGTCGATGCAGTTGAGAAGGGCGCTGAGAGTCTTTGCGTCAAGATACTTGTGCATCTTTTCGCGATCAAATGTCAATTCACCGAAGTACTCAGACGGTCTTTCTGCCGGAGTCTCTACCGGAGCGGCTTTCTTTGTGAAAGCTTTCTGAACGAGTTCAAATCTTGATGTTCCCATAATTGTGAATTATTAATAAAATTAGTTTCGTCCTATATAGCAGAAGAGGCTGATCCTCTCGGACCAGCCTCTTTATTATTTCTGTTTCTGCTCTGCCTTTTTCATTGTCACCCGGCTGGAAAGTGTCACACAGAAGCAATCAGGACCTGCTGGTTCTGATTATTATTCTGGTTATTGTTATTCAATACAACGAATGACATGTTGTTCTGTTTTTCTGATTGCTAAGTTAGGCAATGAAAATCAATAATGCAAATTTTTAATAAAGATTTTTAAGAAAAATTCATTTCGGTTTCTTCTCAGAAAGAGGTATATTCGCAGTACATATATTTATAATATGAAAAGAATAGTTTTATCGTTTGCACTTCTCATCTCCATAACTGTCTGTGCATCCGCACAGGATCTTGAAAAGCACAAGTACTACGGACTCGGCTCCGCAAGAGAATACTATCTCTACAACCCTCAGGACATCGCGCCCGGCGCGCCTCTTGTCATCCTTCTCCACGGCTACGGCGGCGACGCCACCAAATACCGCCCGGAAATGCTTGAGCTTGCCAAGAAATACAGATTCGCGCTGTGCATCCCTCAGGGGGCAAAGGACCCGAGCGGAAAGAAAGGCTGGAATGTGCGATATCCAAGCCAGGCCGGAATGAAGAGCAACGACGTGAACTTCATCGTCAATCTCGCAAAGAAGCTCCAGAAGCAGTACGGCTTCAGCAAAGCCAACACCTTCCTGAGCGGAATGTCCAACGGAGGCGACATCGGATATGTCATCGCATGGCAGCACCCGGAGACATTCGCGGCCATCGCTTCGGTCGCGGGCCTCACCTTCGAGTGGCTGATCGACGAGAACTTCCCGCGCGGAAGCGTCCCGTTCATGGAGATCCACGGCACCGAGGACAGGACGTCCGAATGGATGGGTGACCACGAAAACAAGGGAGGATGGGGCAGCTATGCATCCGTTCCCATCGGCATCGCCTACATGATAGCCGCAAACAAGTGCAAGGCAGAAGAGACCATAGAGTTCCCTCTTCTCGACCCTGAAAAACCTTCCCGCAAGGTATATCTTCACCGCTATTACGGCGGCATCAATGACAGCGAGGTCCTCCTCTACGAGGTGATCGGAGGCAATCACTCATGGCACCTCAAGGACATCGACACCTGCGAGGAAATATGGAAATTCTTCTCGAAATACATCACAGACGAGAACGGCGCCCGCATCTACGCCTCCCCTGCCAGCCAGACCATCTACGCAGATGCGAGAGGCACCATCGAGGAAGAGCCATACCAGCCGGCACCGGCAGCCGCATCGAAGCCTGAGGTGACCCCGGCACCCGTACCGGCACCCGTACCGGCTCCTGCACCGGTACAGGCTCCGTCTGCCAGACCATCCTCATATGACGCCATGGCCGACGACATCATCGAGGAGGCCAGCAAGTATCTCGGCACACCATACAGATATGCCGGTTCAGGTCCGAATGCATTCGACTGCTCAGGATTCACCAGTTTCATCTTCAAGAAGTTCGGATACACGCTCCCGCACTCTTCAAGCGAACAGGGAAAAGTCGGGAAGCCGGTGTCTCAGAACGACCTCAGGCGCGGAGACATCGTGCTCTTCAACGGATCGAGAGTCGGAGGCTCAGTCGGCCATGTAGGCATCGTGGTCGATGTGAAGTACGACAATTCCTTCACTTTCATCCATTCTGCCATCAAGGGAGGCGTCATCATCAGCGATTCGCTCGAGCCATACTACTCCAGCAGATACAAGGGCGCCAGACGCATACTTCATGATTAGGATCAAAACAATCACATAATGAAAAAGAGAACCATCATCGCAGCACTTGCTCTCGGCATCAGCATCCTTGCCGGAGCACAGGAGAAAGAAACCATCAAGGACTGGGCACGCACCGACTTCTATGCAGAACGAAACGCCACAGTGACCACGAAGCCAAAGGCAGTGTTCATGGGAGACTCCATCACCGACAACTGGGGCAACAGGACCCATCCGGAGTTCTTCACGGACAACAATTTCCTCGGAAGAGGCATCAGCGGCCAGACCACAGTCCAGATGCTCATCAGGTTCAGACCGGATGTCATCGACCTCCACCCCAAGTATGTGGTGATCCTCGCCGGCACCAACGACATCGCCCAGAACATCGGCCCCGTATCGAAGGAAATCATTCTCAAGAACATCCAGTCCATGTGCGAGCTCGCCAAGGCCAACAAGATCAAGCCTATCCTCTGTTCCATCCTCCCGGCATACCGATTCGGATGGAGAAAGGAGCTCACTCCTGCAAATGACGTCATCGAGATGAACAAGATGATCGAAGCGTACGCAAAATCAGCAAAGATCCCTTATGTGGACTATCACAGCGCCATGAAGGACGAGCGCAACGGTCTTCCTGAGAAATATGCCAAGGACGGCATCCATCCAAACATCGACGGATATGCCATAATGGAAGAAATAATCCTCAAGTACATCAGGTAACATGAGAAAGACCGCAATCACTCTCGCGATCCTGCTCAGCAGCATCGCCATGACAGCCAAGGTCAGGATGCCTGCTGTATTCTCCGACCACATGATACTCCAGCAGGAAAGCTCAGCCAACATCTGGGGCTGGGCCGATGCAGGCAAGACTGTCACCATCAAGGCATCTTGGGACAAGAACGCCAAGGTCAGCGTCAAGACAGGAGCTGACGGCAAATGGGCTGCAAAGCTCGCCACACCTTCATTCGGAGGTCCATACTCGATTGAAATTTCCGATGGTGAGAAGCTCACCATCAATGATGTCATGATAGGAGAGGTATGGGTATGCTCAGGCCAGTCCAACATGGAAATGCCGGTCAAGGGATTCGGCAGCCAGTACATCGAGGGCTCCCGCGACGCCATCCTCCGCGCCGGTTCATACAGGGACAGGATACGCATGTTCACCGTCGGCCGCAACAGCACCACCGAGCTTCAGGATGACTGCAAGGGCGCATGGCAGCAGGCTTCCCTCACCAGCACACCGGATGCATCGGCCATCGCATACTTCTTCGCGGAGTACGTGACCGATGCCCTCAACATGCCTGTCGGCATCCTCATCACAGACTGGGGCGGAAGCAGCATCGAGGCATGGATGCCTGAATCAGTGACCAGAGAGGCCCTGAGCTCCGTCAAGTCAAAGGAGCAGATCGACCAGCAGATCGCCAACCGCAACAAGGCAGGCGCTCAGCATGGTGCAGCGCTCCTATACAACGGAATGCTCTACCCTGTCAGAGGCTACAATGCCAAAGGCTTCCTCTGGTATCAGGGATGCACAAACCTCGGCAACTCCGACTGTTACGACCTCATGCAGGCCGCAATGGTAAGGCAGTGGCGTTCCGACTGGGGCGACACAGAGAATGCGATGCCGTTCTACTATGTGCTCATCGCGCCGTACAACTACGGCAAGCCAGAGTCTCATCAGAGAGGCTTCTTCGTGGAAAACCAGCGCCATGCAGCCAAGATCACCCCAAACAGCGACTGCGCTGCCACAGAGACACTCAGCGACACCGGCGACATCATCCATCCTGCAAAGAAGCGTGACGTATCCGCTCAGCTCGCGATGCTCGCCCTCAACCGCACCTACGGTCTCAAGACCGGAATGGATGTGGGCTGCCCTGAGCCTCTGGAGATCAAGCTCAACGGAGATGGCAACTTCGAGATCACCTTCTCCAACGCAAAGATGGGTCTCGAGCCTATCAAGTCCATTGCCGACATCACAGGATTCGAGATTGCCGGTGAGGACAAGGTATTCTACCCTGCACGCGCATATTTCCAGGGCGGCAAGGTCACAGTAGAGAAGAATGAGCATGTGCCTTCACCTGCCGCTGTCCGCTACTCATTCCGCAACTTCCCTGGCGGCAACCTCACAAACCTTTTCGGCACCCCTGTGCCTCCATTCCGTTCTGACTCCTGGAGCCAGTATTGATTACACACGATATGAGAAAAAAGACCATAATTGATTCGTTCATTCTCACCGGAGCGGCACTGACTGCAGCTTCCTGCGGTCAGGACGGCAAGACTCCGGCGAAGCAGCCGAACGTCGTATTCATCCTGGCTGATGACCTCGGATGGGGAGATCTCAGCTGCTATGGACAGGAGCTTTTCCAGACTCCAAATATCGATGCGCTTGCACAAAGCGGCATAAGATTCACCCAGGCATACTCCGGCACCACGGTCAGCGCACCTTCACGCTCATGCCTGGTGACCGGCATGCACAGCGGACACACTCCGATCAGAGGCAACAAGGAGATACTCCCTGAGGGACAGCACCCTCTCCCGGAGGGCACCGTGACCATATTCAAAGACCTCAAGAATGCCGGCTATACCACCGGAGCCTTCGGCAAATGGGGGCTCGGCCCGGTCGGCAGCACAGGAGACCCTCAGGCTCAGGGCGTGGACCGGTTCTTCGGCCCGAACTGCCAGAGGCTTGCGCACAGCTACTATCCAGACCACGTCTGGGACAATTCCACCTATGTCGAACTGACCGACAACTGTGATGAGATACCTTACGGACAGGGCACATATGTTCCGGACCTCATACACGAGAAGGCGCTGGGATTCATGGCCACAGCTGTCAGTGAGGACAAGCCATTCTTCATGTGGTATCCTACGACCATTCCTCATGCAGAGCTGATTGTGCCTGAGGACGACATCATCGAAGGGCTGAGAGGAAAATTCCCTGAGAAGCCTTACCACGGAGTGGATGACGGTCCAATGTTCCGCAAGGGCGGCTACTGCTCACAGGAATACCCTCACGCTACATTCGCAGCCATGGTGCTGAGGCTCGACAGATATGTCGGCGAGATCGTGCAGAAGCTCAAGGATCTCGGCATTTATGACAATACCATCATCATCTTTGCGTCCGACAACGGACCGCATCTCGAAGGTGGTGCGGATCCGGATTTCTTCAATTCCAACGGTCCATGGCGCGGCTATAAGCGCGATGTCTATGAAGGCGGTATCAGAGTTCCGTTCATCGTGAGCTGGAATGGTCATGTTAAACCGGGACAGACCAGCGATTTCATGTGTTCGTTCTGGGATCTCATGCCTACACTGCGGGAGCTGATCGGCCAGGATGCCGACAGTCAGGATATGGACGGTGTCAGTCTCCTCCCTCTGCTGGAGGGCAGAAAGGGGCAGAAGGAACATGACTATCTTTACTTCGAGTTCCCTAGCCTCGGTGGACGCCAGGCAGTGCATCAGGGGCCATGGAAGCTCGTTCACATGAACGCACGCGAGGACAATGAAGTATTCGAGCTGTACAATCTCGACAAGGATCCGTCAGAGACTACTGATGTGTCAGGGTCGAATCCAGAGGTTCTCGAGGCTCTGAAAGCCATCATGCGGGACGCTCACACCCCTAGTCCTGAATTCCCTCTCCTCAGAGAAGAGATGGAATAAGCTGAATGAGGCTGGCTGACAAGTCCAAGACTTTGACGCCAGCCTTTATTCTATCCCGTCCCCAGCTTTCAGTGCCTGGACTTACGCAGCTGCGGCAGAGGGGACGGTTTCAGACGTGAAATGGCTAGATACACGGCTGGCAGATCTCTGAAGCAGGCGGCGTCACAGTAACGGAGCCCAGCGCCAAGGCTCGAAGCGTAGAGGCAATCGGACCGGCGTAATTTGAGGACAAACCTAGCGAAGCGACGGTTTATCCGAAGTATGGAGCCGGGACGTTTTGCCTCTATGGCGAAGAAGATTGGCGCATCTGACAAG
>JAGHSA010000069.1 GCA_018066125.1 Candidatus Cryptobacteroides onthequi | reverse complement strand
CAAATAGGCTCTAAACCTTTTTGCCGTATTTAAGTTTTCTCTTTTCACTAGACTTAACATGTCAATTAAGGCAACCAATAAGCGTGTAAATTTCGCAACATCCAAAATCCTGGATTATCCGGACCTTCTGGAGATCCAGCTGAAGTCATTCAAGGACTTCTTCCAGCTGGAAACCACTCCTGAGAACAGGAAGAACGAAGGTCTCTACAAGGTATTCCAGGAGATTTTCCCGATTGAGGATACAAGAAACAACTACAGGCTGGAGTTCATCGATTACTTCATCGATCCACCGCAGTACTCAATCGTGGAATGCCTTGAAAGAGGTCTGACATACAACGTTCCTCTCAAGGCAAAACTCAGACTTTCCTGCACAGACCCGGAGCACGAGGATTTCGATACAAGAGTCCAGGACGTGTATCTGGGCAATATTCCGTATATGACGCCTGCGGGAACATTCGTCATCAACGGATCGGAAAGAATCATCGTTTCACAGCTCCACAGATCCCCTGGTGTATTCTTCGACCAGAGCATGCACGCAAACGGTACTAAGCTCTATTCCGCTCGTATCATTCCATTCAAGGGATCATGGATCGAGTTTGCTACTGACATCAACAATGTCATGTATGCATACATCGATCGTAAAAAGAAATTGCCTGTAACCACGCTCCTCAGAGCGATCGGTTTCAACAGTGATAAAGACATCATCGACATCTTCGGTCTCGCTGACGAGATCCAGGTAAACGAGGAAGAGCTCAAGGCAAACGTGGGCAGAAAGCTTGCAGCCAAGGTTCTCAAGACCTGGATCGAGGACTTCGAGGATGAGGACACAGGAGAGGTTATCCCTATCGAGAGAACCGTTCCTATCGTAGAGAGAGGTGAGATCCTCGACGAGGATACCATCGAGAACATCATGGAGACGGACGTAAAGTCTATCCTCCTCCAGAAGGACGAGGCAAACTCAAGCGAGTACGCCATCATCTACAACACTCTCCAGAAGGACCCTACAAACACAGAGATCGAGGCTGTCAACTACATCTACAAACAGCTCCGCAATTCAGAACCGCCTGATGAGAATACAGCAAGAGATGTCATCGACAAGCTCTTCTTCTCAGAGAAGAGGTATGACCTCGGAAATGTCGGAAGGTACCGTCTCAACAAGAAGCTCGGTCTTGACACCGATCCTGATGTCAGAGTACTTACCAACACCGATATCATCGAGATCATCAAGTACCTCATCCAGCTCATCAACTCAAAGGCTGCAGTAGATGATATCGACCACTTGAGCAACAGACGCGTACGCACTGTCGGCGAGCAGCTCGCCAACCAGTTCAGCGTGGGTCTCTCAAGAATGGCGAGAACCATACGTGAAAGGATGAACGTCAGGGACAGCGAACAGTTCAACCCTATCGACCTCATCAACGCCAAGACACTTTCATCTGTGATCAACTCATTCTTCGGAACGAGCCAGCTCTCACAGTTCATGGATCAGACCAACCCTCTTGCCGAGATCACACACAAGAGACGTCTCTCCGCACTCGGTCCAGGCGGTCTTTCACGAGACAGGGCAGGATTCGAGGTTCGAGACGTGCACTACACACATTACGGCCGTCTCTGTCCTATCGAGTCACCTGAAGGACCTAACATCGGTCTTATCTCATCACTCTGCGTATATGCACGCATCGACGATCTCGGTTTCATCGAGACTCCATACCGCAACGTAAGCGGCGGTAAGGTTGACCTCAGCGATGAAGGCTGGCATTACATGAGCGCCGAGGAGGAAGAGAGCAAGCTCGTTTCCCTCGCGAATGTGAAGATGTCAGACGACGGCGAGATCGAGGCAGACAGGGTACAGTGCCGTCTTGAGGCCGACTTCCCTGTTGTGGCAAAGGAAGAAGTGAACTATATGGATGTCGCTCCTAACCAGATGGCATCTGTCGCTGCTTCACTCATCCCATTCCTCGAGCATGACGATGCGCACCGTGCATTGATGGGTGCCAACATGATGAGACAGGCAGTTCCGCTCCTCTCACCTGAGTCTCCTGTTGTGGGAACAGGCCTCGAGGAAAGGGTATGTCTTGACTCACGCACTCAGTACGTGGCAGAGCGCGAGGGTGTTGTCACATACGTGGACGCAAACGAGATCCGCATCAAGTACGAGCGTACAGATGACGAGAACTTCGTAAGCTTTGCACCGGAAGAGACAGTCTACACTCTCCCTATCTACAGAAGGACAAACCAGAGCACCACTGTCAACCTCGTTCCTATCGTTAGAAAGGGCGACAAGGTAGTGGCAGGACAGGTTCTCACAGAAGGCTATGCAACACAGAACGGCGAGCTCGCACTCGGAAGAAACCTCATGGTGGCATTCATGCCATGGAAGGGTTACAACTACGAGGATGCGATCGTGCTTTCTGAGGAAATGGTCAAGTGGGACATCCTCACATCCGTACACGTGGCCGAGTACCTCACAGAGGTCCGCGACACCAAGCGTGGTATGGAAGAGCTCACATCCGATATCCCTAACGTCAGCGAGGATGCAACCAAGGATCTCGATGAGGACGGTATCGTAAGAATCGGTGCCCACATCGAGCCGGGTGACATCATGATCGGTAAGATCACCCCTAAGGGTGAGAGCGATCCTTCACCTGAAGAGAAGCTCCTCAAGGCGATCTTCGGTGACAAGGCCGGTGACGTCAAGGACGCATCCCTCAAGGCAAATCCTTCACTCAGCGGTACCGTCATCAAGACAGCCCTCTACGCAAAGAGCGCGAAGGAGTCCAACAGAAGAGCTGCAAAACTCGATCAGAAGGCTAAGCTCGACAACCGTCAGAGCCTCTTCGACAGCTATGCAGAGAAGCTCCGCGCAGACTTCCTCCAGAAGCTTGCAGTCCTCACAAGGAACAAGAAGAGCGCAGGTATCAGCGACCTTTACGGTGTGGAAATCATCGAAAAGGACAAGAAGATCACTGCAGAGGCCATCAAGGATATCGATTACGAGAACATAAACTCCAACAGATGGACAAACGACAAGGACACCAACCTTCTCATCCGCGACCTCATCAACAACTACTGCATCACTCTCAAGACTGCTGCAGCAGAGTGCAAGAGGGAGCTTGACAAGATCAAGGTCGGTGACGAACTTCCAAACGGCGTGATGCAGCTTGCAAAGGTCTACATCGCAAAGAAGAGGAAGATCACTGTCGGAGACAAGATGGCGGGACGCCACGGTAACAAGGGTATCGTAGCGAAGATTGTCCGCAGAGAGGACATGCCGTTCCTCGAGGACGGTACACCTGTGGATCTCGTACTCAACCCTCTCGGTGTGCCTTCACGTATGAACCTCGGACAGATCTATGAGACTGTCCTCGGTTGGGCCGGAAAGAAGCTCGGTCTCAAGTTCAGCACCCCTATCTTCGACGGTGCAGAGCTTTCTGAGATCTGCAAGTACACTGACAAGGCCGGCGTACCAAGATATGGCAAGACACAGCTTCGCGACGGCGGCACCGGAGATTACTTCGACCAGCCGGCAACCGTCGGCATCATCTACATGATCAAGCTCGGTCATATGGTTGATGACAAGATGCATGCAAGAAGTATCGGTCCTTACTCCCTCATCACTCAGCAGCCTCTCGGAGGTAAGGCTCAGTTCGGAGGTCAGAGATTCGGAGAAATGGAGGTTTGGGCGCTCGAGGCATTCGGCGCAGCAAACGCACTCCAGGAAATCCTTACAGTCAAGTCCGATGATGTTACCGGACGTTCCAAGACTTATGAGGCAATCGTGAAGGGTGACCCTATGCCACCTGCAGGAATACCTGAGTCACTCAACGTACTCCTCCACGAGCTCAGAGGTCTCGGTCTCAAGGTCACATTGGATTAATTAAAGACTTTTGATACAACAGAAATATGCCTAATTATTATAATAAAGACAATAAAGTCAAGAGCAATTTCCAGCAGATCAACATCTCGCTGGCATCTCCTGAAGACATCACCGCGAGGTCATGTGGAGAGGTCCTGAAGCCTGAGACAGTCAACTACAGGACTTACAAGCCAGAGAGAGATGGTCTTTTCTGTGAGAAGATCTTCGGTCCTACCAAAGATTACGAGTGCTACTGCGGCAAGTACAAGAGGATCCGCTACCGCGGAATCGTCTGCGACCGCTGCGGTGTCGAGGTCACAGAGAAGAAGGTGCGCAGAGAGAGGATGGGTCACATCACCCTCACTGTCCCTGTGGCACACATCTGGTATTTCAAGTCAGCTCCGAACAAGATTTCCGCACTCCTCGGCCTTCCTGCAAAGAAGCTCGAATCAGTGATCTACTACGAGAAGTACATCGTGGTGAAGAGCGGAGCCAGCGGTCTTGACAAAATGACTCTCCTCTCAGAAGACGAGTATCTCGATACACTTGCTACAATTCCTGACAACTGGAACCTCGATGACGATGATCCTAACAAGTTCATCGCAAAGATGGGTGCAGAGGGTATCTATGACCTCCTCAAGGACATCAACTGCGAGGAGCTCGGAAAGGAACTCCGCCAGAAGATGGCAGTCGAGACCTCTCAGCAGAGAAAGGCAGAGCACCTCAAGAGACTTCAGGTGGTAAAATGGTTCGTAGAGTCAAAGAACATCAACCGTCCGGAGTGGATGATCATGAAGGTCGTCCCTGTGATCCCGCCGGATCTCAGACCTCTCGTGCCGCTTGATGGTGGACGTTTCGCGACATCCGACCTCAACGACCTCTACCGCAGAGTCATCATCAGAAACAACCGTCTCAAGAAACTCATCGAGATCAAGGCTCCTGAGGTCATCCTCAGAAATGAGAAGCGTATGCTCCAGGAGGCTGTGGATTCTCTCTTTGACAACTCAAAGAAGTCTTCAGCAGTGAAGAGCGAGTCCAACAGGGCTCTCAAGTCACTCTCTGACAGCTTGAAGGGTAAGCAGGGTCGCTTCCGTCAGAACCTCCTCGGTAAGCGTGTCGACTATTCTGCACGTTCAGTCATCGTCGTAGGTCCGGAACTCAACATGCACGAGTGCGGTCTTCCAAAGTATATGGCTGCAGAGCTTTACAAACCATTCATCATCAGGAAACTGATCGAGAGAGGTATCGTAAAGACCGTCAAGTCTGCAAAGAAGATCGTCGACCGCAAGGACCCTGTCATCTGGGACATCCTCGAGAACGTGATGAAGGGACATCCGGTGCTCCTCAACCGTGCACCTACCCTCCACAGACTCGGTATCCAGGCATTCCAGCCAAGAATGATCGAAGGAAAGGCCATCCAGCTCCACCCTCTCGCATGTACAGCGTTCAACGCCGACTTCGATGGTGACCAGATGGCAGTCCACCTTCCTCTCGGCAATGCAGCCGTCATGGAGGCTCAGCTCCTCATGCTCGGTTCGCACAACATCCTCAACCCTGCCAACGGTGCCCCTATCACCGTCCCTTCACAGGACATGGTGCTCGGTCTCTACTACATCACCAAGATCAGACCGGGAGCAAAGGGAACCGGCATGAGTTTCTACGGACCGGAGGAAGTCATCATCGCATACAATGAGAAGGCTATCGAGATGCATGCGAAGATCAACGTCAGGATTCCTGCAGACAAGCGCGATGCTTCCAAGGGAACCCAGATGGTTGAGACCACCGCAGGACGCGTCATTGTGAACCAGCTCGTACCGGAAGAGGTTCCATACGTGAACGAGGTCCTCGGCAAGAAGGCACTCCGCAAGATCATCACAGAGGTCATCAAGTGCACAGGTGTCACACGCACCGCCAAGTTCCTCGATGACATCAAGAACCTCGGATACGACCAGGCATTCAGGGCAGGTATCTCATTCAACCTCGGCGACGTGCTCGTTCCGAAGGAGAAGACCAAGCTCATCGAAGATGGTTACAAACAGGTTGAAGACATCAAGGCCAACTACGCTATGGGTTTCATCACCAACAACGAGCGTTACAACAAGGTCATCGACCTCTGGTCTTCAATTGACAACAACCTCACAGATATCGTCACCAAGCAGATCTCTGCTGACCAGGACGGCTTCAATCCTGTATACATGATGCTTGATTCAGGAGCCCGTGGTTCAACCCAGCAGATCAAGCAGCTCTGCGGTATGCGTGGTTTGATGGCAAAGCCTCAGAAGTCAGGTGCTGCAGGTGCAGAGATTATCGAGAACCCTGTCATCAGCAACCTTAAGGAAGGTATGACAGTGCTCGAGTACTTCATCGGTACCCACGGAGCCCGCAAGGGTCTTGCAGATACCGCGTTGAAGACTGCCGATGCAGGTTACCTCACCCGTCGTCTCGTCGATGTATCACACGACGTGATCATCAACGAAGAGGACTGCGGTACACTCAGAGGTCTTATCGCTACAGCCATCAAGAGCAAGGATGAGGTCGTAGAGTCTCTCGGAGAGAGAATCCTCGGTCGTACATCAGTTCACGATATCTTCAACCCTCTCACAGGAGAGCTCATCCTCGCTGCCGGCCAGGAGATCAGGGAAGACGCTGCAAATCTCATCGACAAGCTCCCTATCGAGCAGGTCGAGATCCGCTCAGTGCTCACCTGCGAGTCCCGCAAGGGTGTCTGCGCGAAGTGCTACGGACGTAACCTCGCCACTACCAGAATGGTCGAGAAGGGTGAAGTTGTCGGTGTCATCGCTGCACAGTCCATCGGTGAGCCTGGTACCCAGCTTACCCTCCGTACATTCCACGCCGGTGGTGTCGCTGGAGGTGAGGCTGCAGACAACTCTATCAGCAGCAAGTACAACGGCAAGCTCAACTACACCGAGCTCAGGACCATCCAGAGAGTTGCCGACAACGGCGACATCCAGGAAGTTGTCGTCAGCCGTTCTACCGAACTCAAGGTCATCGATGAGAACACAGGCTATACCTACTCACAGTACGATATTCCTTACGGAGCTGTCCTCTACAAGCTTGACGGCGCAAAGGTGAAGGTCGGAGACCTCATCTGCGAGTGGGATCCATACAACGCTACCACTATCGTCGAGACTTCAGGTAAGATCCGCTTCGAGAACATGATCGAAGGTGTGACCTACCGCAAGGAGGCTGCCGATGAGTTCGCTGTCAGCACAGACAAGGTCATCATCGAGTCCAAGGACAGGACAAGGAACCCTGAAATCATCATCCTCAATGAGGCTGGTGAGAGCATCAAGCAGATCAACCTCCCTGTAGGTGCACACATCATCGTCGAAGATGGAAGCGAGATCAAGGTCGGCGACATCATCATGAAGATCCCTCGCGCAGTCGGCAAGGCCAACGATATCACCGGTGGTCTCCCACGCGTCACAGAGCTCTTCGAGGCACGCAACCCATCCAACCCTGCAATCATCTCCGAAATCAACGGTGAGGTCATCATGGGCAGAGTCAAGAGAGGTAACCGCGAGATCACTGTCAGGAGCAAGTCAGGTATCGAGAAGCACTATCTCGTACCGCTCTCAAAGCAGATTCTCGTACAGGAGAACGACTATGTCAGAGCCGGTGGCCGTCTCTCAGACGGTGGTGTATCAGCTTCTGATATCCTCAATATCCTCGGACCTGTCAAGGCTCAGGAGTATATCGTCAACGAGGTTCAGGCAGTCTACAGACTCCAGGGTGTAAAGATCAACGACAAGCACTTCGAGATCATCGTACGTCAGATGATGCGCAAGGTCGAGATCATGAACCCAGGCGACACAGAATTCCTCCCAGAGGAGCTTGTCGACAAGTGGACATTCATGGACAGCAACGACAATATCTACGGCAAGTTCTATGTTATCGATGCCGGAGACTCTCAGAACTTCAGCGCAGGCGACATCATCGACGCACGCGACATGAGGAACGAGAACTCTTCACTCGAGAGACAGGGACTCAAGCTGATCGTGGCACGCGAGGCACAGCCTGCTACAGCAAGGCTCATCCTCCAGGGTATCACCCGCGCAGCTCTCCGCACAAACAGCTTCATCTCAGCTGCTTCATTCCAGGAGACTACAAAGGTACTCAGCGAGGCTGCCATCCGCGCACGCGTCGATCATCTTGAAGGTCTTAAGGAGAACGTCATCTGCGGACATCTCATCCCTGCAGGTACAGGTCTCATCGACTACCAGGATATCATCGTCGGCCGCAAGGACGAGCTTGCATCAGAGCTCAACGAACTCTAGCAGTCCGACATACCATAAGAAAGGGTGGCCATTTGGTCACCCTTTTTATATATTTCGCCGAAACGGATGCATGTGTTTACAGAATAAGCTGTGAACGCCTATGTTGATATGAGCTATCAGCCAAGACATATACACTGAAGTCCCATTTGTAGCTCATTCGGCTATTTCAGAGCACACTTCAAGAACATATATGCGTTGATCAAATATGGGATATAAACCTGAGTTGACTAATTTGTCACGCACTGTCACTTCGAGCCTGGCGACCTTGATTCAGAATACTATTTGGTCATGGCTGATCCAAAACACCCCCGTCACAGATACCTGAAAGGCAGGTGGGCAGGATCAGAGAGCCCTACAGCTATGCCCTGATCCAAAGCACCCTTACCACAACATGCTGTGAGGCCTGTCCCCAGGATCAGCGACTACCAAAAAGAGGCGTATAGAGTCAGCGATGTCAGAGAAATACGCTACCTGACCACTGTCCCGATGACGGCACGACAAAAAGAGGCGGAGGGCTGGCGGCACTGCTCTGCTGCTTCTGCCATGACTCTGAGCGTAGAGGCAATCGGACCAGCGAAATTTGAGGGCAAACCTAACGGAAAATGCTTCTAACGGGTCAAGATCATGACCCGTTAGAACAAAAAAAGACCTTTCTTGCCTGACTGTCATCAACCACAGCCACGGGATGACCAGAATATAATTATCTTTGCATCATGGTAAGATTTGCAATAGTTGGAACAGGCAGGATCAGTGACTGGGTACTCAAGGGAGCAGTCCAGGATCCGCGATTCAGGGCTGTAGCGGTATGCTCCAGAAGCATTGACAGCGCAAAGGCATTCATAGAGAAACATCCGGAGGCATTCACTGCCGACGCGAAGGCATTCGACTCACTTTACGAGATGCTCACATGCCCGGAGATCGATGCCGTATACGTCGGTACACCGAACTCCACACACCGCGACATCACCGTCAAGAGCCTCTGCTCCGGCAAACATGTGCTCTGCGAGAAACCGTTCGCCTGCAGCACCGCCGAAGTGCAGGACATGATCGACGCTGCCAGAGCCAACGGCAAGGTGCTCATGGAAGCCATGATCTCCACCCTGAACCCCAATTTCAGGCTCGCGAGAGAAAAAATGGCCGAAATAGGCACTGTCCGCCACTACTCATCCACATTCTGCCAGTACTCATCCAAGTACGAGGCACTCAAGCAGGGCATCGTCTCCAACTCCTTCAACCCCGCAATGGGAGGAGGCGCACTCGGTGACATCGGAGTGTACACGACCTTCCCGGCAGTTGCGCTTTTCGGCGCGCCACTTGACGTCAAGGCGCACCTCGTGACCCTACCGACCGAATTCGGCCCGACAGACGTGCAGGGCACCGCTGAACTCCTCTACCCCGGCATGACTGTCAACCTCGCGTACTCAAAGGTGGTGGACAGCAAGCTCCCTACCGAAATCTGCGGCGAAGGCGGCAACATCTCCATGGACGCGGTCCACATCTGCCGCAAGGTCGAATACGAGCCGCACAGGACCCCGACATCCGGCAGAGGTCCGGCCACAAGCACCGAGACCATTGCGGAGGGACTCGGGCATGACGAATACTTCTACGAATTCGAAGAGTTCATCTCCGTCATCGAATCCGGTCGCCTCGAATCGGACATCAACAGCCTCCAGGTATCGCTCACCAATATGGAAGTGATGGAAAAAATCCGTAAATTCGCATAAACAAACGAATCATGAAAGCACTCTATATAACCAACACGCTCACTCGCCAGAAGGAGCTGTTCAAGCCTGTAAATCCCGGACACGTAGGCATGTACGTCTGCGGTCCTACCGTATATGGTGACGCCCACCTCGGACACGCACGTCCGGGCGTGACATACGACGTCCTCCAGAAGCTCTTCCGCCACCTCGGATACAAGGTGCGCTACGTCCGCAACATCACCGATGTCGGCCACCTCGAGCACGACGCCGATGAAGGAGAGGACAAGATCGCAAAGAAGGCAAGACTCGAGCAGCTCGAGCCTATGGAGGTCGTCCAGACCTACACCCTCCGCTACCACGAGGCCATGCGCATGCTCAACGTGGCTCCTCCGAGCATCGAGCCGCGCGCATCCGGACACATTGTGGAGCAGATCGAGGCGGTGAAGAAGATTCTCGAGGCAGGATACGCCTACGAGAGCAACGGAAGCATATACTTCGACGTGCAGAAATACAACGCCGACCACAAATACGGCATCCTCTCAGGCCGCAGCCTCGATGACACCCTCGAAGGCACACGCGCCCTCGACGGACAGGACGACAAGAGAGCGCCATACGACTTCGCCGTCTGGAAGAAGGCGGAGCCTCAGCACATCATGCGCTGGCCTTCACCTTGGGGCGAGGGCTTCCCTGGATGGCACCTCGAGTGCTCAGTCATGGGAGAGAAGTACCTCGGACACGAGTTCGACATCCACGGAGGCGGCATGGACCTCATGTTCCCGCACCATGAGTGCGAGATCGCACAGAATGTGGCCACCCGCGGCACCCAGGGCGTACACTACTGGGTACACAACAACATGATCACCATCAACGGCCAGAAGATGGGCAAGTCACTGGGCAACTTCATCACCCTGCCGGAGCTCTTCAGCGGCAACCATCCGAAGCTCGAGCAGGCGTACAGCCCGATGACCATACGCTTCTTCATCCTCCAGGCACACTACCGCGGCACACTTGACTTCTCCAACGAGGCGCTCCAGGCAGCCGAGAAGGGACTCAGGCGTGTGATGCAGGCCGCAAAGGACCTCTACACACTTGCAGGAGCAAAGGCCCCTCAGCTCGCCTACGGCGAATACTCCGACAGCGTGGCTCCGGACAGCTGCCCTGCCACCAACGCCGACGTCAAGAAGATATGGGAAGGCGTGTATGACGCTCTCTGCGACGACATGAACACCCCTATCGCACTCTCACACATATTCGATGCGGTACGCATCATCAACACCGCAAAGGAGAAGAAGCTCACCCTCTCGAAGGGCGACTGGGACACACTCGTCCAGCTCTTCAACGACATCGTCTTCGGAGTATTCGGACTCAAGGACGAGGGAAGCGAGAGCGGCAAGGCCATGAAGACCATCGACGGCCTCATGCAGATGGTGCTCGAGGAGCGTGCAGCTGCCAAGGCTGCCAAGGACTGGGCCACCTCAGACAAGATCCGCGACGCCCTCAAGGCTCTCGGCATCTCAGTCAAGGACGGCAAAGACGGTGCTGAATGGACGCTTGACTAGGAAGGCATGAAACTCATCAGCTGGAATGTGAACGGCCTCCGCGCCGTGGCAGGCAAGGGATTCGCAGACATCTTCGAAAGCCTCGATGCAGATTTCGTATGCCTCCAGGAGACAAAGCTCCAGGCCGGGCAGATCGATCTGGAATTCCTGGGCTACAATTCATACTGGAATTACGCCGACAAGAAGGGTTACTCCGGCACAGTCATCTACACCCGCCACACTCCCCTCTCGGTCGCCAACGGCATCGGCATAGACGAGCATGACCACGAAGGACGCGTCATCACTCTCGAGATGGAAGACTTCTACCTTGTCAACGTGTATGTCCCCAATTCGCAGGACGGCCTCAGAAGGCTGGACTACAGGATGCAGTGGGAAGACGCCTTCCGCTCATACCTCTGCGGCCTTGCGACCCGCAAGGGAGTGATAGTCTGCGGCGACATGAATGTCGCCCACGAAGAGATAGACCTCAAGAACCCGGCCACGAACCACTTCAATGCCGGATTCTCCGATGAGGAAAGAGGCAAGATGACCGAGCTCCTCGGAGCCGGATTCACAGACAGCTGGAGATATTTCCACCCGGAAGAAGCCAAATACTCATGGTGGTCATACCGCATGGCGGCACGCGAGAGAAACGTGGGCTGGCGCATCGACTACTTCCTCGTCTCAGACAATTTCAAGGACAGAATGGTATCGGCCGACATCCACAACGAGATCTTCGGCTCCGACCACTGCCCTGTCGAGCTGGTTATAAGCGACTGATCAGGCCTCTCGCTGTGAGGTCTCGTCGAAGGCCTTGAGGGGCTTGCGGATGGCTTCGTGGATATAGGAAGCGGCTCCCGAAATGGCCATGACGAGGGCCTGGGACTCGTGAGCGAGGATGGCGTAAGCGATACCCACACTTGCACCGAGTCCATAGATCAGGGTCATGGCGGATCTGATGATGAAATGATATCCTCCCATGCCTCCCGGGAGCGGGAGCACAGAAGCGAAGCTTCCGATGAGCATGATGAACAGCGCGTCAGCGAGATCCAGTTGCGCAGTCTCAGGCATTGCGGCAGTCACCAGCACGCTCTCCAGCCAATACATGGCCCATATCAGCAGGGTATAGAACATGAACAGCCCCTTTCTCTTGATCTTGAGACAGGTGGCAAGTCCCTGCACGAATCCCTTCACCTTGGCCACGATCTTCGCACACATGCGGTATTTCTCCCTGGTGTGATAGATGAACCACAATCCGCCGACTGAAGCGGCGCCGAGCAGCGCCAGCAGCAGGAACACCTTGTATCCAAGAGCTGACTTGAGCGGATTCCATATGCCGGTGACCATGAAGTCGCCGAACATCTGCCATTTGAACACCAGCAGGATGGCGAGGACAATCATCACTGTGAGCACATCCCATCCCCTCTCGAGAATAGCGGTGCCGAGCACCCTGTCGAATGACGCCTGATGGCGGGCCTTGTCCTCCTTGCGGGAGGCTCCGGCCAGCTCGCTGGAATTGCGCGCTATCACTGCGCTGCGGGTGACCTCACCGAGGAACGGGAATATGAAGTTGGAGATGTTGCCGATATTTATGGCATTGAATGCCGCCCTGAACGAGATGGAGTCGTCGATGGGCCTGAGTATCTGGCGCCAGCGCTCCGCCCTGATGGCGAATGCGAAAAGGCCGCAGACCATGGACAGGAAGACATAGACCCAGTTGCAGGACAGCAGACCGGCATAGAAATCCCCCCAGCTGACACCCCTGAACGAGAAGTACAGGAGCACGGCAGCCAGTCCCACGGACAGGATATACTTGAGAATATTTTTCGCGCGGTCAAACATGGTGCAAATATACCGATAAAAATCAGTAATTTTGCTCAGAATCAGCAATAGAAGACATGAAATCCATACTCGGCATAGGCAACGCACTCACAGACATCCTCGCCGTCCTCCCGGACGACAGTTTCCTTGAAAGATTCCACCTCCCGAAAGGCAGCATGCAGTGGGTAGACAGGGAGACCTGCGACAAGATCTTCGACAGTCTCAAGGAGTACGGCCTACAGTATGTGGCCGGCGGTTCCGCCGCCAACACCATCACCTGCACCGCCATATTCGGCATGCAGTCCAGCTTCATAGGCAAGATAGGCAACGACGAGGTAGGCCTCCTGTTCAAGAGCGACCAGGAGCAGTACGGAGTCAAGACCATGCTTCTCCAGGGCAGGGACATCTCCGGCCGCGCCATGGTGCTGATCACAGGAAGCAACGCCGAGAGAACCTTCGCCGACTACATGGGCGCCGCCCTCGAGCTCGGACCGGACGATCTCAAGCAGGAATATTTCGAGGGCTATGACTACTTCCACATCGAGGGCTACCTCGTGCAGAACCAGGCACTCATACGCAAGGCTGTCGAGATGGCGCACGCAGCCGGATGCATCATCAGCATCGACATGGCATCCTACAATGTGGTCGAGTCCAACAACGCCTTCCTCCACGACATCGTGGACAAGTATGTGGACATCGTGTTCGCCAATGAGACCGAGGCCAAGGCATTCACCGGCATGGAGCCGCGCCAGGCGATCGAGGACATCGCCGGACGCTGCAGGATCGCGGTAGTGAAGACCGGCAAGACCGGAAGCATGATACAGAGTGGAGACGAGTTCTACCAGATCGCCCCGTGGCCGGCAGAGGCCATCGACGCGACAGGAGCTGGAGACACCTATGCGGCAGGATTCCTGTACGCACACTCACTCGGCATGCCGCTCAGGACCTGCGGCGAGATAGGATCCATCATTGCGGCGAAAGTGGTGGAAGTCATAGGCTCCAAGATCGACATCCCGCGCTGGAGGGCCGCAAAGCAGGAAATCCGTGAACTGATTAGCGCCAACGGCGGAGAAATCAACGCATAGCAAATGAAACTCATCAAGGACATCACCGACGGCGTCAAGGGCTTCTTCATGGGAGCCGCAAATGTGGTTCCGGGCGTATCCGGCGGCACCGTCGCACTCATTTCGGGCATATACAACGAGCTCATCGACTCCCTCAACGCGCTCATGAGCGTGGGCACATGGAAGTCGCTTTTCAAGGACGGATGGAAGACATGGTGGAACACCATCCACGGAGAGTTCCTCCTCAGCCTGGGCATCGGTGTCATCCTGAGCATCTTCACACTCGCGAAGGTGATGGGATATGCCCTCACTTTCCACCCTATCCAGACCTGGGCGTTCTTCTTCGGGCTCATCGTGGCTTCGGCCGTGGTGATGCTCAGGGACATCAAGGGCTGGAAATGGTCTGACGTGGCAGTGACCTTCGCCGGCATGGCGCTCGGTCTGGCCGTGTGCACGCTCTCCCCTTCCCAGACTCCTGACGACATGTGGTTCATCGCCATCTGCGGTGCCATCGCCATCTGCACCATGATACTCCCGGGCATATCCGGCAGCTTCATCCTGGTGATTCTGGGCAAGTATGACTATATCATGGGAGCCATCGACAGCCTCAACATCCCGGTGATCGCCGTGTTCGGAGTGGGATGCGTGCTGGGCATCATGGCGTTCTCGAAGGCTCTGCACTGGCTGCTGAGCCGCTGGGAGAGGCAGACGATGCTGGTGCTTGTCGGCTTTGTGATCGGGTCGCTGGTGAAGGTGTGGCCGTGGAATGACATGGACGCGCTCGCGAAGGCTCAGGCGCTCCGCGCCAATGCTGCTGTCACCACTGTGGATCTCCAGATCCCTTCAGCCATCATTTTCGCCCTGGTCGGCGTCGCTCTCATCGCCGCCATCGAGATCTTCGCGCACCGCACAGAGAAGTAGCGCGCCGGTACATTGTCCCATCGGGAGTAAAAAGAATCGGAGATTATTGCAATCGTACAATAATCTCCGATTTCTTTTTACCCTGTCGTCATCACGTTTTGCTCCGCAAAATCGCGGATGCCGACACCCGCTCCGTGCAGCGGGGGGCACGTCCCTCTCGGGACAATGTACCGGCGCGCTACTGATCAGAGGAGGCGGAAGCGGTCGGAATCTTCGAGGACAGGGAATTTGGCGCGATAGGAATCAAGCATGCCCATATCGAGCTCCGCAGTGATCCACTCCTCCGCATAGTCAGCCGCGCGCTGAAGAATCTGTCCGTAAGGATTGATGATCGCCGAGCCGCCGAGATAGTCACAGACAGGATCGTGACCGCAGCGGTTCGCCGCCAGCAGGAAACACTGATTCTCGATGGCACGCGCCTTCACAAGAGTATCCCATGCGTCCTGACGCACCACCGGCCAGTTCGCCACATAGATTGCGGCGTCATAATCCCCGAGATTGCGCGACCACACAGGGAAACGCAGATCATAGCACACCTCCAGCAGGAACTTCATCCCCCTGAATTCGGCCACAACCCTCTGGCTTCCCGGAGAGAAACGGGTACGCTCACCGCCATAGGTGAAAAGGTGACGCTTGTCATAAGTCGTCACATTGCCGTCCGGAGTCACAAAAAGGAAACGGTTGAAATACGAGTCACCGTCCTTGACGGCGATACTACCCGCAATCGCACAGTCCCCCTCACGCGCCTGCTCCTTCATCCACGCGACCGTGAGCTCGGGAGTCTCATCTACTTTTGAGCCGGGCTGGGTCGCGAATCCCGTTGTGAACATCTCGGGAAGGACGTAGAGATCCGAGCCGGGACATTTACCGAAGGCTTCACGTAGTCTGGAGAGATTGTCCCCGGTTTCACCCCACGCGATGTCAAATTGGAGAATACTGACCTTCATATGTCTGAGACTTTATATGGTTTGCGGACTGCGGCATGAGCTGCCTTCTGGGCAGCCTCACGCTCCTCTGCAGTGATATACTGAGGTGCAAAAGAGTTGCCCACAACCTTCTTTCCCCAAAGGGTCTCATACCATGTGCAGGCTGCGGTATAGCGGCCGAGCTCATTGAGATGGAAACCATCCGGCACCGTGACCTTGTCACCCACGAAGGAGCCCCTGATATTCTGGATGGCAGTACCGGCAGGGATGATTGTGAGATAGTGCTCACGGCAGGCCTTGCCCGAAGCGAACATGATGAGATTGTACATGTTCTCCTGATTGCTGTTGTAGTCAGGGAAAGCCTTGTGGCCGCTAGTGGCGGCATATGCCCAGGTCTGATGGAAATAAAGCTTCGCCTGAGGGGCACGCGCCTTCACATACTGGATCAGAGAGCTCAGATAAGGCTCATAGGTCTCCGACTTGCCGGAGAAATGGCTCGCCTGCTGGAAAGTGACGACATCCCATTTCTCATCTGCAAGCGCCTGTGAGATCGACCAGCCACCCTGAACGGTCTTCACGCCGTACGCATTGATCTTGCGGTATGAATATGCCTTGGCATCTGTGGACGAATTCTGGAAATGACGCTCGAGAGAGCAGCCGCCGATATACATGTTGCCGATGATGGCGCACTTGCCGTCGGCATCGGCGATACCATGGAGATTCTGCTCCACAGCATTCCAAGAGAAGCTGTTGCCTATGGCGAGAATCCTGAGAGTATCCTTCTGGGCGGACGCAGATACAGATGCAAGCGTCATGAGTGCCACAAGGACGAATGAGAAAAGCTTTGTCTTCATTGCAGGGTATGATTTATCTCCCTCAAAGTTACAAAAAAGCCCCTGCTGTTGCAACAGGGGCTCATTCAGAATTGTCAGCGCCGTTTATTTGGCCACTCCGCTCATCACGATAGAGATGTGGTTGCCCTGCCTGAGAAGCCCGGCGAGGGCTGCTCTCACATCCTCCGCGGTGATGCCGGCAAGGATGGCGTCATAGTCTGCGAGGTAGTCATTGCCCGTCTCGAGCCAGTTCTCAAGGAGATTTGCATAGTAGGAGTTCTCCTTGAGGTTCTCAAGATGCTTCTTGGTCTTGTACTCTCTGATCTTTGCCACATTCTCCTCTGAAGGGCCGTTTGCGGCGAAATCCTTGAGGATGTCCATGATCCTGCCGTTGAGATAGGCGCACTTGTCAGGGTCTGTCTCGTACACGATCTGGAGAAGGGCGCTAGGCTTAGGGAAGCTGCTGATCTGCGCACCGACCTGCACACCGTAGGTGCCGCCTTCCTTCTCGCGAATCTCCTCGGTATAGATGATATTGAGGATCTGGCTCACGAAATCCAGAGTCATGTTGCTCTTGAGATCGTTCTTCATCTTTCCGCTCTCGACCATGAAGGATGTAGCCTTCGCCACTTCCATCTCCTTCTTGAACACATTCTCGATCTCACCCTTGGTCACATTCATGCCCACATTCCTGCGCTTCTCTTTCCTGCCGCCTGAAGGAAGGCTTCCGATATACTGCTCGATCATAGGAATCATGGTCGCCTCGTCGATGCTTCCCGTGAAGATGAAGCTGAAGTCTGCCGCGTTGGCGAAACGCTCGGATGCAATCTGCATGGCCCTCGAATAGTCGATCCTGTCCATATCCTCAGCCTTCACGCGGAGGGCGCGTGGGTTGTTGCGGTAGAGGACAGACACGAGAGTGTCGCGGAACGCCGTCATCGGTGAGAGCTCCTGGTTTGCAAGAGTCGACTTGCTGCGGCTGATATATGACTGGAATGCGTCCTCATCCATTCTCGGAGATGTGAAATAGAGATTCAGGATCTGGAGCATTGTCTCAAAGTCCTTCGGGGTGGAAGCACCGCTGAAGCCCTCTGAATAGAGGCCGATCTGAGGGTTCACCCTCACCTTCTTTCCGGCAAGAGCCTTTCTGAGGCCTGTGCTGCTGAAATTGCCGAGACCGCCGAGATCATAGATGTCGCCTGCCTCGCCGAGTGTCACGGCCTCAGAGGCACTGTAGAGAGAGGTTCCACCCTCGCTGGTGACAGTCATGAGGATCTCATCCGCCTTGAAGTCTGTGCTCTTGATATATACGACAGCACCGTTGGAGAGGGTAAGCTTCTTGTAGCCGAACTTCGCATCCTGAGTCTTGACGACCTTGCCCGGCACAGGGAGCTCAGCCATGAGCGGCTCATCGGAAGCCTCATCTGCATAGGCTGCGATATCCTCCGCCTCGACAGCCTTGAGAGCTGCGAGCATCTCCGCCTCTGTAGGGTAGGTCACGCCGTCCTTGTCAGGAAGCTGGCACATCACTGCGAGATTGTGGTCAGAAACGAGCTGGCTCATGACAGAATTCACGACCTCGACAGGGATGTTCGGAGCGAGCTGGTTGGCAAGCATATACTCGTTCTCGATGCCCGGGATAGGCTCATTGTCGATGAAATGTCTCACGTACTCCTTGCAGAACTGCTGGCTCTTGATTTTCGCACGGTCATTGTATGCAGACTCCACATGAGTGAGATAGTCAGCCTTGGCGCGCTCGTACTCGCTTGCAGTGAATCCGTTGCGCTGTGCGCGGAGCATCTCGCGATACACTGCGGTGACACCCTTGACGAGACCGGCCTCACTGGTCACGGCTGCGCCTGTGAACGCACCCTTGGTCTTGGCGATGTAGTATTCGCCGTCAACCACCTGGGCGTCCACGAACGGAGGCTCCGGCAGCTCCTTCATCTCGCTGATGCGGTTGGCCATCATGAGCTGTATCATGCTGACTGCATAGTCATATACGAAATAATTGAGGTCGCCCTTCAGCTCAACAGGATATGCGTCATGCTTGCAGAAGATCATGGAGAGAGCGTATGGCTGCTCCTTGTCCTTCACCATGGCGATGATAGGCTCCTGGTTGTCCTCGACAGGGAAATAGACACGCTCGGCAGGATCCACCGGAGCCTGGATGGTTCCGAAGATATCCTTCACCTTTGCCTCGATCTGGTCCACATCGACATCACCCACTATCACTATACCCTGAAGGTCAGGGCGGTACCACTTCTCATAATAGTCCCTGATGGCCTGATATGGGAAGTTGTCGATGACCTCCACAAGACCGATAGGCATACGCTCGGCATATCTGTTGCCCGGATAAAGGATAGGGAAGGCAGCTTCCATCATACGGATGGAGGCATTGCGGCGGGTACGCCACTCCTCATGGATGACACCTCTCTCGTGATCGATATCCTCATCTGTGAGGAGAAGGCCGTCAGCCCAGTCGTGGAGGATCCAGAGGCATGAATCCACTGCACCCGGCGCTGTCACAGGGACATTGTCGATGTTATAGACAGTCTCGTCGATGGAAGTATAGGCGTTGAGATCCGCACCGAACTTCACTCCGATAGACTCCAGATACTTGATGAGTCCGTTTCCAGGGAACTTCTCAGTGCCGTTGAAGCACATGTGCTCAAGGAAATGCGCGAGACCGCGCTGCGGCTCCTCCTCGAGGATGGAGCCTACCTTCTGCGCGATGTAGAAGTTCACCTGATCCTTAGGCTCTTCATTGTGTTTTATGTAATAGGTAAGGCCATTGTCGAGATGACCGACGCGGACCTGAGGGTCCACAGGTATAGGAGGCATCTGCTGAGCCGATGCCATCTGTCCGGAAAACAAGCCCAGCGAAAGGGCTGCAAGAATAATCTTTTTCATTATTTCAAGTCTTATGTTCATTAGACGCAGGAATTCTGATTTCACTACAAATATCGCTATATTTGTGTAGCAATAATCATGCATATGAAAAGAAGATCATTCATAAGATACATCGGTGCGGCCGGAATGGCCGCAGCAGCCTCCCCTGCATCCGCTTTTGCTGCCAGGCAGAAAGGCGGATTCTCCATGAAGAATCAGACCATCCGCCTCTCCGAAGGCTGGGATGTCATCGTCGTCGGAGGAGGTCCTGCAGGCTGTACCGCTGCAGCTGCTGCAGCGCGTGAAGGCGCCAAGACCCTGCTCATCGAAAGCACCGGCATGCTTGGCGGAATGGGCACTACAGGCCTCCTGAACGCATGGTGTCCTTTCACTGACCACGAGAAGATCATCTACAAGGGTCTGGCCGAAAAGGTGTTCCTAGAGTCCCTCAAGGGTATCCCACACGCCAAGGGCTACGACTGGGTGCCGATCAACGCCGAGTACCTCAAAGTCGTATATGACGACCTCGTGACCTCATACGGAGTCAGCGTGCTCTTCTTCACCAACATGGCTGCCGTGGAGATGAAGGATGACAAGACCGTGGATGCCGTCATCGTGGCCAACAAGGCCGGCCTCACCGCATACAGGGCCAAGACCTTCGTGGACTGCACCGGAGACGGAGACCTCGCAGCCAGGGCCGGAGCCTCATTCGTCATGGGCGACGAGAACGGAGAGGTCCAGAGCGGCTCGCTCTGCTTCACCGTCGGCAACGTCGACATGGAGAACTACAAGAGCGTGCACAGTTCCCGCAAGGACGGCCCGATATACAGGATGTACGGCAACCCGGACTACCCTCTCACCAAGGATACCCATATGAACGACAAGACTGTCGCACCGGGATTCATCGGCCTCAACGCAGGCCACATCGAGGTGGACAGCACCGACCCGGAGTCCCTCACCGCGGCCATGATGCTCGGCAGGAAAAAGGCCGCAGAGCTCCACAGGGGCCTGAGGGAATTCCAGCCTGAAAACTACGGCTCATCGTTTCTCGCCGCCACCGCCTCGTCTATGGGCATCAGGGAAAGCCGCAGGATACTCTGCGACTACACATTCACAGTCGAAGACTGGCTCGCCCGCAGAGAATTCGACGACAACATCGGCAGGAACTGCTACTACATAGACGTCCACAGAGTGAACGCCGCCAAATATCCGAGATACGGCAAGGGTGAGTCGCACGGTATACCGTACAGATGCCTCGTGCCTCAGGGGCTCTCCAATGTGATAGTTGCCGGAAGGTGCATCTCCACCGACCAGCCGTCACTCGGAAGCCTCCGCGTGATGCCCCCTGCAATGGTCACCGGCGAAGCGGCCGGACTGGCGGCTGCCGTCATGAGCCGCACCGCGCGCCCGGACATGCACGCCATGGACATAAGGCACCTCCAGAAGCGACTGACAGAGGAAGGACAGATGATTTCAAGATAAAAACACACGCTCACATGAGATTCAGAACCATAGCCGCAGCCATAGCGGGCATGCTCGCCCTGGCGGCATGCAGCCGGAGCACCGCACGTTACGACGGTCCCCTCTACCTCAACGAAGACGCCCCGATCGAGGACAGGATTGAAGACGCGCTCCAGCGCATGACCATGAAGGAAAAGATCGACATCCTCCATGCCCAGTCCAAATTCTCCTCCAAGGGAGTGCCGAGACTCGGCATTCCGGAGCTGTGGTGCACCGACGGCCCCCACGGCATACGCGCCGAAGTGATCTGGGACAAGTGGAGAACCGCAGGATGGACCAACGACTCCATCGTGGCATACCCTGCGCTCACCTGCCTCGCTTCCACATGGGACCGTGACCTCGCGGCCCTATACGGCAAGTCCATAGGCGAAGAAGCCCGCTACAGGGAGAAGGACGTACTCCTCGGCCCGGGCCTCAACATCTACCGCACCCCTCTCAACGGCCGCAACTTCGAGTATATGGGTGAGGATCCGTTCCTCGCCGGCGAGATGGCGGTGCCATACATCCGGAATGTCCAGAAGAACGGAGTCGCCACCTGCGTCAAGCACTTCGCCCTCAACAACGAGGAGACAGGCCGAATGGAAGTGGACGTGGAGCTCAGCGACCGCGCCCTCTACGAGATCTACCTCCCGGCATACAAGAAGGCCGTGACCGAAGGCGGAAGCTGGAGCATCATGGGCGCGTACAACAAGTTCCGCGGCCAGCACTGCTGCCACAACAAGACCCTCCTCTGCGACATCCTCCGCGACGAATGGGGATTTGACGGAGCGGTCATCACCGACTGGGGCGGCGCGCACAGCACCGACGAGGCGGCCCTCAACGGGCTCGACCTCGAATTCGGCACCGGCACCAACGGCCTCGCGACCAATTATGACGGCTACGACAACTACTACCTCGCCCTGCCGTACAGGGACAAGCTCCTCTCAGGCGAGCTCCCGATGGAGACCCTCGACACCAAGGTACGCAACGTCCTCAGGCTCATGATGCGCACTTCCATGAAGACGCGCAAGCCTCTCGGCTCCATCTGCTCCGACGAGCACTATGCCGCCGCAAAGAAGATCGGCGAGGACGGCATCGTCCTGCTCAAGAACGATGCATCCACCCTCCCTATCCGCCTCGAAGAGTGCAGCAACATCCTCGTAGTCGGCGAGAACGCCATCAAGATGATGACGGTCGGCGGAGGTTCGTCCTCCCTCAAGGCACAGCATGAGATCCTCCCTCTCGAGGGTATAGTCGAGAGAGCGGGAGACGCCGCCAAGGTGACATTCGCCCGCGGATACGTGGGCGACCCTACAGGTGAATACGACGGCATCGTCGCAAAGCAGGATCTGGCTGAGACCCGCGGCGAGCAGGAGCTCATCGACGACGCCGTGGCACTTGCCAAGGAAGCCGACTTCACCATCTTCATCGGCGGTCTCAACAAGGGTGAGAACCAGGACTGTGAAGGCGGCGACCGCTACGGCATCGAGCTCCCTTACGCCCAGGACGCACTCATCAGCGCCCTCGCTCAGGCCACACAGAAGCTCGCGGTGGTATTCGTCAGCGGCAACGCTGTCGCCATGCCTTGGGTCGATTCCGTCCCTGCCATCGTGGAAGCATGGTACATGGGATCGGAGGCCGGCCACTCGCTCGCATCAGTCCTCTTCGGAGACGCATGCCCGAGCGGCAAGCTCCCGTTCACATTCCCGGTCAGGCTGGAAGACTGTCCGGCACACGCCCTCGACCCTGTATTCCCGCACATGGACACCGCACGCTATGTGGATGACATATACGTGGGTTACCGCGGATACGAGCGCAGCGGCGTGAAACCGCTCTTCGCATTCGGGCACGGCCTCAGCTACACCACATTCGCGTACAGCGGTGTACGCGCCGACAAGAGCAAGGTCAAGAACGGCGGCAGCGTCACCATCTCAGCAGACATCACCAATACCGGCAAGGTGGCCGGAGCGGAGATCGTCCAGCTCTACATCTCCGACCTCGAATCCAGACTCGACCGTCCTGCCAAGGAGCTCAAGGGCTTCGACAAGGTATGGCTCGAGCCGGGACAGACCAAGACCGTCAGCATCACCGTGAGCGTCGACGACCTCAGGTACTTCGACCCAGAGGCACACGCATGGACAGTGGAGCCGGGAGAGTTCGAGGCCCACATCGCAGCCGCTTCGGACGACATCAGGGGAAGTGTAAGATTCAGCCTCCAATAGCATGAAAAGACTTTTGACCGCCGCAATGGCCGCGTTCATGGCACTGTCCGGTGCCGCCCAGGGCTACGCCTCAGTGGAGGACAGCCTCCGACTTGCAGGGTGCGACTACGTCTACAGGCCCGCAATGCAGAAACTGACACCCGCTCCCAAGGGGTACAAGGCCCTCGCCATCGAGCATTACGGCAGACATGGGGCGCGCTACTGCTGGCAGGGCAACCTCTACTCCGGCATCAGGGATGTGTTCCGCCGCGGCGACTCACTCGACGTGCTGACCCCTGCCGGCAAGACGTTCCTCGCCCAGTTCGAGGAACTCTATCCTGAGATCAGATACCACGAGAACGAGCTCTCCCGCAAGGGATGGGAGCAGCAGGGACAGATTGCGGAGGTCATGTACCGCAGCTTCCCGGAGATATTCAAGGGCAGGCAGGCCGTCAGAGCCAACTGCTCCAACTATCCGCGATGCCTCATGAGCATGTCGGCATTCTGCCTCAGCCTGAGCGACTGCTCCCCGGAGCTGGACATCACGGCACACTGCGGCCGCAACTGGTATCCCGGAGTGATCCCGCAGAGCGAAGACAACCCTTTCGCGCGCGACATCAAGTTCGCAGAGCTCGGATACGACATGGACGCCCGTGGAGCCAGAAAGATATATTACGGCCACGAGGCCATCCTGGGAAGGCTTTTCACCGATCCAGAGGCTGTAGTCAAAGGTGACGGGCAGATCGACCTCATCGAAGACCTGTTCTATTTTGCCAGCGGCATGCAGAGTCTCGACACCGACAAGAACTTCGCCTGGATATTCACGCACGACGAGCGTTACAGGATATGGGAGATCGACAACTACAGCAATTTCGCACGCTGGAGAGGTCGGTACCTATACCTCCCTATACTCGAGGACATCATCGCCATGGGGGATGAGCACATCGCCGAGGGGCGCAGGGGAGCGGATCTGCGATTCGGCCATGACACCTGCCTGATACCGCTGCTGATGCTCATGGACGTCAACGGCTGCGGCCGTCGCCCTGACACCTGGCAGGAGATCAAGGATGTCTTCCAGGACTGGAACATCCCTATGGGCGGCAACATCCAGATCATCATCTACTGCCCGAAGCGTGGGGAGGCGGCTCGAGAAGGGGCTGCGGCTGTACGCGGAGGGACTTCGGCGGCTTCCCGCGGCGGGGAGGCGGTGCTGTTCAAACTGCTGCTCAACGGGGAGGAGGCGGCGCTGCCTTCTCTCGAGGCCGTCAGCGGGCCGTATTACAGGTGGTCTGACCTCAAAGCCATGGCGGCAGAGCTGCAGAAACACGTCAGATAGCACTGGCTTCCAGGGACTTGTAATATTTTGAACAAATACTGACAAGGGTATTATTGATATATTGATAGCGTTTGCCCTCAGTTGTAATCTCTTTTTTTGGAGATAACATCTGAGGGCTTACTTTTGTCGCAGATGACAGCGGCGGAGCCGTCGGTCATTACGGAACAGATAAAAACTCATATAAGCGAATAGGTTAATGGATTAAATGTACGTAAACTTACTTTGAAAAACTTCAAAGAATAACAGGACAAACACCCGTTTGAGTTTTTTCGGGTTTGTTGTTCCGATGGGCAGCCACGGTCTTGGTGATCCTGGCTGTTTTTCGTTATATGCCACAGGTCATTTCGGTCACAAGGATATATGTTTCAGCAGTGTTTTTATATAAGGTATAGCAGCTGTTGGCATAATTTGTTATATTTGCACATCTGGAAAGAAATTCATTAAGCAAATACACCTTCAAATGAAAAAGATTTTTATTATCCTAGCCGCAGTTGCCGCACTCATGCCTATGGCATCATGCAAGAAAGCTGCAGATGAAACCATCAGAGTCGTATCTTCAAATGTCCGTCTCATCAAAGGCCAGGACGGAGAGAACTCATGGGAGTATCGCAAGGGCGCCTTCCCTGTGATGCTTCAGGAGATAAACCCGCTTGTATTCGGCGTGCAGGAAGCCTATGCCGAGCAGCTCGCATGGATCAACGAGACCGCACCTCAGTACGCATGCGTAGGTGTAGGCCGTGAGGATGGCGTCTCTGCAGGCGAGCACATGTCCATCTTTTACAAGAAGGATGAGGTCGAGCTTCTCGACTGGGGTACATACTGGCTCTCAGAGACACCAGACGTGCCTTCAATGGGCTGGGACGCTGCTTGCTACCGCACTGCCACATGGACCAAGCTCAAGATCAAGGCCAGCGGCAAGGAGTTCTTCTATGTCAACACCCATCTCGACCACAGAGGAGTAGAGGCCCGCAAGCTCGGTCTCGCACTCATCGTGAACAAGATCGGCGAGATGAATCCAGGCGGCAAGCTCCCTATGATCCTCACAGGTGACTTCAACGTTTATCCTGACGACAAGGGTCTCGTAGATCTCGACAAGATCATGAAGAGCGCACGTATCTATGCCGAGGATTCAGATACCAAGGGATCATTCAACGGCTGGGGCAGAGCAGCAGAGGTCATCGACTACATCTACTACGCAGGCTTCTCCAAGTGCACCAACTTCAAGGTCCTCGACCAGAGCTTCGCAAACGTGCCATACATCTCTGACCACTACCCTATCGTAGCTGACATCGTGTTCTAAAGGTGGGGCATCCTGAGGGCTGGCTTCCACGAATCTGACAGGATAGACGGATCTCACAGAGTACGTCAGTAGGAACTGAATAGACAAAGGCTGGGCCACATGGCTCGGCCTTTTCCATTCCTATCTGACACAGCTGTCCGCCCGACGGCCCATCCTGAAACTGTGCATTTTTGACATGAAAAGTGTCACCTGCGTGTCAAATTGCAGGTCTTGCGTATGTTGTGACATAAATAGAGGCATTTTCATGTCAGTTTATCGGAATACCGGCAAAACAATGTGCCTGATGATGAATAGTTCATGCCGAATCCTCAAATTTGCTTCTAACGGGTCAAGATCATGACCCGTTTGAACAAAAAATGGATTTGACACGAACAGTTTTGGCTGGGACTGTTTTGGCAGGGACTGTTTTGGCAGGGACTGTTTTTGTGCACCCCTGCCACAGATACCTGTATGGCAGGTCAGCAGAAACAAAGGCAGCCACAGGTGGGGTCTGTTTCTATCAACCCCCATTTCAGCATACTGTAGGGCATGTACGCAGAAACGAAACTTGCCAAAATCCCCCGCGACACGAGCTGAGCCGGGAAGCCCCTTGCTCCCGGTTCGCACTATCCTGCAGGGGGCTAAGCCGCCCCCTGACCCCCTGCGGCCCTCAAGTGCCTTTCCGTGTCTGCACAATTCACATGCAAAGTGCAGACACCCGGCACCGGGCCGGTTCGCTGATGCT
>JAGHSA010000021.1 GCA_018066125.1 Candidatus Cryptobacteroides onthequi | reverse complement strand
GCCAGCGCATCTACGACAAGGGTGAGGAATTCCACAAGGAAGGCGTTCCTGCAGAGTACTATGAGATTCCTCTCGGAGAGCCTGATGTCAAGAGAGTCGGAAAGGATGTCACCTTCCTTACCATCGGTGCCACCCTCTACCGCGCACTCAAGGCTGCTGACGAGCTCAAGGAGAAGTACGGCATGGAGGCTGAGGTCATCGACGCCCGCACTCTCGTGCCATTCAACTATGAGAAGGTCATCGAGTCTGTGAAGAAGACAGGCCGCATCATCATCGCCGGTGACGCATCTGCACGCGGATCATACCTCAATGACCTCGCTGCAAACATCGCAGACCTCTGCTTCGACTATCTCGACGCTGCTCCTGCAGTTCTCGGTTCACGCAACTGGATCACCCCTTGCCATGAGCTCGAAGAGGCATTCTTCCCTCAGCCAAGCTGGTTCCTCGACGTGATCAACGAGAAGATGGTTCCGCTCAAGGACTATGTTCCTACACAGAACTTCACAGGTGCCCAGCAGATTCTCAGATCAAAGAAGGGAATCTAGTCATGGCAATCACCGATGTAAACGCCCACCTCCACACACCGTACTCCTTCAGTGCGTTCGACGGTGTCTGCCAGGCTCTCGACATGGCCGCTGCAGAGGGTGTGAAGGTCGTAGGTATCAATGACTTCTATTCACTGGATGGATATAGGGAATGGAGTGAAGAGTGTGGCAGACGCCACCTCTTCCCTCTGTTCAATATCGAATTCATATCTCTCAACAGCGAGGATCAGGCAGCAGGTCTAAGGGTCAATGACCCGAACAATCCGGGCCGTACCTACCTCAGCGGCAAGGGCCTTTCCTATCCTGTCATCCTCAAAGGGGAGGAGGCACGTCAGCTCGCCGCTGTCAAGGCTGAATCCAATGCCCAGGTTGGCCGCATGTGCGAGAAGCTCAACGCCAGGCTCGATGCTGTCAAGGCAGGCTTCAATATCTCATTCGACGAGGTGGTGAAGACCCTGACACGCGGTTCGGTGCGTGAGCGTCATCTCGCCAAGGCACTCAGGCTCGCTGTGGCAGAGAAGTTCAGCACGGAGGAGGCCGCTCTCTCATTCTACGAAGTACTCTGTGGCAAGCCGCTCAAGTCTGCCATAGACAACGCTGCAGCAGTGGAGAACGAGCTCCGTGGCAACCTCCTCAAGTCGGGCGGCGCCGCATTTGTGCCGGAGGATCCGAAGGCATTCCTGCCTATGGAGACAGTCCAGAACATCATCAAGGCTGCCGGCGGCATACCTACGTATCCGTTCCTTGCCGATGATGCGAAGGGCTGCTTCACCGATTTCGAGGGGGACCTCCAGAAATGTGCGGACACTCTCAAGAAGCGTGGTATCAATTCGGTAGAGTTCATCACCACACGCAACACTACAGCTGTGCTCGAAAGCTATGCCGGCTACCTTCAGGATGAGGGCTTCACCGTGACATTCGGCTCGGAGCACAACACTCCTGCGATGGAGCCTATCATGCTCCGTACACGCGACTGCAAGGAAGGCCTCAGCGAGAAGCTCCGCCAGATCAACTACCATGGCGCCTGTGTCGTGGCTGCACATCAGGCAGGCATCGCAGGCGATCCTGCGGAAGAAGGTGACAGACTCATTCAGAAAACTATTGCATAATGACAGAAATCGATAAACTTGTTGCTGTCTCCAGGAAGTACGGTTCCGACCCTCAGTTCGTGATCGCAGGCGGAGGCAACACATCATACAAGAATGCAGAGCGCCTCTGGGTCAAGGCCAGCGGTCATGCCATGGCTACCATCACAGAGGAAGGCTTTGCGGTGCTCGACAGGGCGCTTCTCAACCCGATGGGGGAGAAGCAGTACAGTGCCGAGCCTGCTGCACGCGAGGAAGAGGTCAAGAACGACCTTGCCGCAGCATGCATCACCAAGGGTCTCCGTCCTTCAGTCGAGACCTCGCTCCACAACTGCCTCGATGCGGCATATGTGGTACACACACATCCTACTCTCGTGAACGGTCTCATGTGCTCAGTCAACGCTGCATCCATCTGCAGCGAGCTCTTCCCTGAGGCACTTTACGTCGAGTACACTGATCCGGGCTACACCCTCTTCAAGAAAGTGTACGACCGCATCCAGGAGTACAAGGCTGCCAACGGCGCAGAGCCTGCAGTGATCTTCCTCCAGAACCACGGCGTATTCGTGGGCGGCCAGAGCCCTGAGGAGATTGACGGCATCTACGCCGCAATGATGGAGAAGCTCGCCGCCAAGGCACAGGCTCTCCCTGAGGGTGACGCTCCTGTATGCCAGTGCGCTGCCGAAGTGGTACCGGGCATCCGCTCCATCCTGAGCCGCAAGGGCCGTGGCGCCAAGACCATCAAGGTGACCAACAGCGCTCTCATTGCCGGCATGGTGGAGAGCGCAGAGGCGGTGAAGAAGATTTCCGTGCCGTTCTCGCCGGACATCATCGTTTACTGCAAGTCTGAATACATCTACATCGATGCCGCAGAGCCTGAGGCCATCCTCAAGGAGGCGGAGGAGAAGATCGAAGCCTATATCGAGAAGCGCGGACACACTCCGAAGGTGATTCTCGTGAAGTGCCTCGGACTCCTCGCAGTCGGCGACAATTCGAGGAACGCCCAGATCATCACCGACGTCTATACAGACGCAGCGAAGATCGCATGGTACGCCCAGTCATTCGGCGGCGAACATGCAATGGAGCCGGCGTGGATCAGCTTCATCGACAACTGGGAGGTGGAGAACTACCGCCGCAAGGTCTCTGCGGGCGCATCCAAGGGCCGTGTGGAGGGCAAGACCATCATCGTGACCGGTGCCGCACAGGGATTCGGCGAGGGTATCGCCAGGGAACTCATGATGGAGGGCGCCAACATCGTTGTGGCCGACCTCAATGAGGTAACAGGCGAGAAGACCGCCGCATCCTTCAATGAGATCGCGAAGAACAACAAGGCCATCTTCGTCAAGACCAATGTCAGCGAGCTCGAGAGCATCCAGAATCTCGTGCGTGAGACCATTCTCAATTTCGGCGCGCTGGACGCATTCGTAAGCAATGCGGGTGTGGCACGTGCAGGCGACCTCGAGACCCTCACTCCGGAGACATTCGAGTTTGTGACCAAGATAAACTATCACGCATACTTCTACTGTTCAAAGGTCGCAAGCCATGTGATGAAGATCGAGACAAAGTACGATCCAGAGTATTTCGCCGACATCATCCAGGTGAACTCAAAGAGCGGACTTGAAGGCTCGAAGGCAAACTACGCATATGCAGGAAGCAAGTTCGGCGGCATAGGACTCACTCAGTCCTTCGCACTCGAGCTCGCGCCGTTCAACATCAAGGTGAACGCCATCTGTCCTGGCAACTATCTCGACGGACCGCTCTGGAGTGACCCTGAGAAGGGACTCTTCATTCAGTACCTCAATGCAGGCAAGGTTCCTGGAGCCAAGACAGTGGAGGACGTGAGGGCATTCTATCTCTCAAAGGTGCCTATGCGCAAGGGCTGCAATCCTGCAGATGTCACCAAGGCGATCCTCTATGCGATCGAGCAGACAGGTGAGACCGGACAGGCTATCCCTGTGACCGGCGGACAGATCATGTTGGCTTAAAAATTTTATCGATATGAAAACCAAAGCAGTCAGACTTTATGGCAAGTGCGATCTCCGTCTCGAGGAGTTCGAGCTTCCACAGATCAAGGATGATGAGATCCTTGCGAAGGTTGTCAGTGACAGCATCTGCATGTCATCATACAAATCTTCACACCAGGGCGCTGAGCACAAGCGCGTTCCAGATGATATCGCTGAACATCCTACCATGATAGGGCATGAATTTGCCGGCGAGATTGTGGAAGTCGGCTCAAAGTGGCAGGATCAGTTCAAGCCGGGTGACAAGTTCTCCATCCAGCCAGCCCTCACCTATGAGGGAGGCCCTCTCGGTGTGCTTTCAGCTCCAGGCTATACATATCAGTATATCGGCGGTGACGCTACATATATCGTGATTCCTGCAGAGGTGATGACTCAGGGATGTCTCCTTCCGTACGAGGGGGAGGCATTCTATCCAGCATCTCTCAGCGAGCCTCTCAGCTGTGTGATCGGTGCGATGCACGCATGCTATCACACTACTCCTGGATCTTATGTGCACAGCATGGAGATCAAGGACAACGGCAAGCTCGCCCTTCTCGCAGGTGTGGGCCCTATGGGTCTCGCCATGATCAACTACGTGCTCTATCGTGAGGACCGTCATCCATCTCTCTTCGTGGTGACTGATATCGACCAGGCTCGTCTCGACAGGGCAGCAAAGCTCTATACCGTAGAGTTTGCGGCCAGCCGCGGCATTGAGCTCCACTATGTGAATACCGCTGTAGAGAATCCTGTAGAGCTGCTCAAGGGCATTTCCGGCGGCACAGGCTACGACGATGTAGTGGTCATGGCTCCGGTTCCTGCAGTCATCGAGCAGGCTGATGCGATTCTCGGATTCGACGGATGTCTCAACTTCTTCTCAGGTCCGGGCAAGCCTGACTTCAAGGCTCCTCTCAATTTCTACAATGTGCATTACGCAGCTACCCATATCGTGGGTACCAGCGGCGGAAACACAGACGACATGAAGGAGGCTCTCTACCTCATGGGCAAGGGAATGGATCCTGCAGGACTCGTGACCCACATCGGCGGTCTCAACGCAGTCATCGAGACCACTCTCAATCTTCCTTCGATCCCTGGTGGCAAGAAGCTTATCTACACCCATGTGGAAATGCCTCTCACAGCCATTGCTGATTTTGCAGAGAAGGGTAAGACAAATCCTGTCTACGCACATCTGGCAGAGCTCTGCGAGGCCAACAACGGCCTCTGGAATGCCGAGGCCGAGAAGTATCTCCTCGCCAACGCAGACAGACTCTAGCGGACACTTCTGACAATACATCATCAAGGATGGCCTCACGGTCATCCTTTTTCGTTACTCGGTTGTGCACAATGTTGCGCACAGGGGTCGGCCGGGTTTTATAAAATTCTTTAAAAATAATTGGCGAAAGCAATTCATGCTATGCCATTTTTTTTCTACTTTTGTTTGACTTAAGACGATAACGATTATCATGAAGCAGTTGAACACAAGGCTTATGCATCCGGCTGAGCAGATTTGCATCATCATCAGCAGGATCTACAAGAGCGGAATGACCACCACATCCGGCGGCAACATCTCCATCATGGACGAAAACGGTGACATGTGGATCACCCCATCAGGAATCGACAAGGGTTCCCTCACCATCAAGGACATCATGTGCGTAAAGGCTGACGGCACCATCATCGGCCCGCACAGACCATCTTCAGAGTATCCTTTCCACAGAGCACTCTACAATATCAGGCCAAACCTTCATTCGGTCATCCATGCACATCCACCGGGACTGGTCACATTCAGCATCGTGCATGAGATTCCGGACACCAATATCATTCCTCAGGCAAAGGGCGTTTGCGGTCCTATCGGATTTGCACCGTATGACGTGCCGGGAAGCGAGGCTCTCGGCGTTAAGATCGCCGAGGAGTTCAAGAAGAATCCTGACTACAAGGCTGTCATCATGGAAAACCATGGTGTAGTGCTTATGGGTGAGGACATCGCTGACGCATACCAGAGATTCGAGACCCTCGAGCTCTGCGCCCGCACCATCCTCAATGCGAAGGTTCTCGGTGCACCGACCTACCTCACAGACGAGCAGATCGGCATGCATGAGGGCTGCATCCCTACATACTTCAAGCACTACATTGACGTGAAGTATCCTTCAGACGAGCGCGCCCTCAGGACCGAGATCTGCAAGATGGTACGCCGCGCCTGCGACCAGAAGCTCATGAGCAGCTCATACGGTACCGTATCGGTGCGCTGGAAGGGAGATGACTTCCTCATCACGCCTCCGGGAGTACAGCGCTGGGACATCGACGAGGAGGATATCGTCCAGGTTAAGGACGGAATGGTAGAGGCAGGGAAGACCCCTTCACGCTCTGTCGCTCTCCATCAGGAGATCTACCGCCGCAATCCAAAGGTCAACGCCATCATCCTCACCCAGTGCCCGTCACTTATGGGATTCTGCACCACCGACGCTGAATTCAACGTCCGCACCATCCCTGAGAGCTGGATCTTCCTCCAGGACGTGCCTAAGTTCCCGTTCGGAAGCCAGTACACCGACCCGGCATCAGTCGCCGAGGTGTTCAAGAAGAGACCTTGCGCAATGCTCGCCAACGACTCCATCGTCGTGGCTTCAGACTCTCTCCTCAATGCTTTCGACCGCCTCGAGGTAGCTGAGTTCAGTGCCAAGTCTCTCATCCTTGCGGCTCCGGTAGGAAAACTTCATCCTATCACAGACAAGGAGGTCGAGGACCTCAGAGTCGCATTCCACGTGGGTGAATAATCTGAACTGAATGATCATCATAGGTATTCTCGCGCTGCTCGCGGGGCTTGTCGGCCTCGTGGGCAGTGTTGTACCAGGACTTCCCGGTCCTCCTGTCAGTTGGGTCGGCATGCTTCTGGCCTTCTTGGCCAAAGGCACTGACAATGCCGGTGATCCCATGTCTTCCAGACTCCTTATCATGTGGTTCATCGTCATGGTGGTGGTGTCGGTGATGGATTATGTCATCCCGTCCTACTTCACCAAGGCGACCGGCGGCAGCAAGTGGGCCTCCCGCGGCACCATCGTCGGACTCATTGTGGGACTGATGGTTCCTCCGGTCGGCATCATACTCGGCGGTCTTGCCGGAGCCTTTCTGTTTGAGTTCATTTTCGCCGACAAGGGCGTCTGGTCCTCATTCAAGGCCACACTGGGAGCCTTCATGGGCTTCCTTTGCGGTACCGGAGTCAAGCTGCTCGCATCAGGCATGATGATGTATCACATCGCCATATTCTTCCACTGATTCCAAGGATGAACCGATTCATCACCTTCCTCAAGAACTGGATGCTCCCGATCGGCATGATCACGGGTGCGTTGCTGTATATCGTATATCATTATGTGCCGCTTTTCGCGCCAGCCGGACCGTTCCTTCTCCATGCTGTGAAAAAGGTTCAGCCGCTGCTGCTGTTCCTGATGCTGTTCCTCACTTTCACGAGGATATCCCCGAAGGATATGAAGATGCACCGCTGGCAGTGGTGGCTCCTGATGATCCAGGCAGGCTCATTTGTGGCACTGTCGGTCATGATCATTCTCTGCCCGTGGCTCAGCGACACCGCAAAGGGTATCATAGAGGCTGCCATGATATGTCTCATCTGCCCAACGGCGACGGCAGCATCTGTAGTCACAGGAAAACTCGGAGGTGACATGGCCGGACTCATCACCTATACCGTGATGATCAATCTGGTGACTGCCGTGGTGGTGCCTCTCTTCGTTCCCGCCATACATCCTGCCGAGGGCGTCACATTCTTCAGCTCCTTCCTGAAAATCATGGCGAAGGTCTTTCCTATGCTGATCTGTCCATGCGTGGTCGCATGGGGACTTAGATATCTCTTTCCGGGAGTTCATGCTCTGATCCAGAAGTACAGTCACTGGTCGTTCTACATATGGGGTGTCGCTCTTACGCTGGCCATCCTCATGACCACACGCGCCATCTTCAATAACGACAACGGCGCCGGCATCATCATCGGCATCGGAGTGGCGTCGCTTCTGTGCTGCGCATTCGAATTCTGGGCTGGAAAGGAAATCGGTGCCATGTACGGCGAGCGCATCACCGTCGGGCAGTCGCTCGGCCAGAAAAACACCGTGTTCGCGATATGGATGGGATATACCTTCCTCTCTCCGGTGACATCCGTTGCGGGGGGACTGTACAGCATATGGCAGAACTGCTTCAATTCATGGCAGCTCTACCGTCGCAGAAAGCTTGACGAACAGGGCGTTCCGATGCCTCACGAGACACGCTAGAATATGGGTCCCATTTGTCCGGATGGGACTTTTTTTGTACTTTTGCCTGACTGAAACCTATTCATTATGAACCCGCAATTAGCCGCTGAACTTGACAGCATCCAGGTCACCCTCAATGCAGGTGGCATGAACACGATCAATATCGTTCTCGCATTTGTGATGTACGGGGTGGCACTCGGCATACGCCCGCGAGTATTCGTGGATGTATTCAAGCAGCCGAAATCGGTGATACTGGGAGCCTGCTGCCAGCTGGTGCTTCTGCCTCTGCTGACCTTTCTGCTCGTGCTTGCCATGGGCAGCTGGATCTCTCCCATGATGGCTCTGGGCATGATCCTGGTGGCATCCTGCCCGGGTGGAAACATCTCCAATTTCATATCCTCACTCTCCAAGGCGAACATCGAACTTTCGGTGTCGCTGACCGCCATCAGCACGGCTCTGGCTGTGTTCATGACCCCATTCAATTTCGCATTCTACGGCAATCTCTTCCTGAAGTTCTCGCCTATAGCATCTGACCTCCCGAGCCTGAGCATTCCGCTCTGGGACGTGTTCAAGACAATATTCATCCTTCTGGGAATTCCTCTCACTCTCGGCATCCTGACCTCTCAGTTCCTGCCGAAGGTGGCCGATGCTCTCAAGAAGCCTTTCCAGTGGGTGTCTATCATATTCTTCCTTGCGATGGTAGTGCTGTCATTCTGGAACAACAGGGCAGCTTTCCTCCAGTGCATCGAATACATCTTCCTCGTGGTGCTCGTGCACAATCTCCTCGCGCTCGCGACGGGATTCTCGGTGGCATCGATATTCAAGCTTCCACGCGCCGACCGCAGGACGCTGACCATCGAGACCGGCATCCAGAATTCCGGCCTCGGTCTCGTGCTGCTGCTCGGCACAAGCATCTTTGCCGGATTCCCGGCACACGGAGGCATGCTCGTCATCACCGCATGGTGGGGAGTATGGCATATCGTGTCAGGCCTGATCGTGGCCACATTCTTCAATATGACAAATAAACACAGAGCATAATGACTACCATCCACAAACCGAATCTCGGGTATGACATCCTGAAATTGTATTGCGACTGGTGCGTGAGGCGCAGCTACAGGATTGCAGAAGTGCGCGGCATCGAGAATCTTCCCGAGGACGGAGCCGTGATTCTGGCATCAAATCACTGCAATACGCTGATGGACGCCCTTGTGATACTCAGGGCACATCCGAAGCTGACCGTGTTCGGCGCGAGGGCGGACATTTTCAAGAATCCGATTGCGGCCAAGATCGTGACTTTCCTGCGCATTCTCCCTATGGTGCGCGAGAGGGACGGCATACGCAATGTAGTCAAGAACTTCGACACGATGGATCAGATATCAGAGATCCTCGACGACGGAGTGGCGTTCTGCTTTTTTCCGGAGGGAACACACAGGCCCAAGCACTCGCTGCTGCCGATCAAGAAGGGACTTACCAGAATGGCGATGGTGGCTGACGCGAAGATAGATCCGTCCAAGCCTCTGTACATGGTCCCGGTGGGGCTCGAGTACGGAGACTATTTCAGGTTCCGCAGCACCAGTCTTGTGACATTCGGCAAGCCGGTGGAAATCAGGGAGAAGATACGCTCGACTGAGAACAAGGACCTCAAATTCTATAATGAGTGCAGTGCCATCTATTCGGAGAGCATATCCAGACTGTTTGCATACATCCCTGACGATGAGAATTATGATGGAGTATGGGCATTGACCAGAATCATGTGCGATGTGCCTGTTCTCTCGATGCCGTCGCGTCACTCCGACGACATGAAGGAGATGATCCGCACGATACAGAACCTCATGTCTGACAAACCGTCGGAAGCCGCAGCTCTACTCGAGGAGGCAAGGCAGTTGGATGAGGACAGGAAGAAGGCTGGCATCTCCATGCTCAGCCTCAGGAAGGGGAGTCTCTGCGGAAGGGTGGCATTGAAGAGCCTTCTCATGCCGTTGTATACCTTGTTTGCTGCGGTCTCTGCAGTCTTGGCGGCTCCGACTCTCTGTCTTGCAGCGTTCCTGGTCAAGAATACAAAGGACCGGGCCTTCAGGAATACAATGAGGACAGTTTCATACATCCTCACAGCCCCATTGATGGCCATCATATGGGGTGTCGTGGGACTTGTCGCCAGTGGCTGGGTGATTGCTGCTCTTCTGGTCATTCTGTCTTTCAGCGCAATGATGATGTCCTATGATTTTGTGGGGTTCGCAAGAGTCTATGTATCAGACATAAAGCTTTTGTTCCAAAAATCTATTTTGAAAAAAGTTTACAAAATCAGGTCAGATTTTGCGAGACTTGTCAAATAATTTGATTTTTTATCTATTTTTGCAGCGCGAAACCGCGGCATAGTGCTGCGGTAAGCATTCAAAACCCAGGTTTTGAGAAGCGGTGGCATGAAGTGAAAGTCTTCCACTGTCACTGAAGTGGAATTTAAACATTTTTTTATGGTACTTGCAAATGAGAAAAACACTCTTTTTGCTTTGCGCTATGCTCTGCTGCTTCCATGCCTTTGCACAAGAGGCTGAGGTCGCAGGTCGTACAACAGAGTCTGAAGACTCAGGAACACAGTGGCTGATCGTGCCACGAATCGACGTGAATCCTTACGCACCGCTGAAGAACGGTGGCTACAAAGGATTTGATCTTGGCAGCACTTCCCTCTATGGCCTTTTCGAAGGTGCATTCGGAGAAAGTGACTTTTCTTACTCTGTAGAGGCTCATCTTCTTTCTTCCGATCCGGCAGCCCTCTACGGCAACACATTCAGAAGTGATGATGTAAACTGGCTCGACTGGGCCAACATCACTTACGCTCCAGGAAATCTCTATTTCACAGCAGGAAAGCAGATCATGTCGGTCGGCTCATTCGAGATCGACGACTATGACTATGATGCTCACATCAACCTCTGCTCGACTCTCTGGAACAACCTCCAGGTTTATCAGTGGGGTATCGCTGCGGGATGGATCTCTGACGATGAAAGCACAGACCTTTCACTCCAGATGGTGACCTCTCCTTACGGCGAGAGACCTTTCAGCAGCGGACTCTATACCTACTCCGCTCTCTGGAGAGGTGAGTACGGTCCGTGGATGCCGCTCTGGTCAGTCGGCGCCATGGCGTATGACAAGGGTGCTTATGTGGGACACATTGCAGTGGGCAACCAGTTCTCTGTGGGTGATTTCACTCTTGGACTCGATCTCAGCACCAGAGGCTATGATTTCGACTTCAATGAGACTACAGCTGTCGCTCTCCTTGGATGGGAGCCTTCAGAGAAATTCGCACTCAAGGCGAAATATGGCATCGAATATCTGTCCGGCAGTGAGGATGTGATCGGTTGGGACCCATATCTTGATGACGAGGATCCCAGTGACTATTATGTTCCTGCAAGTCTCAGATACGCATGCAGTAAGCGTATGGCACCGGGTGTGTCCCCTGAGAAAAGGGTATATCAGTTCGGCGGCATCGTCGCTGAGTACAGACCGATGGAAAATCTCCGCGTCCATGCTGCACTCGCAGCAAATACCTGGGCGAAGTCCCTTTCTGTCAACATCGGTGCCACCTATTTCCTGAGCCTCAGAAAGTAATGAACAAAGAAAACGTAATCATCAATATCGAGCACCTGTCAAAGTCCTTCGGTGACAAGAAGGTGCTCGATGATATCAACTTCTATATCAACCGCGGAGAATTCATCACCTTTCTGGGCCCTTCAGGCTGCGGAAAGACCACGATGCTCCGCATCATTGCGGGATTCCTCAATGCCGATTCCGGACGCGTCACCATGGATGGCAACGACCTCAATGGCGTACCTCCGCACAAGCGTCCGCTCAATACGGTTTTCCAGCGCTACGCTCTGTTCCCTCATCTGGATGTCTATGACAACGTGGCCTTTGGCCTCAAGCTCAAGAAGATGCCGGATGACGAGATCGCCACAAAGGTGAGCAAGGCCCTGAAGCTCGTGTCCATGACTGACTATGAGGACCGTGATGTGAACAGCCTCTCAGGAGGCCAGCAGCAGCGCATCGCCATCGCGCGTGCGCTTGTGAACCAGCCTAAGGTCCTCCTTCTCGACGAGCCTCTTGCAGCGCTTGACCTCAAGATGCGCAAGGATATGCAGATCGAGCTCAAGGAGATGCATGAGAAGCTCGGCATCACATTCATATATGTGACACACGACCAGGAAGAGGCCCTTACCCTCAGTGACACCATCGTCGTCATGAACGAGGGCAAGATCCAGCAGATCGGTACGCCTACTGATATCTACAATGAGCCTGTAAACTCATTTGTCGCAGACTTCATCGGTGAGTCGAATATCCTTAACGGAACCATGATCGAGGACAGGAAGGTGAATTTCATCGGCCATGACTTCGACTGCGTGGATGAGGGCTTCGGCGAGAATGTGCCGGTGGATGTGGTCGTAAGGCCTGAGGACATCTACATCCTCAGCAATCTCGATGCCGCTCAGTTCGTGGGCACGGTGCAGACCTGCATCTTCAAGGGCGTGCATTATGAGATGACCGTCCTTACCGATGAGGGTTTCGAACTCATGATCCAGGACTACAACAGTTTTGAGGTGGGAAGCAAAGTCGGTTTCCTCATCAAACCTAATGACATCCAGGTCATGAAGAAGGAGCGCACATGCAATACCTTCGAAGGTGAAATGACCTCTGAGGAGTCTGTAGAGATCCTCGGAGTCGAGTTTGACTGCGGTGTACGCGAAGGACTCGAGAAGGGCGACAAGGTGAAAGTGGAAGTCGATTTCAACAAGATCGACCTTCAGGACAATCTCGATGAGGGTGAGACCAACGGAAGCATAAGCTTCATCCTCTACAAGGGCAACCACTATCATATCACCGTCAGGACCGAAGAGGGCTTCAAGGTATATGTGGACACCAATGACATCTGGGATAAGAATGATATCGTCGGCATCAAGATAGCACCGGCGGATATGAGGATCACCAAAATCAGTGAATAGGGAATGACCAACATCTTCAATAAAAGGTCGAGCTGGGTCCTGCCGTACTTCATCTTTATGGTGCTGTTCGTGGTGCTGCCGCTGGTCCTTATCGGATTCTATGCACTGACGGATTCAAACGGGCATTTCACCCTGTCAAACCTGGCTGCATTCTTCACGGATGCCAAGATCATCAATTCGTTCCTGGTGTCTATGGAGGTCGCACTTGAGAATACCATCATCTGCATCCTGATAGGCTACCCTGTGGCATATATCCTTGCTGACAAGGATCTCAACAAGTCTGCTGTCACCGCGCTGCTCTTCATCCTTCCGATGTGGATCAACGCACTCATGAGGACACTCGCCACAGCTGAGATCTTCAATACGCTCGGTATCCAGCTCGGAAAGGGAACTCTTCTTTTCGGTATGGCTTACGACTACCTTCCATTTATGATCTATCCTATCTACAATGTGCTGAACAAGATGGATAAGTCATATGCGGAGGCTGCGCAGGATCTCGGTGCGAGCCCGATGACAGTGTTTACCAAGGTTACGCTGCCGCTTTCGATGCCGGGCATCCTCAGCGGTGTGCTGATGGTGTTCATGCCTACGGTCTCCACCTTTGCGGTGTCAGAGATCCTCACAAACAACACCATCCAGCTGTTCGGTTCGGTGATCCAGGAGCAGTTCTACAATCTGATGTGGAATCAGGGTGCGGCGCTCTCGTTTGTCATGCTGATCATCATAGGTATCACAATGTATATCTCACCTGACAAGGATGAGGAAGCAGAAGGAGGGCTTATCTGATGAACGGAAAGAAACTCATCTCGAAGACCTATCTCGCGCTGATACTCTTCATCCTGTACGCGCCTATCGTCTTCATCGCCGTGTTTTCATTCACGGAGGCGAAGTCTCTCGGCAACTGGACAGGATTCACCCTCAATCTCTACAAGTCGCTCTTCACAGGTGCGACCCCGTCATCCGCATCACTTATTGCAGCGCTTAAAAGCACGCTGATAGTGGCGGTGATCGCATCCGCGATATCGACATTCCTCGGCACACTTGCCGCCATCGGCATCTACAATCTCCATGGCCGCCGCAAGACTGCGATCAAGCTTCTCAACAACATCCCGATGCTGAACCCTGACATCATCACCGGTGTGTCGCTCTTCCTGCTCTTCGTGTTCCTGCATGTGAGCAAGGGATATGTCACCGTGATTCTGGCCCACATCACATTCTGTACCCCATATGTGGTCCTCAATGTGCTGCCGAAGCTTGCGCAGATGAACCCGAATATCTACGAGGCTGCGCTTGATCTCGGCGCCACACCGGGACAGGCTCTCCGCAAGGTGATGATACCCCAGCTCAGCCCCGGAATGATCAGCGGTTTCATCCTGGCATTCACCATGAGTCTCGATGACTTTGCGGTGACTTATTTCACCGCCGGCAGCTCCGGACTGGAGACCCTCTCGACTTATATCTACGCCGATGCCCGCAAGGGCGGTCTTACCCCGGAACTCAAACCTCTGATGACTATCATCTTCCTGGTTATTCTCGCAGTATTGCTCTTCGTGAATATCAGGACATTCAAGAAAACAAAAGACAAAACAGTATAATTGAAAATGAAGAAAATCTTCGCGTTTGCAGCCGTGGCTGCTTCACTCCTTGCTTCATGCTTCAGCTCTTCTGCAGCTGACAGGAAGGAAATCCTCAAAGTCTACAACTGGTCAAGCTACATCGCTGACGGAGTCATCGAAGAATTCGAGCAGTGGTACAAGGAACAGACCGGTGAGAACATCACCGTCAAGTATATGACCTTCGATGTCAATGAGGCAATGCTCTCAAAGATCGAAAAGGGACATGAGGACTATGATGTAGTCTGCCCTTCAGACTATATCATCGAGCGCATGCTCAACAACAATCTCCTTCTTCCTCTCGATTTCGCAGCTATCCCTGAAGAGATCAACTACATCTACAAGTACCGTTCTCCGTATATCGAGAAGATGTTCAGAAGCATCAATCCAAACATCGATGCCAATGATTATTCTGTAGCATACATGTGGGGAACCACCGGTCTCATCTACGATCCGAAACATGTGAGCGATGCCGAAGCATCTACATGGGATGCCATCAGAAACCCTAAGTTTGCCGGCAAGATCCTCATCAAGGATGCACCGCGTGACGTATATGCTCCAGTGCTCATCTATCTCCGTCAGGAGCAGCTCAAGGCCGGCAAGGTGACTCTCCAGGAGCTCATGTCTGATTCTTCTGCAGAGTCTATCGCAGAGGTGCAGAACTATCTTCTCGAGTGCAAGCCGGGCGTATGCGGCTGGGAAGCTGACCTCGGCAAGGAGATCATGACAAAGGACCGCGCATGGCTGTCTCTCAACTGGAGCGGCGACGCAATGTGGGCTATCGAAGAGGCTGCAAATGTAGGTGTCGAACTCAGATACATCGTCCCTGAAGAGGGATCCACCGTATGGTTTGACGGATGGGTTATCCCTAAGTATGCAGTGAACACAAAGGCAGCAAGCTATTTCATCGATTTCATGTGCCGTCCTGACATCGCCATCCGCAATATGGAGGAGACCGGCTATGTGGCTTCATGCGGAGCACAGGAAGTTCTCGAGTCTCAGATCGATGAGTCTTTCCCTCCTATCGACCTTTCATATTTCTTCGGTGAAGAGGCAAGTGCTGTATGCGTGAATCCGGTACAGTATCCTGACATCGCAGTCATCAACCGCTGTGCTCTCGAGCATGACTGGGGCGAGAAGACAGAGGATCTTCTTACCATGTGGCAGAACGTCAAGGGAAGCCAGGCCAATCTGATGACATTCATCGTGATCGCTCTTGTGATAGCCGCTGCAGCAGCTTACTATTTCATCAGCAAGAAGAATAAGAAGAGCCGTCGCAGATCGTCTTCAAGGAGGTAGTCGCGCCGACACCGGGTCAGCACCCGGACGATATACAACTATAGAGAGAGAAATCGCCTTTGCGGTTTCTCTCTTTCCGATTTTTCCTGGTGATCATTTATAGCAGAATCTGGAATGTCGCCTGCCGTGTTGAGAATGCTGGATTCTGGCGAGATGGCAGGGCGGTGTCAGTTGAAGACTTCAGGGGGGATGCTGTCGAGGATGTCCCGTGCCTTGCCGGCATCGGAAAGGAAGTCCCAGGTGCCGACAGGATAAGGCTTGCTGTATGATTCATAGTCAGCGAGAGACTCTCTGAGTCTGCGGGCCGCTTTCTTAATCTCATGTCTGACATATGGTGTCCTGAAATCTGCGCCACGTTCCCAGACCCTCCCGCCCCACCAGCAGATGGCAGCAGACTGCCTTAGACGCAGGCACATCAGCGATCTTTCGAAGAGATCTGATATCATGCAGTAATCCTCATGGGCAAGCGACGTTCTGCATCTTTTCAGCTGCCTGAACCCCCTGACTGCTTCGTGTATGCAGTCATCAGTCCAAGTCTGGATATATCTCAGATACTCTTCTGTCATTTCATCCGAGAGTGTCAGATACCCTGCCTCAGTGACATGTGAGATTTCCCGGGCTCTCTTCTCATCAAGATTCTTGCATGAAAGGGGAGCGAGAGTGTTGACCAGCCCGCTCCACCAGTGAAACTGCCGGTTGATGCCATGTGCAAGAAAAACGCTGTCGCACGCGGTCCAACGTCCGGACACATGCCTAGAATAGGTGGACGGTGCATCGAATCTCATCTCTGAGTGATGGGCCGTGTTGAGATTCATGATATACATCGTGCCGTCAATGATGTCTCTTGAGGCGGCAAAGGCTCTTTTCAGGCGTTTTGCGGCCTTTATCCCATATCTGTCGCGCAGATACCCATCTATAGCTTCGTCTGCGCTTTGGGACGGGTTATCCGCTGCCGCGCAGATCATGTCCAGGTTTATCTCCGCAGGGGTGCCGGTGATCTCGCTGTCACCGCATCGGCTGGTTCTCGCCACAAAGCCATGTACTGCCTGTATCCCAGCCATGCGGCTCATCCTGTCATGATACAGCCGGGGCATGGTATTCAGTATCACCGACTGGCCGTTGTATTCCCCACAGGCGTCAAACTCGATTATTGTGGGCTGATCGAAACGCCCCGCGAGGGGATTGTCGGGATGAGTGATGAAGAAGTCATGTGGCACGTCTTTCATCATCAGACCCATGCGGCTCTTCCACTCCACCATGCCGAAGCATTCGGCGATATTCGTGTATTCCGCCTCATTGTAGGCGAACGTCCGTAGCCAAAGGCTCTTGCCGAACTCGTCGCAGACCACCTCAGACACTGTTTCGATGATCTTGGCGAGCCTCTGCGGCACAGACATCACAGAGAACTGATCCTCGATTCCGGCTCCCGACTCGATGAAAGTGAGTATGAGTCCGTCTATCTCGGGGCAAAGCGAAAGCATCTCTCTGTAGTCATCTTTCATCCAATCCCAGAATCCTGGCGCATCGAGGTCGATGAGTCCGGTTCCGGGGTACATGAATCTGCGTGGATAGTAGTCCGTGTCATAGAGAGCATGATCCCAGAGGCATACCTCCGTAATGCCGGAACTGTGTGCAAGGTCTGCCAGACGTCTGACCAGAGAAAGGTTCTCTTCATCCCTCATGTCCGACAGGTTCATGCCTATCTTGTGCGAGAGCTGGAGATGGTTGAATCCTTTCGACGCGGCGCTGACTATTGCGGTGCTGTCGTTCTTCCAGTTGCGGGAAAGCAGGTTGATGCCTCTGACATCCGACGGGGATGCAGAGAGTGATCCGCATGTGCATAAAAACACGATGAGGAGTATGAAACACCTCCTCACCGCCATTACATTATCTTTGCTTTCTTAGCCTTTCTGACCCAGTGGTCGGCCATGATCTTGTGGCCTGCCATGGTAGGATGTATGCCGTCCCAGCACCAGTATTTGGCGTCTCCGGACTTGTCGGCAGCGATGGCGTCCCCGATGATACGGTCGAAGTCAAGGACCACGCAGCCGCAGTCCGCTGCAATCTTGTCGATGATCTCTCCCATCCTCTGGACTATAGGGATGCGCCTCTGGTAGTGGCCGTTGATATTCTGGGCACCGATGTTCTGGATGAACGGCTTGGCCATAAGGATCCTGACATCAGGATTGGCTGCCTTGGCCTTCCCGATCAGACTTCTGTAGGACTTTTCCCAGCCCTCGAAGTCAAAGCTGTCGATGGTGATGTCGGCAGCATGGCTGTCGTTGATGCCGATGAAGACGGTGAGCACATCCGGATGCATCGGAGTCACATCATTGTCCCATCTTTCAACCAGATTGCGCATCTGGTTCCCGCTGATGCCCCTGTTGTAGAACTGGTACTTCCTTTCCGGATACTTAGTCATGTAGTACTGAGCGATGTCGAGTACATATCCATGGCCGTAGATGTGGTTCATGTCGTAGTGCTGTCTCTTGTGTACTTCCCATCCGTCTTTCTTGCCCCAGTCGTCATCTGTGATGCTGTCTCCGATGAACAGCACTCTCTTGCCGGGCTTGCCCGTATCTCCGCGGAGTGAGAGCCCGTCATAGATGGCGTGGGCTATGACGGAAGCTCCAGCAGGTGCAGGGTGGACGCCGTCCTTGGTGTAGAGATCCGCGCGTCCTTCAGTCGGAGTCCTTGTGTCGATGATATCCAGCCATCTGTCTGCTGCCACCTTGCGTACAAGGGGAGTGACCTCATTGAGCACAACATTCTCTGTGATGCCGAAATTGTCCTTCACCACTGCAGGCGGGAGGCAGACATAAATGCGCGGATGGGTGACGAGAGACTGAAGCTCCCTGACCATCCTGACATAATCGTTGTAGAAATCATCCTTGTGTGCCCAGTTGTGAGGCTTTGAGTCATTGGTGCCGAGCATGATGGTGATTATGTCCGGAAGGTATTCCTTCACTTCCTGATACATCTTCTCGTTCATGTATGGGTAGTCGCCCTTGTCCAGCATCGTCCTCGCACTGAATCCGAAGTTCCTCACCTCGTAATCGTTTCCGAGCAGTCCCTGGAGGACAGATGGATAGGAGTCATTCTCGCGGTCCTCGATGCATGCCCCGTAGGTAATGCTGTCACCTATGCATGCCACTTTCACAGGTATGGATGAGGTCAGCACGGTCACGGCTGCCACCATCATCAGAATAATCCTTCTCATGTCCTATCTGTGTCTGAAAGCCAATTCCCTTTCAAGGTCTTCGATGGTGACACCCATCTGCTCGAGCAGCACGAGGTAGTGGTAGATGACATCGGAAGCCTCATAGATGAAGCGGTCGCGGTTGCCGTCAACAGCCTCGATGATGCTTTCGGTCGTCTCTTCTCCCACCTTCTTCGCTATCTGCTTCACTCCCTTGATGAAGAGCTTGGTAGTGTATGAGCCTTCCGGCATCTCTCTGTGGCGGCCCTGGATCACGCCCTGAAGTGTACGGATGAATCCTTCGTCCTCAGGAGTGTCGAAGCAGCTTGTGGTGCCCCTGTGGCAGGTCGGTCCGTCAGGGATAGCCTTGATGAGGAGGGTGTCTCCGTCGCAGTCCCCGTACATGTCCACTACATGGAGGAAATTGTTGCTGGTCTCGCCCTTTGTCCAGAGCTGATTGCGGCTGCGCGACCAGAAGGTCACGAGACCGGTCGCCTGAGTTTTTTCGAAAGCCTCCTCGTTCATATACCCGAGCATGAGCACCTTGAGGGTGCGCGAGTCCTGGATGATGACGGGAAGGAGTCCGTCACCTGTCTTGCTGAGATTGAAATCCTTGAATGTCATGATGTCTTTTGTGTTAGAGGCGTACTTCGATACCCTGAGACCTGAGCTGACCCTTGAGGTCCGGGATGCTTATCTCGCCGTAATGGAAAATGCTTGCCGCCAGTGCCGCATCGGCCTTGCCGAGTGTGAGGACATCGGCGATGTGGCCGACATTTCCCGCTCCGCCGGATGCGATCACCGGTATTGAGAGACTGTCGCACAGGGCAGCATATGTTTCGCAAGGATATCCTGCCTTGGTGCCGTCATGGTCCATTGAGGTGAAGAGTATCTCACCGGCACCGCGGTCCTGGGCTTCCTTCGCCCAGCTGAACAGCTCCCTGTCTGTCGGGACACTGCCGCCGTGCGTGGTGGCCATCCACTTGCCGTCGATCATTCTGGCATCGATTGCGGTCACGATGAACTGGCTTCCGTATTTTGCGGCGACACGCTCGATAAGGGACGGATCCTTGATGGCTGCGCTGTTGACAGAAATCTTGTCCGCACCGGCATCCAGCAGCCTGGATGCGTCATCGAGTGTGGAGATGCCGCCACCCACAGTAAACGGTATATTGATGACCTCCGCAATGCGCTCTACCAGCGCCGCGAACGTCTTGCGCCCTTCTCTGGTGGCGCTGATGTCGAGGTATACGAGCTCGTCGGCACCTTCGAGCGAGTACCTCTTGCCCATCTCGACTGCATCTCCGACCTCTTTGAGGCCGAGGAAATTGATACCTTTGACTACCTGTCCGTCCTTGACATCGAGGCAGGGGATTATGCGTTTAGCGACCATTGTTCGATTTCTTTGAGAGTTATGCGCTTTTCGTAAATGGCTTTTCCGACAATGACCTTGCGGAGAGCCTTGTCATTGAGGATGCGTATGTCATCCATGGTGCTGATGCCTCCACTGACCGTGAACGATACATCGCCGAACTTGCCCTGAAGGTCTTCGTAGAGGCCGAAATTCGGTCCCTGGAGCATGCCGTCGCGTGATATGTCGGTGCATATGACTTCCTTCAGTCCCAGAGGCCTGAAATCCTCCACCAGGTCATCGATGGTCACGGTGGTGTCCTCAAGCCATCCCTTGACAGCCACCGCACGTCCCCTGACATCGGCGCCGAGTATCACCTTGCCGCCTCCGTGGGTCATGAGCCACTCTTTGAAGAGTTCCGGCTTCAGGGCAGCCACACTGCCGATGATGGCCTGGGTGGCTCCTGCATCGAGTACATCCTTCAGAGCCTGGGTTCCGGAAATGCCGCCTCCCCATTCTATCTCGATATCGACTTTCGATGCCACCTTCTCGAGTGTCGCGAGGTTGCGTGGCTCGGATGCCTTGGCCCCGTCGAGATCTACCAGGTGGATGCGCTTCACGCCGCAGTCCGCATAGCTCATGGCTATGTCCACCGGAGAGCCGTCATATACTTTCTTCTGACCGTAGTCTCCCTGGGAGAGTCTGACGCAGTGTCCGTCGATCAGGTCTATAGCCGGTATGATCTGTATCATAATGCAAGGAAATTTCTGAGTATCTGTTCGCCCACGTCACCGCTCTTCTCCGGATGGAACTGAGTGCCGTAGAAATTTTCATACTTGAGTGCTGCGCTGAACATCTGTCCGGCATGCACGCAGGTAGCTATGGTGTCCTGACACAGGGTAGGGTAGTATGAGTGCACGAAGTACACATACTGGCCGCCTTTCATGTCCTTGAAAAGCTTCTTCTCAAGGTTGCCTATGGCATTCCAGCCCATGTGAGGCACTTTGCATTCCGGAGTAGGGATGAAGCGCTTCACGTGGGAGTCGAAGAGGCCTATGCATTCGCAGTTGCCTTCCTCGCTGTCCCTGCACATGATCTGCATGCCCACGCATATGCCGAGCACCGGCTTTCTGATGCTTTTGATGACATCCACCAGTCCGGCCTCGCGAAGATTGGCCATGGCTTCCGCAGCATTTCCGACACCCGGAAGGATGACCTTGGATGCCGACAGTATGACTTCAGGGTCGGAGGTGAGCACATATTCGCAGCCGAGACGGCTCAGTGCGTTCTCTACCGACTTGAGGTTACCGCATTTGTAGTCTATTATCGCTATCATCTTATATTAGAGCAAGCCCTTGCTTGAAGGGAGTTCGTAACTGAATATATTGCGGCTCACTGCCTGCCTGATCGAGCGCGCGAATGCCTTGAATACACTCTCTGCAATGTGGTGGTTGTTTTCACCATGAGCCTCTATGTAGAGGTTGCATTTCATTGCGGTGCTCAGGCTCTTGAAGAAATGCTTGAACATCTCTGTCGGCACGTCTCCGACATATTCGCGGGTGAATTCGACATCCCACACGAGCTCAGCACGTCCTCCGAAATCGAGGAGGACGACTGCACGGCTTTCATCCATAGGGAGGGCGAAGCCATAGCGGGCTATGCCCACCTTGCTGCCGAGGGCCTGGGCGATGGCTTCTCCGAGTGCTATGCCCACATCCTCGATGGTGTGATGCTCGTCCACTTCGAGATCTCCTTTGCATTTCACTGTCATGGCGAGACCGCCATGATGGACAAGCTGGTCGAGCATATGGTCGAAGAACTTCAGGCCTGTGTCGATTTCAGACCCGCCCTTGCCGTCCAGGTCGACCTTGATGTAGATGTCGGTTTCCTTTGTCTTGCGTGCCACCACAGCGCTGCGTTCAGTGCTGCGGATGAATTCCACTACCTGCGCCCAGTCATCTGTGGCAAGCACGCAGCTTCCCGCAAATGATTTTCCTTCGAGGAGGCTCATGTCCGGACGCAGAAGTATGCCCTTTGCTCCGAGGTTGTATGCAAGTTCTATGTCGGTAGCCCTGTCGCCGATGACGAAACATGACGCCATGTCATAGCTGCCGTCGAGGTACTTGCCGAACATGCCGGTGCGTGGCTTCCTGGTAGGGGCATTGTCCTTCTCGAAAGTCGGGTCGATGAGCTGGTCGTCAAACACCACGCCTTCTCCGGAGAGGGTCTTGAGCATCTTCTCATGAGGGCCGAGGAATGTGTCCATCGGATAGCTGTCAGTTCCAAGTCCGTCCTGATTCGATGCCATCACGAGCTCGTAACCAATGCCTGTGAGGGCCCTGAGGCCGGAGATGGCACCAGGTACGAATTCGAGCAGCTCGAGTGAATCCACCTGCTCGTTGAATTCCATTCCGGGCTCCACTATGATGGTGCCGTCCCTATCGACAAATATTGCCTTCTTCATATTTCTTGAGTGATTTCAGGAGTGATTCATTTTCGGTCTTGAGGCCGATGGTGATGCGTAGACATCCTGCGCATCCTGCGACCTTGTTCCTGTTGCGTACGATTATGCCGTCTGCGATGAGGTGGTCATAGAGCGAGTTGGCATCATCCACCTTGACGAGGAGGAAATTCGCCTGGCTCGGATATACCTTGCGGACGAATGGCATGGATATGATAACCTCTGCTATCCTCTCACGCTCGCTGATGATCTCTTCGACCTGTGAGTCTATAGGCTCGGCGAGAAGCTGCATGGCGATCTTCTGTGTGGCCTCGTTGATGTTGTACGGGTATTTAACCATGGACATGAGCGCGATTATCCTGTCGCATGCGAACGCCATTCCAAGTCGGAGTCCTGCCATGCCGCGTGCCTTGGACATGGTCTGGAAGACTATCAGGTTGTTTATCTCATTCACTCTTCCTATCATGGACGGCTCTGTGCAGAAGTCGATGTACGCTTCGTCAAGCACGACGATCCTGCCTGATTTCTCAGCGAGCTCTGCGACCTGCTCGTTGGTGAATGCATTTCCCGAAGGGTTGTTGGGCGAGCAGAGGAAGATGGCCTTGGTGTTGTCATCCATTGCGGCGAGAATGGCATCGGTGTCGAGCGAGAAATCCTCTCCAAGGAGAACCTCGCGCACTGCGATGTCGTTGGTCTGAGCCGCGACGGTGTACATTCCGTAGCTCGGAGCGATGGAAATGACGTTGTCTGTACCCGGAGTGCAGAATACACGGAAGATGAGGTCGATCGCCTCATCGCTTCCGTTTCCGAGGAAGATGTTGGATGCAGGTACACCCTTGATCTCGCTGATACGCGCCTTCAGGATCTTCTGGTGAGGGTCCGGATAGCGGTTCCATCCGTTCTCGTACGGGCTTTCATTGGCATCCAGGAAGATGCCGAGCTTGCATGTGCACTCGTCTCTGGCTGTGCTGTACGGACACAGCGCCGCAATGTTGGGGCGTATGAGTCTCTCTATGTCTGTCATCTTGCTGTCCTGACTTTTACGGCATTGGCGTGAGCTGCGAGCCCTTCGGCCTCTGCCATGGATACAATCGTCTTTGAAAGTGATGCCAGGCCATCCTGTGTGAGCTCCTGGAAAGTGATCTTCTTGATGAAGCTGTCGATGTTGACTCCGCTGCATGAGTGAGCCCATCCGCATGTCGGGAGGGTGTGGTTGGTGCCGGAAGCATAGTCTCCGGCGCTTTCAGGGGAGTAGTTGCCGATGAATACGCTTCCTGCGGAGGTGATGCGCTCTGCAATGCTCCACGGGTCATTCATCGAGATGATGAGGTGCTCGGAACCATATTCATTCGCGAATGCGATCATGTCATCGATGCTGTCGAACACCACGATGCGGCTCTTGCCGAGTGCCTGCTCCACGAATGCGGCGCGGTCAAGCCTTGCGGCCTGGGCGTTCACTTCCTCGAATACGGCGTCGGCTATGGAGCTGCTGTTGCATACAAGCATCACCTGGCTGTCGGCTCCGTGCTCAGCCTGAGACAGGAGGTCGGCAGCCACGTATGAAGGAACGGCGCTGCTGTCCGCCATGACCATCACCTCTGACGGTCCGGCAGGCATGTCGATAGCCACTTTCTTGTTGCCGAGAAGCTGCTTTGCGGTGGTCACATACTGGTTGCCGGGGCCAAAGATCTTGTCGACCTTAGGGATGGAATCGGTTCCGAATGCCATGGCAGCCACGGCCTGGGCGCCTCCTACCTTGAATACCCTGGTGATGCCGCATTGTCTTGCGGCGTACAGGACCTCAGCGGAAACCTTTCCTTCGCGTGCAGGTGTGCAGAGCACCACTTCGCTGCAGCCTGCAACCTTTGCCGGGAGGGCCAGCATGAGCACGGTGGAGAAGAGGGGAGCGGTGCCGCCCGGGATGTAGAGACCTACCCTGCCGATCGGCATCGGCTTCTGCCAGCACCTTACGCCCGGTCTGGTCTCGACTTCGATGGCCTTCGGCATCTGCGCCTGGTGGAATGCCAGAATGTTGGCGGATGCTTCGGCGATGGCGTCCCTGACTTCAGCCGTCACCTTTGCGGCGGCCTCCTCAAATTCGGCTTCAGTGACCTCGAAAGAGTCCATTTCGGCCTTGTCTATCTCCAGAGCGAGCTCTCTGAGCGCCTTGTCTCCGCCCAGACGCACGCGTTCGATGATCTTTTCGACACGCTCCCTGACCACGGGATTGTCTGAGGATGGCCTCATGCAGAGTTCCTCCCATGTCTGGGGTGCAGGATTGATATATGTGTTCATTCTAAAGGATTATCTTGTTGACGTCGAGTACGAGAATGCCTTCGGCTCCGATGGCCTTGAGAGCGCGGACCTTGTCCCAGAGGTCTCCTGTGTTCACTACTGAGTGGAGCGAACACCATCCCTTCTCTGCGAGAGGGAGCACGGTAGGGCTCTTCATGGCAGGGAGTATCCTGATCGCCTCGTCGAGAGACGCTTCAGGAAGGTTCATGAGGATGTATTTCTTGTCACGGCTGTTGCGGGCCGACTCCAGACGGAACTGTATCTCTGCGAGGATTTCCTTCTCCTCATCCGAGAGATTGCCGTTGGAGATGAGCACGGCCTCGGAGAAGAATACCTTCTCGACCTCCTTGAGGTTGTTGGCTACAAGTGTGCTGCCTGATGATACGATGTCGAAGATGGCGTCGGCGATACCTGCTGCCGGGGTGACCTCGACAGAGCCTGTGATCACTTCAATCCTGGCGTTCACTCCGTTCTCGTCGAGGAACTTCTTCAGGATCTTTGGATATGAGGTGGCGATGACCTTACCCTCGAAATACTGTGGACCCTCATAGACATCTGCCTTCGGAATTGCGAGAGAGATGCGGCAGCCGCCGAATCCGAGCTTCTCCACCACTTCTACAGGGTAACCCTTCTCCTCGACCTCGTTGAGTCCGACGATACCGAGGCTTGCGGAGCCTGAAGCGACCACTCCCGGGATGTCGTCATCCCTGAGGTAGAGCATCTCCACAGGGAAATTCTTTGCGTTTGAAAGGTACTTTCTCTTTGAGTCATCGATCTCGATGCCCAACTCACGGAGCATCGCAGTGCTCTCTTCGTTCAGTCTGCCTTTAGACTGGATGGCAATTCTTAACATATATATCTGCGTTTAAATACAAAAAAAAGACTCACCCTTCTCCATGGGTAAGCCTACATACTACACAGACATGCAACATCCGACCTACCCTATCTTGAGATATGGTGGTGATGATGGATGTTGAGCGCTGTTCTTTTCATATATTGCAAATGTAAAATTTATATTTCAATTATGAAAGGATTATGCGTTTTTTCTGCCATTCCATGCATAATTATTCCGACTGGCGCAAATTTGTTAATAACATTGTGCAAAACTACATAAATATAACACCTGCGGGCAGTAACAATGCGGGATATGATGCTTATTTTTGTATCACTATGGGTACAAATAATACTGAAGGCTTCAAAGCCATCTATGACGCCAGAGAACTTGGCGTGAAGAAAATGGGCGTACTCGGACTGCAGCACATGTTCGCAATGTTCGGCGCCACGATTCTCGTTCCAGCTCTTACCGGTCTTTCGGTATCTGCGACGCTTCTCTTTGCCGGTCTCGGCACACTCCTGTTCCATCTCATCACCAAACTCAAGGTACCTGCATTCCTCGGATCGTCATTCGCATTCATCGGAGGATATGCCGCAGTGGTGGCCATAGGTGCTGAACAGGGCATGAGCCAGGCTGCTTCGCTCCCTTATGCCTGCATCGGCGTCTTCTGTGCCGGCCTTCTCTACTTCGTACTCGCCGGACTCATCAAGGCTTTCGGTGTAAGCAAGGTGATGAGGTTCTTCCCTCCGATCGTGACAGGTCCCATCATCATCGCCATCGGACTTACGCTTTCCGGCTCCGCCATCAACAACTGCACAGCGTCATGGTGGGTGGCTATCCTCGCAATCGCCATCATCATCGTATGCAACATCTGGGGCAAGGGCATGATCAAGATCATCCCTATCCTTCTCGGTGTGGTAGTCTCTTACGCCGTTGCAGCATGCTTCGGCCAGGTGGATTTCAGCGGAGTGAAGTCTGCAGCATGGTTCGGAATGCCTTTCAAGATGGAGAACACTGCCTTTGCAGTATTCAAGAATCCAAACTGGGGTCTCGTAGTCACAGCGATCATCACCATCCTCCCTATCTCTCTCGCCACCATGATGGAGCACATCGGCGACATGTGCGCGATCTCCAGCACCACCGGTGAGAACTATCTCGAGGATCCGGGTCTCCACCGCACACTCATGGGCGACGGTCTTGCCACAGCTCTTGCTTCTCTTTTCGGAGCACCGGCAAACACCACCTATGGCGAGAATACCGGTGTGCTCAACCTCACCAAGGTATTCGACCCTCGCGTGATCCGCATCGCTGCTGTCCTTGCGATCATCTTCTCGTTCTGCCCTAAGTTCGCTGCAATCATCGGCGCGATGCCTGCTGCCACCATCGGCGGTGTCAGCCTCGTGCTCTACGGTATGATCAGTGCAGTCGGTGTACGCAACATCGTCGAGAACCAGGTGGACTTCACCGCTTCCCGCAATGTGCTCGTGGCCGCTCTCATCCTTGTCCTCGCGATCGGTATCAATTACGGTCCGGGCAGCATCTCCATCCATATCGGAAAGGCTGCAATCAACTTCTCCGGTCTTGCAGTCGCAGCCATCGTCGGCATCGTTCTCAATGCCATCCTTCCAGGCATGGACTATGAGTTCGGCAAGAATACCAAGGGTGACACCTCTGTGGATTTCGAGGTCAACAGAGTCAATGACAAGAAATAAATGTATAACAATATCTGACACACTAATGAAAAAAGTTATCATCTTGGCCGCTTTCGCGGCTCTCGCTTCAGCTCAGCTCGCAAGCGCACAGACAAATCTTCAGACCTTCTACGATTTCGGAAAGGACCGCAAGCATGCCACCACAACCCTCGAGATGTTCAAGGGTGACAAGTGGGGAGACACCTTCTTCTTCGTAGATTACGACTATGTCACCAAGGAGCAGCGTCAGAAGGACGTCACCGGTGTCACAGGAAGCTACATGGAGATCTCCAGGGCCATCAACTTCTGGCAGGATTCAAAGCTTGCCCCTCTCAGCGCCCATGTCGAGTTCAACGGCGGTGTCGGTTTCGGCAACAGCAACTTCCTTTTCGGAGCAAACTATTTCATCCACTCAAAGGATTTCTCCAAGAGACTCACTCTCGAGCTTATGTACAAGACCTTCAATGGCAATGCATCAAGTGACCTTCCTCTCCAGTTCACAGCTGTATGGGGTATCGACAACCTTTTTGGCGTAGATGGCCTCTGCTTCTCAGGCTTTGCTGATATCTGGGGTGAGAACAACTCATACTGGTATGGTGACGCAAACCCTCTCGCAGGTGCTGCCGGCAAGTTCACATTCCTCTCAGAGCCTCAGCTCTGGTACAATGTCGGCAAGCTTTTCGGCATGGATAACCTCAATATCGGCGGCGAGGTCGAGCTCGCATACAACTTCGCAGGCTGCAGCGGCTTCCATTGCCGTCCTTGCCTCGGTACCAAGTGGAACTTCTAATCATAAAAGATCATGTCATCATTCCTTACCAAAGCTTTCGGCTTCGATCCTCAGCAGCATAACGTGAGGACCGAGATCATCGCCGGTATCACAACATTCCTCACGATGGCGTATATCCTCGCCGTCAATCCGGGAATCTTCAGTGCCCTCGCAGGACAGGGAATGCCTACTGACTCTGTGTTCACAGCCACAGCCCTTGCAGCTCTCATCGGTACGCTCGTCATGGCATTCTATGCAAAGAAGCCTTTCGGACTTGCTCCGGGTATGGGCCTCAACGCATTCTTCGTGTTCACAGTGTGCCTCGGTATGGGTTACAGCTGGCAGTTCGCTCTCACAGCCATCCTCATCGAGGGTCTGATCTTCATCATCCTCACACTCACAAAGGTGCGCGAGATGATTGTTGATGCCATCCCTGCAAACCTCAAGAAGGCTATCGGTGTGGGTATCGGTCTCTATATCGCATTCATCGGTCTCAAGAGCTGCGGTCTCATCGTCAACAGCGACGCTACATCTGTGACTCTCGGAAACCTCAAGGACAAGGCATCCATCCTTGCCATCATCGGTTTCTTCCTCACAGGCGCTCTTGTCATCCTCAATGTCAAGGGAGGCATGCTCATCGGTATCCTTGCGACTACCATCCTCGGCATCCCTATGGGTGTCACCAACTTCACCGGTGTGGTTTCAACCCCTCCTAGCATCGCTCCTATCTTCTGCCAGTTCGAACTCGGCCAGATCCTTTCATGGGATATGCTCGCTGTGGTCATCACCTTCCTCTTCATCGATATGTTCGATACCATCGGAACAGTGGTCGGCGTCTCAGTGAAGGCCGGCATGGTAGATGAGAAGGGTCACGTAGATCAGGTCAACAAGATCCTCATGGCAGATGCAGTGGCAACCACCGCAGGCGCATGCCTCGGTGCATCTACCACCACCACATACATCGAGAGTGCTTCCGGTGTGACAGAAGGCGGCCGTACAGGTCTTACCGCATTCGTGATTGCAATGGGATTCCTTGTAGCTCTCTTCTTCTCACCTCTCTTCCTCGCAATCCCTGGTGCCGCTACAGGTCCAGTGCTCGTGATCGTAGGTGTGATGATGGCATCTTCAGTGACCTCTATCGAGTTCGGTGAGATGTCTGAGGCTATCCCTTCATTCATCACCATGCTTCTCATGCCTCTTGCGTACAGCATCTCAGACGGTATCATGCTCGGTATCATCTCTTATGCCGTTCTCAATGCATGCACCGGCAAGTATAAGAAAGTCAACCCAACAATGGCAGTGCTCGCAGTGCTGTTCATCCTCCGCTACATCTTCATGTAGTCAGAGACTACATCCTATCATAAGGACCGGTTCACAGCCGGTCCTTTTTTGTTACTATTATTTGGCAATTATTGTATTTGACGATATCTTTACATCAGGTGTATGACGTTGTACTTCAGTATGAAGCATTTTCTCGGAAAGATTGTAGTCCTGGCTGCCGCGTTCATTGCCGTGTCATGCGTCGGAGGACTTGTGCAGACTGATGACTCGGGACTGCATGAGGTCAGTTTCACTGCCACATTCGGGCAGGAGACAAAGGCATCCCTCGGCGAGGGTTTATCTCCCTGCTGGGAGGCAGGGGAGTCGGTCTCTGTCTATGACCCCATAGCTCAGACATCCCGTATTTTCACGGTGTCGTCTGTCAATGGGCCATCGGCAGTCATAACAGGAACCATAAGCACTGGTGATTTCCCGATCAGTGCCGTGTATCCGGCTTCTGCTGCAGGACAATGGAAAGGTGTAGCTGACTGTGCAGTCAATATCCCTCGAGCCCAGACTATTCCCTCAGACCGCAATATAGATCCGGCCGCCCTCGTCTCAGAGGCGTATTCTGAGTCTTCTTCAACAACCCTCGTGTTCCGCAACTCTGTCTCTCTTCTGAAGTTCAGGTCTGGACATGAAGGAGTGGATGAAGTCTCCTTTTCATTGAGAAAAGATGGGTCATCTGCAGAGTACTCTGTCAGAAGCAGCTCTTCTTTCAATACGGAGGAATGGTACTATGTGGCTGTAGCTCCAGACAATTATGGTTCAGGCGCATCGGTAAAAAGTACCACTGCCTCGGGGGAGTGCTACACACTTTCTTCGGAGTCCGCTCTCAATGCAGAACGAAGCGGCCTGCTTTCGCTTGGCGTTCTTTCAGGTGGTGAAAAGTCAGTTGCATACAATATACAGTCAGAGGGCAGGTTTACGAATTTTGCCAATTACATGAATACAGCTCCGGTGTTCAGAGATCTGACAGACGAGTCGAAGATGCTCCTGCAGCTGCTTACATTGATATATCTTCCATGGAGCAACGATCCTGTCAAGACAGTAGTATTCACTCATCGTTCGACCGGTCCTTCGGGTGACCCCGTGACTCTTTCGGCCATATTGTATGTGCCGGAGACAGCCATCACCAACGGCCGGACCCTCAATGGTGTAGTCATCGCGAACCATGCATCCATCACGTCCGATGCGGAGAGACCATCTCTGGTACATGATGCGCAGTCGATTGCGGCATGGAAGGGCTATGCTGTGGTCATCTCGGATTATTGCGGTTTCGGTGCGGATGCGGAACATTCTCAGGCCTACCTCAATCCCGAAGCGGCCGCAGAAGGGACGTTCGATGCATATCGTGCAGCATGCCAGATTCTCAAGGATTCGGGTGTGAAATATGGCAGCAGCCTCTATAACATCGGTTATTCCCAGGGCGCATTCAACGGCATGGCGAACATCAAGTATCTGTCGGAGCACCCTGAGCTCGGCCTGAAGTTCAAGAAATCTTTCCTCGGCGGAGGACCGTACGATATCAGAAAGACATGGCAGGACTATCTTGACGGCAGTTATCCAAAGGCAAAGCCTTTCGCGCCGCTCACTGTCAGCAGTTTCATCGAGTGCGGCAGTCTCGATCTGACATACGACCGTGTCTTCAAGGGTGCGCTGCTGAGCAACTATAATAACTGGATAGTTTCCAAGAAATACACGCTCTCACAGATAACCGCCTATCTGAGGCAGTATTCGCTGTCAGATATGCTCACGAGAGACGTGATGACCTCCGGAACTGCGGTGAATGACATGATCATGGGTGTATGCGACAGGTTCACTCTGGTAAAGGGCTGGAAGCCGGCTTCCGGCAACGTCATCCGCATATATCACTCGACTCAGGACGACATCGTCCCATATTCCAATTTCTCTTCCATCAAGGCTTTTCTTGATGAGAACGCCACGGACTGCACCGTGTCCTATAAATCCGGTGAGAATGGCGATCACATAAACGCTGTTGTCGCCTGGGCTGCAGATATGGTCATGAACTGGTAAATTGTAAAGAGATGAAAGAAAAGTATATAGCACCTGCAGTTGAAACAGTTCCGGTGTCTGTGGATTCCATTCTCTGTTTTTCCACCGGTTCTGAGCCTTTTACCGACAACGGTACTTATCCTTGGTGATACGCATATGACTGATAAGACACGCACTCTCATAGTACTTCACACCGCCGTTTTCCTGGCTGGGTGGACCGGTCTTTTCGGCCGCTGGATCACTTTGTCCGGACTGCCTCTGGTCTGGTACAGGGTCATGGTGAGTGTGGTGACCATGGTCGTGTTCATGGTTCTGAGCGGAAGGCTTCATAAGATCGGATGGAAGGCTCTGGCGGGTATCTCCGGATGCGGGGTACTGCTTGCAATGCACTGGGTGGCGTTCTACGCCAGTATCAAGGCTTCGAATGTGTCTGTGGGTGTGGCGTGCATAGCTACATCCTGCTTTTTCACGACTCTGTTCGACCCGCTTATCAACAAGAGGCGTGTGTCTGTCAGGGATGTCCTGATCAGTTTTATCGCCATCGCGGGTATTCTCTTGATATTCAGTCTTGATTTGAGGTATCGTGCCGGTATCGCTCTGGGTCTGCTTTCTGCCGCGTTGTACTCTGTCTTTGCATTGTTGAATATCAATGTGGCAGATTCGACGGGGGAGGACAGTGCCACGATGCTCTTTTACGAGCTCATTGCAGGGGTGCTTTTCCTCACTCTGTGCATGCCGGTTTATGCCGGTATGAATCCGGGAGCGCCTGTGGTTCCGACCCGCGGCGATCTCGTCGGCCTTCTCTTTCTCGGCTCCGTGTTCAGTGTGATTCCGTTCCTGTTCCAGATCCATGCGCTCAGGAAGCTGTCTGCATTCACTGTGAATGTGGCGTACAATCTGGAGCCTGTTTACAGCATTTTCTTTGCGGCTCTGATTTTTGGCGAGACCAAAGAGGTGGGCTTTTCCTTCTGGCTTGGCCTTTTGCTCATCATTATCTCCGTCGCACTCCAGACTTGGATCACAGTCCGAAAGAAATAGCGTCGCCCTCATCGTCCGGAGCTGCCCGGGTGCCGGACTCCATGTCTCGGCGGCTGCTCAAGCACTTCGGTCTCCTGTCGCGGCTAACTTCTCCCTTTTAGTCTGCTGCGCAGCCTAACGGTCGTCACACAAAAGCCGCTCCCGGGCGGAGCCCTCAGCACTTTCGCTATTCCGCCGCCTCGACGGATCGTCCAGCACTCGGGCGGCTCCGGGCGTGCGGCGATACCTGCTATAGGATAAAAAAAGGCGGCCTTGAAGGTCGCCTTTCATATTGCTTGCAGAATGGAATTAAATCTGCTTTGCCTTCGAGTCGCAGTAGCTGCAGCGCACTGTGCCGTCAAGCACTCGGAAATACTTCTTGACTGGCTCCTTGTTGCAGATACAGTTCCTGTTGCTGCAGACATATGATGCGCTTTCGTCCCTGCTGAGAATCTTCTTCTCAGGCATGCCGTGAGCTTCATCGTTCTTCCAGTCAAGCAGACGGCTCAGGAGAGCCATCCTGACGAACTTGCCGCACTCCACCTGACGGAAATATGCAGCGCGCGGATCGTCATCCACCTCAGGGAGAATCTCATTCACGCGTGGGAGCGGATGGAGGATAGCCATGGTTTTCTTTGCAGGGGCGAGCTTTTCGAGATTGAGCACGAAACTGTCCTTCACGCGGTCGAACTCCTCCTCGTCAAGGAATCTTTCCTTCTGCACTCGGGTCATATAGAGTACGTCAAGCTCCGGCATCACCTCTTCCATGGTAGAGACCTCGCGGAACTCGATGGTCTGCTGGAGAGCCTCGTCATGCCTGATATAGTCAGGGAGCTTGAGGTCATCAGGTGCGATGAGAATGACCTTGTTGCCGTTGTATCGTGCCAGTGCCTTGATCAGAGAGTGAACTGTACGTCCGAAACGGAGGTCGCCGCAGAAACCGATGGTGAGGTTGTCAAGTCTTCCGATCTCGCGCTTGATGGTGAGAAGGTCGGTGAGAGTCTGTGTAGGGTGGCTGTGGCTGCCGTCACCAGCATTGATGATCGGAACCCTGGATACCTCGGCTGCAGCGAAAGGTGCACCCTCGATGTGGTGGCGTATCGCGATGATGTCAGCGAAACATCCCATCACACGTACTGTATCCTGCATGGTCTCACCCTTGCTGACTGATGAGTTCTGAGGATTGTCGAAACCGAGTACTGTGCCGCCGAGCTCGAGCATGGCGGTCGTGAAACTAAGTCTGGTACGTGTGCTCGGCTCATAGAAGAGCGTAGCCAGCTTCTTGCCCTTCATGCGGGCTGTGTAATACTCAGGATGAGCGATGATCTCCTCTGCGAGAGCGACGATGTTGTTGGTCTCTTCCAGAGTGAGGTCTGTAGGGTCGATCAGATGTTTCATAATGCTGCTCTGAAATTAAGTACGGTTTCTTTCTGCTCAGATGTGATATATCCTTCCTCTGCTGCAACCTCCACGAGAGCGTCGAGATTGGAGAGAGAATAATTCACGGTGTTGGCAGCCTCGATCTTCTCGATGCCCTTCTTGAGGCCGTAAGTGAAGATGCTGACGATACCGAGCACCTCGGCTCCAGCCTCCCTGAGAGCCTCCACAACCTCGATGCAGCTGCCGCCGGTAGAGATAAGGTCCTCTACGACCACAACTTTTGTTCCCGGCTCCATCTTGCCCTCGATCCTGTTGGTGCGGCCGTGATCCTTGGCGCTGCTCCTGACATAACCCATAGGGAGATTCATGATCGTAGCGGTGATCGCTGCGTGAGCAATACCTGCGGTGGATGTACCCATGAGCATCTCGCACTGAGGGAAGTGCTCGCGTACGAGATCTGCAAGGCCGTTCTCGATCTGGTCACGCACTGCAGGTGCGGAGAGAGTGAGACGGTTGTCACAGTAGATAGGACTCTTGATGCCGCTGGCCCATGTGAACGGGTCGTCCGGACGGAGGAACACTGCCTTGATTGAGAGCAGTGCTGATGCGATTGATCTTTCTGTAGCCATATTGATTATCCTAAAAATTCCTTGATACATCTCTCATATGCTGCGACAGGGTCTGCTGCAGCTGTGATAGGACGTCCTACCACGATATAATCCGAGCCGAGCTCGCGTGCCCTTGCAGGTGTGGTGATGCGCACCTGGTCGTCAGCGGCAGCGTCTGCGAAACGTACGCCCGGAGTGACGGTGATGAAGTTCTCGCCGCATCTTGACTTGATGACAGGAGACTCGAGAGGGGAGCATACGACTCCGTCGAGGCCCGCGTCACGTGTGTTCTCGGCGTAGTGGGCGATGGTCTCCTCCATGCTCGCTCCGATGAGGAGGTCGTCATGCATCCTCTGCTCGCTTGTCGAGGTGAGCTGTGTCACCGCTATCAGAAGCGGTCTTGTGCCATCCTCGCGGGTGAGTCCTTCCAGACCCGCCTTCATCATCTCGATGGTGCCGGCGGCGTGCACGTTGCACATGTCCACGTCAAGGTGCGAGAGGACTGCCATTGCCTTGCGCACGGTGTTCGGTATGTCGTGGAGCTTGAGGTCGAGGAAGATCTGGTGACCGCGTTTCTTGATCTCGCGGACAATGTCAGGTCCCGCTGCATAGTACAGTTCCATTCCTATCTTAACAAATGGTTTGCGTCCCTGGAATCTGTCCAGGAATGCGAGCGTCTGTTCAGCACTGCTGAAGTCGCATGCGATGATTACGTCTTTTGCCATTATTTTACTATTCCGATTATTTCTTTCAATGAATTGATGCCGAGGCTTTCCATCTCGCGTGGGAGCGCCTCGATGATTTCCTTGCATGCGTACGGATTGCGGAGGTTTTCTGCTCCGACCTGGACTGCAGATGCACCGGCCATCATCATCTCGATCACGTCGGATGCCGAAGACACTCCGCCGCATCCCATCACAGGTATGCTGCATGCCTGGGCCACCTGCCATACCATGCGCACTGCCACAGGGAATATCGCCCTGCCGGAGAACCCTCCCATCTTGTTGGCAATGACAGGGCGGCGCCTGCGGGTGTCGATCCTCATGCCGAGAAGTGTGTTGATCAGGGTGATGCCGTCCGCACCTGCCGCCTCGCATGCCTTGGCTATGGCCGCAATGTCAGTGACATTGGGGCTCAGCTTGATGAATACGGGCTTGGTGGTGACTGCCTTGACCGCTGCGGTCACCTCTGCGGCTGCGACCGGGTCTGTGCCGAACGCCATGCCGCCGTTGTGCACATTGGGGCATGAGATATTTACCTCAATGATCTCGACCTGCTCCTCCTTGTCTATGAGAGAGCAGCAATGTGCGTATTCATCCACGGAGAAGCCGCTGATGTTGGCTATGATAGGCTTGTGGAATACCTTGCGGAGCTCGGGAAGCTCGTGTGATATGACTGCGTCGATGCCGGGGTTCTGGAGTCCGACGGAGTTGATCAGTCCGCTCGGGCACTCAGCGATGCGCGGGGTAGGGTTGCCGAGTCTGGCTTCGCGCGTCGTACCCTTGACGGAGATGGAACCGAGGATGTTGATGTCATAGACTTCCGCCATCTCGAGCCCGAATCCAAATGTTCCGCTCGCCGGAATCACCGGGTTGTCGAGCTGGACCTTGCCTAATGAAGTACTGATATCTACCATATTATGTCCTCCCTTTTGAATACCGGTCCTTCCTTGCAGATGCGCTTGCCGCCCGTCATGGTCTTGCAGGTGCATCCCATGCATATGCCGAAGCCGCATCCCATCCTCTCTTCCAGACTCATCTCGCCGGCGGTGTCCGTGGCAGCGCAGAGGGCTTTCATCATCGGCATGGGACCGCATGCATAAATATAGTCATAATCCACGGCATTCTGGCGTATCGCATCGGTTACGAATCCCTTTGTGCCGCAGCTTCCGTCCTCGGTGGCCACCAGTACATCGATGCCAAGCGCCTTGAACTCGTCTGCAAAGAAGATCTCGCCTGCGTTGCGGTATCCGGTGACAAGCGTCACCTTGCATCCCTTGGCAGCGAGAGTCCTTGCCAGCATGTAGAGCGGTGCGGTGCCGATGCCTCCTCCGACGAGAAGGGCACTTCCGCAATCCACTGACGTGTCAAAGCCGTTTCCGAGAGGGACGAGTGTGTCGATGGCAGCTCCCGGTTTCATTGCAGCCATCTCTGAAGTTCCCTTGCCGACGATCTTGTATGCCAGAGTGAGTATTCCGTCCTCCCAGTTGCATACCGAGATGGGACGCCTCAGGAAGTTGTCTCCTATCATGAGATTGACAAACTGGCCAGGCCTGCAGGCAGCGGTACATCCGGAGAGTTTCATCTCCCATATGCCGTTCGCTATCTGGCGGTTGTCTGTGACTGTGAGTGTGAGTCTTTCCATATTCGTATAGGACTGTGCTCAGATGTATAAAAAAATAGACGCCTGGAATACAGACGCCTCAGCAACAATAATCTTGGATGACACAGGAAACTGGGAAAGGAAAAAGTCTGACTGCAGATTTTCTCTGCTATCCACCTTACCGATATGACCAGTCATACGTCTCATCGAGATGCAAAATTACGAATAAAAAATAACAGATTCAACAATAGCATTCATCTCATTTTTCTATTTTTGCACCACTTTTTCACAACGACTCTCTCACGATGACAGACAGGGATGCAAGATATGTCGAGATGACCACAAGACCGGTACGCAGACTGGTTTCGTCGATGGCTGTCCCGTCCATCCTCAGCATGATTGTGAGCAGTCTTTACAATATCATAGATACCTACTTCGTCGGCCGGCTTGATACGCAGTCTACGGCTGCACTCGGAGTGGTGTTCTCATACATGGCCATCATGCAGGCCGTGTCCTTCTTCTTCGGCATCGGCTCAGGCAACTTCATCTCCCGTGCACTCGGTGCGCGAAAGGACCGCGAGGCGGAGATCATGGCCTCGACAGGATTCATATCCGCCGTGGGGCTGGGCTGCATCATTGCGGCGCTGTGCATGATATTCTCCCGCCCGGTGCTGAGCTTCTTCGGCTCGACACCGACCGTCCTGCCCCATGCGATCCCGTATTTCAGATACATACTCCTGGGCACTCCTTTCATCGTCGGCACATTCGTGCTCAACAACCACATGCGCTTCCAGGGGAATGCCTCATATGCCGTCTACGGCATCATGAGCGGCGCGGTGCTCAATGTGGCTCTGGATCCGGTGTTCATATTCCTCCTGAAAATGGGAGTGGCCGGCGCCGGACTTGCCACTGCCATCTCGCAGGCTGTCGCATTCTGCCTGATGCTCAGGCTGTGCAGGATGAATGGCGGCATCGCCATACGTCTCAGGGATTTCAAGCCAGGCCTGGCCCTCTACCGGGAAATATGTGCCGGCGGCCTGCCGTCGCTCGCACGTCAGGGCCTGCTCTGCGTGTCCACCATCGTGCTCAACAACTGCGCCGGTGCATACGGCGACTTTGCGCTTGCTGCATTCTCTGTCGTGGGAAGGGTGATGCACCTGACATTCTCAGTGCTGCTCGGATTCGGCCAGGGCTTCCAGCCGGTATGCGGGTACAATTTCGGCGCGGGGCTATATGACCGTCTGAGGAAGGCGTTCCGCTTCAGCGTCGCTGTCGAGACTGCCTACTGCCTGGTGATATTCGTGCTGGGCGAGCTGCTTGCCCCGCAAATAATAGGCGTTTTCAGGGATGATCCGGATGTCGTGGATCTGGGTGCAAGGGTGCTGAGGGCGCAGTGCTTCACATATCCTCTGCTCGGCTTCATCACCATGTCCAACATGTACCTCCAGAATACCCGTGAGACCATGAAGGCATTGGTGCTCGCCATAGCCAGGAACGGCCTGTTCATCATTCCTGCAATCCTTGTCTCCGTCAGCATTGCCGGCCTGGACGGTCTTGTGTGCGCGCAGCCAGTCGCGGATGCACTGTCGTTCCTGCTGGCGCTCCCACTCTGCGTGACGAGTCTCCGCAAAATGGGCCGATGATTCCCGTCTCAACTTGTTATTTAAGATTAAGCTGACTATCTTTGTGTAGAATTAGTAAGTGTAATTTCAAATGAAAAAAGTAGATGTTGTTCTCGGCCTCCAGTGGGGCGATGAGGGAAAAGGTAAAGTCGTAGATGTCCTGACTCCGGGATATGATGTAGTCGCAAGATTCCAGGGCGGACCTAATGCAGGCCATTCGATCCATTTCGCTGGCGACAGCTTCGTCCTTCATACCGTACCTTCCGGCATCTTCCGTGACGGTTCTGTAAATATCATCGGCAACGGTGTGGTAATCGATCCTGTCATCCTCATGGAGGAGATCGCTGCCATAGAGGCAAAGGGAGTCGATGTCGCATCCCGACTCAGGATAGCAAAGAGAGCAAATCTCATCCTTCCTACCCACAGGGCTCTCGATGCCGCAAACGAGGCTGCAAAGGGCAAGTCAAAGATCGGTTCCACCCTCAAGGGCATCGGTCCTGCATACACCGACAAGATCGCGCGTACAGGTCTTCGCGTGGGTGACATCACATCAGACAATTTCACTGCAAGATATGAGGCTCTCAAGGCTTCACACATGGGCACCCTCAAGCAGCTCAACTATGAGGCTGACATCACAGAGTATGAGAAGAAGTGGATGGAGGCTGTAGAAGCTCTCCGCCGTTTCGAGTTCATCGACAATGAGGTTGTTGTGAACAGGTATCTCGCTGGCGATACAGCGATCCTCGCGGAAGGCGCACAGGGATCTCTTCTCGACATCGATTTCGGTACATATCCGTTCGTGACTTCTTCAAATACTCTCTGTGCAGGTGCCTGCACAGGTCTCGGAGTCGCTCCTTCTGCCATCGGCAATGTGCTCGGTATCTTCAAGGCATACTGCACCAGAGTCGGCAGCGGTCCGTTCCCTACAGAGCTCAATGATGAGGTCGGTGAGACTCTCCGTCAGATCGGTCATGAGTTCGGTGCCACCACAGGACGTCCACGCCGTACAGGCTGGCTCGACCTCGTAGCCCTCAAGTATACCGTGATGATGAATGGCGCTACATCTCTCATCATGATGAAGTGCGATGTCATGAACGACTTCGATACAGTGAAGGCTGCTGTAGGCTATAAGGTGAACGGCCAGGAGATCGACTGGTTCCCTTATGAGGCAAATGACGTGGCAGTGGAGCCTGTCTACAAGGAGTTCAAGGGCTGGAAGGCTGACACTTCAAAGTGCAGGACATATGATGAGCTTCCTCAGGAGCTCAAGGATTATATCAAGTTCATTGAGGATTACACAGGAGTGCCTGTATCCATCATCTCTGTCGGTCCTGACCGCAGCGAGACTATCTACAGGTAATTACCTGATTTCATACATCATGAAAGGCTGGCCTCTTCAGGTCAGCCTTTGTGTCTCAATGCAGCTGGGCAATCAGATGCGGAAGGCCGTCGAGCAGTCAGAGACGCAAAGCGTCTGAACTGTGAGACATTGCCTGGAGCAGATGTTTTGCCCAGCGGTCGAAATCAGATGCAGCAGTGTGTTATCTTACTTTTCAAGCTCCGGGAAGTGGTTGTAGATGACTACAGGGCGGCTTGAGCGGATGCTCATTGACGGGAACCACATGTCGTCTACGGTGAGGCCGCAGGCCTCGATGGCGCCGATGGCATACTCGAGACGCCCGAAGTCGGCATTGACATTGTTTGTGCCGAAAGTGAACTTGATGCCGCGTGCCTTCGCTTTCCTGATGATGTCATAGCTGGGGATCTTGTAACGCGCGTTGATCTCGAGGGCGATGCTGTTCTTCTTGAGGACATCCAGCACCCTGTCGACCCTCTCATCTGTCCAGTATGCATCATAATCCTCCTGCATGTCTTCAGGGATATAGGTGGCGTTGGCATAGATGTCGGCAGGTTCATTTGTGAGGATGAGCTCTGTCTGCTTCACGATCTGCTCCATGTACTGATCTTTGGTGACACCGTCGCGTCGCACTTCCTCGGCGCGGTAGATGCGCGAATTGCGTCCCTTGTGGTCCATGATGGTCATGGCATCGGTGAAGAGATATTCGAAGATACCCAGAGCCTCCTGCGAGAATACCTGGGTCCACTTGCGGCCCTCGCCCTGAACACCGAAAAGGAAAGGCTCGTCCTTGACTTCATCATAATATGAATACACCTCTGCATCATCAGCGAGCATGCGTCCCACTCCGCCTTCTCCTGCATTCGGTGCGACACCATAATTGATGCCGTAATTCATAGACATTGCGTGTGCCATCTCCTTGGTGAGACCTCCCTTGAGGTGCACGTGCCAGTCGATGACAGGGAAGTCCTCCTGCTGCAGGCGTATAACGCCGTCATTCTGCTCATCCACTGCAGCCATTGTGAACTCGCTGTCGACTGCATCAGGGACCGTCACATTGAGTTTTCTGAACTCGACCTCTCCTGAGGTACCGCAGATCCCGACCTTGCCCTTTCCAAGCAGCTGCGATGCATGGCGCTCGTTTCTGTATGGATTCTCAGGCTCGGTATAGCATACCACATCGGTGCCGTTGATCCTAACTGCTATGCACTTGCCGCTCACACTTACCTCAAAGTCAAACCATTCGCCATCCTTGGCGAGGCTGCGGTAGAGATTGCGCACGGATGCGAGACTGCCAGTCTTGCGTGTGCCGTCCACAGGTCCGTTGCAGAGCAGTACCTCATATCCCTTGCCGAGTTTCTTGTCGGTAGCGAACCATATGGAAGCGGTGGCATTGTCCGTTGCCTTGGCCTGTCCCGTGAGGCAGAAGTCCTCATATTCGCCGACGGCAAACCATTTCTGTCCGCCAGAGAGTGTCACGTCAGTCTTGGGTGCGCAGGATGCCAGCACGGCTATCGCTGCAATGATAAAAGCAATTCTTCGCATTTGCTATGTAGTTGTATTTTGGTCAAGATAGCAAATTATGCTAAATTCGCAATCCGTAAAACCGAACAATCATGAAAAAATCAATCGTTGCGGCCCTTATCCTGGCATTCACCATGAGCGTGGTGCCTGCAAAGGCCGATGAAGGCATGTGGATCCCGGCGCTCATCTCACAGCGTATCGGTGACATGCAGGCCAAGGGCTTCAAGCTTTCAGCAGAAGACATCTACAGCATCAACCAGGCATCTCTCAAAGATGCAGTGATCCTCTTCGGATCAGGCTGCACCGGAGAAGTCGTGTCCGGCGAAGGTCTCCTTTTCACCAACCATCATTGCGGCTACAGCATGATCCAGAGCCACAGCAGCGTTGAGCATGACTATCTCCGCGACGGCTTCTGGGCTATGAACCGCTCTCAGGAACTCCCGTGCCGCGGACTTACCGTCAGCTTCCTGGAGAGGATGGAAGATGTGACCTCGGCTGTCCTGAAAGGCGTGTCTGACGACATGACAGAGAGCGAGAGAAATGAGGTGGTCAACAAGAATATGAATGCCATCAAGAAAGAGGTGACTTCTCCGGGCAACGGTCTTAAGGCCAGAGTTGAACCTCTCTATTACGGCAACCAGTATTTCCTGTTCCTCTATCGTGACTACCGCGACATACGCTTCGTGGGAGCACCTCCAAGCTCCATAGGCAAATTCGGCGGTGACACCGACAACTGGATGTGGCCTCGCCACACGGGTGATTTCTCCATCTTCCGCATCTATGCCGACAAGGATAACAACCCTGCCGACTACAGCGAGGATAATGTCCCTTACCAGCCGAAGAAGTTTTTCAAGATCTCACGTGCCGGCGTGAAAGAAGGGGATTTCACCTTCATCTACGGTTTCCCGGGATCGACTCAGGAGTATATCGTTTCCGAGGCTGCCAGATATATCGGAGAGGTGTCGGATCCTCACGGTATCGCACTCAGGACAAAGAGACTGGATGTGATGAACAAGTACATGTCAGAGAGCCAGGCAGTCAGGATCCAGTATTCTGCAAAGTATGCCAGAGTATCCAATGCATGGAAGAAGTGGCAGGGTGAGGCCCTCGGCATCAAGAGGATGAAGGCGGTCGAGAACAAGCTTGCATATGAGAAAAAGTTCGGAGAGTGGTCCAGGGGAACAGAGTTCGAAGGCTCCGCAGACCGCATCATCGCTCTGTACAAGGATTTCGAGAAGTATGACTTTGCACGCATGTACTACAATGAGACTGCAGCGACGATAGAGCTGCCGGCTTTTGCAGCCCGCACACTCAGCCTCCTTTCCGAGCCGGAAAGGGTCAAGGGAAATGCACGCTACTTCTTCAAGGACTATTATCTTCCTATAGACAAGGAGTCTTTTGTCCTTGTGATGAAGAGCTTTGATGAGAATATGCCAGAGGAATTCAAGCCTGCGTTCCACAAAGAGAATATGGCAGCTTACGGGTCTGTAGAGGCATGGGCGGAGGATATCTTCACCAATTCGATCTTTGCCGATCCGGAGCGTGCTGCATCTCTCACCGAAGCTGACAGAGACGCGATACTTGCCGACCCTGCATACAGGTTCCAAAAGGGCTATTCGGAATGGATGGCATCCGATATCCAGCCGGAATGGCTCCGTTACAGAAGTGACATCAATCTCGCATACCGCACATTCATGCGCGGCCGCATGGCCATGGGACAGGACGGAGACTTCTATCCTGATGCCAATCTTACCCTCCGTGTGGCATACGGTCATGTGAAGGGCTACTCTCCAAGGGACGGCGTCTATTATGAGCCGTATTCAACCCTCAAGGGAATCATGGAGAAGGACAATCCCGAGATCTTCGACTACAATATCCCTCAGGTGCTCAGAGACCTCTATGCGGCCGGCGATATTCCGGATACTCCTGTTTGCTTCTGTGCCACCAACCATACCACAGGCGGCAATTCGGGCAGCCCTGTGATCAATGCAGATGGAAACCTTGTCGGCATCAACTTCGACCGCGTATGGGAAGGCACGATGAGCGATATAGTCTTCGATCCGGACTACTGCAGGAACATCGCCCTGGATATCAGGTATCTGCTGTTCATTGTGGAGAAGATCGGAGGAGCCACATGGCTCCTGGATGAGATGTCATTTGTCGATCAGGCTGAATGACATTCTTTTCCCGGTGACCGGATGGTCAAATGAAAGGGTAGAGGCGCGCAGGTTCAGGTTTTCCTGGACCTGCGTGTCATTTGAAAGCCCCCCGTAAAGTCTGTCGCCGATGATGGGATGTCCGAGTCCCTGAGGGTGTGCGGCATGCACGCGAAGCTGATGCGTGCGTCCCGTGCGAGGGATGAATCTGACCTCGATGCTGCCGTCCTCATTGCGGCGCGTGATCTCGTACTCGGTGACGGCACGCCTGCCATGCTCGAAGTCCACCATCTGCCGCGGACGGTCGTACCAGTCGGTGATGAGAGGCAGGTCTATGATGCCCTTCTCCGGGCCGCGGAATGGCGTTTCTCCGGCTTTGAGCTGTGCGATGTAGCTTTTCTCCACTCTCCGGGTCTCGAACTGCTGCTCGAGACATGCCTGGGCCTCGGTATTCTTTGCGAATACGATCAGGCCGGACGTGTCCATGTCGAGCCTGTGACAGGAGTAGACCGGGATGCCGCGCAGACGGGAGAGGATCTCCTGGAGCGATGTCTTGGCGGTACGGCCTGGAACGGAAAGCATTCCCGAGGGTTTGTCTGCCACAATGATGGCCTCGTCCTCATATATGATGCTGACCTCTTCGGCGCCATCCATGTCGAGAGGGTTTGGTTCCACGTCAAGCCCTTGGAGCATGAATTCGAGCAGGGGACCGCATTTCCCTGTGCAGGATGGGTAGAAACTGCCCTGATGGCGCACTTCGCGGGCAGGGGAGGCGCCATACCAGAATTCGCCCATGGCGAGAGGTTTCAGTCCGTGTGTGTAGGCGTACTGGAGGAGTTTCGGTGCCGCACATTCTCCTGTGCCGCCGGGAGGAACAATGCCGCGGTCGGCGAATACCTGTCTGATGGTCTTCGATTCGCCCAGCGCATTCGAAACTACATACTGGTCAAAGATCCATTCCTGCAGTTCCACTGACATTTCCTTTCTTTTCGCTTTCAATTCCGCAATCCGTGAGGAATCGTCGATTGTGGGGATGAGATGGTTGATCTCTGTGATCTCCGCTTCGCGTTTTCTGTACCATCCATCGGGATCCAGCAGATTGAAAATCGGAGGAACAAAGCCTTCTATGAGACTTTGTCCTCCGACATTTCCTGAAAATGCGAATAAATAAGAAATTTTATCAGAGCCCTTTTCCTCTGCCATCAGAACCCCCAGCATCTTTCCTTCCTTGAATGCGCTGTCAAGAACCGCGTCTGTGCTGATGCGATGAATCATAACTTTCGCTGCATCAACGATTTCGGGGATCGGGACGTAGCAAAACGGGTATGTGAAAGACAGTGGTTTCGACATCGTGGAGTTGCTGCTCTGTTAAATTCTTAAAAAAATTATAAAAAAAATTTATAAAAGATTTGCAGAATCGAATTTTATGCCTACCTTTGTATCCGGGTTGAGCAAGTGATGCGTTCTGCACCCGTCAACCTGTTTGGTTATTAGTTTTAGTGTTATTAATTATGTGGTTAGTATGAGTGTCTGCGCGTGAGCGTCGTCACTCATTTTT
>JAGHSA010000038.1 GCA_018066125.1 Candidatus Cryptobacteroides onthequi | reverse complement strand
CAGACACACATTCCGCTGATATATTAACCAATAACGCAGAATAATCAAGAAAACAGCGTACTTTACTACCATTAATCGCGGGTTTACCGGAAGAAATGGTTAATTTCGCAACGATGAAGAAGATCCTGAAAGTATCAAATCCCAATGACTATGCCGAGTTCGTGGGTGCGCCCGTGCTGCATCCGCTTGTGAGTATTGTCCATTATGATGAACTCAAGATTCGCAGCAGCTTGAACAACTATGGCGTATATGGTCTTTTCATTCAACGCGAGTTCCCTGAAGATCTTTCATACGGAATGCGTCCCTACAAGGCAGAAAAAGGCTCCATCATCGCTGTGGCTCCCGGTCAGATAGGAGGAAGGGAAGATGATGGCAGCATCCTGTCATTTTCCGGATGGGCTTTGCTGTGGTCACCAGAGCTCTTGCACAACACTGATCTGGGCGAAAGGATCAAGGACTTCCATTATTTCTCGTACTTCGCAACAGATCCGCTAAAAATGACGGAAACGGAATGGGAGCACATCACTCACCTGACCGCGCAGCTTCGCGTAGATCTCCAGCATCACGAGGACTCCCCTGCTCTCCGAGGCGTGATTCTCGGCTATCTGCGCCTTATTATGGAGTACTGCAACCGCATCTACCTTCGCCAGATGGAAGCGCCGCAGTCAAAGGACCGCGACATACTCAAGAAATTCAACTATCAGCTCGAAGAATATTATCGGACCGAGCAGCAGATGAAGTACGGCGTGCCGTCGGTCGCATATTTTGCCGGAGAGATGGCATACTCTGCCAGATACTTCGGAGACATGGTGCACAGAGCCACCGGCGGCACCGCCATCGGCTACATCCACAGTTTCGTCGTAGACCAGGGCAAGAACCTTCTGATGAGAGGCTACAGCGTCTCCGAGACCGCCTACAGGCTCGGCTTTGAGTATCCGCACCACTTCACCCGCATATTCAGGAAGGTCACGGGTATAACACCAAGAGAGTTCATCAGTGTTGAATAAAACACAGCATGGAGAGTCATGGAAAGATCCTCAGGCTCTTCGCCTTCATGCACATCAGCGGCCACTACCGCGTCATTACTCCTGCAAAATAGGAACTGACAGCCTTATCGCGATGCACTCCATTTCCACCAGCCAGGCCGGGCGGCAGACGGGAGCCAGCACGAATTCGGCATTGAGTCCCGGGCATTTCTCGTCGATCACCGACCTCACGGCAAGGTAATCTGCTGTATCCCTGAGATATACGACTGCCATGACGATGTCCCCGAGACCTGCGGAAGCCTCCGCCAGGAGAGCCTCGATGTTCTCCAGCATGCGCAGAGCCTGTTTCCGGACATCTCCCACATGGAGTACCTGTCCCTTGGAATCGATGCTCGCCGTTCCGCTTATGTATGCATGGGTTCTGTCATCGAAATGCACCGCCGTTCCCCTCTCGAAGGTCACTCCGTAATCCGCGGTCGGGCTGAGATGGTCCTTGGCATGGAGGTACTGGATCCGCTGCGGATCGAGTCCACGCGCAGCCACGGCATCCATGGTCACGAACTTCAGCGGCTCGGCATGACGGCCTTCGATTCCGGTGCTTGCGATGAAATGGGTATCCGGCAGAAGGCCGATACCGTTGAAATAGTCGCGTCTTCCCTTGACGACACCGCCGTAGTTGACATCGACGTCATGGACGAATATCCACGTCCTCAGGCAGTCGTCTGCGACCGTCAGTCCCCTCTCCCGGAGCCTGGCATCATAGTCCGAGAAAATCCCCGACATCTGAGCCTCCGACCCCTCCGCCGGAGAAGTCATGCAGGCATCCCATACAAGGTCCATGGTACCTGCATCACCGTCCGTGGAATATACCCACGCCGCAAGCTTGGTACCGTCCAGAGGCGGCTGCTGTATGTAGGAAACGGGATGGCCGCATCCCGACATCGCCTGCTCCAAGGCAGGCTGCTGATTTGCGGCATCGCTGAGGAAGAACCTGACAAAGCGGACCTGGACAGAGGAAGAAATCTCCTCAAGAGCCGATACCACGGCAGCCATCTGCTCTCCGTAAGGCGCTCCGGCCTGGGGGAACCTGATGAAACTGTGGCATTCCTTCATCCCTTTTCCGTCCTTCGGGCGGAACTCTTTCCTCTGTACAATTGCTTCCATGCTGCAAATTTACAAAATCTGGCATCTTTCCCAATCACCCCAGGAGATCTTTCCATATGAGTTTCTGGTGCCTACTGCGAGCTCATCAGTGCGAATACAAAAGTGATTTGGCCTGTCCAATTTCTTCATATTCTTCAAGAACGATGGTTCTCATATTTCCTGCCATAAAAACAGCAAGAAAATATCGGTCTAAAGAATATTCAAATACAAACTATTTCTTGAGCCAGTGTTCCTTGAGATAGTTTCTGACAGGCTCATCATAGAGCTTTAGAGCAGCATATGCGACAAAGAGTGCTGCCATGAACGTCAGAAGTGCAACTGCTACATGGACCGATACAGGAAGGTCCGGATTGTCCAGATCTGGAGCCGGAACCGTTATGACATTCAAAATTTCCATCTGAACAAATTTACGAATTATATGAATACAAATACTCAGGGACGTGGTGAAATCGTCCTCTACCAGACTGCCGACGGCAGAACTTCAATTGATGTAAAACTCGAGAATGAGACTGTGTGGCTTACACAGGTACAAATGGCGACAATATTTGATTGCTCTTCAGACAATATAGGCCAGCACCTGAAGAATATTTACAAGGAGCAGGAATTAACCAAACTGTCAACTACCGAAATTTTCTCGGTAGTTCGAATGGAAGGAGGCAGAACAATCTGCAGAAAGATCACGCACTATAATCTTGATGCAATCCTATCAGTTGGGTATCGAGTCAGCAGCAAAAGAGCTGTATCATTCAGGCAATGGGCCAACTCCGTCCTGAAGGACTACCTGATCAAAGGCTACGCCGTCCGGAATGACCTAGCGCAGCAGAAGTATGATGACCTCAAGCAGCTTGTAGAGGTCATGGGACGTGCAATGAACTACCTTGAAGCACCGGACTCCCCTGCAGGAGAGCAGATCAAATCAATCTTCGATGTTGTCAAGGATTACACCTATGCCCTCGATACCCTGGACAGCTATGACTTTCAGACCCTGTCTATCAAGTCCACAACAAAGGAGCAGTTCCACGCAACGTATGAGAACGCAATGGCTGTGATAATGGAGCTTAAGACGAAGTTCGGTGAAAGCGATCTCTTCGGCCATGAGAAGGACGGATCTTTTCATAGCTCCATCGGGCAGATTTATCAGACTTGGGACGGTATCGACCTCTACCCTTCAGTAGAAGAGAAAGCTGCAATGCTTCTTTACCTCGTTGTGAAGAACCATTCCTTCTCTGACGGAAACAAACGCATAGCGGCAACCATGTTCCTATGGTTCATGGAAAACAACCGCATCCTGTATGGATCAGATGGTCATAAGCGCATAGCTGACAATGCCTTGGTCGCGCTCACCTTGATGATAGCCGAAAGCAAGACAGACGAGATGGACATGATGGTCAAAGTGGTCGTCAACCTGATTAATGGAGATAATAAATAATGATTGAAGGATTATGAGCGAATACACAAATATATATTTAAGGAAAAAGGGTGTGCCACTGTTGAAGTATCGCACCATTGCTGATGAAGATACATCCAGCCTGACCAAGGAAGAATATTTCTCTTTGGTGGAAGAAGTGAAAGCATATAATAAATCCATCAACGAAGGATTAGGTTGCGAACTATTTTACTTAGGAACTACTCCAAGCCGTCAACTTCAGGTTTTGCCTTGGTCTCCAGATCCACAACTATTAACAACTCAAATGCTTCAAGAGATTCTTGACTTCTATTCTGAAGAAATCGAGGAGGAAATGCAGTATATCAAAAGAAATGAGGAAGAGTTGAGAATACTTGAAGATAGAATCAGGTCCGCAGACGTGAAATTGTATGACAAGATTGATCAGAACATATTCGAAACCAGATCATCCATAAACGACAGTAATGATACTCTGGAGGAACTACGCTCCCTTATGAGACGTTTCGAATTCGTTGCCAACATGATGCAGGATACTGATAACGCAGAGAGATACGAACTGGTTTATACTAAATCTTAAGATATTGAACAACCGATGATTATAGTGAAATTTACGCTTCTGGTGCCTGCCATATTTTTGCCATCTTGATAGGGATTCAGGCAATCCTAATCATTGTGACTATATTGACATCATTCAAACAGAAGAAAATTATGAATGTAAACTCTTTCAGGGAAGTACATTGTCTTGACGGCAGAATCCGCTATATTTGCTGATGATTACCACGTCAAGCACAATCCCCCCATGTCCGACACGATGACACCTCAGCAGCGGCACGATTGCATGTCGCATATCAGGGCCAAGAACACGCGGCCTGAGGTGGCGGTGCGCCGGTATCTCCATGCGGAGGGGTTCCGCTTCCGCATTCATGTGAAGAAGCTGCCGGGGTGTCCGGATGTGGTGCTGGCAAAGTACCGGACGTGCATCTTTGTCAACGGCTGCTTCTGGCATGCGCACCGCGGCTGCCGTTACGCGACGCGGCCGACCTCGAATGCGGAATTCTGGCAGACCAAATTGCGGAACAACATCAGGCGCGACGAGCTCACGGCCCAGACGCTGGAGGCCATGGGGTGGAAGGTCATTGCGGTGTGGGAGTGCGAGCTGAAAAAGGACCGCCGCGGCACCACTCTCCCCTCCCTTGCCGACCATATCCGCCGCAATGGCGCATCCTACGCATCGGAGCAGGCGCAGAGACGCGAGCGCAATGCAGAGCACCGCGCAATGCTCAAGGCCGCCCGCGAGCGTTACGACGCCGCAATGAAAGAATTGGGGCTGTAAACAGACGAGTCAAATCAGGGGTGCCGAGAATTCCGCAAAAACACGTCTGTTTTGGCCCAGACAGTCAGTCGAGAGCGATCAGGCATGGAAAGCCAAGAAAAAGCTATAGTGTCAGACTCTTCACCACCATATAGAGTTCGATCACCTTTCCGTCCGCATCCTTCACCTCGAAACAGTCCGTCCCATCCGGGAGTGGATTCCTGGCGAATGAGCTGCCGTTCCCTTCCTTGACCGAATTCTTTGCAGCCCGCAATGCCTGCTCACCGGTCGCGTACGAGAACTTCAGCACCTTGCTGCGGCCGTCCCTGTAGTGGCGGTCTTTCTTCTCCAGCTCCTGCATCTTCCTGTCATAGTCGGCATCCCACTGGCGGTAGTATTCCATATTCTCGTCCTCAAACAGAGTGAGCGGCATGTCATGAGTGAGCCGCGACACGCCCAGTCCTACCTGGCGCAGCGGAGTCACGCCATCCCACACCTCCGGCATCAGCCTCCGGGCTTCATTGAGGATCACGGCCGTGACATCCGTCGGGAACGGCATCGTGTGCTGCTTTGACCGGCTTACGAAGTCCTTCGACTTCACAAAGACGGACACATTGCTTGCCGCAAAATGGTCCCTGCGTATCCTGTGGGCCACAATGCACGCCACATTGAAGAGCTGCCGCTCAAGCTGCTTCGGGTCTGTGATGTCGCTGGAGAATGTCCTCTCGGCGCTGTAGCTCTTCGCCTCTTCCTCCTCGGTGCTCACCGGCGAATCGTCGATGCCGTTCGCGCTCTCGTGCGTCGCCTTGGCACCTTTGGGGCCGAACAGATGCTGCATCACATTGTCCGGAGCCGCCGCTAGCTGCCCGATGGTCTTTATGCCATATGCATTCAGCTTCTCGACGCTTTTCTTGCCGACCCAAAGAAGATCTCCGACGGGAAGCGGCCACATCTTCTCCCCGATCTCGTCCTGCCACAGGGTATGAACCTTGTCCGGCTTCTCGAAATCCGAGGCCATCTTCGCCAGGAGCTTGTTGGAGCCGACGCCGACATTCACCGTAAATCCGAGCCTCGACTTGATCTCCCCACGCAGCCTGTCCGCCACTTCGACAGCGTTCTTCACGTCCGTCCTGCCGGTCATGTCTATGAAGCATTCGTCGATGGAGAACTGCTGGAGCACCGGAGAATAGGTCCTGCAGATGGCGATGAACGCCTCCGAGCACTTCTTGTACCACTCCCAGTCGCCGCCCACAACTATCAGTTTCGGGCATTTCCTCATGGCCATGGACACAGGTTCCGCCGTGTTGATGCCGAATCTCTTGGCGGGGATGGACTTGGCCGTGACTATGCTGCGGCGGTCATTCGGGTCTCCGGACACCACTGACGGGACTGTCCGGATATCGAGCGTGTCTCCCCTGCTGAGCCGCTGCACCGCGGTCCAGGACAGGAATGCCGAATTGACATCGATATGGAATATGATTCTTTCCATCGGGCAGCTTCTCCCTGAGCTCCATCCTTAGAATGAATACACCAGCCCGTATTTCTCATGCAGCTTCTTCAGGGATCCGTCTGCCTTCATACGCTTTATTGTCGTATCGACGGCCTTCAGCAGGTCATCCTGGTCCTTGCGCATCAGCACTCCGATATATCCGTTGGTGAAAGGCCTGTCGATGAGCGGCGCCGCAAGGCGGTCGTCGATGCCGATGTAGTACGGTGCCTCCGTGATCTCCGTAATCATGATGTCGGCCGCCCCCTCGGCGATCAGTCCCGGAATCTCCAGGTTGCTCTGGTGCACAATTATGGTGGCATGGGTAAGCTTCTCCCTGGCGAGCAGTTCGTTGGTTCCGCCCGGATTCACCATCACCCTGACTTCGGGCCTGTCGATGTCTCCCAGGGATTTGAACCTGTCGGCATCTGCACGACGGCACAGGATGGTCTTCCCGTTGGCAAGATACCCTTCGCTCATCAGCATGGTCTCCAGGCGCTTGTCTGTGATCGTGATGCCGCCGATGGCGAGATCGAATTTCTGGGGATCCTCCAGCACATCTGCGGTAAGCGTCGGCCATGATGTAGGCACGAATCTGATGCCCACGCCGAGATCCGCCGCAATGGCCTCTGCCACTTCGATGCCGAATCCCGTGTAGCTGCCGTCCGGCTCCAGGAAGGTGAGAGGATGGTAGTCCCCTGTCGTTCCCGCCAGGAGAACACCGCGCTCCAGGATGCGTCCGATGGTCGGCTGGCACTCAGATTCGCCGCCTCTCCTGCATCCGGTGGAGAGTAAAGATGATGCAAGGCCCAGGAGCAATGCCGCAATTATGCTTAAAAGATGTCTGCGCATCAGGTGTATGGATCAGGTTAAATCTCTTCGGGCTGCTGCGGCACAGGCATCACCCTGCGTCCGCACACGTCGCCAGATACAAAGATACGACAATTCTTGCTGAAGAAGGACAGGACGGGATTGTCAAATCAGCCGCCGATCAGCCATAATCACAATTAAAATCGTACCTTTGCAGAGCATATAATATGAAAACGGTTCATGTAGTAGCAGCACTGATCGTCCATGACGGCAGGATCTTCGCGACCCAGAGGGGTTACGGAGAGTGGAAGGGGTACTGGGAGTACCCGGGAGGGAAGGTGGAGCCTGGCGAGACTCCGCAGGAGGCGCTGGTACGTGAGATCCGGGAAGAACTGGCAACTGAGATAGAAGTGGAGCGGCATGTGACCACGGTGGAATGGGACTACCCTGCCTTTCACCTGAGCATGCGCTGCTACCTCTGCAGTGTGGTGTCTGGCACTCTGACGCTGCTGGAGCACGAGGCCGCCGCATGGCTTGACCGCGGACACCTGCGCAGCGTGAACTGGCTCCCTGCCGATGAAGGAATTCTGGATCAGATCGAAATGTTATTATAGCTACAATCACCATGAAGAAGACAGCACTTGCAGCACTTGCCCTCTGCGCGATGGCGTGTGCACCCAAAGGCATAACAGAAAACAATGACATGGTCGCCGACATCCTCGGCGGCAAGACTTCGCTGGATCTCTCGGCGCTGGAATGGACCCGCGAGCCGCAGAGCTTCGAGGTCAAGGACGGCACCATCGAGATCGTGACAGCTCCCGGCACCGACCTGTGGCAGCGCACTTATTATCATTTCCGCAATGACAATGCTCCGGTGCTGCAGATGAGCACACGCGAGAAGTTCTTCAGCTTCGTGGTGAAGACCGATTTCGAGCAGAGCCACCAGCGCTTCGACCAGTGCGGCGTGGTGATGTACCTCGACAGCGAGAACTGGCTCAAGGGCAGCATCGAGTACGAGAATGAGGAATTCCAGCATCTGGGAAGCGTCGCCACCAACCATGGTTACAGCGATTGGGCGACGACCGCCATTCCTGCAGACGTGAAGCAGATGTGGTACCGTCTTTCCCGCCGCGACGACGATTTCTGCATCGAATGCTCCACCGACGGCTCGACATGGAGCCAGATGCGCGTCTGCCACATGTACGAGGCTCAGGACGAGGTTCGCTTCGGCATCTACGCATGCTCCCCTGAGGAATCGTCATTCAAGGCTGTATTCACAGACCTCGCTGTGACAGAATGCGCCTGGAAGGCCCACGATGGCCAGCAGCCGGACGAGAACTGAGAGTCCGGTGACGGGCTTTATCTGACATTGATCCAGGGGTTGCCTTCCGGATCGGTCTTGTATTCATCGGCATAGATGCCGTAATATTCTTTGGAGTCGTCATCGTAGAGGTACACGCGGGTATCCGCATCCACCTCCGAAAGTTCTTCCATGAGGAATCCGGAAGTGTAGTTCGCGAGTTCCTCGATCTCGTTAGACTCCAGACAGAGGCAGCCGTATTCATCCCAATAGACGGCATTGACGGTGAAATTGACGGTGCCGCTCTCGAAATACGGTACGCTGTCGGGAGTGAACCCGCCCAGACGCTCGAGAAGATCAGAAGCTGAGATCATCCTGAGTTCGGGATTGAGCCTGTCGCGGGTACCGCCATCCTTGATATTGTACAAGGTGCGAGACCCGTCCGAGTCGATGTGCACGAAATAAACCGTCTTGGAGTTTTCGTATTGTCTCAGCCCGGCGGCAAGTTCTGCGGCACTCAGGCACGAAGGGCAGCGGCTGTCGCATTCCAGGCAGACATCGCCGTCTTCATCGAGATCCACCGAGGTTATACCCATAGGTTCCTCCCCTTCCGCTCCGGTATCGAAACGGAATTCACTGTCATTTTCCTTCGACGCCATCTCAAGGCGGAGGAACATATTGTACAGATCCCCTACTGTCATAATCAGCTGATGAGCTCGCCCAAGTACTTCTCTGCTGTTTCTATCGCATCGTACGCCCTTTCGAGCTTCGCGTTCTGTGGGTATTCCACCTTGCCTGCAAGACGCTGTACTTCACGTCGGTCATCCTCCAGTCTGATGAGGAGGCGCTTGATTGTATCTATCGATTGTGAGTCCATCATTCAAAGTATTTTACAAATGCATGAATTACTTCATCTCGTGTTACCACAGTCCTTCAGCCGGTGCTCTGTCAGGCGTGCCTGTTCGGGCTGATGATCTTTTCCAGGCTCTTCCCTTTTGCAAGGTCGTCCACGAGCTTGTCTAGGATGCGCATATCCCTGACAAGCGGGTCCTCGATCGCTTCGACCTGAATGCCGCACACCTTGCCTTTCACATCCAGGCGTGCCGGATTGAGGCAAGGCGATTCCAGGAGGAACTCCCCATATGTCTTGCCACCAGCCAGAAGACCTTCCAGTTCCTCATGAGTATAGCCAGTCATCCAGGCGGTCACCTCCAGTACCTCGCTGCGGGTACGGCCTTTCCTCTCCGCCTTGGCGATCAGCAGAGGAAAAACCTTCGAGAATTGCATAGAAAGTGCGTCCATGACTCAGTCGAGCTCTATCTTCTTGTTCCTTTTGCGGTCATAAGCCTTCCGCGACTTGTGCAGGACAGTCCTGGCGGAAACGGGACGTCCATGCGCCCTGATCTCCTCCTCGCGAGCAGCCTTCCGTACCGAATAAATGAGCCTTCATCGTCTTCAGACATTATCCCTGTCAAGCACGGGCATATTGTCCGGAAGATCGATCGCCAGCTCAATGAGTCCCGCCACAGCACCGCTCTCGTCAAACCAAGGAGTCTGATGCAGCAGCTTGTGCTTCCCGTGACGGATGATCTGATACGTATTGGTCATACCTGTCTCCATCATGTGGCGTATCATCTGACCGGCCTTCTCTCCGTGACAGTTATACAGGTTTTTGCCCGTCACATCTCCGTCGCGCCTGATCGCACGCTCATTCTGGTAAAGGACTATTCCTTCCCTGTCGCACACCGTAGCGGCGAAATCTACTGTGTCAAGATAGCTGAACTGATCTTTCATATCATTCTCAATCTAAGTGAAAAACATCTGAATGCCCCAAACACCCACAAATATACTACATATTATCAATCGTACCTGAGTCCCTCCGCAATAATAAATAAAAATTTTTATTAACCCATAATTTGTGTACCTTTGCGCCGCATTTTAAAACCTAGAGATGAAAGCTATTTTATCATCATTGTCATCGATACCTCTGAACGGGCTTTCGCTGTGGTTCATGGCCATATTCACCATCGTGTTCGCATGCGGCGCGATATATGGGACAGGCTACATGAAGCATTACAGCGGCAGGCCTCTCAGGAACACTCTCCACTGGATCAGCTATGCTGTCGCATACGTATCCATGATGCTGCTCTGCGTGGTGGAGAACTCCATCGCGTTCCTCGTCAGCTGGGAAATCATGGCACTCAGTTCGTTCTTCCTCGTCATCTATGAGAGCGAAAAGCCTGAAACCATCAAGGCAGGCATCAATTTCTTTATCCAGTCACACATTTCGGTGGTACTTCTCACCGCCGGTTTCATGATGATCGCCGCGAAGACGGGATCATACTCATTCAGCGCCATACCGCGCTACTGTGCCGGCAGCAACGGCATGGCGGCATTCATGCTCCTGTTCGCAGGCTTCGCAGTCAAGGCGGGCTTCGTGCCGTTCCACACCTGGCTCCCGTACGCCCATCCGGCTGCTCCGGCTCACATTTCAGGTGTGATGTCGGGAGTCATCATCAAGATCGGCATTTTCGGCATTCTCAGGATGATCACCCTGTTCAGCATCGACTTTGTCGCTGCCGGCGCGGTCATTCTCGCAGTATCGGCCATCTCAGGCCTCTACGGAGTGATGATGGCCATCCTCCAGCACAACCTCAAGAAGCTGCTCGCATACCACAGCATCGAGAATATCGGCATCATTGGCATGGGCATAGGACTCGGCTGCATCGGAGCCGGCAACGGCAACGCCGCACTCGCCAGTCTCGGATTTGCAGGTGCACTTCTGCACACGCTCAACCACGCCCTGTTCAAGTCCGTGCTCTTCTTCTGCTCCGGCAATGTCTATCACGGCACCCACACCCTTGACATCGAGCGTCTCGGCGGTCTGGCCAAGAAGATGCCATGGACTGCAGCACTCTTCCTGACAGCCTCCATCGCCATCTGCGGACTCCCGCCTATGAACGGATTCATCTCCGAGTTCCTCATCTACAGCGGACTCTTCGGATGGATGCAGGGCGCCGAGCCGGGCGTGACCACCGGAGCCGTATTCTCCATCCTCGCGCTCGTGATGATCGGAGGACTCGCCATCCTGTGCTTCACCAAGGCATTCGGCATCATATTCCTCGGCAGCCCGAGAACAGAGACCGAGGCGCATGAGATGGAGCCATGCCGCATCATCCCCCTTGCGGCGGAAGCCCTCATCATGCTCTCGATAGGCATCTTCCCTTCATTCTACGCCCGTCTCGCAGGCAGCGCGCTCGCATGTTTCCCTTACGCCGGCAGCTCCGCACTCGCGATGACCGCCGATCTGGGACATGTCGGTTTTGCAGGGCTCATACTGCTGTTGCTCGCGGGACTCATCTACACCGCAAAGAGCAGGCACAACACCAGGCGCCAGGTGAGTGAGGGACCGACCTGGGGATGCGGCTACACCGAAGGCACCCCACGCATCCAGTACACCGCGACATCATTTGTCAAGACCTACGTCCAGCTCTTCTCATTCATCCTCGGCACCAGAAAGGAACAGGAGATCCCTACCGAGATCTTCCCTGCCTCAGGCCACTTCGAGTCGGAGTCCTATGACAAGCTCGAGAGCAACCTCATCGACAAGCCTCTGGACGCATACCGCCGCTTCACAGACCGCTTCTCTTTCCTGCAGAACGGAAAGATGCAGTTCTATGTGCTCTACGGCATCATCTTCATCGTATTCACGCTTATCATAAGCATAATCTTCCGCTAGCGCCATGACAAGTCTGATACTCATTCTCATCTCAGCGCTCTTCTTCAACGGCATCATAGGCCGTGTCAAGAGCATCAGCGCCGGCAGGAAAGGTCCCGGCATCATGCAGCCGATAAAGGACGTCATCCGACTCTTCCGCAAAGGCTCGGTCTACAGCGAAACCACAGGTCCCGTATTCAAGACAGCTCCCGCAGTATATCTGGCATCCGTCATCATCGCATGCCTCTGCGTGCCTTTCGGCAACCAGGCCGGACTCATCAGCTTCAGCGGCGACTTCGTATTCTTCGCATACGCACTCGCACTCGGCAAGTTCTTCTGCATCATAGGAGCGCTCGACACAGGATCGAGCTTTGAGGGCATGGGCGCCTCACGTGAAGCGACATATTCCATGCTCGCAGAGCCTGCATTCTTCCTCATCATGGGCTCGCTCGCCCTCATGACCGGACACAGCTCATTCCAGAGCATATTCGCAGACCTGCATCCGAGCAGCCCGATGAGCTGGGCCCTCGCCTGCATCGCGGCGTTCATCTTCCTGGTACTCGCGATGGTAGAGAACAGCCGCATGCCTGTCGATGACCCGAAGACCCATCTGGAGCTCACCATGATTCACGAGGTGATGGTCCTCGACAACAGCGGCATCGACCTCGGTCTCATCTTCGTGACCGGATATCTCAAGTTCGCCATGTATGCCGCGCTCATCGCCAACCTCTTCATCGGCAGCATCCCTGTGGGATACGGCATACCGGTCTTCCTTGCAGTGCAGGTGCTCTGCGCGGTCATCATCGGCCTCAATGAGTCATTCTCGGCACGTTTCAGGATGAACCACAACCCTCAGTTCATATTCACGCTGGCATGCATCGCTCTCCTGGCGGTTTTCGGAGTGATGCTCATGTCCGGACAACTTGTATAACGAGCCATGCTGGAAACATTCATCATCATATTCCTCGCCACCCTCTTCTATCTGGCCATAGCCAACAGGATGAGGAACTATATCAAGATCCTGGTGTATCAGGGCATCCTGCTCTTCCTGGTGGCAGCATTCCATCTCAAGGAGTTCAATATCTTCAACCTGATCATCATTCTCCTCGAGACCATAGTGTTCAAGGCAGCGGCCATGCCGTACTGCATAGAGAGGATCATCAGGCACAACAACATCACCCGAGAGACAGAGCCTTATCTGCCGAACTTCGTTTCCCTTCTCATCACTGTCGGCATTGTGGTGGGAGCCATACTTCTTTCCGGAAGCATCGATGACCTGTTCCTGGACAAGTTCTTCTTCGTAGGAGCCGTCTCAGCCATCTTCACCGGCCTCTATCTCATCGTGTCACGCCGCAAGATCCTCACCCATGTGGTCGGATACTGCGTGATCGAGAACGGAGTATTCATCCTCTCGCTCGCAGTCGGCAATGAGATGCCTGCCATGGTGAACCTTGGAGTGATGCTCGACATCTTCGCATCCGTGTTCATCCTCGGAATTTTCGCAAACAAGATCGGAGACGTGTTCCATGATGTGGACATCGACTCCCTCAGCAGACTTAAAGACTAGACGCCATGATCACAGCCATATATCTCGCAGCAGTTGTCTGCATCGTATCCGGTCTGGCATTCAGCCGTTCAAGAGCCTTCTCCACCATCCTGGGAGTGCTTTTCCTGGGAGTCCAGACCATGCTTACGGTCCACGGACTTATGCACCAGGGCACCACAGAGCTCAGCTACTTCACCTATGACGCAATGGGGCTCATCCTGCTTCTGACACTCAGCATCATCAGTTTCCCGGCTCTGCTCCACAGCCGCATCTACCTCACCAGGCCTGAGGCTCCTGCCAGCAGCGCGGCAGCGTACTGGGCATCATGTGTCCTGCTCATCGCCGCAATGACCATGGGCTACCTCGCAAACCATGCCGCAGTGACATGGATCTTCACCGAGATCACCACTCTCAGTGCAGGTGTCCTCATCTACCATCACCGCAGCAAGCTTGCGCTCGAGGCCACATGGAAGTATGTCTTCGTATGTGCGATCAGCATCTGCTTCGTGTTCGTGGGAATCCTCTTCATAAGCCTTGCGCTGCTCCATGACGGCTGCTCAGAGCTTTTCTACTCTGACCTCATGGCGCACACATCGACACTCAACGGATTCTGGATGACACTCGGCTTTATCTTCATCTTTGCAGGATACACAGCGAAGCTTGGACTCTTCCCTATGTTCACAGCCGGAGTTGACGCCAAGGACAAGGCCCCTGCACCGGCCGGAGCCCTCCTTGCAAGTGCACTGATGAATCTCGGATTCTGCGGAATCTTCAGGATCTACGCGTCGATCAACGGCACGCCTGTCGGAGACTGGGCACGTATGCTCATGCTCGTCACTGCGATCCTGACACTCTTCATCGCGACCATCTACATGGCAAGGATAAGCAATGTGAAGCGTATGCTCGCCTACTCCGGTATCGAGCACATGTCAGTCGTAACAATAGGTC
>JAGHSA010000017.1 GCA_018066125.1 Candidatus Cryptobacteroides onthequi | reverse complement strand
CCGGGCAAAAGTCAAGCGCGAGGAGAGCCCTTGTGGCGAGCTCCCCGCAGCGCTTGATCTTTAGCCGCCGGAGGTCGTATATTCCGGCGGTGGTGCCTTCTCCTAGAACGGCAGAACTCCGTGCAGTTTGTCCAGTATTTCCTGCGCGAACTTCTCCATCACGTGACCTGACGATATACCGAACGTTGTTAGCAAAAGGTGATGGCGTTAGCGGATTTACAAAAGATAGTATCATCACAATGGTCGGTGGTGTATCAAAATAGAATTGTATCAACATAATCAAAGCGAGGGGGCAGATTTGCCTCCTCGCTTTGTGTCAATGTAACTTAAAAAGTTATGCTGATACTGATGTTTTAGAATGAGAAACCTACACTGAGGTATGGATAGAGTGCGTTTTGTAGGTTCGGCTTCATACCGATGGAAAAGTTGAATCCTTTAGGTTTCTGATATCTATAGGCTATATCAGCAAAAGCAGTTCCACCGAAGGATGGCTTTTTTACAGCCTCATTGATAACAACTCCACCAACTAAGCCAGCACCCAAGACGAAATGGCTATTGTGCTTACCGAACAGGTAATTTAATTCAACAGGAACGACCGCTTGGTGGTTCACGCCATCTCTTCCCGCAGTTTCGGCAAAGTCGATATTTGTGCTTGAGAATCCGTAACCAAGACCGACACTGTAACCGAATCCGTAGTTGCCCTTGAATCGAGTGTCAAAGTTAATTCCGGCCAAGCCATTTGCTCCAAGCAACTCCAAATTCACAGACTTGGTTTGTGCGCTCATAGAGATAGACGATGCAATAATTGCAATCAGTACAATGATTCTTTTCATAAAAAAGCTTAAACGATATGGCTTTGCATAAGCACATAGTATGCCATACCATCAATCTTTGACTGAGGACAAACATCTCATCGCAAGTGTTGCACGATGCCTACGCAGAAGTGCTGGATACGCTCGTCTTGCCAGATGAATGGAAGTCTGTTCTGGAAAGTGTGGCGAGGCATAAGTTCGAGGAGCGTGAGCATAGCAACGACATTGATAGGGACCTTGTGGAAAAGAACCTCGCAACCATTGATACGAAGTTGAAGAAGGCGCAAATGAGATGGGCGATTGACGAAATAGACAGAGATGTGTATGAGTCGGTGCAGGCTCAATTGAAGGCGGAAAAGCGCGAGGCAGAGGCGTTACTAGCCAAATTGGATGGCATTGCCAATGATGAAGCGGAATATCTATCGAACGTCATAGATGTGAGTCAAAAAATGGGCTCTTACTGGCGTAGAATGGACTTTGATGTATGCCAGAAGATACAAAACCTTGTATTCCCAACAGGAGTAAAGTGGGATAACGTAGATAAGGCGTATCGAACCGATGGAATGAACAAATTTTTCAGACAAATCGCCGTTGTAGGCACTTCTGTTGAGGCATCCACATACGAAAAACGGACACCTCTTGATGAGATGTCCGTTCTAGTAGCGGGAGAAGGACTCGAACCTCCGGCCTCCGGGTTATGAGCCCGACGAGCTACCAACTGCTCTATCCCGCGATGTTGGACTACAAAGGTAGTGCTTTTTTTTGAATCTGCAAATTTTTCTCGCGGAACTCTTTTCTTTTTACGGCATAGTGCGTAATTTTGGGATATGCGAAATCGTTTGCGCACAATAATGATACAATAATCAATATAACATGGAAATCAATAATCTTGAGAAATTCCTGGCCAAGGTAAAGGCGGGGAAGTGCCCTCTGGGAGGGTGCGTTTCATTTTCAGATCCGGCTGTCACCGAGGTGGTGGCTGCTGCGGGATTCGACTTCGTGTTCATCGACGGAGAGCATGGCGAGATCGACCGCAACACCGCAATGCATCACATGATGGCGGTGCGGGGCACAGACTGCGCCTCCTTCTACAGGGTGCCGGCGTGTGACCACACCGAGATAAAGAAGGTGATCGATTTCTGTCCTGCGGGCATCATCGTGCCTATGGTCATGAACGCGGAGCAGGCTGCCCTCGCCATTGCGGCCATGCGTTATCCTCCTGTAGGCAACCGCGGATGCGGATTCCGCCGCGGACTCGATTACGGAGCTGCCGACATGAAGGAGTATTGGGACGCTTCGGCGCATGATCCTATGGTCATTCTCCAGATAGAGCATATCGACGCGGTCCGCGACCTTGACCGCATCCTTGCCCTCCCGGGACTTGATTCTGTCCTTGTAGGTCCGTACGACTTATCAGCATCGATGGGAAAGGCCGGCCAGTGGGATGATCCTGATGTGGCTGCAGCATATGATGAGGTCGCACGCAAGGCAAAGGCGGCCGGAGTGCTTCTCGGAGTCTCTCTCGAAGTGGAGTACGAGGCATGGAAGCGCCGCGGTGTCGATTACATGGCGGTGAGGAGCGATACCGGTGCCATGCTCGAGGGCTTCCGCAATTCCATCAAGGCATTCCGTGAGGCATAGCCTATGCAGACAAGTCCCCTTGACCTGGCCATCATCGCGATTTACCTCATAGGTATCGTGCTTTTCGGCTGCTCCTTCTATTTCCGCAAGGGCGCGAAGGATGCAGGCACCTTCATGTCCGGAGGCGGCAGGATCCCGACCTGGGCCATTGCCCTGTCCATCTTCGCGACACAGGTCAGCTCGATCTCCTTCCTTGCCCTCCCGGCGAAGGCGTACCTTTCCAACTGGAACTGTTTCGTGCTGACCCTGACGGTGCCGATTGCGGCGTTCGTGGCCGCGAAGTGGTTCGTTCCGTTCTATCGCAAGACAAATTCCATATCGGCATACACCTATCTGGAAGAACGCTTCGGACCATGGGCGCGCATTTATGCGAGCGCATGCTTCCTCGTGATGCAGACTGCCCGAAGCGGTGTCATCCTGTTCCTTCTGGCGCTGACGCTCAAGTCGGCGCTGGGTTTCTCATGCCTGTGGATCATCATCATCACCGGCATTGTGACCATGCTCTATTCCATGCTCGGCGGGTTCAAGGCCGTGATATGGGCGGATGCCATCCAGTCGCTCATCCTCATTGTGGGCACCATCGCCGTGATAGTGACCCTGATCATCGACACCCCTTGCGGGGTGGGAGAGGGCATGCGCATGGCATGGGATGCCGGCAAGTTCTCGCTGGGCTCATTCAGCCTCCGCGAATGGGGAACCGAGACCTTCTGGGTGTCATTCGGCTACGGCCTGTGTGTCAATCTCCAGAATTTCGGCATCGACCAGAGCTTCACCCAGAGGTATATCGCCGCAAAGGATGACCGTTCAGCGGTGCGCTCGGCATTCTCCGGAGCCATGATGTACATCCCCGGCACCCTGCTGTTCGTGCTGATCGGCACCGGGCTGTGGATATTCGGATCCACCCATCCGGGCATGATACCTTCGGAAGTGGCGGCCCAGTCTGATGCCGTCTTCCCATGGTACATCGTCAACCGTCTTCCGCACGGTCTAAGCGGACTGCTTGTGGCTGCCATCATCGCCGCCGCAATGAGCACCATCGCAGCGACCCTCAATTCCGGCTCGACCGTACTGCTCGAGGACTACTTCAAGCGCTTCCTGCCGGAGAAGGCAGGCGAAAGCCGAAATATCCGCTTCCTCCGTTCCATGACGGTGGTGCTTACCGTTCTTGCCATCGGAGTCGCAGTTGCGGTCATGAACGTCAAGAGCGCCCTAACCGCATGGTGGTCGATGCAGAGTGTGCTGAGCGGAGGCATGCTGGGTCTGTTCCTCCTCGGAATATTCTCCAGGCGCACCACGAGCACCCAGGCCGCGATCGCGACCGTCATGGGCGTGCTGGTGGTGGTCTATATCACTTTCGGTCAGAAGATTCTTCCGCTGCCGGGATTCATCCACCTCAGCCTGTCCATCGCTCTGGGCACGCTGGTGCTGTTCTTCACGGGATTCATCCTGGCGTCGCTCAAACGCAGATGACAGACTATTTCTTCAGGAATGACGCCGGGGTCTTGCCTCCGGTGTACTTGGCGAAGTTGTTGTAGAACGACTGAAGCGAGTTGTATCCACACTTCATGGCTACATAACGTACCGGGAACTGCTCCTCGGTCTCGGTCATCATCTTGATGGCATACGAGATGCGGCGGGAGTTGATGAACTCTGAGAAGTTCTGCCCGTACTCCTCATGGATGATATTGGATAGATAGGTTCTGTTGGTTCCTATCCTGTCTGCCAGGTCGGTGAGCTCAAGGCCCGGCTCGAGGTAGATCTTTTCTGCCACAGCCTCCCTGAGTGCCTTGGTGTACTTCTCGATAGGGCTCTCGGCGGCTGTGAACTGCGGAGCGGCCGCGGCGTTCCTCTTGGCATCTTCCTCAGCCATTTCAGCCACGTCCTTTGCGCTTCTCTCCAGACTGTGTGTGTAGCTGCCGATGGAGAATACCGTGAGGACTGCCAGGATGGCGGCAATCACTGTAAGCGGGCTGAGCCTGCCGGCGAGGATGTTGTCGGAAAGGGTGAAGGTTGTGACTACGATGGCTGTGATCCAGGTGAATGCAGCAGTGTAGGTGTTCATGCTGTCTGCAAGTCCCTTGAGCTCGGAATAATAGTTCTCAAGCTCGTGGTTGTAGACCCTGAGCTGTCTGGAGCCATAGAAGAGCGCAGCAAGAAGCTCCGCCAGGATGAACAGCCTCTGGAGCCAGAATCCTCCGAGGATGCGTGCCTTGTTGATGGTGCTGAGGTCGGCCCTGTCGACGGACTGGCCGTTGTACACGGCTGTCACATACTGAGACCACTGCTCCTTCCCGGACATGATGTCGAATGCGTAGCCGGAGATGATCAGGAGTATCACTGGGATGAGGACGGACAGATCCTTGACCCTGACCCCTTCCTTGTCCGTGAGGGATCTGATGAAAAGGAAATAGAACACCCCGATGAACGGGATGATGGTGGAGTATCCGAGTTCCATCCAGATATTGCCGTAGAGGGACTTTATGGAAAAGCATCCGAGCAGGCAGAATACCAGTCCGGTGCAGGCCATTGTGGCCATCATTATCTTTTGGGCGGGAATGACTTTTCGTTTAGGTCTTACGGCTGTCCTGAGAGGCCAGAAAAAACATGCTGCCGCTATGATGAAGAATAAAACAGTTCTCATGGTCAGGAATTCACAGTTGGCACAAAAATAAAGAAATTCTTTGAAATACAATGTTCTTGCTTTTATTTCATTAATTGCTATATTTGCGAAAAGGATAAAAGTATCCTCGGATAATGTTAAAATTCAGAAAGGTATGACCCCATTCTACTCACAGGACCTTGATTTCTCGAAATACACACTGCTGGCAGTTGACGACGTTCCACTGAATCTTCTCCTCATCAAGAAGATGCTGAGCAAATTCAACTTCAAGTTCAAGACTGCTGCAAACGGCCAGAAGGCCCTCGATTCTGTGGCTGAGGAGAAGCCGGATCTCATCCTGCTTGACCTCATGATGCCCGGCATCGACGGATTCGAGGTCATCAGAAGGCTCCGCGCCAACCCTGAGACAGAAGGCATACACATCGTCATCCTTTCTGCACTCAACTCCAACGAGGATATCGTCAAGGGCTTCAAGCTCGGTGCAAATGATTTCATCACCAAGCCTATCATCATGGAGAAGCTCCTGACCTGCATCGTGACACAGATCAAGCTTATCGAAAACAACGAATAAAAAAGAAGCTCAGAGCGATCTGAGCTTCTTTCTTTTTATGTGTCAGGTATCTGACTCTTATCCGATGAAGTCGATGATACCCTGGATGTCATCCTTGGCAAATGACTTCTGCTCTCCGGATGTCAGGTTCTTGATGTTCACGATGCCGCTTTCCACCTCGTTGCCTCCTGTGATCGACAGGAATGGAATGGCCTTGCGGTCCGCGAAGTCAAACTGCTTCTTGAGCTTGGATGCCTCAGGGTAGATCTCGACACTGACACCGGCTTCTCTGAGAGCCTTTGCGACAGGCAGGACATAAAGAAGCTCCTGCTGACCCATGTTCGCAAACAGGAGTCTTGTGCTGGAACGGAGACCCTCCGGGAACTTGTTCAGTCCCTTGAGCACGTCATAGATGCGGTCTGCGCCGAATGACACGCCGACTCCGGACATGTCAGGCAGGCCGAAGATGCCGGTGAGGTTGTCGTAGCGTCCGCCTCCGCAGATGCTTCCGATCTGCCAGTCGAGGGCCTTGACCTCGAAGATGGCGCCTGTATAGTAGTTGAGTCCTCGTGCGAGGCTGAGATCGATCTCCACAGAGTGGCAGATGCCGGCTGCGTCTATGAATCCGAAAAGCTCCTCGAGCTCATCAAGTCCCTTGAGGCCGGTCTCGGACACGATGCCGGAAGCGGAGCCTCCGTTCATGAGTGTGCGCATGCTTGCGATCTTTGCAGCCGTGTCGCCGGAAAGGCTCAGGATCTGCTCGATCACCGCTACCGCCCCCTCTGTCAGGCCCTTCTCCTTCATCTCTTCTTCCACAGCCTCGAGCCCTATCTTGTCGAGTTTGTCGATGGCTACGGTTATATCCACCACCTTGTCCGGGAAGCCGCTGATCTCAGCGAAGCCTGTGAGCACTTTCCTGTTGTTGATCTTGATGAGGACATTGACGTCAAGCAGGGTGAACACTCTGTCCACGATCTGCACCAGCTCGAGCTCGTTGAGCTGTGACTTGCTGCCGATCACATCCACATCGCACTGGTAGAACTCGCGGTAACGTCCCTTCTGAGGACGGTCTGCACGCCATACAGGCTGGATCTGGAATCTCTTGTATGGGAATGAGAGCTCATTCTGATGCTGCACGACGAAGCGCGCGAACGGCACGGTGAGGTCATATCTGAGTCCCTTTTCACAGACCTTGAGGGAGAGGGCCTTGCTGTTGTATCCGTCCTCTGTGCCTTCAAGCCTGAAACTGTCATAATCGATTCCCGAGAATGCATCTCCGGAATTGAGTATCCTGAAAAGGAGCTTGTCGCCTTCATCGCCATACTTGCCGAGCAGGGTGGAGAGGTTCTCCTGTGCCGGAGTCTCTATCTGTGAGTATCCGTAAGTCCTGAATACTGACTTTATGGTGTCAAAGATATAGTTTCTCTCGGCCATTTCCTGCTGGCCGAAATCGCGGGTACCCTTTGGAATTGAAGGTTTCTGTGCCATTTTGTGTCCTTGTATGAATTGAGTCTGCAAATGTAAGAATTTTTAGTAATTTTGCTTCGTCAAGTAATATTACGCATATGAAAGAATTCGTTAAAATGGTGCTCGCGGTGATATGCGGCGTCTTCATCTGTTCTATCCTGACATTTATCATCGGCGTGACTTTCCTCTCCGCTGTGGCAGCTGCAGGCTCGGCCACCACCGCCCTTCCAAAGCAGGGCGTGCTCCTGATGGACATGACCAAGGTGACTGTGGCGGAGCAGGCGCAGGAGGCTGATCCGATCAGCATGCTCCAGGGCATCGACATGCAGACGGTCGGTCTCTGGGATGCGGTTCAGGCCATCAATGCAGCAGCTTACGACAACTCCATCCAGTATATCTATCTCAAGCCCGAATCAGCCCAGCTGGGCATGGGCCATCTCTATGAGCTCCGCAAGGCTCTTGAGAACTTCAGGAAGAACGGCAAGGCGATAGTGTCCTATATGGACGTGGTAACCAACAGCGGTTATTATCTGGCTTCGGTTTCCGACAAGATATACATGACCTCGCATCAGGGCGGCACTTCCATGTTCTTCGGCATCAGCGGTCAGCTCTATTTCCTGAAGGACATTCTTGACAGGCTGGGTGTGAACGTCCAGCTCATCCGCCATGGAAAGTACAAGTCTGCGGGCGAGATGTATATCAAGAGCGAGGCCAGCCCTGAGAACATGGAGCAGAACCGTGCCATGATATCTGCGATCTGGAGTACATATTCAAAAGAAATGGCTGAGAGCAGGGGACTCTCTGCAGATCAGCTCAACGCCATGATAGATGGTCTTGTGCTCAATTCGCCCGAGGATTTCCTCAATGCCGGTCTCGTGGACGGTCTCCTCACTTCTGAGGAACTCAAGGATAAGCTTGCGTCACTCGCTGTTGTCGACAGCTATAAGGACGTTAAATTCATCAACTTTGCAGACTATGTGACAAATGTCAGCGCAGTCGCTCCGAAGGCTAAGCAGAAGATTGCGGTCATCTATGCCGACGGCAACATCGTTGACGGTACCGATTCAAGGGATGTCGCTGGCGACAGGTTCGCTTCCATCATTGCGAAGGTAAGGGCGGATTCGACTGTGAAGGCAGTAGTCTTCCGTGTCAACTCACCTGGAGGAAGCGTACTCGCATCTGAAAAGATCAAGGCCGAGATAGACAGGATGAATGAGGTCAAGCCTGTCATCGCATCCTATGGAAACTACGCTGCTTCCGGCGGTTACTGGATTTCCGCTGCGTGCAGCAGGATATTCTCAGACCCGACCACTCTCACCGGATCCATCGGTGTGTTCAGCATGATTCCGGATTTCAGCGGCACCATGAAGAAGATCGCCCATGTGACATTCACTCCGGTCAACTCCAACAGGCATTCCGACATGCTTTCCATGATGCGTCCTTTCGATTCTGATGAGTATGCCTACATGCAGGATGCAGTCGAGGATATCTACGGCAGATTCGTTTCCATCGTGTCTGGTGGCAGGGATCTCACTCCGGATTATGTGGATTCTATCGCTCAGGGCAGGGTATGGGCCGGTTCGGAGGCTGTCGAGATAGGCCTCGTCGATGAGCTGGGTACACTCGAGGATGCCATCCGCTACGCGGCGAATCTCGTTTCCGAGGATTATGAGGCAGGCAATCTCAACAACTGGAAGGTCGAGGCATATCCGAAGACCCAGACAACACTTGAGATGCTCATGCAGAAGATGAACGGAACCACTGAGGTGGCTCAGATATTCCAGGACACACCTTTCGCATCGCTCGCTTCTTCGGCGGCAGATTGGGCGAAGATGTTCGATATGGGGAAGAAGGAGTCCTTCATGCTGGCCAGAATGCCATACGAAGTGGTCTGGAACAGGTAGCTCAGATTCTTTTTACAGATTCCCTGATGACAAGTGAGGGCGAGAGGAACATCCTGGATGTCTCCGTCTCGCCTTTTATCTTGGCGATAAGGGTCTCGACAGCTTTCAGTCCCATCTCATGCACCGGCTGCGCGATGCAGGTGATCTTGGGCGACAGGAAGTTGAAAAGGCTGTTGTCGTCGAATGAGAGTATGGAGATGTCTTCCGGAACCCTCAGGCCTTTTTCCTGAATGCTGCGTATGGCTCCGAGGAGGATCTTGTTGCTGAGTGCGAGTATGGCGGTAGGGGGACAGTTGTCTGAAAGCATGTCCCTGGTGCTGTCATAGCTGCTCTCTATCGAGAATTCACTTCCTTTCAGCATGATGCTGGCCTCAAGGCCATGGCTTTTCATGGCGTCGCGATATCCTCTGGCCCGGACTCTGGAAGTTACGGTATCTGAGTTTCCCTGGACGCAGCCTATCCGTCTGTGGCCCATGCTGACCAGGTGGTCCACTGCCATCCTGGCGGCCTGGTAATTGTCGGTCGAGACCACATCTATGTCGTGGATATCTTCATAGTATCGGTCGAGCATCACGGTAGGAATTCCTCTGCGCTTCACATCTTCATACACGGATGATTTCTCTCCGCTCGGGATGGCGATGATGCCGTCGACATTGCTGGCCATCAGGGTGCTGAGACCTTCAAGCTCGTTCCTTTCATCCTCCTGTGTCTCGGCTGAAACCACCTTGTATCCGTGTTTTCTTGCTTCTCTGATGATCACGCTGGTGATGCTGGAAAAGAAAGTGTCATCTATGCTTGGGATCAGGAGACCTATGGTGTCGGTCTTCCCGAGTCTGAGACTCTTTGCGATCTGGCTCGGCTGGTAGTTGGCTCTTCCGGCCTCCTCCAGCACCCTCTTTTCGGTCTTTTCACTGATACGATAACTGTGCGCCTTGCCGCTGAGGACGCGGGAGACGGTAGATACGGAGCAGCCGCATTTCTTAGCGATGCTGTCAAGGGTGTCTGTTGCCATGGCCGTTAGTTTCTGGTGCAAAAGAAAGAATTATTTTTCTTTTCGCAAATTGCTTGTCAGAAATTTTTCACGGAGTTGTTTTTTTATTATATTTGTACTTGCGCAAACGATTGTGCGCAAACTGGACAAGTTATATCACATATACTAACACAAAAAAACAACGATTATGAATTACAGATTCATTATCCGTGTCGGCATCATGATGGTGCTCGCTCTCGCCCCTCTCTCAATGAGGGCGGCGGCTTCTCCTGCCGACGTCAGTCAAAGCGCTGCCGGTAATACAATTACCGTCAAGGGCGTGGTCACCGATGACAAGGGTGAACCTCTTCCCGGTGCAAGTGTCATGGTCAAAGGCACTACCGTCGGTACCATCACGGACCTTGACGGAAAGTACTCTATCGCGGCAAAGTCCAATGCGACTCTTGTCGTTTCTTTCATCGGCTTCAAGGATCAGGAAGTCGCCATTGCCGGCAAGACTCAGGTCAATGTGGCTCTTGCAGGAGATTCTACAGTCCTGGATGATGTAGTTGTTGTCGGATACGGCTCCATCAAGAAGGCGAACCTCACAGGTGCAGTCGATCAGGTCAAGGCTGACAGGCTCGAGAACAAGGCGACCGCCAACCTCGACCAGCTCCTTACCGGTGTGACCACCAACATGGATATCCAGGTGACTGACGGCGCGCCATACCGTACGGCTTATGGCTATGCTCTCCGTGGCAACTCTGTGATCGGAAACCCTAACATCCCTACCGAGTCCAATACTCTCGTCCTCGTGGACGGTGTCGAGTACAACGGACTTGACGGTGACCTCTCCCTCATCAACCCTAATGATATCGAGAGCATCTCCGTCCTCAAGGATGCCGCTGCTTCTTCCATCTATGGTGGAAGGGCTGCTTATGGTGTTGTCCTCATCACCACCAAGAACCCTGTAAAGCAGGATCATGTGAGCGTCAGCTACTCTTCAAACTTCAGCATGATGACTCCTACGGCTCTCCCTGACCTCGTTACAGACGGTGAGGCGTATTCAAAGTTCATCGCTCAGGGTTATTACAACTATCAGGGCAAGTATGCGACAGTATCCAACCTTGAGCCAGCCAAGATCGATCCTTCAGTCCTCGCCGCCGGTTATGCCGAGAACAATGGCAAGACCATCGTCAGCTCAAAGGGTGCTTACACATACTACGGCAACACAGACTGGTATGACTATATTTATAAGGATCATGCATCCTCACAGGTTCACAACCTCTCTGTAAACGGCTCTTCAGGCAAGGTCAACTACCTCATCTCAGGCCGTTACTACGATTATTCAGGTCTTTACGTGGGTGATGCTGACCAGTACAATACATTCAACATCCGCAGCAAGATCAACTCTCAGGTCACCAAGTGGCTCAAGATAAGCGAGAATATAGATTATACCTATGACAATATCTATATGGCAACCGCTACCAAGGGTGATGGTCTTTCTACTCCAGAGGCTCAGCTCTACACTTACGGTGCCCCTACATGGGAGGTCTACAACCCTGACGGGTCATTCACAAAGGCTGGTTCAGCCATTCTCTCAGGTCTCTATGGCGACCTCATGGGCAATGATGTCTCCAAGTACAACACCAAGAAGAAGCTCACCAAGTCATTCAGGACCACAACAGGCTTCGAGGCATCTTTCTTCAAGAATACTCTCCGCGTGAAGGGTGACTACACCTTCAGAGACAAGGGCATGAGAGTCACTCAGGAGCATGTTTCTCCATTCTATTCAGAGACTGAGGGTACCGTCACCACTCTCCTCGCTGCCAAGAACCTCTACAAGCAGGCTGTGCGCGAGAAGAACCGTGAGACTCAGACTCAGCTCGCAAACCTCATCGCAGAGTACGAGAATACATTTGGCCGTCATTACATGAAAGTCATGGCCGGCGGCAACTATGAGAAGAGGGATTATCGCGAGGTTTCCATCCGCAAGAGAGGTCTCGAGCTTGCAAACGCAGGCGCAGGCAACCTCTACAACTTCGCACTCGGTGAGCCTTCTGCAGACAGCTCAGGCAACCTCGGCGATCCTACATATGTAGGTACCGGCAAGCCGGATGAGTTCACCAACCGTCTCACAGTCCGCAGACTCGCAGGCGTGTTCGGACGTATCAACTACTCATACGCAGACAGATATCTTCTCGAGATCAATGCCCGCTATGACGGTTCTTCATACTTCTCTCTCGGCAACCAGTGGGGCTTCTTCCCTTCAGCATCCCTCGGATGGCGTGTGAGCCAGGAGCCTTGGTGGCATGTGAATCCTATGATCATCAGCAGCCTCAAGTTCCGTACATCCTATGGTGAGCTCGGTGATGGCAACAGCTCAGGCCCTTATGCATACGAGACCCTGTTCGGCATCAAGCAGAACAAGGACAAGGTCATCAACGGCAGCAGCACCACCAACACCCTTGAGTATCCTGACGAGATCAATTCTCAGTTCACATGGTCAACTCTCAAGACTTTCAACGTCGGTGCCGACATGTCATTCCTCGGCAACCGCGTGGATCTCTCTGCAGACTACTATATCCGCCGCAATATCAACATGCTTGCTGACGGTCTTTCACATCCTTCAGTTTACGGTACAGAAGCTGCGAAGGGCAACTACGCCGACATGTCCAACTATGGTTGGGAAGTTTCTCTCAGCTACAATGATTCATGGATGGTTGCCGGCAAGCCATTCCACTTCGGTGCACGTGGCGCCATCAGCAACAACTGGTCGATCATCGACCGCTACGAGGGCAACCCTGAGGGTGCGTACGGCAACGGTATCTTCCGTGAGGGAATGCGTCTCGGCGAGATCTGGGGCTTCCAGTCAAACGGTATCTTCCAGACACAGGATCAGATCGACAATGCAATGAACTATGTCGATGAGACAGGAAAGTCAGTAGTCCGTCCTTATGTAAATACCAAGTACGCTACCAACAAGGACAAGAAAACCTATGTCGGCGACGTATGGATCAAGGATCTCGACAACAGCGGTGCCATCGACGCCGGCGCTCAGACTGTTGACGACTCAGGTGACCAGACCATCATCGGTAATGCCTATGCAAGATGCCCTTACACCTTCGGATTCAATGCCGAGTGGAACGGAATCTATGCGAGCATCGATTTCAACGGTGTGATGCATCAGGACTGGGCACCAGGTGGAAAGCACCTCTTCTGGAATCAGTTCACCAACTCAAACGGTCCTCTTACCAAGTGGCTCACTGAGAATGTATGGACAGAAGACAACCCTGATGCTCTCCTTCCTCGTATCTCTACAGGAAACGCACTCATCAAGGGACATGACAACCCATACTCCAAGTACATCAACAACACCCCTATCGACAGATTCCTCTTCAATATCGGTTACCTCAACATCAAGAACGTACAGATCGGTTACTCTCTCCCTAAGAAGCTCATCAGCAAGGCTGGCTTCTCAGCCATAAAGGTGTTCGTTCAGGCAGAGAACCTCTACAACTGGTCACCTATCTACAAGCAGATCGGACGTGACTTCGACGTGATGTCAATCGCCTATGGTGGTGATGACTACAACGACGGTATGGAGTGGTGGTCATCAGATGGTGGTTTCCAGTATCCTAGAATGCGTACATTCAGCCTCGGTCTCAACATCACCCTTGGCAACTCTACCGCTTCAAAGGCTGCGAACTACGCCGCAAATGCAGAGCTTGCAGCAGCACTTGCAGCAGCCAACGCTGCCGCTGAGGCTGCAAAGGCAAATGCAGGAAAGCTTCAGGACGAGATCGATGCTCTCAAGAGCGCTCTCGACAAGGCTGTCAAGGAGAAGGACGACTGTCTGGCTGCAGGCAAGACCATGGCTCAGAAGAGGGCTGAGGCTTTCCATGTAGAGGACATCTATTTCGCTCTCAATCAGTCCGTCATCAGAGATTCTGAGGCAGGCAAGGTGGAAGAGCTCATCAAGGTCCTCAAGGCAAATCCAGACGCTACCATAGAGATCTACGGTTATGCAGATCAGGCTACAGGCACCGCACAGCGCAACCTCATGCTCACCAAGGAGCGTGCTCTCGTTGTAGCTGATGCACTCAAGGCTGCCGGTATCGCCGCAAGCCGCATCTCCACAGAGTTCTACGGCACAGAGAAAGACTCTTCTTTCACTCCGGAGAACAATCGTCTTGCTGTCTGCATCGTTAACAAATAATAGGAGGATACAGATATGAAAAATATACTTAAATCAATTGCCTTTGCAGCTATCGTTTCAGTTGCTGCTTCTTGTGAGATCTCAGAGTTCACACCTAACGATTTCGGTGAGGGAATGGTAGTGAGCAACGCCACCAACATCCAGATGGCTCTGAATACATTCTATGCATCACGTTTCCCATCTCTCACTGAGGCATACAGCAGCGAGGGCGGTTCTGACTATGCAATAGCAAACTCTCTCAGTGGACGTTTCACTGTAGGTTATGATTCCAAGAGCGAATCATCCTTCGGTGGCTGGGGCACCGTCAGAGACATCAACTACTTCCTCTCGCTCATGGAGTCCGAGGCTTGTGGCGTGTCAGGTGCTGAAAAGGCCAACTACGTGGCTCAGGGCCGTTTCTTCCGTGCACTCAAGTATTTTGAAATTCTCACCCAGTACGGTGACATCCCTTATTTCGATCATGTAGTCACCGCTGCGACAGGCGATGAGTACAAGGATAGAGACAGCCGTGACTATGTCGTTCTCAAAATCAATGAGGATCTCGACTATGCCATGGAGAACATCACTGCAGAGAGCAAGGATGCAACTACAGTCACCAAGTATGTCGCTGCATTCGTGAAGATGAGAGTGAACCTCTTTGAGGCTTCATTCCGCAAGTACAACAATGTCAGCACTTCAGTCCTTGGAAAGGCATTCTCAAACTACACTGTCGAGGATCTCTATTCAGAGGCTGCTTCCGCTGCAAAGTTCATCATGGACAGCGGCAAGTTTGAGCTCGCGTCATCTTACCGTTCTCTCTTCACCAGCAAGGCTCTCGATACCAAGGAAGTGATCCTCGGTGCTGCCACTTCATCAACCATCATGGGCAGCCAGAACACTTACTACAACTACTCGAACCAGAAGTCTCTCGTGCGCAACTTCATCAATACCTATCTCATGAAGGACGGTACCGCATACACCGCAAAGGCTGGTTATGCAACTGAGACTTTTGCTACTGAGTTCAAAGATCGTGACCCACGCCTTGCAGCCATCGTCAGGACTCCTGGCTACAAGTACAGCGGCAAGGTTGTCGTTCCTTCAATTGCAGATCAGTCAGCACCTCTCGGCTACCAGATCATCAAGTTCAGCCTCGATGCTTGCCCGGACGGAGCAAATGACAGCAAGGGCGGCTCAAACAACAACAGTGTGCCTGTGTACCGTTATGCTGAGGTTCTCCTTGCATATGCAGAGGCCAAGGCTGAGCTCGGACAGCTTTCAGATGCAGACTGGGCTGCCACAGTGGGTGCCATCCGCAAGAGAGCCGGCATCACCGGTGGTCTTACCTCAAAGCCTACAGCAGTCGACAGCTACCTCAAGGCAAACTTCTTCCCTGATGTAACAGACGCTGCCATCATGGAGATCCGTCGCGAGCGTGCGTGCGAACTCTGTCTCGAGGGACAGCGCGTAGATGACCTCCTCCGCTGGGGTCGCGGCGAGCTTCTCGCAAAGGCTTCCTGGACCGGTATCAACTTCCCTGCACTTGATTCTGCCTATGACGCAGACGGTGACGGAAATGCCGACTACTACTTCACGACTTCTTCATCAGTTCCTGCTGAGAGCAAGAGCATTGCAGTCAAGGTTGACGGTTCTACAGGTCTTGCCGCTGTTGCGAACGGTTCTGTGATGCAGCTTGTATACAAGGTTCCAGAGAACAACAGATATTGGGCAGCTGACGGACATCTCGTCCTCAAGGCTCTCCCTTACAGTGAGATCGAGCTTTATTCAAAGAATGGCCATACTCTCACTCAGAATCCAGGATATTGATTCGTTTTGTTAATAATGTGAAGGGGACTGCTCGTGAGAGCAGCCCCCTTTTTTTCATCAATCAGATTCTTGGCGCAGCGTAGAGCTCCTTTCCCTTTATATATAAAAGGTGCGTGGGAGACTCGAATGTCTTGCTGCTTATAGTCCGTCCGGATTTCAGCAGAGCCACCAGCTTGTCGAAGGTCTCCTCGCTCAGATTGTATGGCTCGCAGAGCCTGAAAAGAAGCCATTCCCAGCTGTCCAGAGTCATCAGAGACCTCAGGTTCAGCCCGGCCTCCAGAGAGGGGAGTGCACAGCTCCTGAAATAGCGCTCGGCTATCTCGTGCTCCTGTCCCAGATGGGCCATGTCGCGTCCGAGGGCCTTGAGGAACGCCGGATTGATCTGTGCGAAGAGCGGGAATATCTCATTCCGTATCTTGTTCCGTTTGTAGATGTTTTCGGCGTTTGTATGGTCTTCCCGCCATTTCAGTCCTTCAGAAGTCATGAAGCGGTGTATCTCCTCGCGGCTGACCCGGAGCAGAGGCCTGAGCAGCTTCACATCCGCAGCTCCCGGTACCAGGCCTTCTTCTTTCATCCCCTGGATTCCCTTTCCTCCAGTGCCGCGCAGCAGGTTGAGCATCATGGTCTCGGCATTGTCGTTGGCATTGTGGGCCACTGCCACGGCATCGAACCCATGTTCTCTGCACAACTCTGCAAACCATGCATATCGCAGCTCCCTGGCTGCCATTTCGATGCTAATGCCGCTGTCCGAAGCACAAGCCGCGGTGTCAAACGCCGCGCTGTACATCTCTATCCCTTTCCGTGCGCACCATGCGCGCACGAATGCCTCATCTCCGTCGCTTTCCTCTCCGCGGAGCCTGAAGTTACAATGAGCGACAGCCAAGTCTGACGGCTTGGCTGTGCGGCTGTATCTCTCAGCCATGTACATCGAGTCGATGCCTCCACTGACTGCGAGGAGAATCTTCATCCCTATTTGGACTTGAACGTGTAGGTGAAGTTGATTGAGAGGTATTCCTTGAACTGGATGCTCTGTTTGCCGTCGATGAAGACGTTAGGGTCGTATATGAGCCAGGTCTGGAACGCTATCATGAAGTACTTGGCCATCTGCCATGTGATCTTGTTGTCCCAGTTCACACGCATGTTCTGCGGCTTGTTGAGGTAGTCGGAGAAAAGGACGAGCTGTGTCTCGTAGTTGATGACCTTGTTTATGGTCATCTTGAAGTCGGTCTTGATCTGGGCACCGAGCTGGAAACGGGCGAACTCATACATCTTTCCCTCGATTTCCGTCACTCCTGCATACTCTTCCTTCAGCGGCATGCTGTAGTTCTTGCGGAGGGACGGGTTGTTGACGATGGTGAAACCACCGGTCAGAGGCGCGACATTCACTACGAACCAGTCCTTCGGTTTCCACTGCATACCGAGCGCCAGGTTGGTGTAGGCTGGCGAGATGAGACCTGACTGAAGCGTCCGGCTGTCCTTCCAGTCCTTTCTTGTAGGGTCTTCAACCTTTGGGTTGGAGTACTTGTAGCTATTGGAGAACTGGGATCTGAAGTCAAACGATGCGGTGTAGCTGAAATGTGAGTTGGCACCTGTCCTGTATGCCCATTTGCTCTCTCCGTAAAACAGGTCCGTGCTCTTCTGGAGTATAGGCTTGTCACTTGAATAGAGGAAGCCGTATCCGAGCTGGAGTCGGTTGTTCCATGCCATGAGATCCTTGGCATAGTTTGCGTTGGCGTCGATGGCGCTGTTCAGGGATACTGTGTTGTAACCTCCGGCAGCCCAGCTGTGGAGCGTGGTGTTGGTGAAACCGAGGTTCATGACGGCTGATTTCTTCCAGTAGACAGGCTTGGCAACCTCTGCCTGAGCCTCGGGAGCTGCGGCGAGAGCAGCTGCGGCAGCTGCTGCCGCATCCTGTACATTGGTCTGTGCAAAACTCTGGAAGCCTGCTGTCAAAGCAATGACAGCAAGTGAAATTGTTCTGATCTTCATGTCTGTCTTCTAGTAAGAAATTGCGAATACGACGCGTCTGTCTGAAGGTTTTCCACTGTAGATGCACTTGCCCTCTTCCTCGCATACGCAACTGTCGACAGGGATGCATCTGATGGTTGCCTTTGTCTCGTCTTTGATCTTCTGCTCTGTCTCGGCAGTGCCGTCCCAGTGGCAGAGGAGGAATCCACCCTTCTTGATCTCTTCCTTGAATTCTTCCCAGCTGTCACACTTGCGTATGTTGGCTGTGCGGAAGTCGAGAGCCTTCTGGTAGATGTTCTGCTGGATGTCGTCAAGGAGTCTGTGGATGTGGTCCTCAAGTCCCTCGAGGCCGACGGTCTGCTTCTCGAGCGTGTCTCTTCTGTGTACCTCTACAGTCCCGTTCTGGAGGTCGCGTGGACCCATGGCGAGACGTACCGGCACACCCTTGAGCTCCCACTCGGCAAATTTGAAGCCCGGGCGGAGAGTGTCGCGGTCGTCCACCTGGACGCTGTGTCCCATCTCTTCCAGGACGCCCTTGATCTCGTACATCTTGTCGAGGATGGCGTCGTGCTCCTCGGCGGTCTTGTAGATAGGTACCATCACTACCTGGATAGGAGCGATGGCAGGAGGAAGCACGAGACCGTTGTCGTCTCCGTGAGCCATGATCAGGGCACCCATGAGACGTGTGCTGACGCCCCAGGATGTTGCCCATACATACTCCTGCTTTCCTTCCTTGTTCTGATATGTCACGTCGAACGACTTCGCGAAGTTCTGTCCCAGGAAGTGTGATGTGCCTGCCTGGAGCGCTTTTCCGTCCTGCATCATCGCCTCGATGGTGAGGGTGTCGAGTGCACCTGCAAATCTCTCATTCGGGCTCTTGTGTCCCACAATGACAGGGAGCGCCATGGTGTTGCGCGCGAAGTCGGCATATACCTGCACCATCTCGTTCGCCTTTGCCTCGGCCTCTGCCGATGTGGCATGTGCGGTGTGGCCTTCCTGCCAGAGGAACTCTGCGGTGCGGAGGAAGAGACGGGTGCGCATCTCCCATCTCACTACATTGCACCACTGGTTGCAGAGGATAGGGAGGTCTCTCCAGGATGTGATCCAGTTCTTGTATGTGCTCCAGATGATGGTCTCTGAGGTCGGACGAACGATGAGCTCTTCCTCGAGCTTGGCTGCAGGGTCGACGATGACGCCCTTTCCGTCAGGGTCGTTCATGAGCCTGTGGTGTGTGACTACCGCACACTCCTTGGCGAATCCCGCCACATGCTCAGCCTCGCGGCTGAAGAAAGATTTCGGGATGAAGAGCGGGAAGTAGGCGTTCTTCACTCCGGTCTTCTTGAACTTGGCGTCCAGGACGCTCTGCATCTTTTCCCATATCGCGTAGCCATAAGGCTTGATGACCATACAACCTCTTACTGCAGACTGCTCTGCGAGGTCGGCTTTCACTACCAGATCATTGTACCACTGAGAGTAGTTCTCAGTACGGGATGTCACCTCTTTTGCCATGGTATTCTTTTTGCTAGTTAGCTTGTTTAAATTATATTTGCACAAATATACTAATTTTTAAGAGACAACATCATGAAAAAGCATCTGACACTATTTGTTTCGGCTATTGCGGTGCTTTGGTCTTGCGCCTCTTTAGCACAGACTACTCAGAAATCAGGGCAGCGTTTCCAGGATGGCATCTATGCCAGACCAGAAAAGGTGGACAAGGCTGCTGCTGCAGTCTCTCAGTCCGAGATCGCCGATCTTGCAGCCCGCACACGCGGCTCTCAGGTGTTCCTCAAGAGGGGCGCCCAAGGCGATACCTTATTCATACCGGAAAACAAGGTGGCCACTTTCAAGTGGAATCCTGCAGACAGCACTGCCACTCTGTCATTGATGGATCCATATGACTATATGCGTCAGAACTACCGCGGCATGGGCCTTTATCCGTACGGTTATTCTCCGTTCCACGGCTATGGCTTCGGCATCGGTTGGCACAGTCCGTACTGGTGGGGACCTTCCATATCCATCGGCTGGGGATATCCATGGCACACAGGCTGCTTCGACCCTTGGTATCACAGCCGCTGGGGCTGGGGCGGATGGTATGATCCATGGTACTATGATTCATGGTATTCGCCGTTCTTCGGCCACTCTTCCATCTACTGGGGCTCAAGATACTGGGGTCCATGGTACTGGGGATCGATGGCCTGGGATCCGTGGTACTGGGATTCATGGTACGGCCCTTACGGCATGTGGGACTGGTACGGCCCTTGGGGAATGTACGGACCTTATGGCATGTACGGCATGTATGGCCCTTACGGATATTACGGATACCACGGCCACTGGGGCATGTGGGACTATCCTTACTATGGCCACTATCCAGGCTACGGCGGGCATCATGGCCACGAGTACCGGTACACACCGCGCTCAAGGACTATGGGCACAGGCAGTGTAAGAGGCGGTTATAACGGAGGTGCCCCATCTCATTCTACAGAGATGAGAAACGGTCTCGGATCCACATCCTCAGTACGCAGGTCCGCATCTTCGACTTCCCGTCAGTCAGCGTCTACCAAGGCTCCGGCTGCATCGGGCAGCACAAGCACTACCAGAAGGGCATCTTCGCCGGCTGCTGGCCAGCCTGCATCGGGATCCCGTCCATCCACCGGCACCACAAGCACCACCGGCAGCACAGTGGTGCGCAGGAGCTCTCCTGCAGTAGGTACCGCCAGGTCGGCCGTACCGTCAGGTGCCAGCCGCACCACGTCCGGAAGCTCGTACAGCCGCAGCTCCTCAAATGACTCCGGCTCATTCAGCCGCAGTTCATCCAGCTCGTCCGGTTCATACAGCCGCAGCAGCAGCGGAGGCGGATACTCCGGTGGCAGCTCTTCCGGCGGCGGCTATTCCGGCGGCGGATCGAGCCACAGTTCATCCGGCGGCGGCCACAGAAGATAGCCCATCCCTCTCTGTGCCTGTTAACATTCACCTGTTCAAATCGTCTATAAGTTATGAAAAAGATAATAGCAATCACCGCGCTGGGACTCGCTGCAGCAGTGGCATCTGCCCAGAACATGTATGACGGTCTGATTTATTCAGACAACAACTACTACGGTACTGCGAGGTCAATCGCCCTCGGCAATGCCATGACCGCCCTCGGAGGCGATCTCGGCTCCATCGGCATCAACCCTGCAGGCTCGGCTGTGGCCGGCTATTCGCAGTTCACCATCAGCCCGAACGTCAGCATCGGCGCCACCACGGCGTCTTATACTCCGGTGTCTTATTCTGACTTCACATCTGTCAACAGCGACTCGCGTACCAGATTCACTCTCCCCAATATGGGTCTGGTGCTTGATTACAGCACCGGCAGCAACTATGGGCTCAAGAGTTTCTCATTCGGAGTCATAACCAATTCGACCAATGTGTTCTCCGACAGGATGTCTGTCACGGGAGTCAATTCCTCTTCTTCGTTCATGGGAGCAATGGCTGCCCGCAATCAGGGCGTGGCACCTGGCAGTCTCAATGACTACAATTCAGGAGTTGCCTGGACAGATGTGCTCGGCTACAAGTCTGGCATGATAGCAGAATATGAGCATGACGGTGTCATCGACTATCTCGGTTCGACGGAGCTGATCTACGACAACGGTGATATCGGCATCGGCGGCCCTATCAGGCAGTCTTATCTCAAGCAGCATTACGGCAGCAAGAACGACCTCATCATGAACTTCGGTGCCAATTTCTCCGACAAGTTCTATGCAGGTGTGAATATCGGTATCCCGTATCTGACCTATAACGAGTCCATCAACCAGCTCGAAGAGGCTCAGGATCCGAATGATTTCATAATGGATATCGACGGTGTGCAGACTGCATTCATCGCTGCCCGCCAGAGATATACCATCGAGGTCAACGGTACAGGTGTCTATGCGAAGCTCGGCTTCATCTGGCTTCCTGTCGAGGGACTCCGTATCGGAGCTGCTGTCCAGACTCCGACCATCATGACATTGACAGAGAGATGGAAGTGGGATGGCATCTGCCAGCTGAAGGGCTTCAGCGATGATCTTTATGATACTCCGGACGGAGAGTACACATACGATCTCAAGACTCCTGCCATCCTCAATGTGGGTGCTGCCTATACCATCGGCAGTGCGGGATTCATCAGCGTGGATTACGAGAGGACCAACTCCCGCAGGATGAAGTTCTCCAACTATGATTCCTTCTCTTCAGACGACTGGTCTGAGGTCAATACAGAGATATGGAATTATGCAGGTACCACCAACTGCATCAGAGTCGGTGCCGAGGCCAAGGTCACACCTGCGGTTTCACTCAGAGCCGGATACAATTTCAAGAGCTACTCATGCCCTGACTATACAGACATCACCAATGCCTTCTCATTCGGTGTGGGTTACTCGTCTCCTGGTTCATTCTTCGCTGACGCGGCCGTAAGGAGCACACTCTTCCCTGTGTCATGGTATTATCCATACGATGACTATCTTGAGACAAAGTCTCCTGAGGTGAAGGTGGCAAAGAATCTTCTCGATATAGTATTCACTCTGGGCTGGAGATTCTAGATCTTCTTCAGCCAGACTATACTGTCCGGCCCTTCGTTGAACAGAAGGTCCATGATGGACAGATTGGCGATAAAGCCGTGTTTCCGGGAGAAAACCTGGTAATACGGCTTTTTCAGTTGCAGGTCTTCCAGTATGGTGTTCTCCTTCTTCGGGTGTATGATGCTGCGGAGGTCTTCTCCATAGACATCCGGGCTCACCGCGTGGAATCCATCAGTCATCCTTATCTCCGCCGGTATGCCGAGCTTCTTGAGAAACCACTCCGTGATCGACATGTTGAGCCCGAACAGAGTGGGCGTACCGGCTTCCATGAGCTCGAACAGCTCGTCTTTGTAGTAATCGAAATAGGCGGAAGATTCGTAGGCTGATGTGATGGCCCTTTCGCTTCTGAGCACCCATGGGGTGGAGTAGTCCACTTCGATCTCTGTGATCGGGTGAGAGAATGTGCCGTTCCTGTGGACCACAGGCACGCTCAGGGTCTGGATGCCGTTCTCTGCGTAGAACTTGCATCTGTTGCGGTAGGACTGTTTCTGATAGTGCTCGCAGGCCTCGATGTATATGATAGAAGGCTTCATGTCGTCCGGTGACAACGTGAAGCCTTCAGCTATCTTGGCGAAGTATTCGACAGGAGGGAAGTATGCCGTTGAAAACAGCATGATTTAGTCGATGGATCCCTTCTCGTTGATATCGTTAGCCCTGACGATACCTCTCTTTGAATTCTTGATGAAGTTGAGGATGACCTCTTTCTCCTCTGACTGAGGGAAACCTGCCTCCACCTTCGCACATCCGTCAGAGACATTGAATCCCTGATAGTAGATGGTGTCGTAGATGTCCTTGATGTTGCGGATGACGTCTGAGTCGAAACCGCGTCTGCGGAGACCTACGATGTTCACTCCCGCATAGCAGACAGGGACGCGTCCGCAGAGTGAGTAAGGAGGGATGTCCTTGTTGATGGTGGAACCTCCGCCTACCATTGCGTGCGCACCGATGTGGCTGAACTGGTGAGCCTTTGTGCCGCCTCCGAGGATAGCCCAGTCATCGACGTCTGTCTCGCCGGCGATGCCGACATAGCTGACGAGGATGCAGTGCTTTCCGACTGTGCAGTCATGGGCGACGTGTACGTATGACATGATCAGAGTATGGTCACCTACCTTGGTGACACCCTTTCCGCTGGCCTTGGTTCCTCTGTTGATGGTGGCGCACTCGCGGATGGTCACGTAGTCGCCGATCTCGACATATGTCACCTCTCCGTCGAATTTGAGATCCTGAGGGATGGCTCCGACCACGGCGCCGGGGAAGACTTCGCAGTGGGCTCCCATCTTGACGTATGGGTAGATGACTGCATGTGGATGTATCTTGGTGTAATCGCCGATCTCGACATTGTCATCGATGAAGGCGTAAGGTCCGACCTCTACGTTTTCGCCCAGCTTTGCATTGGGGCTTACAGTAGCAAGAGGATGAATTTTTGCCATGTTATTGCTTGTTGATGGCCTCTATCAAGGCCTTTGCTGTGTTAGTATTGATTCCGTGGCCGGGTTTGAATGCTGTGATCCTGGCCTTGAGGTAACCTCCGGCAAGTCTCAGGTCGCCGATGAGGTCGAGAAGCTTGTGGCGTCCGCACTCGTCCGGGAAGCGGAGGGTGAGGTTGCTGAGGTAGCCCTCTGGGGTGACTGTGAGCTTAGGCTGGCCAAAGAGCTCGGACATGCGTGCCACCTGCTCTTCCGAAGCGGGGTGCTCCACGATGACGATGGCGTTCTCCACATCTCCACCCTTGACGAGTCCCTTGGATGCGAGGAATTCGAGCTCGTGGAAGAATACGAATGTCCTGCATGGTGCCACCTCGGAGCAGTAGTCCGTGCCGAGATCCCAGTGGACGTTCTGCACTCCGAGTACCCTGGAATTGAAGTCCACCGTGACATCATATGTGAGCTCGTCTGCAGGTTCTATGCGGACGAAGGATCCGGAATTCTCATCCCTTATCTCTACAGCCTCACGGATGGTGATATAAGTCCTGTCGCATTCCTGCTCTTCAAGTCCGTCAGGTGCTATGGCCTTGATGTAAGGCAGCGCGCTGCCGTCGAGGATGGGCACCTCTTCGCTGTCGATCTCTATGAGTGCATTGTCCACGCCGAGTCCCGTGAGGGCTGACATGATGTGCTCTATGGTCACGACAGAGACTCCACCGTGACTGATGGTGGTGCTTCTTGCTGTATTGGTAACGTTGTCGGCTGTGGCATTGACATAAGCCTCTTCACCGATGTCTGTACGGTGAAAAGTGATGCCGCTGTTCTCTGGAGCGGGCATGAGGGTCATATGGGCGTATCTGCCTGTATGGAGGCCCTTGCCTTCAAAGGTGTAGCACTGGGTCAGTGTCTTCTGCTTCATAATCACCCCTGTGGCAAACACAAACTGTGCCACAAAGGGATGCAAAGATAGTCAAAAAAGTCTGTTTTCCCAATTATTATTCCTGACCTGCCTGCTTGAACCTGGCGTAGCTGCGGAGGAAATTCCTGTGCGGAAGGGCAGGTGATCCGAAATATGTGCCTCCCGGCTGGCGTATGCTGCTGATGACTCCGGACTGGGCTGCGATGGTGGTGTTGTCTGCGATGGTGAGGTGGCCGACAATGCCGACCTGGCCGGCAAGGATGCAGTTCCTGCCTATCTTGGCCGATCCTGCGATGCCGCACTGGGCAGCCATCACGGTATTGTCGCCGATCTCCACATTGTGGGCTATCTGGCAGAGGTTGTCGATCTTCACTCCGTTGCCTATGATGGTGGCTTCCATCTCGGCGCGGTCCACTGTGGTGTTTGCTCCTATCTCGACGTTGTTGCCTATGATCACCTTTCCGAGGTGTTCGATCTTCTCCCATGTGCCGTCAGGCTGGGGAGCATTGCCGAAGCCGTCGCTTCCGATGACGCAGTTGGCATGGAGTATGACGTTGTCTCCTATGACCATCCCTGGATAGATGCGTACGCCAGGGTATATGATGCAGCGGCTGCCGATGGTCGTGCCTTCTCCGATATAGACATTTTCGTATATGGTCGTCAGCTCGCCGATGCGGCAGTTCCTGCCAATATAGCTGAAATCACCGACATAGACCTTGTGGCCGAGCTTTGCACTGAAAGCGACACGGCTTCTCCAGCCGCGGTGGCGCCTGTGTGATTTCTTCTCGTCCGATACATATTTGAGGAGTTCTGCCAGGGATGAGTATGCGTTTTCCACGCGCACCAGCACGGGGCTGACAGGCTGTTTCGGTACAAAGTCGCTGTTGACCAGGAGGATGCTGGCTTTTGAAGTATAGACGTATTCTTCGTATTTCGGGTTGGCAAAGAAGCAGAGCTGTCCCTGTCTGCCGTTTTCAATCTTTGCGAAGGATGTGACCTTGACTTCAGGATCTCCTTCCACAGTGCCTTTGAGGATCTGCGCAAGCTGTTTTGCTGTAAATTCCATAACACGGCAAAAGTACAACAAATTTTGCATTTCCCGAAGAAATGACTACCTTTGCGTCTGTGATATGGATAGGGGCCGAGAGGTTCCTATCTTTTTTGTTGAAAACATTATGGACAAGCTCAGACTCATAGAGACCGTAGAACCGGTCATCGCTTCCAGGGGATGCTTCCTCGTGGAGGTCACCATTTCGGCGGACAATGATATAGTCGTGGCCATAGAGAGTGAAGAAGGCTCTGTGGACATGGACGACTGCGTGGCAGTGAATGACGCTGTCCTCGACGCCTTTGACCGTGATGTGGAGGATTATGCACTCACAGTCACTTCCGCCGGTCTTGACCAGCCTTTCCAGGTGGAGCGCCAGTACCGCAAGGCTCTCGGCAGCAAGGTCGAGGTCCTCGTGAAGGGTGGACGGAAGCTGGTCGCAGAACTCACTGCAGCTGCAGAGGATTCCATCTCGCTCAGGTATGAGGCCATGGAACTGGTGGAGGGCAGGAAAAAGAAGGTCAAGGTCACCAGAGAGGAAACCCTGGCCATGAGCGAAGTCAATTCAGTGAAATATTTTCTAGAATTCAAATAATACAATGGAAAAAGAACAGGTAGTTACTCTCATTGACGCCTTCAAGGATTTCAAAGAGGAGAAAAACATCGACAGACCAGTGATGATGGGTGTTCTCAAGGATGTGTTCCTCACCCAGATCGCAAAGACTTACGGTACCGCAGACAACTTTGACGTCATTGTCAATGTGGACAAGGGTACATGTGAGATTTATCAGAACTTCGAGATCGTCGAGGAAGTCGAGGATCCGAACGCGGAGATGACGCTCGATCAGGTGGCCGCTGAGACCGGCGATGACGATTATGAGATCGGAGACACCTATACCAAGAAGTTCCCTCTCCAGGCTTTCGGCCGTCGTGGTATCCTCAACATCAGGCAGAATCTCCAGGGCCGCATCATGGATATTGAGAAGGCCAACGTCTTCAAGAAGTATTCTGAGAAGGTCGGTGAGATCTTTACCGGAGAGGTATATCAGACCTGGTCGAAGGAGGTTCTCATCCTTGACGAGGATGGCAACGAGCTCCGCATCCCTAAGGCCGAGCAGATCCCTGGTGAGCACTTCAAGAAGGGTGACACCGTGCGCGCCATCATCAAGCAGGTGGACATGAAGAACAACACCACTCCGTACATCGTTCTTTCCAGAACTTCAAACGAGTTCCTCGAGAGACTCTTCGAGCAGGAGGTTCCGGAGATCGTGGACGGTCTCATCACCATCAAGAAGGTCGTACGCGTACCTGGTGAGAGAGCCAAGGTGGCTGTCGAGTCGTATGATGAGAGAATCGATCCTATCGGAGCATGTATCGGAGTCAAGGGCGGACGTATCCTTGGCATCGTGCACGAGCTCCGCAACGAGAACATCGACGTCCTCCAGTGGACCAACAACCCTCAGCTCCTCATCCAGAGGGCCCTCAATCCTGCAAGGGTGTCTTCAATCGACATGGGCTCATCCGAGAGCGACAAGGTGAAGGTGTTCATGCAGCCTGATGAGGTCAAGAGAGGTATCGGCCGCGGCGGATGCAACATCCAGCTTGCAGGTATGCTCGTAGATCGTGAGATCGAGGTGTGGAGAGAGCTTCCGAAGGATGCCATGGAGGCAGAGGAGGAAGATGTTCTTCTCAGCGAGTTCTCAAACGAGATCGACCAGTGGATCATCGACAAGCTCGAGTCCATCGGCTGCGATACCGCGAAGAGTGTGCTCGCACTTGCTCCGGAAGATATCGCCAAGAGGGCAGACCTCGAGGATGAGACAGTCGCAGAGGTGATGGATATCCTCCGCGCAGAATTCGAAGACTAATTTAACAACAGACAAAAGGGGTAGATATGGCAGAAATCAGAATAAATAAAATCATAAAGCAATACAACGTCGGCTTGCAGGATCTCGTGGATTTCCTCAACAAGCAGGGTGCGGCCATCGAGGATGTCAATCCCAATATCAAGATCTCAGACGAATACATGCCGGCCATCGCCAAGCAGTTCGGCAAGGACCTTGAGATGAAGGAGGCGTCCGAGAAGGTGGATATCAAGCTCACTGAGATACTCGAGAAGACAAGCAAGAAGCAGTCCAGGGAGGAAGAAGAGGAAGAGCCGGTGATGGAGACCGTCATCAAGAGCAGCATCTTCCAGAAGCCTTCTGTATCCGAGCCTGCACCTGCACCGGAACCGGTCGCAGAACCGGAGCCTGCAGCAGAACCGGAGCCTGTATCCGAGCCTGCACCTGCACCGGAGCCTGTACCCGAGCCTGAACCGGAGCCGGTTGCAGAACCTGAACCGGAACCAGAACCGGTCGAAGAGCCTGTACCTTCACCGGAGCCTGTATCCGAGCCTGCACCTGTAGAGGAGCCGGCATCATCATCGGCAGTGGAACCTGAAATGCCGCAGACCCAGGAAGCTGAGCCAACCCCTTCTCAGCCAGAGGCCGTATCGGCAGCTCAGGCACCTTCAGCAGAGGCACCTGCCGCAGCCGCAGCTGCTGCGACTCCGGGACTCAAGGTCGTGGGAAAGATCGACCTTACACAGTTTGACAAGAAAAAGAAGCCTCAGAAGCGCGAGCGCATCACCAAGGGCCGTGAGAAAGTGGATGTGGGCAAGGTGGAGGCTGACAACAATCCCCGCAAGGGACAGGGCGGCCAGAACCAGAAGCCTGCAGCCAATGCGAATGCAAGAGACAAGGGCCGCAGGAAGGATCGCAACGACAAGTTCAAGCCAGCTATGACCGAGGCCGAGCAGGAGGAGATGCAGAAGCAGATCCAGAAGCAGGTCAAGGAGACATATGCAAGGATGAACGAGGGCAAGAAGAACAACTTCGGAGCCAAGTACCGCAAGGAGAAGCGCGATCTCGCATCTCAGAAAGCGATGGAGGAGATGGAGCAGGAGATGGCAGAGAAGAAGGTGCTCAAGGTGACAGAGTTCGTGACTGTCAATGATCTTGCCACCCTCATGAACAACACCCCTGTCGTGAAGGTCATCGGAGCCTGCATGAGTCTTGGCCTGATGGTGTCCATCAACCAGCGTCTCGATGCCGAGACCCTCGTGCTCGTGGCAGAGGAATTCGGCTACCAGGTGGAATTCGTCACTGCAGAGATCAGCGAAGGTCTCGATCAGCAGAACGAGCCGGACGATGAGAGCAAGCTCGTATCCCGTCCTCCTATCATCACCGTGATGGGTCATGTCGATCACGGAAAGACCTCCCTTCTCGACTACATACGCAAGTCGAATGTGATCGCAGGTGAGGCCGGAGGCATCACCCAGCATATCGGTGCATACAATGTGACCCTCGAGGATGGCAGACGCATCACATTCCTCGATACTCCTGGACACGAGGCCTTCACGGCGATGCGTGCCCGTGGAGCCCAGCTCACAGACCTTGCCATCATCATCATCGCAGCTGACGACGCCGTGATGCCTCAGACCATCGAGGCCATCAACCACGCTCAGGCTGCCGGTGTCCCGATGGTGTTCGCCATCAACAAGATCGACAAGCCGGGAGCATTCCCTGACACCATCCGCCGCCAGCTCTCCGAGATGAATATCCTCGTCGAGGACTGGGGAGGAAAGTACCAGTGCCAGGAGATTTCGGCAAAGAAGGGTCTCAACGTGGATCTCCTTCTTGAGAAGGTTCTCCTCGAGACCGATCTCCTCGATCTCAAGGCAAATCCAGACAAGCTCGCCAACGGTGCCGTCATCGAGTCTTCACTCGACAAGGGCCGCGGCTATCTTGCAACCATACTCGTTCAGGGAGGTACCCTCCACGTCGGAGACACCATCCTCTGCGGAAGCTATTATGGCCGCGTCAAGTCCATGTTCAACGAGCGCGGACAGAAAGTCGAAGAGGCCGGACCATCGACACCGGTTTCGGTGCTCGGTATAAACGGAGCGCCTGCAGCGGGTGAGAAGTTTGTGGTCATGGCAGATGAGAGGGAGGCGAAGAGCATAGCCAACAAGCGTGAGCAGCTCATCCGCATCCAGGGCATCAAGACCCAGAAGCATATGACTCTTGAAGAGATCGGACGCCGTATCGCGATCGGCAACTTCAAGGAGCTCAATGTCATCGTCAAGGGTGATGTGGACGGATCGGTCGAGGCTCTCTCCGACTCACTCATCAAGCTCTCTACAGAGGAGGTTCGTGTCAATGTCATACATAAGGCAGTCGGCGGTATCTCCGAGTCTGATATCCTCCTTGCAGAGGCTTCCGATGCGGTGATCATCGGTTTCCAGGTACGTCCTTCCGTAGAGGCCCGCAAGGCAGCGGAGAAGGAAGGTATCGAGATCCGACTCTACTCCGTCATCTACGACGCCATCAACGAGGTCAAGGACGGTATCGAGGGTATGCTCGAGCCTGAGAAGAAGGAAGAGGTCATCGCTACCGCAGAGGTCAAGCAGGTGTTCCATATCTCCAAGGTCGGAACCATCGCCGGTTCACTCATCCGTGACGGTAAGATGTCCAACAAGGCCAAGGTCCGCCTCATCCGTGACGGTATCGTGGTCTATACCGGAGAGCTTGCTTCCCTCCAGAGAGGAAAGGATGCAGCCAAGGAAGTTCCTGCCGGAATGGAGTGCGGTATCGGTCTTGACAGGTACAACGACCTCCATGTCGGTGACATCATCGAGGCTTACACGATCGTTGAAATCAAGCGTACATTGTAATTTCGCCTGATTCTTCATACTTTTGCAAGTGGAATTGGGATATGGTGTAATGGCAGCACCAGGGATTTTGGTTCCCTTAGTTCAGGTTCGAATCCTGATATCCCAACAGAAAAGCTGGCCCGAAGGGACCAGCTTTTTCAGTATCAGGCTGTGACGCCGTCTCAGATGATTTCGTCGTACCAGAGGGTCTGAGCACTTCCGAGAGTTATCTCCAGCTTGCCTCCGGCCATGATGTCGTCATACATGATGTATGGCTTGCCGTGATTCTTGCCGTTGAGCTTCACGCTCTGGATATATCCGCCGTTCTCCCTTCCGCTGACTGCGATGTCGAATGACTTTCCGCCAGGAAGCGCTATGCTGACTGAGTCGAACAGAGGGTAGCCGAACCAGAATCTGCCGCCTGCAGGCTCTTCCTGGTAGAATCCCATGGATGAAAGTATGTACCATGAAGACATCTGGCCGACGTCCTCGTTGCCTGAGAGACCGTCCTTTCCTGTAGTATAGAGTTCATGTAGAACTTTGTTCACGAGGTCGGCTGTCTTCCATGGCTGGCCGGCCATGGTGTAGATATAGAGAATATGGTGGCTTGGCTCGTTTCCGTGGGCGTATTGTCCTATCAGGCCGGAAATGTCGGCTGAGGCACCTTCCTCGAGTTCAGATGATACGGTGAAAAGAGAGTCGAGCTTTTCGAGGAATGACTCTTTGCTTCCGAAGCAGTCATAGCATAGTCCCTTGATGTCGTGAGGAGCGAGCCATGTGTACTGCCATGCGTTTCCCTCGCAATAATCATTTGCCCTGTGCTCAGCATAGACAGGGTTGAAAGGAGTCCTGAATTTTCCTTCAGAATCGAGTCCTCTCATGAACCTTGTCTCCTTGTCGAAATAGTGCCTGTAACTCTTGCATCTGTTGTCAAAGTAGTCCCTGTCTGCCTCCAGCGACGCCTTTTCGGCGGCGTCTGCAGTCTCGGAAGCAAGTTTTTCTGCCACCCTGGCCACTGTCCAGTCGGCAAGGGCGTACTCCATGTCATATGCGATGGACTCGTTGGTCAGGTCGCAAGGAATCCAGCCATACTGCATCCTGAGGTCCTGGAGACGGTCCGGACGCATGGCAGAGGTCTTCATCGCCTCGTATGCGGCCTTGATGTCGAAGCCGTCGAAACCCTTGAGGATGGCGTCAGCCACGACTGGAATGCCGGGATTGCCGACCATGCAGTTGGTCTCGCATCCCATGAGATGCCATACCGGGAGCTTGCCCTGTGCCTTGTAGATGTCCAGGAAGGTGTTGATCATGTCATTTTCCTTCTCGCTCTGGAGTATGGTGTAGAGAGGCATTGCGGCTCTGTATGTATCCCACAATGAGAGGGTGGTGAAGCGCTCAGGGTCGCCGCAGTCGCTGAAATGCGACGGCGCGATGAATGCGTGGTACATTGCGGTGTAGAATATGGTCCTGGCGTCGGCGTCGTCCGTGCCGATCCTGACCTTGGAGAGCTCCGTATTCCATGCCTTGCGTGCTGCTGCCCTTGTGCCCTCGAAGTCCCAGCCCGGGAGCTCCTCTGACATGTTGCGTGCGGCACCGTCGGTGCTCTTCACGGAAAGCGCCACCTTTACGAGCACCTGCTCGCCTTCAGCGGTCTTGAACCCCATCCTGCCGTACATTCCGTCATCGAAAGTCTCGAAAGACTCGAACGGCTTGGAGAACTGTGCGCAGAACCATACCTTCTGGTTGTCTGCCCATCCCTTGGAGAATCGCCATCCCTTGACGCAGTCGTTGCCGACAGCCTCGATATGCACATCTGTCGCCTTGTCCCAGCAGCCGCCGTTCCTGAGGTCGAAGACTACTGCCGACTCGTCTGAAGCAGGGAAGGTGATCCTGTGAAGGCCGACCCTGTCGGTAGCGGTCATTTCGGCTGTGATGCCGTAACGCTGAAGCTTCACGCTGTAATAGCCCGGCTCAGTGATCTCAGTGGTACGGTCTGCATATGACCAAAGGCCGCTCTGAGGATCATCTTCGGTGCCGCGGGCGTAGGTCAGGTCCGTACCTGTCACAGGCATGAGTGTCACGTCGAAGAGGTCTCCGATGCCTGTGCCGCTGAGGTGCGTGTGGGAGAATCCGATGACTGTGGAGTCGCTCTCATGGTAGCCTGAGCACCAGTCCCAGCTCTGAGGGATGCTGCTCGGACCTACCTGGACCATGCCGAAAGGTACATTGGCTCCCATGAACACATGGCCGTGTCCTCCCGAACCTATCCTTGTGTCTACGAACTGTACATAGTCCGTATCTGTCTGCGGCTCCTGTCTGCAGGAAGCCGCGAGGACCGCCATTGCGGCCACCATCAGTACTCTTGAAAGTTTCATTATCGCTTGCTTTTGAAATAATCTGTAACCATCGCCGAGCATTCATCGGCAGAGACGCCGCTTTCCACGGCAGTCTTGGGGTGCAGGAGGGAAGGGGAGTACATGCTGTACCCGCGCTTGGGGTCAGATGCTCCATACACTATGCGCCCGACCTGTGCCCAATTGAGCGCTGCCGCGCACATGGGGCAGGGCTCTACGGTCACATAGAGGGTGCAGTCATTGAGGTACTTGCTGCCTATCGCCTCCGTTGCGGCGGTGAGCGCAATCATTTCCGCATGGGCAGTGGGGTCATGGAGCATCTCGGTCATATTGTGCCCCTTGGCAATGATCCTGCCCCTTGCCACGATCACGGCTCCGATCGGCACTTCGTCGTCCATGGCCGCCTCGGCCGCCTCTTTCAGCGCCTCGCGCATGTATCTGATATCTTCTTCCATCATAGTCTTATGGTCCTGTCGCAGATCCTCTCTGCGTCGTAAACATCGTGTGAGGAGAAAAGCACAGCCTTCCCCCTGCGGGAAATGTCCCTGAGCAGTTCCATCACCGCTATCCTGCTTTCCACATCGAGAAAAGCCGTGGGCTCGTCGAGGAGTATGACGTCGGCATCCTGTACCAGGGCGGTCGCTATGCACGCCTTCTGGAACTCGCCGTCGCTCAGAGATGCTATGTCACTGTCTCCCTTTCCGGCTATGCCCATGGATTCCAGCGCCTCTGTGATGGCATCCTCCTCATGGCCGGATACGGCTCTCTTCCATGTGGCAGTGGCCACGAATTCCCTCACGGTGAAACCTTTCACCTTGGGTATGCGCGTCGGTACCAGCACTGTCCTGCCGGTCCTTACTGTGCCGGCAAGAGGCTTCTGGAGTCCCGCGATGGTCTTCAGGAGCGTGGTCTTGCCGCACCCGTTGGCCCCGCGCAGCAGGACGCATTCGCCCGCGGCCACCTTGAAGCTGAGGCCTCTGACTACCGCCCTGTCGCCGTATCCGGCACTTATGTTGCTGACATCAAGCATCTTTGCCCTTGAATAGTATGAATAATATCACCGGAATGCCTATGAGTGCCATGGCGCTTCCGACAGGCACCGCAGCATGCGAAAGCTGTGTGATGATGTCGGCGCAGAGACTGATGGCGATGCCGGTGACGATGGCCGCAGGGATGATGCGCCTGTGAACCGAGGTGCCTGTGATCCATCTTGCAATATGCGGGCTCACTATGCCCACGAACCCGAGGGGACCGCAGAATGCCGTCGCCATGCCTGTCATCAGGCAGCATCCGGCCATGGCGCGTGCCCTGATCCTGCGTGCGTCAGCTCCGCAGAGGGTGGCATATTCGTCACCGAAGAGTATGATGTCCAGTCCCCTGGAGTTCCAGGCGGCCGTGGCGGTTCCGATTAGAAGTGCAGCTCCCATGCAGGCTGTGCCTGTGAAGGTGTTTGCCGAGAAGCTTCCGGATGACCAGTTGTAGAACATCTTCAGGCTGTGCTCTGATGCCGAGAATGCCAGGACAGAGGTCGCGGCGCTGAATATGAACCCCAGCATCACTCCGAATATGAGAAGGGTGGAGGAACTGTTCACCTTGCGTGAGACCCCTATGACGACGGCAGCCGATGCCGCGGCGCCGGAGAGTGCCGCGATGACCGTGGATGCCGTGGTCACCGCAGTGGCGGCTCCTGCGCTGGCGATGATGGCAATTGCGGCTCCGAGTGATGCTCCGGAACTGATGCCCATGATGTGCGGGTCGGTCAGCGGGTTGCGGAAAATGCTCTGCATCTGCAGCCCGGACAGGGCGAGTGACGCTCCTGCCAGGATAGCTGTGATGACGCGGGGAACGCGCAGCCTGAGCAGCACGGCGGCTCCTGTGCCTCCGGGGCTGAATATGCTGATGTGCATATCTCCGATGGACAGGTCTGCCAGCGCGAGGACGGCTGCCAGTGCCAGTCCTGCGATGGTGGTGAAAAGACTTATGTTTTTGTTTCCGCTGCCAGACATCACTGCAAAGTAAGCAAATTATTTCGTATCTTTGAAGGTTATGACTGACAGACTTTTTCTGATAGATGGACATGCGCTTGTCTTCAAGATGTACTATGCATTCCTGAGGCGGCCTATGATCAACTCCAAGGGAGCTGACATGTCCATTCTGTTCGGATTCACCAAATATATTCTGGAACTTATCGAACACGAGAAACCCACGCATCTGGCAGTGGCTTTCGACCCTCCCGGAGGATGCTTCCGCAACGAGATGTATCCTGCATACAAGGGTACGCGACCTCCTACTCCCCAGCTGGTGATAGATGCTCTCGAACCCCTGCAGGAACTGTGCAGGGCTATGAACATACCAGTCCTCATGCTCAAGGGGTTCGAGGCCGATGATGTCATCGGTACGGTTGCCAAGCGCGCAGCTGCAGAGGGGGCGGATGTGTATATGGTCACTCCGGACAAGGATTACGGCCAGCTCATCGAACCGCATATCTGGCAGTTCAAGCCGGGAAAGTCCGGATCCGACAATGAGATAGTGGGCGTGCAGGAAATCTGCGACAGATACAACATCCTCGACCCTGTGCAGGTGATAGACATGCTCTCAATCTGCGGCGACTCTGCAGACAATGTCCCGGGCGTGAAGGGAATAGGAGAGGTATGGGCCGGAAAGCTCGTGTCCCAGTACGGTTCGCTTGAGAACATATACACCCATCTCGACGATCTGAGCATCAAGCAGAAGAATATGTTCGTGGCTTCCCGCGACTATATAGACCTCAGCAAGAAGCTTGTCACCATCAAGACCGACGTGCCTGTCGAATTCAAGCTCAAGGATGCGCTCATCGATATGGAATTCAGTCCGAAGATCGCAGACCTCTTCGAGAAGTACGAATTCAACTCCCTCCGCAAGTATATCTCACACATCGCCGCGACGGCAGTCAAGATGCCGGAGGAAAGCGGGGAGCAGATAGATGTGACAGAGGAGAACCCTCACCAGGTCAGCCGTGCAGTGTGTGCATCGGGAAGGTGTGCCATCATAGTCGAGACCTCCCAGACCGGCATTTTCGCTCCGGTGGACAAGGTCACCATCGCTGCCCTTACCAAGGACGGGTGCATTGCGGCGGAAGGCTCCGCCGCCACATTCAAGCCGGTACTGGAGGATCCTACCATCACAAAGTTCGGCTATGACCTCAAGTATGCGATGGATGTGCTCGCCAATGAGGGCGTCTCCCTCGGAGGAAAGCTCCGTGACGTGGAGCTGATGCACTATCTCATCGATCCTGAGAAGACACACAAGCTGGACATACTTTCAAAGCATTATCTGGGCGTCGACCTGTACAAGGCTCCGGTGGTGGAGAAGATCGCATCCCTTTTCGACGAGGTTGAAGAGGAGACTCCCGCTCTGCCGCAGAACCGTTTCAAGGAGGCAGCAGCCATCATCCTCATAGGCCAGAAGGTGTGGGCAGAGATGCAGGAGGCCGGGGTAGAGAAACTCTACGAGGAGATCGAGGAACCGCTGGCCCGTGTCCTCTCCCGCATGGAGAGAGCCGGAGTCAAGGTGGATATCCAGTCCCTCAATGAGTATGCTGACGGACTCAGGGCCGAGATCGCAGACAATGAGAACGTGGTGCGCCAGATAGCCGGCAATCCGGATCTCAACGTGTCTTCTCCGAAGCAGATAGGCGAACTGCTGTTTGAGCAGCTCAGGCTCGACCCGAAGGCGAAAAAGAGTGCAAAGGGGTCATGGAGCACGGATGAGGATACCCTTCTGGAACTCTCGGACGAGAATCCTGTGCTCATCGATTCCATACTTGACTACAGGGCTGCCAAGAAGCTCCTGTCTACATACATCGAGCCTTTCGCGGGATATATCTCGCCTGTGTCAGGCCGCGTCCATACCACCTTCAATCAGGCGCTGACCTCCACAGGAAGGCTTTCGTCTTCCAACCCCAATCTCCAGAATATCCCGGTGAGGACAGAGAGGGGACGCACCATACGCAAGGCTTTCGTGCCAGAGGATCCGGAGTCGTTCATCATGTCTGCCGACTATTCGCAGATAGAGCTCCGCATCATGGCCCATCTCTGCGGCGACCAGCATATGATCAAGGCATTCCGTGACGGAGTGGATGTGCATGCCGCCACCGCTTCCAAGATATTCGCGGTACCGCTTGAGGAAGTGACGCCGGACCAGAGACGCATAGCCAAGACAGCCAATTTCGGCATCATGTACGGCATCTCGGCATTCGGTCTCGCGCAGAGGCTGCGCATCACCAGGTCGGAGGCCAAGAAGATCATAGACGACTACTTCCTGTCATTCCCGTCCATCTCGTCCTTCATCGCGCAGACTCTCGAGAAGGCCCGCCAGGACGGCTATGTGGAGACGCTTTTCGGCCGTCGCAGGTATATACCTGACATCAATTCAAGAAATGCCACCATACGCTCCCTCGCGGAAAGGAATGCCGTCAATGCTCCTATCCAGGGCACTTCGGCCGATATCATCAAGATTGCCATGGTGGCCATAGACAAGAGGCTTTCGGAGTCCAACCTCCGCAGCCGCATGGTGCTCCAGATCCATGACGAACTCCTCTTCGAGGTGCCGGCATCGGAGCTGGATGATCTCAAGAGTATCGTGGTGGAGGAGATGGAGAACGTATTGAAGCTCTCCATTCCTCTGACAGTCGAATGCAATTATGGAAAGAACTGGCTCGAAGCTCACTGATGACCTCATCAGGCAGGCCGTAGACGGCAACGGTACGGCATTCACGGCATTGTGGGACGAATACATCGGCCAGCTCAGGGCGTATATCAGGGGATGGCTCAAGAATCTTGACGACCTCTATGTCGATGACATCTGCTCCCGCAGTTTCGAGAAGGCATTCAGACAGATCGGTTCCTTTGATCCCCGTAAAAGCCAGTTCATCACATGGCTCAGGACCATCGCGCACAACACCGCCCTTGACCTGCTGGCGCAGGAGGGACGCGTGCATCCGCGCCATCAGACCGTGTACCTCGACGAGGGTGCGCATGTCCAGGCAGTGGCGGACTCGATTGCGGATCAGGATGATTCTGCACTTGAGTCCATCATAAAGGATGAGAACATCTCGGCCACATCAAGATATATCGACGCTCTGCCGGAACTCTATCGCGAGGTGGCGCGCAGGCGTCTGCTGGACGGCATGCAGTACAAGGAGATTGCCGTGGCTCTGGATATGGAACTCAATACGGTGAGGACCAGGATACGCCGTGCAAAGCAGATGATAGACAACATGAGCAAGGAGGAAGAACATGACATTTGATGAATTCAAGGCCATAGTGACTGCAGCATTTCCGCAGGTGACTGAGGAGCAGATGGCCCGCTATGCGGCCATGGATGCCCTTTACAGGGAGTGGAACAGCAAGATCAATGTGATATCCCGCAAGGATATGGACTCTCTCTACGACCACCATGTGCTCCACTCGCTCGCCATTGCACGTTATCTCTATGAGAAGGGGCTCGCCGGCGGTGAGGAACGCAAGGTGCTCGACCTGGGTACCGGGGGCGGTTTTCCGGGCATTCCCCTGGCGGTGATGTTCCCGCAGTGGAAATTCACGCTCTGTGACAGCATCGGCAAGAAGATACTTGTGGCAGGCGAGGTGGCAAAAGCTCTCGGACTGGACAATGTGACCACAGTCAATGCCAGGGCGGAGTCTCTGACGGATACATTCGACTATGTGGTATCGAGAGCAGTGACCACGCTTGAGAACTTCTACCCGTGGGTGAAAGGCAAGTTCACCGGCCACATATTCTATCTCAAGGGAGGTGATATCAATGAAGAGATATCCGTTCTCTTGCGCAAGAACAAGATGAAGCCTTCGGCTATACACACCTGGAATGTGGATTCCTTCATCTCGGACGAATATTTTGCCGAAAAATTTGTGATTGACATCGAAAAATCCTAACTTTGCATTCCCAATTGCGAAAAATATAAAAAATATAGATAATGAAAAGAACATTCCAACCTTCAACCCGCAAGCGCGTGAACAAGCATGGTTTCCGCGAGCGTATGAGTTCAGCTAACGGCCGCAGGGTCCTTGCTGCTCGCCGTCGTCATGGACGCAAGAAATTGACTGTATCTTCAGAGGACAGATACTAGAAGAATAAAGCAGGCCTTCAAGGTCTGCTTCTTTCTTTATATGATAAAAAGAAAAGCAGGTCTGACGACCTGCTTTTGCTTTTCTTATTCCTCAGGAAGGAACATAGGATCCCATGCCGGGAGCTTGTTGACGGTTCCGTCGAGGAGCTTGAGGATGTCTGCAGGGACATATTTCTTTTCCACGACGAGGCGGAACATGTACTCATTGAACCATTCGTCTGTCATGATGAGCTTGCCCTTGTATCCTGTCTCACCCCAGCTGTTCTCTACCATCCATTTTACAGGCTGGCCGTCCTTGATGTCCACCGCGATGAGTGTCATGGCGTGTGAGGATCCACTTGCGTGGGTCTTCACTCTCTCGGCCTTGTTCATGCCGAAATTGATGCCCAGGAGGGACTCGTAGTCGAAATTGCTGATGTCTGCCACGCCCTTCTGGCGGTTGAGGAACTTGCCCACGTCGCAAGAGAAGTACATGGCGTTGTTCTCCTTGATGGAAGCGATGGCCATCTTCTTGATGTCCTCGATAGGGAGGTTGATGTAGAGCCAGTTCTGTCCGTCATATACATGGCGGTCGTACTCGATCTCATATACCTTGTAATACTCTCTGAGAGGGTCGTTCATGAGCATCACGTAATTGTTCTCGAGGTCCTTTCCGCACATCTCCTCATAGAAAGACTTCGGTGTGTATTTCTTGGTGCTGATGAGCTCGTTTTTCGCGTTGTAGAGGCTGTACTCGAATTCTGTCGGAGGGACTCCGAGGCAGAGGGCGAGCACATGGTATACCTCCTTGAGCATTTCGACCTTTGCAGCTTCCATTTCAGAGAGGATCCTGGCCTCGGCAGCCTCGGCCTTCTTTCCCTTGAGACCGGCGTCTGCCTTCTTTGCGGCAGCATACATCTGTCTGAGTCTCAGACCGTCCTCGCGGAGCTTGGTCTTGAGCTGGGTGGCCATTGCGGAGGTGTTGTTAGAGCAGAAAGTCTCAGGGAATACCTCAGCAGGTACGACACCGTACTTGGTGACGAGGTTGGCTACGCCGGTGAAGGTGCCGCCGTCGCTGAGAGGATTGCTGAAGAGCCAGTCCACTGTACGGTCGTCATCAGCTGACGCCCTGGTGTCGATGATGCCCTGGAGGAAGAGGTTTGACTTCTCGAGCTGGTCATAGAAGAATTCGTAGTTCTGTGAGAACTGGAAATCTCCGAGGCCGAACTTCTCGATAGTGCCGGCCCTGAGTACATTGAGACCGGTGAACAGCCAGCAGCGGCCGCTGGACTTCTGGTTGGTGATGCCTCTGGTCTTCACACAGTCGGAAAAGTGTGTGTCGATCATGGCTGCGTTCTCTGCGTTCTCTGCAAGTGTGGCGATAGGAGTCGTGTTGAGGGCGTTGCGTATAGCCTTGTCAGCCGCTGTGCCCTGATAACCCTTCTGGATCTCCGCAAGTGTCTCTGCAGAGATTCCGCCGTTGTTCTGTGCCATTGCACCGAAGGCAGCTGTCATGGCTGCCAGGATTACTGCGATTCTTTTCATATCTGATCTGTTTCGTTGATGTCAGTGAATTCGATAGGGATGATCGACTCCTGTACCGTCATCATCCTGCTTCCTGTCTTTATCTTTGCGTTAGAGCGTTTCGGGCCTATGCCGAGCTTCTCGAGCTTGCCTATCTTCTTTATGACGGACTGGTTGGAGTCGAGAAGCTTCCTCTTGGAGTCATCATAGCTTCCGCGTGCCTTCTCGAGCAGGCGCCCCACTTCCACATATGAGTCCATCCAGCCCTTGAGCTGTGACATGAGCTCTTCCGCTGTCTTGTAGACCTCCGCTATGTTCTTCTCCTGATTGAACTGGCGCCAGCTCATCTGTATCATGTTGAGTACGATGGTGAGTGTCATCTGGCTCACGATGAGGACATTGTTGTTCTTGGCTGCCTGCCAGAGCATAGGGTCCTCTTCGAGCATCAGTCTGAAAGCGCCTTCCATAGGGATGAACATGATGTTGTAGTTGACCTTGGTCTTGCCCTGTGGCACGTAGGAGGCGTAGTTCTTTTTCTTCAGCTCGTCAACGTGGTTGCGCACGCTGGTGATGAATTCCTTGGCGAGTTTGCGTCTCTCCTCTGTGGATTCGGAATTCATGTAGCGGTTGTACGATGTGAGGCTGACCTTGGAATCGATGATGACGATGGTGTCATCTGGATAATAGACGATGACATCCGGTATCATCGTGGCGCCGGTCTCGCTTTTCACTTCATGCCCGTGCTGATCCGTGATCACGCCCTGCGTGATGAAATGTATGCCTTCGGTGAGGCCAGAGCTGGTGAGGACATCGGTGAGAAGCATCTCGCCATAGTCGCCCTGGACCTTCGAGTAGCCTGTGAGGGCATTCGCGAGATTCTTGGCCTCTTCCCCTACGGTCTTGGACTGTGCCATGACCTGTTCTATGATGGCTCTCAGAGACGCATTCTGCTCTACGGATTTCTCCTGGGAGTCACGTACCGACCTGTCGAACTCGCTGAATTTCTCCTGGATGGGCTTGAGCAGCTCGGTGATGGACTCGGCACTCTGGGTCTTGAATGTCGCCGTGTTTTCGGCGGTGAGCACCTTGAAAGTGTCTTTCATGTGCTCGAGGTCCCTTGCATGCTGCTCCTTCTGGGCTTCCAGAGCCTTTTCATTCTGGGCCTTCTGGTCTGCGAGAGCCTTGGCGTTCATCTCTTTCTGCTCGTTGAGGGTACGCTCTCGTTCCTCTTCCATGGCACGCTGTATCTCCATCTGTGCGGAGAGGCGGCTCTCAAGAGCGGCCTTGCGCGTGCTCAGCTCGATCACCTTGTCGTTGAGCATGGTCTTGGCTATTTCCAGCTTGGTGATCTTGTCGTTGAGTATGTCCTTGTCCTTTGTGCTCTTGAAATTTAGGATGAATGCCATAGCCACCGAGGCGATGGCGATCACCCCGAGCAGTATGTTGAGTATCAGCATTGAATCATTCATGTCTGCGAATGCGCTTATCTGTTGGTCTTATAGTATGAAGCTACCGGCAGAAGGGCTATGAGGTAGCCTATGAGCGCCACTCCTGCCGCTGTGACTGCCACATCCATCCATTTGATTATGACCGGGTAGCTCGTCACGAGATAGTTGCCGGGCATCCTGATGATGCCGGTCTTCTGCTGAAGGTATGCAAATCCGACTCCGATGACAAGACCGGCGGCAAGTCCCAGCAGGGAGATGAACCACCCTTCGAGCACAAAGATGCGCTTGATGGTCTTTTCAGGCGCTCCAAGGGATCTGAGTGTGCCTATGTCGCCTTCTTTCTCTATGATCAGCATGGACAGGCTTCCGAATATGTTGAAAGCGATGATGATGATCACAAAGATGAGTATCAGGAATATAGCAGCCTTCTCGTATTTCATCATCTTGTACAGCGACTCGTTCTGGCGGAAGCGGTCAGCTACCTTGAATCCTTCTCCGAGCCTTGTCTTCATGCCTTTGATGAACTCCTTCTGCTCTGATCTGGTGCATCCCTCGGTGAATCGTATCTCGACCGCCGACACTTCGCTCCCGTAGTGGAGCAGCTCCCGCATGTCCTCGATGGGGAGGATTATCAGGCTGTTGTCCTGCTCCGTGTTGAGGCTTATCGTGCAGGACGGATGCAGGCGTATCCTGTCGAGAGATGCCGTCGGGTTGGAAATGGAGATGTTCCTGTCTCTGGAAGGATAGTATATGTCCAGAGGGGCAAGGAAGCTCGGGTTCAGTCCCAGAGAGTAGGCAAGCATGGTTCCTACTGCACACATGGACACTTCTCCGTGGTGAAGCTTGAATTCACCCTGTCTGACATGTCCTGAGAGTGTGTTTTCCTCCTCGAATATGTCATCCACTCCTTTGGCTTTGGCCAGGGACTGGTGCCCGTCGTAGTTGACGAACACATTCTCCTGTAGTACAGATGACATGGTCCTCACGGACGGGTTGTCATATGCCCATTGGAAAGCCTCTGAATCCGGGATGAACACCTTGCCTGTGGCAGGAGTCACCAGGACATCCGGGTCGATGTCGCTGAGATTGGCCTTGATCAGGGAGTCGAAGCCGTTGTAGACAGAGAGTATGATGGTCAGAGCCGCGGTGCCGATTGCCATGCCGATGGCACTTATCGCCGAGATGATGTTGATCACATTGTGTGACTTCCTGGCGAAAAGATACCTTCCTGCAAAGAAAAGCGGCAGATTCATACCCGTCTGTGGTTACATCTTCAAAAGCTGGTCGATGTGCTCTGCATAGTCGAGGGAAGTGTCCAGGTAGAACACTATCTCAGGGACGATGCGCAGCTGCTTTCCGACCAGGTGACCGAGCTCTCCGCGATAGAGTCTGTTATTCTCTTCGAGAATGCCCATCACCTCTTCCGCCCTTGCAGAAGGGAAGATGCTTACGTAAGTCTTTGCTACTGACAGGTCAGGGCTTACCCTGACCTCGCTTACAGTCACCATCGCGCCTCCGAAGGCTGCCATGCCCTTGCTCCTGAGGATCTCGGCCATGTCCTTCTGGATCTCGCGTGCGACTTTCAGCTGTCTGGTGCTGGGTGCCTTGTCCATGTCTTACTTTATGTTGAGGATGTAGTAGTTCTTCTTTCCCTTCTGGACGAGGATGTACTTGCCGTCCAGGATGAAGCTCTCGTCGATCTGTGCGTTGATGTCTGCGACCTTCTCCTTGTTGAAGCTTACGCCGTTGCCCTGTACCATCTTTCTGGCCTCACCCTTTGAAGGGAAGATGCCGGTCTCCACTGCGAGAAGATCGAGAATGCCCACAGGGAGCTTTGTCCTTTCGATGTCGAAGGTAGGGACGCCGTCGAACACTGCGAGGAAGGTCTTCTCGTCGAGGGCCTTGAGAGCCTCTGCAGTACCCTTGCCGAAGAGCATCTCTGAAGCGGAGATGGCCTTCTCGTATTCGGCCTCGCCGTGTACCATGATGGTGATTTCCTTCGCGAGGAGCTTCTGAAGCCTTCTCTGTCCAGGATCTTCCTGGTGCTCTGCTATCGCAGCCTCTATGGTCTCGCGGTCGAGCATGGTGAAGATCTTGATGTACTTCTCTGCGTCTGCATCGGAAACGTTGAGCCAGAACTGGTAGAACTGGTATGGCGAAGTGCGCTCTGCGTCGAGCCAGATGTTGCCCTTTTCGGTCTTTCCGAACTTGCCGCCGTCAGCCTTTGTGATGAGAGGGCATGTAAGTGCGAATGCCTCGCCTCCGAGTTTGCGGCGGATGAGTTCGGTGCCGGTGGTGATGTTTCCCCACTGGTCGGCGCCTCCGAGCTGGAGCTTCACTCCTTCGTGCTCGTAGAGGTAGAGGAAGTCATAGCCCTGGAGAAGCTGGTATGTGAACTCGGTGAAGGACATGCCTTCGGATGAATCCCTGGAGAGTCTCTTCTTTACGGAGTCCTTGGACATCATGTAGTTCACGGTGATGAGCTTTCCGATGTCGCGTGTGAAGTTGATGAAGGTGTAGTCCTTCATCCAGTCATAGTTGTTGACGAGCTCCGCCTTGTTCGGTGCGTCGGAGTTGAAGTCGAGGAAGCGGCTGAGCTGGCTCTTGATGCAGTTCACGTTGTGGCTGAGGGTCTCTTCGTCGAGGAGGTTGCGCTCCTGTGACTTCATGGACGGGTCGCCGATCATGCCGGTAGCTCCTCCCACGAGGGCGTATGGCTTGTGTCCGCATGCCTGGAAATGCTTGAGTATCATTATGCTGACGAGGTGGCCGATGTGGAGGGAGTCTCCGGTAGGGTCAATGCCTACATAAGCCCCTGCGGGGCCTTTCATGAGTTCTTCCTCTGTGCCCGGCATGATGTCGTGGATCATGCCCCTCCATTTGAGTTCTTCTACGAAATTCTTCATCGATTGCTAAAATATATATATGAATCGCAAAATTAGTAAAAATCGGTTAAATTTGCATCCATTATGCGTGCAATGAAGTACATACTGGCTGCTATGATTTCAGCCATCTGCCTCTCCGGATGCGGATGGTTCGGGCATGAAAAGCCTCATGGCGGGGAAGTGGACACATGGTCAAAAGTCATGATCCTGTATTCTGCCGGGTTCAACAGCCTGAGCAGCAGCCTGTCGGATGATATCGAGGACCTCGCCGGAGGAGAGCTCCCCGGGGAGAAGGACGACAAGGCTGTCATTGTGGTCAGTCATCTGACCAAGAACGGCCAGTCTTCATACCTGATCCCGACCCATCCGCAGATCATCAGGCTTTACAGGGACAAGAAATCAAGAGTGGTGAGGGACACACTGATGACATTGCCTGCAACAGAACTTCTCACGATGCCTTCTGTCATGGAGAAGAGTCTGAAATTCATACAGGAAAACTTCAAGTCCGAGCATTACGGGCTGATACTGTCCTCCCATGCCACAGGCTGGCTTCCTTCCGGGTATTACACGAAGTCCAATCAGGGTACGTCATGGTATTCCAGAAAGGCTGTTTCCGCCAGGAAACTTCCTGAAGGGGCCGTGCCTTATATCGAGGAGGTGCTCCCGGGCCCTGCGGTCAAGTCATTCGGCCAGGAACTGTATCAGGAGACTGTGAGCTCATCTTCACTTATCTCTTACGAGATGGAGCTTCCTGCCCTGGCGGCATCCATACCCATGCATCTTGACTATCTCCTTTTCGATGCCTGTCTGATGGGCTGCGTCGAGGTCGCCTACGAGCTTAAGGACATAGCGGACTATATCGGATTCTCTCCGGCGGAGGTTCTCTCTGAAGGTCTGGACTACAGGAATATAACTCTCAGGCTGGTCATGCCGAAGACGGCTGACCCGATGGCTGTGTGCGAGGACTATTACAACTATTACGATGCCCAGGGCGGGGAATTCAAGTCTGCCACCATCTCGTACATCGACTGCAGGAAACTCGATGCCCTCGCTGCTGTCTGCAAGGATCTTTTCGCCGCTCACAGAGAGGATATCAAGACGCTGAATCCATCTGATGTTCAGGGATATTTCCGCTTCAACAAGCATTGGTTCTACGATCTGGAAGATATACTTGTCAAGGCGAAGATCACGGAGTCGGAGAAGACCAGACTGAAAGACGCTCTGTCTTCATGTGTGCTCTACAATGAGTGCACCAGCCGCTTCATCAGCATAGACATCGCCACCCACTGCGGCTTCAGCATGTATCTGCCATGCAACGGAAGTGCTTCTCTTGATACGTTTTACAAGACTTTGGCATGGAACCGCGCGACCGGTCTTGTCGAATAGTTTTTTTCTTCATAAATTTGCGCCCGCATTTGAAAAAGCCCAGCTTTTTGGTGCAATGGGGTCCGGGCCTGTCCCGGATTGAGTAACACATTTTCAAAAAACAAAAGAAATGCAGCATTTTGAACTGAAAGGCCAGATCCGCCAGGTCGGAAACAAGGCCGCAATCAAGGCAATCCGCCAGCAGGGTCTCGTTCCTTGCAACCTCTACGGTCTCGGTATGGAGAACGTTCTTTTCACAGTTGACGCAAAGGAGCTCAAGGGCATTACCGATACTCCTAAGGCATACATCGTAGATCTCGTTCTCGACAATGGCCAGAAGTATTTCGCCATCCTCCACGAGACACAGTATCATCCAGTGTCAGACATCTGCCTTCACGTTGACTTCCTCGCAGTAGATGAGGAGAAGCCAATCGCAATCAAGGTTCCTGTAGCTATCTCAGGTCACTCTGCAGGTGTTCAGAGAGGTGGTAAGTTCTTCCAGGTTTCACGCGAACTCAAGATCTGCGCAACTATGGCAAATCTTCCTGATCAGCTCCCTGTAGACATCACATCTCTTCAGCTTGACAAGAAGATCCAGGCTGGTGACCTCCAGTATGACAACGTCACCATCCTCAGCCCTAAGTCAACTATCATCTGCGGTGTCAAGTCAACCCGCAACATGGTTGCTGCCGCTGAATAATGCTTTTCGGACTCAAACGCAACTGTGCAGATCCCGGAAAGAACTACCTTGTGGTAGGTCTGGGCAACATAGGAGCGGAGTATGCCGATACAAGGCACAACATGGGATTTATGATATTGGATGCCTGGACTCAGGCGTCCAATATCTGTTTTGACTCCAAGCGCTATGGCGACATGGCAGAGCTTTCATGGAAAGGCCGCAGGCTCTATCTGCTGAAACCTTCCACATACATGAATCTCAGCGGCAACGCCGTGCGCTTCTGGCTTCAGAAACTCGGCATTCCGGTGGAGAATCTCATCGTCATCTGCGATGACCTCAATATCCCGTTCGGTACCCTCAGGATGCGCAAGAACGGAAGTGACGGGGGGCACAACGGACTGAAGAACATACAGGAATGTCTGGAAACCAGCGAATACACCCGTATACGTGTGGGGATAGGCAACAATTTCCGCAACGGGGAGCAGATCGATTTCGTGCTGGGAAGCATCACTGACGAGCAGAAGGCTGCAATGCCGGAACTCTCTGACAGAGTGATCGAAGGAGTCAAGAACTTCTGTACGATAGGCCCGGACAGGGCCATGAACTATCTCAACACCCGGCCTAAACCGAAGCCGGCTGATGAGTCTGAAAAAAAATGATTTTTTCGGAGTGTTTTCTGCAACGTTTGCATCCATCGATGCATCTATGTTGCAGGTTTAGGTTTTAGTACACGTTCAAAGGTCGATAGTCGTGAGATTATTGGCCTTTTGAATTTTTATATGGCACACCTTTCTCAGTAATTTCTTAAATTGCAGAACATTTGTGAGAATATGAGGAGTTGTGGACTGAAAACCATCCTTGCGGCGCTTTTTCTCTGCGTCGCAGCCAAGGCCTTCGCGGTCCCGGCGAGACCGGGTATCATAAAGATACATCAGCCGGATGGCTCGGCAGTGGAAGTCATCATACGCGGTGATGAGTTCGGTCATGTCATGACCACTCCGGACGGGTGTGCAGTCATGAGGGGACGTGACGGTTACTGCTGTTATGCACGTTTCGCTGCAGATGGATCCAGGATAAACACGGGTGTCAGGGTAGGACAGGACCGGACCGGGGCAGTCGAGGCTGCCAGCAGGGCCATTCCGTACGCCCGCATTTCGGAGCAGGCAGCGCGGAGGCGCATGTCTGCACGGCTTTCCCGTCCGGCTCCGGGCTCATATGTGGAGACCAGGTCTTCTTCCTCTTCTCACAGGGCAGTCATACTTCTGGCTCAGTTCTCAGATCTCAGATTCACGCATGACAGAAGCGCTTTTGTGGATCTCCTCACCAAGAAGGGGTACAGTTACAAGGGCGCGACCGGCAGCGCTCTGGATTATTTCGATGACCAGTTCAAGGGGGCGGCCGAATTCACTTTCGATTTCGGTCCTGTGGTGACTCTTTCCAGGGGGTATGCCTATTACGGAGAAAATGGCAAGGACGAGATGGACCTCCGTCCGGCAGAGGCTGTCGCCGAAGCCTGCCGGCTTTCCGACGCTCAGGTGGACTTTTCTTTATACGACTATGTCTATGTTTTCTATGCGGGTGGCAGTGAGGCTGACGGCGGCGCGGATGCCGACCACATATGGCCGCATAGCTGGAACCTTGTGGAAGCCGGCATCAACCTTGTCCTTGACGGACGGAGAATAGGCGCATATGCCATGTCCTCCGAGCTCATGAATGTGGATGCTGAACAGCTCGAGCTTACCGGCATCGGTACATTCTGCCACGAATACAGCCACACCCTCGGCCTCGTGGATATGTATGACACGGATTATGAGAAGAGCGGAGGCGAGTCAGAGGCACTCTGGAGGAGCACCGCAATAATGGATGGGGGCAACTACAACAATTTCAGCAAGACCCCTCCCGGATACAATGCCATTGAACTGGAGATGCTCGGGCTGGTGAAGCCGGAGACTCTGGATTATGGGAAATATACCCTCGAACCTCTGAGCTCCAGCCGCCGCGTGCTCAGGCTCGATACGGATACCAGGGATGAGTATTTCCTGTTCGAGGCCCGTCAGGCGCTCGGCTGGGACAAGTACATAGGCGGTGGCGGCCTGCTGGTCTATCACATAGACAGGTCGTCTGCGGCCACAGGCTATTCGCCCACATGCGAGATGGAACTCACCGCTGCAGAGCGTTGGGAATACAATGAAGTGAACTGCAATCCTAAGCATCAGTGCGCCGACCTCGTCGAAGCGTATCATGGGGCAAAAGATGTCAGCCAGGTCTTCTTTCCCTTCAGCAATGTCAACAGCCTTTCCGGCAGGAGCAATACGGCATTCAGGTACTGGAACGGAAAGTCGTCTCTGATGGTCCTCAATAAGATCAGCAAGGTCAACGGCACCGTGAGCTTCACTGTCAACGGTCCTTTGGTGGTGGATGTCCGCGATGTCTATCAGGATGCAGTGATACTCAACTGGCATACGGATATGGAGGATCTTCTGGACAGGCCGGCATATGTGAAATGGACGGCCGGAGGTGTGGCGCATGAGGAGAAGGTCTATCCTTATGAACCAGGGCTTTTCGCCTATACCGTCGAGGGACTCCAGGGCGGCACGGACTATGAGATAAGCATAGTGGTGGGCAGCTCCCAGACAGACCTGTTCACATCGGTGGAGAAGATCACGACAAAACCTCAGGGCGGTCAGCCGTTCATATATGTGTCTGACGCCAGCCGCAACTCCGTCGGCAAGTTTACCGTCTGCACGAAGATTCCTCTGCGTGTATATAACCTCCGCAATGTCCGTCAGGTCCGTTGGTACTGGGACGGGGAGGAAATCACTGCCGGCAAAGATGGGTACTTTGAGCTTCTCCGCGACGGCATGCTCAAGGCCGTGGTGACCTACATCGATGGTACGGAAGAAATCTTTGTAAAGAAAATCAGCATCCGATGAAAAGAATCCTCATACTGCTGGCGGCTGCCCTGACGATTGCGGCCTGCCATCCTGAAACAGGCTTTGACAAGACGCAGATAGCCGATGCCACAGTCCGCATGTCGGTAAAGAAGTCGGAGGTGTTCAGATATGACGAGCTCAAGTGCCAGATGTCGTACAACAAGTCCCTGAAGCAGTTCAGAGCCGGTACCGACAACATGTCTGACTATTTCGTGGTGAAGATGTCTGCCGTGCCGACCCGTTCGGGACAGACTCTCTCGGCAGATGTGGAATGGACTACATCCACCAGCATCAACACCCTTTCGTCTGTGCCTTTCGAGGTCGTGCAGATGGATTCGGACAACAATGCCTGGCTGTGGAGTGCCAGGCAGGATATATCAGTCGTGATAAGGATACTTCAGTGACGGGTGCTATTCTGAAGCCACGGCTTCGTTGTAGCACTGGCGGCAGAGAGGCTCGTATATGTCCTTCTCTCCAAGCACCACCAGCTCCCTGCTTTTGGAAAGTCTGTGGGAGTGGTTTGCCAGCCCGCCGCATTTCACGCATATCGCATGCACTTTCTGTACGTCTTCAGCTACTGCAAGAAGTGAAGGGATAGGGCCGAAAGGCTTGCCGAGATAGTCTGTGTCGAGGCCTGCGGCTATCACCCTTACACCTCTGTTGGCGAGCTGCTGGCAGACGTCCACGAGGGAGGCGTCGAAGAACTGCGCCTCGTCAATGCCGACCACTCTGACGTCAGGTGCGATGCCGAGCATCTCGGACGGAGAGCTGATCGGCTTGGATTTGATGCTGTGGAGGTCGTGGGAAACCACGTCGACGTCGGAATATCTGTTGTCAGTCACGGGCTTGAAGATCTCGATCTTCTGGTTGGCGAACTGAGCCCTTTTGAGTCTCCTTATAAGTTCCTCAGTCTTGCCGGAAAACATGGATCCGCAAATCACTTCTATGGAGCCTGATTTTTTGATGCTTTCTGAAAACATTTCCTTACTTTTGTGGTTGTATATACGCAAATATAAGGAAACTTTGTCTTATGGAAAAGAAGACTTCATATACTATTCTGGATGAGATGCGTCAGGCAGTCTCTGCTCTCAGGTCTCAGCTGGATGCCATTGAAGGCCAGATGTCTGCACTTGAAACTGCCATTGAGGCTGAACTCGCTGAGAAAGAGGTGGTTGTGGCGGAAGAAGAGGCTGTTGCGCCATCTTGTGATCAGGTGGCAGCTCCGGTTGAAGATGCTGCGGCGGAGGCTATTCAGGATATGCCTGAAGAACCTGTGGCAGAGCCTGTCCCGGACCTTCCGGAGGAAGTGTCGTCGGCTCCTGTCGAGGAGGTTGTCGCTGAAGCTCCGGTGGCTCCGGTACCTGTACCGGAACCTGCGTCGACTCCGGCTCCCGTGGAAGAAGAGATTCCTTCGGACACATTGGTGATGGAAGAGGCTCCGGAACCGATTGATCTCGGCATCTCAGATTTCAGTATTGTGGATATCGACATGCCTGCTGCAAACATCAATGAAGCCGAGGCCGTCAATGTGAAGCCTGCAGTCATGGATGTCATGGCGGAGAAGTGCGCCTGGAAGACTGATATGCCTGGGACTCCGGTGAAGAACGTCCTCAGTGCCATCTCGCTCAATGACCGTATTCTTTTCGTGAATACCCTTTTCGGCGAGGATGCTGCTCTTTTCCAGCAGACGATACAGATTTTCAATACCTACACCACTCTCGCCGAAGCAGAAGAGTATGTCCGCACCAATTTCAGGAACTGGGACATGAATTCGGATGTAGTCTACAGGTTCATGATGGCTGCGCGCAGAAAACTCAAGTAGGGCATGGCAGGAAGGCTTTATATCGTGCCGACGCCGGTAGGCAACCTTGAGGACATGACATACCGTGCCGTCCAGGTGCTTCAGGAGGCGGATCTCATCCTGGCAGAGGATACCAGGACCAGCTCAGTGCTGCTCAAGCACTATGATATACACGGAAAGCTGCAGTCGCATCACAAGTTCAACGAGCATCAGACTGCCGAGATGATCAAGGAACGCATCCTCGGAGGCCTCAATGTGGCGCTGGTGAGTGACGCCGGCACGCCAGGCATTTCAGATCCGGGCTTTCTCCTGGTACGTACCTGTGCGGCAGAGGGCATCGAAGTCCAGACGCTTCCCGGTGCCACGGCTTGCATTCCGGCGATAGTGTCGTCGGGGCTGCCATGTGACAAGTTCTGCTTTGAGGGTTTCCTCCCTCAGAAGAAAGGACGTCAGACCAGGCTGAAGGAGCTTGCATCGGAACCGCGCACCATGGTGTTCTATGAGTCGCCCTACCGTCTGGTGAAGACACTCGACCAGTTTGCGGAGTTCTTCGGTCCCGAGAGGGAATGCTCTGTGGCGCGGGAGATTTCGAAGCTCCATGAGGAGCATCGCCGCGGTCCGGTGTCGGAAGTGGCGGACTGGTACAGGGAGCATGAACCGAAGGGTGAAATAGTGATAGTGGTGGCAGGAGCAGAACCATCGAAGAGAGAGAATGGAGGGAAGAAGTATGGGGAAGACGGAGAAGCGGACGAGTCATAGCACATCTGCGTCATTCAGAGTCGGAGCGGTCGCTCTGATCTTTCTTATAATCGGTTATCAGGTCGCGTTGTTTGTGTACAAGGCGTCAGTTGCCAGGACGGTGGAGAAACGTGCCGTTCCTGATACCGTGTATGTGGTGGACCGCAGGCTTGCGGAGGAGATTTTTCTGCATGACCGTCCCGGCGCCGCAGAGCTCCCGCCGTGCGGTGAGTATGCGCCCTCCGGCAAGTCGCGGCGAGCTGACAGCGTATCGTATCCCCGCACAGCTGACGGCCATGTGGCGGTACGTCGCAACTCCGCAACATTACCCCGCGTCGAGGAAATCGTGCGGGCCAATGCCCCACGGCGATACGAGTCATTTGCTTTTGACCCCAATACTGTCAGCGTGGAGGACCTCATGCGTCTGGGGTTCACTCAGAAGCAGGCCGAGTCCATAGATAACTATCGCCGGAAGGGAGGCCGGTTCCGGCGGAAAGAGGATTTCGCCCGTTCATTCGTGGTGGCGGACTCTGTATTTGAGCGCCTGGCTCCGTTTATCGATATCCCGTTGACAGATCTCAATGCGGCAGACTCTGCCGCTTTTGATGCGCTGCCGGGCATCGGCCCGTGGTTTGCGGCGAAGATGGTGTCATACCGTGAGGAACTGCACGGGTATTCATATCCGGAACAGCTGATGGATATATGGCATTTCGATGAGGAGAAGTATGATGGGCTGAAAGATCTGATCACGGTGGGGGAGAGTGAACCTTATCCTCTGTGGTCTCTGACGGAAGAGGAGCTTCGCAGACACCCGTATCTCAGACATGCTGCACACGCCATCGCCCTGTACCGCCGGTCCATGCCGCGTGAGGCCTGGACTGTGGAACGCATGCATGCAGAAGGCGCCTTGGATGACGAGACCTTCGCAAGGCTCAGACGATGCCGTATCGCGGATCCGTGATCATTTGCGGCTGCGGGGATGGTGCTCGAGAACAGACGCCTGCCAGGTCGAGCTGTCGATGTGGGTGTATATCTCTGTTGTGAGTATGCTCTCATGTCCGAGCATTTCCTGAACGACTCTGAGGTCGGCGCCGTTTTCTATGAGATGCGTGGCGAAGGAGTGCCGGAATGTGTGCGGGGATATCTCCTTGCGTATGCCCGCCAGCATGGCCTGCTTCTTCACCATGGAGAAAACGGATATCCTGCTGAGAGGTTTTGCAAACCTGTTGAGGAAAAGGATAGCCTGGCTGGCATCGTCTGTGGCGTCTATCCTGGCATTCATGTATTCGGTGACTGCCTCAGCCGCCATTTCCCCTATAGGGACTATCCTCTGTTTGTCGCCTTTGCCTATCACCCTCACGAAACCGTCTTTCAGGAAGAGGTCTGAGACCTTCAGGCTGACCACTTCCGATACGCGCAGACCACATCCGTAGAGCACTTCCAGGATTGCCCTGTCTCTGAGTCCTGTCCAGGAGGACAGGTCCACGGACGCCATGATGTCCTCCACTTCCTGCACGGACAGGACTTCCGGGAGATAGCGTCCGAGTTTCGGCTGTTCGACCTTGTCACAAGGATTCTCCTTGATCATGCCTTCGAGAATCATCCAGTCGAAGAATGACCTCAGTGATGACAGGATACGGGCCTGGGTCCGCTTGGTGATGCCTTCCGATCTGGATGCGATATATGCGACTATGTCTTCAGGTGAGACTTCGCCTGCCTTGATTCCTGTCTTGCCGAAGAACTCCCGGATGTCGGAAGAGTAGGACTTCACCGTATTCGGTGACATCTGGCGCTCCATCCTGACATAGTAGGCATAGTCTTTAATCAAGCGTTCTGTATTTCTTTCCATATGTCAGCATCTGTCCGATATAGTCTTCGTTATAGACGACCTCGCAGTCTATGATCTCGCCGTCCCTTGAGACCGGTCTGATGTCAGGATTTATGAAGCCTCCGTACGGCTTCAGGCCGAGTGAGTCGTATCTCTGCCGTACCTCACGGTGCAGGACAGGATCTATCTTCACGCCATAGCGCTCGACAAGAGCCTTTCCTGCCTGGTAGTCGCCTTCGGATTTGATTCTCTGCACTTCCGCGAGCAGCTCGGCGAACAGTCCTCTCAATGCCGTGAAGTCGTTGACCGTGAAGTAGGTCTTTCCGTCCCGTACCCTCCGCTCGATGACATGAGCGGGTGCCCCCTTTTCGAGGCACCATTCACTGATGAGCTTGCGGTTCTGCATATGCGCTTCGGTGCAGTCCCTGCCCAGTTCTATCCTGTTGAGCTGGACTATGAGCCCGTTGCGTATGTATCTGGTATATTCGGCCTTGTAGGCATCCTCAGATGGCATGATGCCGAGCCTGACAAGTTCCGGGTCGGCAGCATAGTACAGGCCGAACAGGTCTGCACGGGCCTCTTCCAGAGTGGAGGAGTATTCTCCCATTGCGGTGGAGGATACCCCGGGAAGGAGCTGGCCGGAGCCATGCCCGAGGCATTCGTGGAGATCGGTGTGGATCTCGTCTGCGAGCGGACCGTATTTCTTCTCGAATGCTATCTCTTCCTCGCTCCATCCGAATTCGTCGAGTACGCTCGCAGGGCACTCCCTTGCCGCCATGTCGAAGGCGCGGGTTATGTTGGCGATGGTCACGGATTTGGAACCGTGCTCCTTGCGTATCCCGTCCGAGTTGGGGAGGTTGATGCCGATAGGGGTGGCGGGATAGCTGTCGCCGGCGAGGCAGACGGCATTGACGACCTTGGCTGTGATGCCCCTGCATTCCTTTTTCTTGAATCTAGGGTCGACAGGGGAGTGGTCCTCGAACCACTGGGCGTGCGCGCTCATGGTCTCGGTGCGCCTGGAAGCCTCCATGTCCTTGATGTGGACGTATCCTTCCCATGCGCCTTTGCGGCCGAGTGGGTCATTGTAGTCCTCAATGAATCCGTTGATGAAATCCACGGTGCCGGATGTGTCCCTGAGCCATTCGATGTTGAATTCATCCCATTTCTCCAGATCTCCGGTGCGGTAGTAGTCCACAAGTATGTGCAGTGCCCTGCTCTGGGTGTCATTCTCTGCCACTTCGGCTGCCTTGAGGAGCTCTTCGCATATCCTGTCTATGGCCGCTCCGTAGAGGCCTCCTGACTTCCATTTGATTTCCGTCACCTTGCCATTGTCCCTGATGACTTTGCTGTTGAGGCCGTATGCCACGGGATGGGTGTCTCCCGGCTTTTCCATTGCGGCGTAGAATGATTCTACCTCATCGCGGCTCACTCCTTCGTAGAAGTTCACTCCTGACGCCTTGACGATGTCTTCTGCCGCGGATGTGCATCGGCGCTGAGGATATGCATCAGGGTCGTATATGTAGTCCAGGACGGCTTCGCTGAGACATCCGCACGCCTCCATCAGCTCTCTGAAGAAGCTCCGGCTGCATTCCGGGAAGATCTTGTCTTCTGCGTAGTGGTGATGTATGCCGTTGGCGAAAAATACGCGCTTGGCATAGGTGAGGAACTGTCCGTATTCCTCGCACTCCCTGTCGCCGCGGTAGCTCTCGAGTATGGTCTCGAGGGTGTGGCGGAGCCTGAGGTTGCCCTTGCAGTTCTGGTCCCAGAGTATGTCGCGCCCCCATTTGGCAGCCTCGCTGAGGTGCCAGGCGTACTTCTTCTGCCTGAGCGTGAGGCTGTCCCATCCGGGAATGCGGAAGCGCATCACCCTGATGTCCGCAAACTCGTCGAGAAGATATCTGAAATCGTGTGTCTCAGCCATTTATTAAAATTTCTTGATTTCATACAAATGTAGTAAATTTGTATCCGGAAAATACCAATAACACAATATCAAATGAGAAAGAAAATCGTTGCAGGAAACTGGAAGATGAATACTACAGTTCCTGAGGGCGTTGAGCTCGCAAAGGCAGTTGTTGCCGCTTCAGCAGAAGTGCCTGCAGAAGTAGGTCTTATCATCGCTACTCCAGCTACACACCTCTGCCCTGTCGCTGAGGTTGTAAAGGGTACAAGAGTAGAACTCTCTGCAGAGAACTGCGCTGACAAGGAGAAGGGTGCATACACAGGTGAGATTTCCGCTGCCATGGTAGCTTCTACCGGTGCACAGTGGACTATCCTCGGACACTCAGAGCGCCGTCAGTATTACGGAGAGACAGACGCAAAGCTCGTTGAGAAGACCAAGCTTGCTCTCGCAAATGGTCTCGGCGTGATCCTTTGTGTAGGTGAGACTCTCGAGGAGAGGGAGGCCGAGAAGCACTTCGATGTAGTAAAGGCACAGACTCTCAATGTTCTTGACAGCTTCACCGCTGAGGACATGAAGAGCATCGTGATCGCTTACGAGCCGGTATGGGCTATCGGTACAGGCAAGACCGCTACAGCTGATCAGGCTGAGGAGATCCACGCTTACATCCGTGGCGTCCTCGCTGAGAAGTTCGGTGCACAGGTTGCTGATGACACTACCATCCTTTATGGTGGCAGCTGCAAGCCTTCTAACGCAAAGGAGCTTTTCGCAAAGCCAGACATCGATGGTGGTCTCATCGGTGGTGCCGCTCTCAAGGCTGCTGACTTCATCGGTATCGCTCTCTCTTACTAAGAGTTTCCGACAGCAGATATACAAGCCGGTCCTTCTGGGCCGGCTTATTTCGTGGTTTACTACGGGCGGCTCAGTTTTGCTGCTGTGCCACGGCGGTCGGCAGTTTCAGCTGTGAAAATGGCAAAAACAGGTCTGTCATTGAATCGGCTTCACGTTTCAGCCGTGTTTTACGCAGAAATACGGCTGTCTGCAGGCCGAGCTATGGATTCAGACGTGAAATCAGGAAAATCACGTCTATTCTGGGCCCGGCATACGATTTCAGACGTAATATCAGGGAAATCACGGCTATTTGGATGCAGAATAGATATTTCTGACATGAAAAGAGGCATATGCGTGTCAATTTACAGGTTTTCTGCGTGAATTGCCATGAAAAGAGGCATTTTCATGGCAATTTTCAACAAGTTGCTGCGATGGATTTTGGCAAGTTTCGTTTTTGCGGATGTGCCCTACAGTATGCTGAAATGAGGGTTGGCAGAAACAGACCCCAC
>JAGHSA010000020.1 GCA_018066125.1 Candidatus Cryptobacteroides onthequi | reverse complement strand
CGGGACACTTGCAAACTTCCGTGTTTGATATGATATAAATATCCATTGATCAAGGGTAGATTTGTACAACTTATCTACCTTTGTGGTATGGATACAAAAGCATCACCCTTAGAGTTCCTGGCAAGTTTTGTTCTTCCAGAGAGTATATTGGATTGGTTCGAAGTGGTCAAGGCTGAGGAGAAAGCAGTCGATCCATCCGAGAAAGATAAGTACCAAGCAGAACTTCACCTATATCTTGATGAGCGCGACAACCGTTCCGTGGCGGATGTTTTCCTTACTCCCAACGGCTTCACGGAACCGACAGTCGTAGAGGACTTCCCTGTGCGAGACCGCAAGTTGGTGCTGCACATTCGCAGGCGCCGTTGGAAGGACGAGCAAGGCCGGAACATTATTCTGAGTACTTATCCTCTCGTCGCAGAAGGCACCCGCATCTCTCCTGAGTTTGCGGCTTTTTTAAAAGAATCGAATGGATACAGTCCCAGTGACTGCGAGGTCCTTAGGCGAATGCTATCTGATTGACGGCGATTATCTGGAGCGCGCATATAAGCTTCATCTAAGCGAATTCCCGGAGTGGGATCAGCTGGATCATGCCAGCAGTTGGATACTCAAGCCGGAGAACATCGGTGAGAATCTGAGTATTGATGAGACCTCTCTTCACGATGACCTGTCCACGTTCCTGTCCAACAAGGCCGGGCATTGCAGACAAGGGGCCATTGTGGCCGCAGTACGAGGCACCAGGGCGGAAGATGTAATCAACGTCTTGATGCAGATAATTGTTGAGAGGTATCTTTTCATGAGTATGGAAATAAAAAAAGAGTGACCAATTTGGCCACTCCTCTTGTACTGGGTAGGAGAATCGAACTCCTATTGCGAGATTGAGAATCTCGAGTACTAACCGTTATACGAACCCAGCGTCTCGATTGCGAATGCAAAGATAGGCATTTTTTCGCAATCTCCAAATTTATTTCAACTCCTTGAAGCTTGAGAGTGCAATTTTCTTTGGTTTAAGTGTGATTTCTGCCTTGATTGCATCGAAAACCTTGCTGTTCTCTACCTGCTCGTGAAGCATGTTGACCTGCTTGCTGTCTGTGAGAATCCTCTCAGCAGCTTCCTTGATCATCTCATCAGGAACATTTGCGAGTCCATACATTGCATACTGGTATGCCACGAATCCCTCAGCTGCAGCCTTTACATCCTCGGCTGTGATCTTGATGTCCTTCTTCTCGATGATGTAGTCGCGTACGAGCTGCCAGCGGAAGTCGGCGAGGAATGCAGGGAACTCCTTCTCGATGTCCTCCATGGTCACCTTGCCACGGTTCATCTGGAAAAGCCATCTCTTGAGGTAATCCTCAGGAAGTTCGATGTTTGCCTTCTCCACGAAATAGTCGCGGATATCCTTGGCAAGACGTGAGTCAGCCTCCTGCTTGTACTCGAACTCGAGTCTCTCGGCTACCTCCTTGTCCATATCTTCCTCAGACTTCTCCTCCTTCTTGTCCTCATAGTACTTCTTGAGGTTCTTCTTCATCTCATCCTTTGCCTCCTTGGTGACATTGATGGTATAGTAAGGAACAGTATCGTCCTTGCCGAACTCGAAGTTGATCTTCTCAGGAGTTGCGAGATCGAAAACGAATGTGAAATCGTTTCCATCCTTCCACTCGACCTCCGGCTGGTTCACGCTTGGGATAGGCTCGCCGAGTGTGTTGATGCCTGACTCATTCACAAACTTGTAGAGCTCGTTTGAGAGCACATCGTTCACTGCATCTGCAAGAGCCTGCTCGCCATATACCTTCTCGATGAGAGACATAGGCACCATACCCTTGCGGAATCCCTTGAATTCTGCTGTACGCTTGTGGTCGTTGAGTTTCTTCTTCTTGAGAGGAGCATAATCCTCTGCGGTCATTGTGATGGTAAGCTCGAGATTGAGCTTGTCGATCTGATTCTGCTGGATATTCATTATCGTGTACTGTTTATTTGCAAATAGTCTGCAAATGTAGTCAATAATTTTGAATAAAACTACTTCACAAGAGACTCGACTGCCGAGTGGACCTTATCAAATGTGAATGAGCCGAGAACGGCATCCATCTTGGCCTTGATCCCGTCTGTGCAGAGATTTCCGATAGAGCCTTCGTGGGTGTGATTGAGAGTGCCGTGATACTCGAACTCTCCCCTGTTGATCTCCATACCGACCTGCTTGTAGGCATCTCTGAATGGCACGCCCTGTGACACCCTGTGGTTGACTTCCTCCACGCTGAAGGCGAGTTTGTATTTAGGGTCGTTCATCAGACCGTCGACGACTTCCATGTTACCTATCGCATAAGCCGCTATATCGAGGCAGTCATCGATCTCGTGGAACATCGGTATGAATACCTCCTTGATGATCTGCATGTCGCGGAAATAGCCTGAAGGAAGATTAGTGCTGATGAGGCGTATGGTGTTCTGCACGCCGTTGATCTTGTTGCAGTGGGCACGTATGAGCTCGAACACATCGGGATTCTTCTTGTGAGGCATTATGCTGGAGCCGGTGGTCATGTTGTCCGGCAGGTGGATGAAGCCGAAATTCTGGCTCGTGTACATGCAGCAGTCGAAAGCAAGGCGTCCGAGTGTCTCTGCGACGGATGCCATGGCAAAGGCTATGATGCGCTCGGTCTTGCCGCGTCCCATCTGTGCATACACCACATTGTAGTCAAGACTGTCGAAACCGAGGAGCTTTGTAGTCATGGTCCTGTTCAGCGGAGCTGATGACCCGTAGCCTGCCGCCGATCCGAGAGGGTTCTGGTTGGTCACATCCCACGCAGCCTTGAGCACAGACATGTCATCCACGAGGCTCTCCGCATAGGCTCCGAACCAGAGACCGAATGAAGACGGCATGGCCACCTGGAGATGGGTGTAGCCGGGGATCAGCACATTCTTGTACTGCTCGCTCTTGGCCTGAAGCTCTTCGAAAAGGGTCTTGACCTTGCCGATGGTCTTCTCGAGCTCGGCACGCGAGTAGAGTTTGAGATCCACGAGCACCTGATCATTGCGGGAACGTCCGGTATGGACTTTCTTGCCGAGGTCGCCGAGCTTGCGTGTGAGCATGAGCTCCACCTGCGAGTGTACGTCCTCCACATCATCCTCGATGACAAATCTGCCTTCACATGCCTCCCTGTAAAGAGCCTTCAATTCCACAAGGAGGGCGTCAAGTTCATCTTTCTCCAGAAGCCCCACGCTCTGAAGCATAGTGATGTGGGCCATGGTGCCCATGATGTCATAAGGGGCGAGATATATGTCGAGCTCGCGATCGAGTCCAACTGTAAACTTATCTATCTTGTCGTCAACGGAGAAACCTTTATCCCAGAGTTTTGCCATATGCTAAAATGTGAGTTTGTCTAATAATCTTACGTATGTTTCAATGCCCTCCCTGATCTCGCTCAGGCGTATGTATTCGTCGGCGGTGTGGGAACGGGCCGAATCACCCGGACCGATCTTGATCGTAGTGAATGGACAGAGGGTCTGGTTTGAGCATGTCGGAGACCCGAATGCCGTCAGTCCCATGCCGAGTCCGCGTTTCACTATCGGATGCTCCGGATCGATATGTGAGCTGTTGAGCCTGGTGGAGCGCTCCTTCACCTGGCAGGATACGGCATCTTTTATGAGGCCGAGGAGCTCCACATTGGAGTACATTCCGTTCGGACGCACGTCCACGACGAATGTGCATTTGTCCGGAACGACATTGTGCTGGGTGCCTGACGCTATCATGGTGACACTCATCTTGACCGGTCCGAGATACTCCGACACCTTCGGGAAGGAGTATGTCCTGAACCATTCTATCGACGGAAGCGCCTCGTAGATGGCGTTGACCCCCTCATTGCGGGCGGCATGCCCGCTCTTTCCCACAGCAGTGCAGTCAAGTACCATGAGTCCCCTTTCGGCTATGGCCATCTGCATCTTCGTAGGTTCTCCGACCACCGCAAGAGAGATATCTCCCAGTTCAGGGAATATCTTCTCGATGCCGCCTGTTCCGCAGACTTCTTCCTCCGCAGTGGCGGCATACGCCATACGGTACGGCTGATCTGTCCCGACAAGTCTGAGGTAGGCCGCAAGAAGAGACACGACACTGCCGCCGTCATCATTGGATCCGAGTCCCCAGAGTATATCATCCTCTACAGAAGGCTCGAAAGGATCGCGCGTATAGCTCGCTGCAGGCTTGACCGTGTCGATATGGGCGTTGAGCAGCAGGAGCGGGCGTCCGTCGCCCCTTCCCTTCTGCTCAAGTATGATGTTGTTGCCCACACGGCGGAGGGGGTACTGGTCCCCGCATGAATCCACTGCATGGTCGCGCATCCACCCCTCCATAAAGTCACAGACCGCGGTCTCCTCCCTGCTGAAGGACGGGATCGCGATCATGCCTTTGAGGAGCGATATATAGTCTTCAAATGCTGTCATTTTCTGATGGTGGTGCCAGTGCCCTGACCGAGCTGATCCGCGCGCGTGATCACGACTTCGGATACACCCGCATGGATGGCATCAAACGAATTCTCGAGTTTCGGAATCATGCCTCCGGCCACCACGCCATCGGCCGCAAGCTGTCTGAAGGATTCTTCCGTGATTGACGGGATGACGCTGTCATCATCATCCGGATTGCTCAGGACACCCTTTTTCTCGAAGCAGAATGTGAGCGTGACATCGAAGATCTCTGCAAGCGATCTTGCCGCCGATCCGGCGATGGTATCGGCGTTGGTGTTGAGCATGTTCCCCTTCCCATCATGGGTGAGAGGCGCAAGCACAGGCACCACTCCCCTCGCGATCAGATCTGCGAGTATGCTTGAATCCACATCCTTCACATCGCCCACAAAGCCGTAATCAACCATCTGGTCGCCGACTTTCTTGAGCGGGCGTCTGTCCGCTCTCATGTATCCGAGATCCGCGCCTGTGAGACCGAGCGCATTCACGCCGCGGGCCTGGAGCTGTGCCACGATGCTTTTGTTGACCAGACCTCCGTACACCATGGTGACGACCTTGAGCGTCTCCTCATCAGTGACACGGCGTCCGTCTATCATGACGCTTTCGATGCCGAGCTGCGCCGCAATGCGGGTGGCAGCGCGACCGCCGCCATGCACCAGGACCTTGAGTCCCGGGAGCGCCGCAAATCCGTCAAGGAGCACGCCGAGGGTCTTCGGATCCTCGACTACGGCGCCGCCGACCTTTATGACATTGAGCTTCTCTTTCATTACTGAAGGTCCTCAAGGATTCTCTTCATCACCACCTGAGCGGAGATCTCACGATTCGCAGCCTCAGGGATGACGAGTGATGTAGGAGCGTCGATGACTTCGTCTGTCACGATCATATTGCGGCGGACAGGAAGGCAGTGCATGAAGCATGCGTTGTTGGTCACAGCCATCTGGCGTGCGCCGACTGTCCATGACATGTCCTTGCTGATGACCTTGCCGTAATCCTCCGGCCTGGTCACGCCCGGGCAGCTCCAGTTCTTGGCATAGATGAAGTCTGCGCCTTCGAATGCCTTCATCTGGTCGTACTCGACCTTGGCGTCGCCGACAAACTTGGGATCGAGCTCGTATCCCTCAGGATGTGTAATGACGAAATCCACATCGGCGGCGTTCATCCACTCTGCGAAAGAGTTCGGCACTGCCTGAGGCAGGGCGCGTGGATGAGGAGCCCAGGTAAGGACGACTTTCGGACGCTTCACCTTCTTGTATTCCTCGATGGTGATGAGGTCGGCGAAGGCCTGGCAAGGATGCACAGTAGCAGACTCGAGTGAGATGACAGGCTTGCCGCTGTACTCGATGAACTGCTGGAGGATGGTCTCTGCATAGTCGAATTCGCGGTCCTCGAGATGTGCGAAGCTTCTCACACCGATGATGTCGCAGTATGAAGCCATCACAGGGATGGCCTCCCTGAGGTGCTCGCTCTTGTCGCCGTCCATGACAACGCCCATCTCGGTCTCGAGCTTCCAACTCTCGGCTCCGATGTTGAGCACGATGGTGTTCATGCCGAGGTTGGTGGCTGCCTTCTGGCTGCTGAGACGCGTGCGGAGGCTGTTGTTGAAGAACACGAGCATGATGGTCTTGTTCTCACCGAGGTGCTTCCATGCGAATCTGTTTTCCTTTACCTGCTTTGCCTCCTCCAATGCCTTGGAGAGGTCTCCTATATCCTGTACGTGAAAGAATGTCTTCATTTGAGAATGTCGTTGATAGCGTTGATAAATACATCTGCCTGTGCCTTTGTGAGGCAGAGCGGTGCGAGGAGGCGTACCATATTCTTGCCGGCCACGCCGGTGAAGATGTGCCTGTTGAAGAGGAGTTCCTTCCTGATCGGAGCCACTTCCTCGTTGAATTCGATGCCGATCATGAGGCCGCAGCCGCGCACTTCCTTGATGCGCGGGCTCGGAGCGATGCCTGCCTTGATGTACTCACCCACCTCATATGCATTCTGTACCATGTTCTCTTCTTCTATGATGTCGAGGACAGAGATGGCAGCAGCCATGGCGAGATAGTTTCCTCCGAAAGTGGTGCCGAGCATGCCCTTGACAGCCTCGAATTTCGGGGAGATGAGGATACCGCCGCAAGGGAAACCGTTGGCAATACCCTTGCCCATGGTGATGATGTCAGGCTTGATGCCATACCACTGGTGGGCAAAGAACTTTCCTGTACGTCCGTAGCCGCTCTGTACCTCATCGAGGATGAGGCATACGCCATATTTGTGGCAGAGTGACTCAAGCTCCTTCATGAAGCCGGTGTCAGGAATGTTGATACCGCCGCAGCCCTGGATGCCCTCGATGATGACGCCTGCGACGTCACCCTTGAGGAGTTCCTTCTCGACAGCGACCGCGTCATTGAGGTCACAAAATGACACCTTGTGGTTGGCATTGAAAGGAGAGACGATCTTTGGATTGTCTGTCACGGCCACAGCACCTGAGGTACGGCCGTGGAAGCTCTTGTGAAACGCCACGATGCGGTCCTTTCCTGTATGGAAGGATGCAAGCTTGATGGCGTTCTCGTTCGACTCCGCACCTGAGTTGTCAAGGAAAAGCGAATAATCCTCATAGCCGCTTGCCTTGCCGAGCTTTTCAGCCAGGGTGACCTGGAGAGGGTTCTTCACGCTGTTTGAGTAGAAGCCTATCTTTCCGAGCTGGTCCGTGAGTGCTGCGACATATTTCGGATGTGTGTGTCCTACTGATATGACGGCATGACCGCCGTAGAGGTCGAGGTACTCCTGGCCGTTTTCATCCCAGACCTTGCAGCCCTGGGCCTTGACAGGAGTCACATCGAAAAGTGAATATACGTCAAAAAGATTCATTTCTTAACTGATTAAAATGCAGAGGCCTTGAGTCTGAGGCCTGTGTTTTCAGGAAGGCCGAACATGAGGTTCATGTTCTGTACCGCCTGGCCTGAAGCTCCCTTGAGGAGATTGTCTATGACTGAATTGATGATGAGTTTGCTGCCGTGCTTCTCGATGGAGAGAAGGCATTTGTTGGTGTTGACCACCTGCTTGAGATCCACATTTGAGTGGAAGACATGGGTGAATGCAGCATCCTTGTAGAAGTTCTCATAGAGTGCGACTGCCTCTTCTGCCGTCATGTCGCTGTCGACATAGGCCGATGCGAGGATTCCGCGGGCGAAATCACCTCTCACAGGAACGAAGTTGATCGACTGGTCATATGCCGGCTGGAGATTATGTACATTCATCCCGATTTCGATGAGATGCTGATGCTCGAATGCCTTATAGACGGAGACGTTGTTGTTTCTCCAGCTGAAATGGGTCGTGGCCCCAGGCTTCACGCCGGCACCGGTGGATCCGGTTATGGCAGTGATGTTGACCTCCGAACAGAGCAGACCTGCCGCAGCGAGAGGAAGTATCGCCAGCTGGATGGCAGTGGCAAAACATCCCGGATTTGCGAGGAGGTCGGTCTTGCATATGCGGTCACGGTTGATTTCAGGCAGACCATAGACATAGCCGCAGCTCTCGTCTCTGTAGTCCTGGGCAAGGTCGATGACCTTGAGACCTGCAGGGCGTTCGTTTTCCGCCCAGAAGGCAGTGCTCTTGCCGTGTCCCGAGCAGAGGAATACCACATCGACAGCATTGAGGTCATATTCGGAGCTGAAACAGAGCTCAGTGTCGCCGACGAGACCTGAATGCACATCATAGACTTTGTTTCCGGCGTTGCTGGACGAGTGTGCGAACACGATCTCGACATCCGGATGATTGACAAGGATACGCAGCAGTTCGCCTGCTGTGTATCCTGCCGCACCTATTATTCCGACTTTGATCATCTCATCACCGGGATTAGAGTTCCTTCTCAAGCTGGTCACCCTCTTCCTTGTGGTTGAGGTAGTATGCGCGGAGCGGTGTCGAAGTCACCTTGATGAAGCCCTTGGCGTCATCTGATGTCCATCCCTTGGCGCCCTCACCGTACTCGCCGAGCTTGTTCTTCACAAGATCGTCAGGAGAATCCACACCGATGGTGTCGAAGCCGTATGGGCGGAGATTCATGGTGACGGTACCGTTGACGTTTCTCTGACTGCTCTCGAGCATGGCCTCGATGTCACGCATCACAGGCTCGAGATACTGACTCTCGTGGAGGAACATGCCGTACCAGTTTGCCACCTGGTCCTTCCAGTACTGCTGCCACTTGCTGAGGGTGAACTTCTCGAGGAACTTGTGTGCCGCAATGATGAGCATAGGAGCTGCCGCCTCAAAGCCCACACGGCCCTTGATACCGATGATGGTGTCACCGACATGCATGTCGCGTCCGATTCCGTAAGGTGCTGCAATAGCCTCAACAGCCTGGATTGCCTTTACAGGATCGTCGATCTTCTCACCGTTGACACCCACGAGCTGTCCTTCCTTGAAATCAAGGGCGATGACCTCAGAGCCCTGCTTCTCGACCTGCTTGAGATAAGCGGTCTCAGGAAGTCCCTGCTTTGAGTCGAGGATCTCGCCTCCGCAGATGGATGTGCCCCAGATACCTACATTGTATGAGTACTTGAGCTTCTTGAAGTCTGCAGGGAATCCGTTTGCATTGAGGTAATCGATTTCCTGCTGGCGGCTGAGGTTCTCGTCACGGGTAAGGGTGATGATCTCCACGCCCGGAGCCATCACGAGGAAGGTCATGTCGAAACGTACCTGGTCGTTTCCGGCACCTGTAGAACCGTGAGCGATGGCGTCAGCGCCGATCTCCTTTGCGTAGCGTGCGATGGCCATGCCCTGGAAAATGCGCTCTGAAGAAACAGAGATAGGGTATGTACCGTTTCTGAGGACGTTTCCGTATACCATGTAACGGAGGCTCTTGTCATAGTACTCCTTGGTCACGTCGAGTGTGACGTACTTTGTGGCGCCGAGCTTGTATGCGTTCTCCTCATTGGTCTTGAGCTGCTCAGGAGAGAAGCCACCTGTATTTGCACATGCGGCATACACCTCATAGCCTTTCTCCTTTGCGAGGTACATCACTGTATAAGAAGTGTCGAGACCGCCGCTGAATGCGACTACGACCTTCTTTTTGCCGACCTTCTGAGGCTTGATGGCGTCAGCATGCTTTGCGGGGTCGTAAAGCATACCGGTACAGAGGCAGCGGCTGAAATTGTTCCTGCAGAGGACATCATAGTTGATGCAGCTCTCGCAACCCTTCCAGAATGTCGGGTCTGATGTGAGGTCAGGGAAAGTAACAGGCTCGTAACCGAGCTCGGTATTGATCTTCATGACTGCTGCGCCAGTGGTGAGACCGAAGATCTTTGCATCAGGGAATTTCTCACGTGAGAGCTGGAAGGCCTTGGCCTTGATCTTCTTGGCGAGACCCTGACCGCGATACTCCGGCTTGACGATGAGTCCTGAGTTTGCCACGAACTGCCCGTGATCCCAGCACTCGATATAGCAGAAACCTGCGAACTCGTTGCCGCACATGGCGATGATTGCCTTTCCTTCACGCATCTTCTGCGCCACATACTCCGGCTTGCGCTTTGCGATGCCGGTTCCTCTCACTTTGGTCGCATCCTCGATTGTCTTGAGGATTTCCTCTATATAACTGATATGCTCTTCAGTCGCAACCTGAACTGTAAACTGTTCCATTATTATATTATTTGTTTATGATTTTATCTTCAATACCCGGAATATAAAAAGAAATCGTGGTGATAAGATCCTCTCTGCGGAGATTGTCCCTGAGTATCAGGAGCACAGTGTCATCACCGGCGATCGTGCCCATGATGCCGTTTCTGATGTTGTCATCGATCACGGATGCGACTGCATCCGCAAAACCGGGATAAGTCTTGATCACGGCATGGCTCGATGCGAATTCGATACTCTTCACGCTGTCGATGGAGAAAGACGAAGGACGGAAGAAAGACGCCGACGCCCCTTCCTGCGGAAGTTCATAGTGATACCCTACTCTCGAGTCATGAACCTTTACTATATGAAGTTCGCGAAGATCCCTGGAAAGAGTGGCCTGAGTGACGTCATAGCCAACTTCCTTAAGCATCAGCTGCAGGTCTTCCTGATTCTGAACCTTATTGTCTGAGACCAGTTTCTTGATGGCCTCAAGTCTGCTAGTTTTCATTCACCTTGAATTTATATGCAAATTTCACAGACAAAGATAAGGCTTATATTAGAATAATCAAAGCGCTCGCATAATATTTATGCAAGCGCCTCTGAATATTTATGTGCAATTCATCCATTAATACTCATCCCATGACTTTATCTGCACATCTTCCAGCGACATGGTGCAGAATGCACGGATGAAAGCGGTGGCAAGACGCGCATTGGTAAAGAGAGGGACATTCGAATCGATAGCGGCACGTCTGATGCGGTATCCGTTATCAAGCTCCATGTCAGTGAAGTTCTTAGGGATGTTGATGACCAGATCCACCTTGCGGTTGTGAATGAGATCCAGAACCTGAGGATAACGCCCCTTCAGCTCAGGATTCTCCTCATCATTAGGCCACAGGACCTTGACAGCCGGGATATTGTTCTCCTGGAGATAGCGGAAGGTACCTCCTGTCGCATAGATCTCATAGCCGTGGTCGGCAAGAGTGTGGCACGCCAGAAGCATGTCCGCCTTCTGAAGTGCGTTTCCGGAAGATATCAGGACCTTCTTCTCCGGGATGTTGTTGCCCACAGAGATCACTGACTTGAGAAGAGCCTCGTTCATATCGTCACCGAGACATCCGACCTCACCGGTCGAAGACATATCGACTCCGAGGAGAGGGTCTGCCTCCTGGAGACGAGCGAATGAGAACTGTGACGACTTCACTCCCACATAGTCGAGATCGAAGGTGCTCTTGTCAGGCTTTGACGGATGGAGTCCGAGCATGACCTTCGTTGCAAGCTCGATGAAGTTGAGCTTCATGACCTTGGACACGAATGGGAATGAGCGGCTCGCACGGAGGTTGCACTCGATCACCTTGACCACATTCTCCTTTGCAAGGAACTGGATGTTGAACGGTCCGCTGATGTGGAGTTCCTCCGCAATCTTGGCAGCGACCTTGCGTATGCGGCGGGCTGTCTCGACATAAATCTTCTGCGCCGGGAACTGGATGGTGGCGTCACCGGAATGCACACCGGCATACTCGATATGCTCCGAGATGGCATAAACCACAATCTTGCCGTTGTCGGCAACAGCGTCGAACTCCACCTCCTTGCATCGTGTCATGAACTGGCTGATGACGACAGGATGTTCGGCTGACACCTCAGCCGCAAGTGTAAGGAACCTGCGGAGGTGAGCCTCATCGTAGCAGACATTCATTGCGGCGCCGGAAAGCACATATGACGGGCGCACGAGGACAGGATAGCCCACTCTCTTTATGAACTTGTCCACATCCGACATGGTGGTAAGCTCACTCCACTCCGGCTGGTCGATGCCAAGGGCATCCACGATGCTGGAGAACTTGTGACGGTCCTCTGCACGGTCGATGTCGACAGCCGAGGTTCCGAGGATAGGCACATCATGCTCATGCAGACGGAGTGCAAGATTGTTCGGGATCTGTCCTCCCACTGAAACCACGACGCCGTGAGGAGTCTCAAGCTCGATGATGTCAAGAACCCTCTCAAAGGTGAGCTCATCGAAATAGAGACGGTCGCACATGTCATAATCCGTGGACACGGTTTCAGGGTTGTAGTTGATCATGACTCCCCTGTAGCCCTGTTTCTGCGCTTCCTGGAGACATGACACCGAGCACCAGTCGAACTCCACTGAGCTGCCGATACGGTATGCACCGGAACCGAGCACGATGACTGACTTGCCGTCACTTTCGTATCTGATGTCGTTGACAGTGCCGTTGTAAGTGAGATAAAGGTAGTTTGTCTGTGCCGGGAACTCAGCAGCGAGCGTGTCTATCTGCTTTACTACAGGGAGAATGCCGAGAGACTTCCTGTACTCGCGCACCTTATCCTGAAGCACTGATGGCTTGATATCGGAATTGCCGAATACCGCCGCCTGGATCTGATGATCCGAGAAGCCCTGCTGCTTCGCAGTCCTGAGTAGGCCGAAGTCTACATCCTCCAGTCTCTCACAGCCCATGAGCGAGTGGTATGTCCTGACGATGTTCTCGAGCTTGCCGAGGAACCACTTGTCGATCTTTGTGAGATCATGGATCTTATCGACAGAATAGCCGGCCAGCATGGCCTTGGAGATGGCGAAAATACGGGTATCCGTAGGCTCGCGGAGGGCTTCGTCGAGATCCTTCACGACAATTTCCTTGTTGCCGACAAAGCCATGGGCACCCTGGCCTATCATGCGGAGACCCTTCTGTATGGTCTCTTCGAACGAGCGGCCCACAGACATGACCTCACCTACCGACTTCATGCTGGAACCGATCTTCCTGGACACTCCGTGGAACTTGCTGAGATCCCAGCGCGGAATCTTGCAGACGATGTAGTCGAGTGCAGGCTCAAAGAATGCCGGCGTCGTCTTGGTCACCGAGTTCTTCAGATCGAAGAGGCCGTAGCCGAGTCCGAGTTTCGCAGCCACGAACGCAAGCGGATAACCTGTGGCCTTGGACGCAAGGGCGGATGAGCGGCTGAGTCGGGCGTTGACCTCGATCACACGGTAGTCCATGGAATCCGGGTCATATGCATACTGCACATTGCACTCGCCCACAATACCGATATGACGGATGATCTTTATGGAGAGTTCACGGAGGAAATGATAATCCTTGTTGGAGAGAGTCTGTGACGGAGCCACGACGATACTCTCGCCGGTGTGGATGCCGAGCGGGTCGAAGTTCTCCATGTTGCAGACCGTGATACAATTATCAAAACGGTCACGGACCACTTCATACTCTATCTCCTTCCATCCCTTGAGGGACTTCTCGACAAGGACCTGAGGCGAGAATGAGAATGCCTTCTCGCATATCTCCTCAAGCTGCTCGTCGTTGTCCACAAAACCGGATCCAAGACCTCCGAGTGCATACGCGGCCCTGACGATGAGCGGATATCCGAGGTTGTGGGCAGCCTCTCGTGCTTCCTCCATCGACTCGGCAGAGTGGGACTTGATGGTATTGACTTCGATCTCGTCAAGCTTCTTCACGAAGAGATCGCGGTCCTCTGTATCCATGATTGCCTGGACCGGAGTGCCGAGCACCTTCACGCCGTACTTCTCGAGCACGCCGCTCTTGTAGATCTCGACACCGCAGTTGAGGGCTGTCTGACCTCCGAATGAGAGGAGTATGCCCTGAGGGCGCTCCTTGGCGATCACCTTCTCCACGAAGAAAGGAGTGACCGGAAGGAAATATATCTTGTCGGCGACACCTTCGGATGTCTGGACCGTGGCGATGTTCGGATTGATGAGGACTGTCTCTATGCCTTCCTCCTTCAATGCCTTGAGGGCCTGAGAGCCGGAATAGTCGAACTCGCCGGCCTGTCCTATCTTGAGAGCTCCTGAACCAAGGAGCAGGACTTTCTTTATACTTTCGTCTTTCATTACAACTTGGCTATGAATTCATCAAAAAGGATTTTCGTGTCGGTCGGTCCGCTGGACGCCTCCGGATGGAACTGAACTGAGCAGAACGGGAGGCTCTTGTGGCGGATACCCTCATTCGAGCCGTCATTCATATTCACGAACCATGGCTCCCATCCCTCACCGAGAGTGCTGTCATCCACTGCGAATCCATGATTCTGGGAAGTGATATAGCACTTCTGGGTGCCGATGATGCGTGCCGGCTGGTTGTGGCTTCTGTGACCGTATTTGAGCTTGTATGTCTTCGCTCCGGCTGCACGGGCGAGAAGCTGATTGCCCATGCAGATGCCGAAGATAGGCTTGCCTGTCTCCATCGCCTTGCGTATGTTCCCGACCGTCACGTCGCAGAGCTCCGGATTGCCGGGGCCGTTGGAGATGAAAAGGCCGTCATACTCAAGCTGGTTGAAATCATAATCCCATGGAACTCTTATGAGCTCCACTCCCCTGTTGACGAAGCAGCGGAGGATGTTGTGCTTTACGCCGCAGTCCACAAGAACCACCTTCTTGTCACCATGGCCGTAGCGGATGACCTCCTTGCAGCTGACTATCGCCACCTGATTGTCAAGGTTCGGATCCGGTACAGGGAAATCCTTCTCGACTCCGTCCGGGACTATCATGCCGAGCATGGATCCGTTATCCCTGAGCACCTGTGTGAGAGCCCTGGTGTCTATGCCGTAGATTCCCGGGATCTTCTGCTCCTTGAGCCACTGGTCGAGACTCTTCACCGCATCCCAATGACTGAAGTTGAAAGAGTACTCGCTGATGACGAGACCTCTTACCCAGATACGCTCTGACTCGAAGTTGAGAGATATTCCATTCTCGTCCACACCTTCTGATGGGACGCCGTAGTTTCCCACAAGAGGATAAGTGACACAGAGAATCTGTCCGCTGTAAGACGGATCGGTAAGGCTCTCAGGGTAGCCGACCATTGCTGTGGAGAACACGGTCTCGCCGTCGCAAGGGCCATCATAACCGAAAGACCAGCCACGGAATTCCATTCCGTTCGCCAGTCTCAAAGTAGCTCCTTTCTGCTGCATTTCTTCTAAGGTTTTATACTGACTAACTATTGATGATCTCTTTTACTGCTGAAGCATCTTCTCCGCATATTCCGCCGTCAGATGGAAGGTCTTCGAGCGGGATGACGGTGCCTCATACATGGCATCGGCCATTATGGTCTCGCATATGGAGCGCAGGCCGCGCGCCCCAAGCTTCTCCTTGATGGAAGTATCGACTATGATGTCAAGCACCTCCGGATCGATCTCGAGTTTCATGCCATCCATTTCGAACATCTTCTCATACTGTCTGAGTATGGCGTTCTTTGGCTCCGTCAGAATGCGCTTGAGGGCATCTCTGTCCAGATTGTCAAGATACGTGATGACAGGAAGGCGTCCGATTATCTCTGGGATGAGTCCATAGGAACGGAGGTCCTGGGCTGAGACATACTGCAGTAGATTGTCCTTGTCGACCTTCTGCTTCTCAGCTGCGCCGAAGCCGATCACCTGAGTATTCAGACGCTGGGCAATCCTGCGCTCTATTCCTTCAAAGGCACCGCCGCAGATGAAGAGGATGTTCTGCGTGTTCACATGTATGAACTCCTGCTCTGGATGCTTGCGTCCTCCCTTTGGCGGCACGTTCACGACATTTCCCTCAAGGAGCTTGAGCATGGCCTGCTGGACACCTTCTCCGGACACGTCGCGGGTAATTGAAGGGTTGTCGCTCTTGCGGGCGATCTTGTCGATCTCATCGATGAACACGATGCCGCGTTCTGCCTTTTCAAGGTCGAAATCCGCCTGCTGGAGAAGTCTCGAGAGTATGCTTTCCACATCTTCTCCCACATATCCGGCCTCTGTGAGCACAGTGGCATCGACGATGGTGAACGGCACATCCAGCATCCTGGCTATTGTCTTGGCGATGAGTGTCTTTCCCGTACCTGTAGGCCCAACCATGAGAATATTCGACTTCTCGAGTTCGACGCCGTCGTCCGGTCTATCGACGAGGTTGTGGTTGATCCTCTTGTAGTGGTTGTACACCGCAGTGGCAAGAAGTTTCTTGGCTCTGTCCTGACCTATCACGTACTGGTCAAGGAATTCCTTGATCTGCTTCGGCTTCTGGAGTTCGCCGACCTTCCCGGCCGGCTTTTTCTTCGATCCCGACTTCGGCATGACATCCTCGAGATACTCAGATGCCAGACCTACGCAGTCACTGCAGATATAACCATCTATTCCGCTGAGCAGAATCGGAACTTCCTGCTCCGACCTGCCGCAGAACATGCAGCGATGCTGGTTGGTATTTCCTGTATTCTTCTTGGCCATACTATTTTCTCTTTGTCAGGATGGTATCGACCATACCGTACTCGACAGCCTCACTCGCCGTCATCCAATAATCTCTGTCAGCATCTTTCACAATCTTGTCCATAGGCTGGCCGCTGTGCTCTGAAATGATCTGATAGAGCTCTTCCTTGGTCTTGAGTATCTCTCTTGCCGCAATCTCTATATCAGATGCCTGTGCCCTGCCAGTGCCGCCGATAGGCTGATGGATCATCACCTTCGAATGAGGAAGTGCCGACCTCTTGCCTTTGGTACCGGCACAGAGAAGGATACTGCCCATCGATGCACTGAGACCTGTATTGATCGTGGCTACATCCGGCTCAATAAGCTGCATGGTATCATAGATGCACAGACCTGATGATACCTGTCCCCCAGGAGTGTTGATATAGAGGGATATATCGGCATTGCTGTCTGTAGAGGCCAGAAAGAGAAGCTGCGCCTGGATGATGTTGGCCACATCGTCATCGATAGGGACTCCTATGAAAAGCACCCTGTCGAGCATGAGTCTGCTGAACACATCAAGAGAGGCAACGTTGAGTTTGCGCTCCTCCAGGATGGTAGGATTGAGGTATGAGTCGTATGCGGAAGCATATCTGTGCAGGGTCATCGGACTGATGCCCCTGTCCATGCTTGCGAATTTTTCAAATTCTGTCTTTGCCATGTCTATCTGTCTGTTTTCTGATCAGGGTATTCTACCCTTTCATGATACATCTGGGCAAGATATGACTTCAGTGCCACCTTGATGAGTCCCAGTTCCTTGATGGAAATATTCGATTCCGAGAGCTGTCCTGCCGCGATCTTGGATTCAACAATGGATTCCACAAAATTGGAGAAGCTCTCTGCGGTATATTCTTTTAGTGTTCTCGAAGCAGCCTCAAGGCTGTCGCAAAGCATCAGGATCACCTGTTCCTTGCTGACCGGCTTGCGTCCCGGATAACGGAAGTCGCCTTCACGCGCCGGATCACCGCCCTCATTGATGAATATGTTGTAGAAATAGGTAACTGTATTGGTGCCGTGATGAGTGGCGATAAAATCTTTCAGCGCATCTGGGAGGTGATTCGCGTCAGCGATTTCAAGTCCCTCTGTGACGTGCCTTATGATATGTCTCGCACTCTGGAGAGGAGTGAGTCCGGTATGATATTTCGCTCCGTCACCCTTCATGAGAAGTGATTCATTCTCTATGAAACACTGAGGATTGCCTATCTTTCCTATGTCATGGTAGAGTGCTCCCGCCCTGACGAGATGGGCATTGGCATTCACGGCACGGCATGCGCAATCCGCCATGCTCATAACCTGGAGCGAATGCTGGAAAGTACCCGGAGCCTTGACCTCAAGCTCACGGAGGAGAGGATTGTTTGTATCTGCAAGTTCATCAAGTCTCGATATGGAGAGAAGCCCGAACACCTTCTCGAAAAGGTAGATGAGCGGATAAGCCGCCACCGAGAGGAGGGATCCGATGAAAAGATGGAGGAGATCCCTGCCAAAGATGCCATTGACCGCGCCGGTGGCGCGGAATGCAAGATATGACAGGGTCAGAGTGAGGAATACCGCCATCGCAGTGACAAACTGCATCCATCCCTTGTTGAACGTCTGGAACATGGCAATAGCCACCAGACCGGCCAGGAGGTACATCACAAACAGCGGTCCTCCCTGCGGCACGAAGATCAGCAGAGGAATCAGGGAGACGATATATACCGATATGATCATCCTGTTGCGGAAGAACGCCTGCAGGTACAGTGCGATGATGGTCATCGGCATGAGAAAAATCAGATATGAAGATTCTATACGTGACATGATCATCGCAGGCAGAGATGCGAGCGAGAATATGAACAGTATATAATAATGCTCCCCCTTCTTGTCGAACATCTTCGGATTTGCGAAGAATACGGAAAGGAACAGGATGAGAACAATGATCAGAGACAGGAACACGTCACCGAGCAGGGAAACGAGTACCGGAGACTCACTGCCCATATTGGCATCATACTCTTTCTTGTAGGAGTCTATCATCTGCTGGATCTCGGATGTCACCATCTCTCCTTCGGAGACTATCAGTGTTCCAGCGGATACAAATCCCTGAGTAGGAGATATTTCACCTTTCGCGCCGGATCCGGCCATCTCGGTTGTAGCCCTGTCGAAAATCAGATTCGGCACGATAGCATCCAGGACACCCGAATAACGAAGCAGAGAATCAACGTTGGCAGAAGGGAACCTCGCCACGATGTCGTTCTTGAGTTTCTGGCGCGCGTCAGACACCTTGTAAACCTCTGAAAGCGGATACTTGACCGCCCTCTTTTCCTTCTGGATATAGACAAGATCTTCCGACACTACACCGAACTTCCTGTCCAGCTTTATGTTTTCGTCAGAGATGACGCCATGATTATAAAAGTTCCGGACGGAGGACACCACTGTGCCTCGAAGCTGCTCGCCATTGTGCTGCAGGGCTGCATCGACAGCCTTCAGCGCCCCGGCAGTAACTTCGTCAGAAAACTTATAATATGGTATTACAGAAGAGGAGGAATTGGATAGTTCCTCCTTGATCTGTGTATCAGTCTTATATAACGGAAAATCGAAATCAGCTACCAGCGCCTCATATTTCCAAGGGGAACCCTTCCTGTAATCGTATTCGAAACGAGCCGACTTCGGCATCATGAGTGCGAGGAAGACGACAATTATCAGATACGGTATATAGGTCTGGAATCTGGTTGGCAGCGGATATTTCTTCATTTCTACTTGAATGGGCTGTTGACTTCTCTTGCGATGTATCTGTAAGTGATCCTGTCAGCAATCCTCGGTATCACGTTTCTTCCCCAGACTGTAATCTTTCCGAGAGCAGTCAAGGTTACTTCGGACCTTCTCCTCCTGAGAGCCTTTGCCATCCTGAGAGCGGTCTCTTCAGCGCTCATGAGCTTGTCCTCATCAAGAGGAGTCTCACCCTGCGCACTTCCATCAGCAGTCAATGCGGCATTTCTGACATTGGAAGAGACATATCCGGGTGCATAGACAAGGACATTCAATCCGTCCTTGAAGTGCTCGATCCGCAATGTGTCAAGGAAACCTCTTATCGCATACTTCGACGCGGAATAACCCGTGCGGGCAGGCAGAGCTGAATAACCTGCAATCGAGATGACTCCCACAACCGACCCCTTGGACTCGAGAAGGTAAGGGAGAGCATATTTGGTGCAGTTTACCGTGCCCCAGAAATTGACATCCATCAGCCGGTGAATGACTTTGAGATCGAGATCCCTGAACATGGCACGCATGGAAAGGCCTGCATTGTTCACAAGTATATCGATACGTCCGAAAGTTTCCACCGTCTTTTCTATCATCCTGCGGCAATCTTCCTCTACTGACACATCTGTCTTCACACAGAGTACCTTGGATGGGTCGGGATTGACCTGCGGTGCCAGCGATTCCAGCTTGGAAAGTGACCTGGAAGCCATGACTACATTGGAGCCGAAACTGCCGAACAATTTAGCAGCAGCCAGCCCGATACCCGAGCTGGCTCCTGTAACTATGACCACCTTATCCTTGAAATATGCGGAAAGCATGATTACATGATAGTCATCGCAGCCACGTCGTCTCCGTCATATGCGCCGGCATCGAGCTTGGCCTTGATCTCCTTGAATGCATTGAGAGTGTATTTGACATCTTCCATTGTATGTGCTGCGGTACATACGATCCTGAAAATAACCATTCCCTTAGGGATGACAGGATATACGACCATTGAGCAGAACACACGGTAGTTCTCACGAAGGTCCATTGCCATCTTGGTAGCCTGAGCAACACCGCCTCCATCGATATGGATAGGAATCACGCAAGCCTCAGCCTCACCTGTATCGAAGCCGAGCTCCTCGAATCCGGTCTTCATGGCAAGTGTGATATCCTTGCACTTCTGGCGGAGGGCATCACCCTCCTCTGACATGATGATCTCAAGACGCTTGATATTGCCGTAAACGAGAGGCATAGGCTGCGACTTTGCATACATCTGAGAGCGCATGTTGAGACGGAGGAAGTTGATGATGTTGCGCGGACCTGCGATGAAACCGCCGATGGAAGCCATGGACTTGGCGAATGCGCCGATGTAGAGGTCGATGCCGTCCATGCAGTTGAGTTCCTCTGATGTACCGCGGCCATGCTTTCCGAGAAGACCGAATCCGTGTGCATCATCGATGAAGATGCGGAATGTGTACTTCTGCTTGAGAGCGACGATCTGGTCGAGGATACCCATTGCACCTGTCATTCCGAACACGCCTTCGGTGATGAGGAGTACGCCTCCTCCCTGTTCGTCAGCGAGCTTGCAGGCACGTGCAAGAACACGTTCACAGTCTGCAATATTGTTGTGCTTGAACTTATATGAAGCACCGGTGTGGAGACGGATACCGTCAAGAAGACATGCATGAGCCTCTGCATCGTAAACGATCACGTCATGACGTGCGGTAAGAGTGTCGATAGCCGACACGATGCCCTGATAGCCGAAGTTGAAGAGGAATGCATCCTCCTTCTTCTCGAAATCGGCAAACATCTTCTCAAGCTTCTCATGAAGAGCGGTATGTCCTGAGAGCATACGGCTTCCCATAGGATAAGCGAGTCCCCACTTGGCAGCACCCTCAGCATCAGCCTTGCGGACCTCAGGATGATTGGCAAGTCCAAGGTAGTTGTTAAGACTCCAGTTGAGGACTTCCTTGCCGTTGAAAGTCATATGAGGACCGAGCTCACCCTCGAGCTTCGGATACATGTAATAGCCAAAGGCCTGATCGTAATACTGGCCGATTGGGCCGCCTGCATCTCTGGAGATGCGATCAAAAATATCAAGCATATATCAATTGATTGAATTTGTTTCCTTATGCATCAATGTTTGCGTAATGCGCGTTCTCTTCGATGAACTGCCTGCGTGGTGGGACATCGTCACCCATGAGCATTGAGAATGTACGCTCAGCCTCGGCTGCATTCTCGATGGTGATCTGACGGAGACGGCGCTTCTCCGGATTCATTGTTGTCTCCCAGAGCTGCTCGTCGCTCATCTCGCCGAGACCTTTGTAACGCTGGATGGAATAACCCTTTCCGAGACGCTCCGATGCCTCGTCGCGCTGCTCGTCTGTCCAGCAGTATACTTCCTCCTTTCCCTTCTTCACGAGATAGAGTGGCGGAGTGGCAAGATAGACATAACCGTTCTTGATGAGGTCGAACATATATCTGAAGAAGAATGTCAGGATGAGGCAGGCGATATGGCTTCCGTCGACATCGGCATCGGTCATGATGACCACCTTGTGATAGCGGAGCTTGCTGAGGTCCATATGCTTCTCACCTGTTTCATCTTCGACAGCGACCTTGACTCCGAGTGCAGTGTAGATGTTCTGGATCTCCTGGCTCTCGAAAGCCCTGCCGTCAGCAGCCTTCTCCACATTGAGAATCTTTCCTCGAAGCGGAAGGATAGCCTGGATACGGCGGTCGCGGCCCTGTTTTGCAGTACCGCCCGCAGAGTCTCCCTCGACGAGGAAGATTTCACACTTCTCAGGATTGTTTTCCGAGCAGTCTGCAAGTTTACCCGGCATGCCGGCTCCTGTCATGACTGTCTTGCGCTGCACCATCTCGCGCGCCTTGCGTGCGGCGTTGCGTGCAGTTGCAGCGATGACGATCTTCTCTATGATGGTCTTTGCCTCCTTCGGATGTTCCTCAAGGAAGATCTCGATTGCAGCGGAAGTAGCCTGAGAGACAGCGGAAGTAGCCTCCGGGTTACCGAGCTTGGTCTTGGTCTGGCCTTCGAACTGAGGCTCAGCGACCTTGACTGACACTACGGCAGTGAGACCCTCGCGGAAATCCTCCGGAGCAAGCTCTCCCTTGAACTTGTCCAGGAGCTTGTTCTTCTCCGCATATGCCTTGAGCGACCTTGAAAGACCCATCTTGAAACCCTGAAGGTGGGTACCACCCTCTATGGTGTTGATGTTGTTGACGTATGAGTAGATCTTCTCGGTATATCCTGTATTGTACTGGAGAGCGATATCGATCGGAATGACCTTGTCCGACTCCACGCAGATAGGCTCGGGGATGAGCTGCTGCGCACCTGCATCGAGGTAGCTGATGAACTCGCTGAGACCTTTCTCAGAGTAGAACACCTCGCTGCGGAACACCTTGTTTCCGGTAGACTTCGAATCGCCGTTCTCATCTATCACGAACTCATCCACAAGCTCGCGCTTGTCTGTGAGCGTGATGCGTATTCCCTTGTTGAGGTATGAAAGCTCGCGAAGACGGGCTGCAAGAGTCGAATACTTGTAGATGGTGGTCTGGGTGAAAATCTCTGCATCCGGATGGAATGTGATGATGGTTCCGGTGTTGTTGCTCTCGCCCACGACCTCTACAGGTGTGATAGGCTTTCCCTTGGAATACTTCTGCACGAATACCTTTCCCTCGCGGTGAACCTCGGCGACAAGGAGGTCGGAAAGGGCGTTCACGCAGGATACGCCGACTCCGTGAAGACCTCCGGATACCTTGTAGCTGTTCTTGCTGAACTTACCACCGGCATGGAGGACGGTGAGCACGACCTCGAGAGCGGAACGATGCTCCTTCGGGTGCATGCCTGTAGGGATACCGCGGCCGTTATCCTGTACTCTGATGGAATTGTCCTCCTCGATAGACACCTGGATGTCATCGCAGAAGCCTGCCATCGCCTCATCGATACTGTTATCCACGACCTCGTATACAAGGTGATGGAGACCTCTTTCAGATACATCTCCGATGTACATGGAAGGTCTCTTTCTCACAGCCTCAAGTCCCTCGAGCACCTGTATGCTATTGGCCGAATACTGTTCTTCAGCTTTCTTTATCTCTTCGTTCTCAATCATCTTTATTGAGTTAATATATAATCATACAAAGTTACAAAAAATATCAGATATTCCAGCAAAAGCCCAGGGTGAAATTGGCGCCCCTCTCACAGTGCATGAAGTACTGCTGGACAGCGTCATTGAGGAGGTTTCCACCCTTAGCCCATACAGACCACTTCTGGTTGATCTTGTATGTGAAATTGACTCCGAGGTTGATATAGCCTGGAACTGTGACCATTTCACCGGACTGATACGGGACAAGGATATTGTCGCCATTCATCACATAGGTGGTCACGCTGCCTGTCCTGGTTCCAGACACGTCAGCCGAGATGCCTGCATACACTCTGCGGTTCCAGTTGTAGGTGGCAGAGAGACCTGCAACGACTGGAGCAGGTGCAAAGCAGCCGTACACATCTTCAGGAAGTGTCGCCATCTGATACTTTGCATAGGCATCGACATCCATGCGCGGCGACTTCCAGAGCATCGAAGCCTTGACATCGAACATCGTATAGTCGCAGTACATGTAGGATGCGCAGTAGAGCGGATTGAAATCGGCATTGACGTTTGTCACAGCATCCATAAGACCATTCTTGAAGCAGACGTATCCCGTACTCAGGTCGAACTGGAATCTGGAACCGGCATTGCCCTTGAATCCCGCTCTGAAGTTGTAGGACTCAGAAGAGAAATCAAGAGCCGATGTCATGAAATATGCATCTGCATAAGGATTCCTCTCCATGAGGGAGCTGTACGAATTGATGACATCGCCTCCGGTCACACCCGCATAGATCTTGAGGTGATCAGGCACCAGGTTGAAATCGAGCCTGATGTCAGGATAGACAAACTGGGACTTGTGGCTGTACAGATCCTTGGAATAAAGCCCGGCATTGTCTGTTCCGGTAAGGAGAGAGAGCTTGAGGCCGGCACTGAGGCTTGCCCTTCCTGTCTCGAAGACATATTTCGGTGTGACACTCACATTGAAGGCAGTGGCCTCCACGCCGTGATTGTCGACAACGACTTTCATGTCGACGTCGCCCACGACCTTTGACCTGTCGCCTATCAGCACGCCGAGGGACGCGTCTGCCGTGGCAGATGTTTCGTTCTGCGCCCTCTTCCTGCCAGGATCGACGATGCACTCGTCATCCGGGATATCGATCCATGCAGTGGAGGCATTCGGCATATCTGTGCTGCCGTCTGCGCCATACCTGAGCGAGAATCCCGCGCCATAGAATGCTCCGGCACCGAACGGAACGGTCGGGCTCAGCCTTGCCGACCCCTCGAAAGCATGGAACATGCGCTTCTGGAGGGTATCGCTGGATGCTATGAGGCGGTAACCGGCATCAACGTCGAGACAGAGCTTGTCCATGGCATATCTGCCGTTCAGACCGAACTTGTTGTTGAAAAGATAGCCCTGGTGCGACTTGTCCATCTTTCCCCAGATGAACTGACCTATGCCCGCCTCCCTGAAATCTTCGGGAGCAAAGGAGCCGAAGCCGCCGTAATAGCCCCTGAAAGTATCATAGACATTGAGGCGGAACGGCTTGTGAGATGCAGGGGTGAACACGAAATCCAGCTCCGGATGCAGCGGGTAGCCGGCACCGGCCCTGAGGAAAAGCTTCTTCTCGTCAGACGGCTTGGCATCCGGCCTCATCTCGATCATATATGGCTTGAATTCGTATGAACCCTTGTATGGATTGTCAAATACGGAATATGTGACGTTGTATTCAAACTGAAGGAGAGTGTCCGGCACATTCATGGGGATATCCTGCTTGCGGACATCCATCACCTTGCCTTCATAGGTGTTGGTGACCTCGACCTTTGGATTGAAATTCTGTGCCCCGGCAATGAGAGTGCCGCATGTCATGGCTGTCGCGAGTGCGATGAGATATGATGATTTCATGGTTTTCTCTCTGATTACTTGTTCTGAAGCTGTTTGATCTTGTCAAGTCTCATCCTGACATTATCTGTGACATCGTCCGAGATGCCGTTTGCCGGTTCATAGCCATTGAGAATGCTCTCGAATGTGACCTGAGCCTGCTTGATGTTGTCATTTTCCGCAAATGTGTCGCCGAGGACGATGAATGCCTTCGCAAGCCAGTATGACTGAGACGGCGCGGCATCGGCAAACTTATAGACTGCATTCTCGACCTCACTGAAATTGCCCTTGTCGAACGAATCCTGGATCATGAGATACGCAGCCTCTGCACCCTCATTTGTGGCAGGGGTCTTGGCCAGTGCCCTGAAGATGGTGTATGCCTCATCTCTACGGCTGGTTGCAAGGTAAGACTTCGCCTTGGTGTAGTCTGCCTCCCTGGCAAGCTCTGCAGATGTGGCTGCATCAGCCTTCAGGACAGATGCCGCCTGTATGGCATTGTCGAAATCGCGTCCACGGAATGCAGATCTCATCATGCCCGTCTTGGCAGTAAGCTTGTTTTCATCAAGCTGTGCCACTTCGAGAAGTGACGCATAGGCGCCGTACGCCTCCTTGAAATGCTCCATTCCGTAAGAAAGGCCGGCATAATTGAGGCACGAGAGCTCCTTGAACGATCCGCCTGCCGACGAATTCATCACCTTCTCGAAATAATCACATGCCTTCTCCTTGCGTCCGAGATTCTTGTATGCGTCTGCCATGAAGAAGTTCGCGTCATTGACCTTGCTGCCTTCCGGATAGGCTGTCAGATACTTCTCGAGAGCAACCACAGCCTTCTCGTAATCACCTGACAGATAGACCTGCTCGGCAGAGTTGAAGTACACGATTTCCTTCTCGGCATCGCTCTTCTTAGGCTGGCCGAGCTGCTCCGAATACTCGAGATACTTCTCAGGCTCACCCTTGGACTGATAGATGGACTCAATGGCCAGGAGTGCGTTCTCGGCACTTTCCGAGCCCCTGTAGTCTTCCACTACCTGCTTGTAGTAGTCAAGAGCCTTTGTATACTGGTTCTTGTTGCGGCTGATCATACCGAGCTCGATGAGAGACTTGGCCACATAGGTGCCGTTGTCGGACTCATCGACTATGTTCTCGAAACACTTGACAGCTTCGAATTCCTTGTTGACGGCTATATATGCCCTTCCGAGCTCATACATGGCTTCGGCATAGAAAGGTGCATCCGATGAAGCCTGCCTGACCTTGGACAGCGCGGTAACCTTGTCGTTTTTCTTGCCTGCGAGGCCATATGCCAGACCCTGCTGGTAGTAAGGATAGACATTGTCCGGCTCCGGATACTCGGCGATCACTCCTGCATAGCTGGCAATCGCTGCCTTGTAATCCTTGCGGAGGAAGTCGCAGTCGGCTCTGCGAGTCATCGCATCCTGCCTTGCGGACTTGTCCGTTCCGGCTACATACTTGTCGAACCAGGTGGCTGCAGCATCGTAATTCTCCTGATTGAAGAAACAGTATGCCACATTGTATGGAAGGAGCCTGCCTTCGGTCTTGTTCTCAAGCGCCGATAGGTTGTAGAGGTCGGTATAGATGTTCTCGGCTGCGGCAAAATCCTCTGTCTTGTAGTAAGCCTCCGCAAGCCAGTACCTCGAGAGCTTGTTGAAATTGTCCTGACGGGAAGTGAAGAACGTGGCGGCCCTGAGACTCGCCACTGCGTCGCGGTAAGAACCGCTGCTGATGAGCTGCTCGGCACGGAGGTAATTGGCTTTCATGTAGTTGGACTTCATCGCCGGAGTAAGCTCCTCGATATTGTCATACGCCTCGATCGCGCCCACATAGTCATGGTTGAAAAGCGATGCGACAGCGATATAGTCGTTGATCATGTCATTGCGGCCCGTATTCTTGTACTGGCCGAGGTACGACTTGAACCCGCTCGGGTCATGATTGAGGTCGAACGCGAGCTTCGCATAGTTGAAGAGCGCATCTTCCTTTATCTTCTGGTCGAAATCCGAAACGGCGATCTTGAATGAATCCATCGCAGAGACCTTGTTCTTGGTCTTGATGTATGAATAGCCGAGCTGATATGCCGCGATCTGGCCTATCGAGTCATTGAGAGCTCCCATTTTCGTGTAGTTGTCGATGGCGCTCTGCCAGTCCTGAAGCGCATACTGGAGGGATCCGGCGTAGAAATAGTCGGCACGGTTCATTTCCGGCTTCACCACCGCAGCCCTGTCATAGTAGTCCTTTGCGCTCTCAGCATCTCCCATGACCAGATAGGACTCCGAGATGATGCGTGAAAGATGAGGCTTTCTCTCCTCCGGCACCTGCTGATAGATGGCCTCGCCGTTGTCGATGACATACTGGTAATCCTTCTGCATGAAACGGCACTCGAGCATGTAGTAGCTGGACTGCTGTCCGAAACGTGCATCCCTGGCAGATGACTCGAACCAGTTGTACGCATCCGCGAAATCTCTCCTGTCATATGCGATGTAGCCGAGTGCATATGTTGCCGGAGCCGTGTAGTCGGATGCAGCCCTCTTGACCACCTGCTGGAACTTCTCTTCAGACTCGCTGTATCTGGCACGTCCGAAGTCACAGTAGCCCTGCTTGTAGAGCACCTCGGTGAGCTTGGAGTTTGAAAGGTCCTTCACATTGACCTTCCCGAACTCCGGAAGGGCTTCGGCATATCTCTGTTCATCGAACAGGTTCTCCGCATAGACAAGGTGGATCTGCGAATCGAGAGCAGTCTTGCCGTAGGTGTCCAGGAAATAAGCGAGAGTCTCTTCATATCCCGGGGACTTCATCTGGGCCATACAGAGTGCGGCATAACCCTTGGCCATAGGCTCATCGCCCGGAAGTGAGTTGAAGACAGAGAGAGCCCTCTGATACATGCCGCTTTCATACAGACGCACACCCTCCCTGTATTCTCTGGAGGATGTCACGACCGATGCCTGGAGTGTCCAGGAAGTGAGAATCATAGCTGACAGAGCAGCGACTACGATTTTCATTCTCATATCATTTGAACTATTTAATCCTAATTTGCACTATAACATACAAATTTACTCAATTTTCAGCTATCTTTGTAAAGATTCGCATGCTTTTTACGCTATTTTTATGGAACAATCCATCATTTCTTTCCACGACGCCGACATTCTCAACTCTGAAGAGACTGTCATCTTCGGTCTGAACATGGAAATCGCCAAGGGCGACTTCGTCTACATCGTCGGAAAGGTCGGTACAGGCAAGACATCCATAATCCGTACCATCATAGCCGAGAACCCTCTGATGAAAGGAGAGGGAGAGGTCTGCGGATACAGGCTCAACGGCATCAGAAAGAAAGACATACCGTACCTGCGACGCAAGCTGGGAGTGGTTTTCCAGGACTTCCAGCTCCTGATGGACAGGACCATAGAGGAGAATCTGGAGTTCGTGCTCAAGGCCACGGGATGGAAGGACCGCAACGCGATGGACAGGCGCATCACGGAAGTGCTCAAGGCCGTGGGAATGGAGACCAAATCCCACAAGAAGCCGCATCAGCTTTCCGGCGGAGAGCAGCAGAGAATCGCCATCGCCAGATCCCTGCTCAACGAGCCGGAAGCCATCATCGCCGACGAGCCTACGGGAAATCTCGACCTGGAGACAGCGAATGACATCATGCACCTCCTGACAAAGATCAACCGCGAAAACGGCACAGCCATAGTCATGGTCACCCACAACCGCAGCATCTTCGAGAAATATCCCGGCAGAGTATTCGTCTGCAAGGACGAGAAATGTATCGAGAAGATGGAGGGTGAGATAATCGACCTCGCCATCACCATCTAGCCATGAAGAAAGCAGAGCGTTTCGACACCGTCATCAGGTGGTTCAGCGAGACCATGCCTGCAGCGCAGAGCGAACTCGTCTTCCGCAATCCCTTCGAGCTCCTGGTCGCAGTCATCCTTTCGGCTCAGTGCACCGACAAGCGTGTCAATCTGACCACGCCGGCCATCTTTGAGAAATACCCCACAGCGCAGGCAATGGCACAGGCGGATGCCGGGGACATCCTCCCCCTCATCCGCAGCATCTCATATCCCAACAGCAAGGCTGCGCACCTCGCCGGAATGGCAAGGATACTCGTCGAGAGATTCAATGGAGAGGTGCCGTCGGACATCGACGACCTGATGAGCATGCCGGGCGTGGGGCGCAAGACCGCAAATGTCATAGCATCGATTGTCTATGACAAGCCTGTCATAGCCGTAGACACCCACGTATTCAGAGTGGCCCACAGGCTCGGGCTGAGCAGAGGCAAGACTCCCCTTGCGGTGGAAAGGGACCTTGAGAAGGGCATTCCTGAAAATCTCAGGGCCACTTCACACCACTGGCTGATACTGCACGGCAGATATACATGCATGTCCCTGAAACCGAAATGCAGCATCTGCGGTCTCAGGGACATGTGTACGTATAAGGGCGAGTCTAGATGAACTGAGCCTTCAGCCTCTCTATCTTCTCATCCGCGTCGGCACCCTTTGCTCCGAAATAGAACTTGATCTTAGGCTCTGTGCCTGAAGGACGGATAGACACGACGTCACCGGCCTCATCGAAGAACTGGAGCACATTTGAAGAAGGCTGTCCGGTCTTCTCCGGCTCGAGATAGTCAACCACCTTGCATACAGGTGAGCCGCACATCTCTGCAGGAGGGTTTGAACGGAGACCTGCCATCATGGCCTGGATCTCTTCCGCACCGGTCTTGCCCTTGCGGACTACAGACACGAGACCTTCCTTGCGGTATCCGAACTCTGCATAGACCTTCTGGAGGAGCTGATAGAATGTGAGGCCCTGCTCCGCTGCCCATGCCGCGCACTCGGCAGTCATCGCACATGCGATCTGAGCGTCCTTGTCACGGACGAACTGGCCCACATTGTAGCCGTAGCTTTCCTCACCGCCACAGATGAATTCACCGGTAGCCTCATTCTTCTTGACGATCTCGGCAATATACTTGAAGCCTGTGAGCACATTGTATACAGGCACTCCGAATGAAGCGCAGATCTCGGTGATGAGCTCTGTGGTGACGATGGTCTTGACCACATACTTGCTGCCGTCGAGCTTGCCGAGTTCCTTCCATCTGGTGAGGATGTAGTAAGTAAGGACTGAAGCTGTCTGGTTTCCGTTGAGAAGCACCATCTTGCCATCGTTGTCCCTGACTGCGATACCCATGCGGTCAGCATCAGGGTCTGTAGCCATGACGATGTCCGCTCCGACCTTGTCTGCCTTCTGGATAGCCATCTCGAGAGCAGCAGGTTCCTCCGGATTCGGCGACACCACTGTCGGGAAGTTTCCGTCGCTCACATCCTGCTCAGGGACGTTGAACACCTGGGTGAAACCTAGCTTCCTGAGGGCTGCAGGCACGAGACGCACGCCACAGCCGTGGAGAGGGGTATATACAAACTTGATATCTGAATGCTTTGCGCATGCCTCTGGGCTGAGGGTAAGGGAGAGAATGTCGCGGAGATAGCACTCATCCACATCTGCACCCATCACATCCACAGCGCCGCAGCGGAGACCAGCTTCGAACTTCACCTGTGAAGGGTCTGTTATCTTGGCAACCTCTGCCACGATGTCCTTGTCGACAGGAGATGTGATCTGTCCTCCGTCTGACCAGAAGACCTTGTAGCCGTTGTACTCCTTAGGGTTGTGCGATGCGGTCACCATGACTCCTGCGGTCGCGCCCTTGAGGCGGATGGCATAACTGAGCTCCGGCGTAGGACGGATGTTGTCGAAGATGTACACGTGGATGCCGTTTGCGGAGAGGACATCTGCAGTGATCTTGGCGAATTCCTTGCTCTGGTTGCGGCTGTCGAAAGAAATGCAGACCTTGACATCCTCATCCTGTGAAGTATGCGCAAGGATATAGTTTGCAAGTCCCTGGGTCGCCATGCCGACCGTGTAGCGGTTCATCCTGTTGGTTCCGACTCCCATGAGGCCCCTGAGGCCGCCGGTGCCAAACTCGAGATTGCGGTAGAACGCATCCTCGAGACCCGCAGGGTCGTTGTTGCGGAGTTCAATGATCTTACCTTTGGTTTCGGGATCGAAGTCGCCTGAAAGCCAGCTCTGAACTGTGTCTAGATAGTTTGCCATCTTTAAAAAAAATATTTTTCAAAATTAACAAAAATGCAGGAAAGAAACAATTATTGCCTAAATTGCGGTCATGTCAGGACAAAAGAAGAGAAAAACCAGTTTCGCCGAGATTCTGGACAATGCCAGAGATGACGGCGCGAAAAGGATGGCATGCAAAGTGCCCGAATGGGCCGGTGTGGAGGGACTGTCATTCCCCACATCGCTCTGCACCGAGCAATGCAGCTCCAGCGCCACAGCCTGGTACAAGGCCGGCCTTGCGGAGCGCATCATGGGCAGAGCCGGGAACATCGCGGATCTTACCGGAGGACTCGGAGTGGACAGCTGGGCATTCTCACACGTGGCCGCCCGCGTCCTGCACAACGAGATGAACCGGGCACTGCATGACGCGGTGAAGTCCAACTTCGCCATCCTCGGGCGGACGAACATCGACACCGCATGCGCCGTGCTTGAATCCGGCACCCTGGGTACCATACTCGACGGATTCACGCCCGACCTGCTGTTTATCGACCCGGCGCGCAGGAACTCATCAGGACGCAAGGTTTTCCTCCTGGAAGACTGCAGTCCCGACATTCTGGGACTCATGGACGAGCTCACCGGGACGTGCGGAGACATTCTGGTGAAGATATCACCCATGGCGGACATCACCATGGTGGCACGGCGCCTGGGCAGCCTGCTGAAGGAGGTCCACGTCACAGGCAGCGGAGGCGAATGCAAAGAGCTTCTCCTGTGGCTCCACAAAGGCAATACCGACCCTTATACAGTCACCGTGGCGGAATGTCTCGAGGGGCATGACTCCCGCACGATGACATTCTCGCCGTCCGAAAAGGCGGCGGCCCAGGCAACCTTCCTCAACGGGATAGAAGACATCAGAGACAAGTACCTGTTCGAGCCCGGAAGCACGCTGTCCAAGTCAGGATGCCACAACCTCCTCAGCGGGAGGTACGGCATGAGCAAGCTCGGACGGTTCACGCACCTCTACATCTGCAGTCAGGTGCCGGATGAGATACGTCCTTTCGGCAAGGTACGCAGGGTGATGGAGTCCTCCCCTCTCGGCAACAGCAGCATCCGTGATACCGGCAGACGCTATCCCCGCTGCGAGGTGACGGCTCGCAACATCCCCATGACTTCCGAAGCACTGCGCACCAAAATGGGCGTCGCTTCAGGAAGCGGCGCCCACATCTATGGCGTGACCGTGGACCTTGAGGACGGAAAGTCCGGAAGGTACCTGATAGTCACAGGCTGCTGATCATTCCCCCTTCAGGTTCTTCAGCCAGAATGCCCTTGCGGCAGCCTGGTCGTGCATGTGCTGGAGTCCCCTGTAGCCATGCATTCCGTCAGGATAGATGTACAGCTCGAAATTCTTCCCCTTCTCTTCCAGGTCGTTGACGAGCTGGAGGGTATTCTGGAAATGAACATTGTCATCTCCGGTGCCGTGAGTGATCCTCAGCATCTTGGATCCATCCGAGCTGTATGTGACAGGATACCTGTCCACATAGTTGAGCGTGCGGGCATCGGCATAGCCCTGAGGATTGTTCTGAGGAGTGTCCATAAACCTCTCTGTGTAGTGCGTGTCATAATAGATCCAGTCATACACACCGCCGCCGGCGATGCCGTAATGGAAACTGTCCGAATGTCGGCACAGGAGCATTGTGGTCATGGTGCCTCCGAATGAGAAGCCCTCCACTCCGATCTTGTCCGGCATCACATACGGCAGGGTCTTGAAGTACTCCGCCCATGCGGTGAAATCCCTGACCGGAACCTCCGTGAGATTGCGGTGGATCTTGTCGAGACCTGCGCGGCCGTTGTGGCCCGCCGCACGGGAGTCGGCGTAGACCTCGATGATGCCGTTGTCACTCCACCACTGATTCACTGGGTTCGGAGTCACCCATCTTTCGCGGACGACAGGAGTGTCAGGGCCACCGTAGATGTTGACATGCACCGGATATTTCTTCGAAGCGTCGAAGCCCACCGGATATGCGATGGTGGCCGGAATCTCGAGTCCGTCCTCCGCCTTGATGGTGATGAGCTGCTGGAGTGCGTATCTTGACGGATCGTAGTCCGCGCCCTTCATATCTGCCACCTTGAATGCGGCACGGGCAGCACGGTCGTCTGCACGCCTGCCTCTTGGAGCTGCCGCCTGCATCCTGCGCGCTTTCCATGAAGCGGAGGCAGACCTTGTCTCGTACAGCCACACCTGGGTCGGAGTGGTGAAGTTGGAAAGCGAACATACGAAATACTTTCCGTCAGGCGAGAATGAGACATTCTGAACCGAGAGATCAGGGTCTGTGAGGGCGGTGATGGTACCGTCGGCATCAGCCCTGTAGAGACAGTAGCGGGTAGAAGCCTCACGGCAGGCCGTAAAATAGACTGAGCCTGTCTTCTCGTCGACACGCTGAATGCCCACTCTCCAGTTCGGTCCGTCAGTGAGTCGTCTGAGCTCCTTTCCGTCATATGAGAGGAAATATATCTGCTGCCATCCGGTCTCGAATGAACGGGCCATATAGAGCCCCTTCTCAGCAAAATAGATATCCTCGATCCAGTCAAGCCAGGTCGGATAGGTCTCGTGATAGATCTGCTTCTTCGATCCATCAGCGGCACTTACGGCGAAGAGGTCGAGAGTATTCTGTACGCGCGGCTCTCTGGCCACATAGAAATCCTTGCTGTCGGCGCCCCAGAACGGGATGCCGAAATACTGGTCCTGAGTATAATCGAAGTCAGCCCATACTATGCTGCAAGGCTCTGCGGATGTGAACGCCGAGCTGACATCCACCATGCCGACCCTCACCTCAGGGTTGGTCTCCCCTGCTTTCGGATAGCGTGTCTGATTGAGCGACCCATCCTGTCCCTTTGCAGAATAGATAGGGAACATAGGCACAGCGGTATTGTCCGAGCGGTAGAATCCTATCTTCTTTGAATCCGGAGACCACCAGAAAGAGCGGTACCTTGACGGACGGCCGAGAATCTCCTCATAGTACACCCAAGAGGCATATCCGTTGAGAATGAGATCGGAACCGTCGAAGGTCAGACGCTTCTCTGCACCGGTGGCGATATCCACCACATAGAGATCGTTGTCCCTGGTGAAGCCGAGCATGGTCGAATCCGGAGAATATGTGAGGTTGACAGCCCCATCAGGATTTACAGGGAAAGCCGCGAACTTCGCAGGAGCCTTGACACCCTTGTTGACGATGTGGTTCGGAGCGCTCACTGAGAAATCATCGTCCCCATTGAATGTTCCATCATAGGTGAAGGCGACCTCCGTTCCCGAAATCCACTTCCAGACGAACGGTATGCGCTCAAACTCCTGAGCGGCTGCCATCTGCGCGGCAAGTGCGATGGCAAGTGCCGATGTGATAATTCTTTTCATATGCATTGTTTCATTGTCTTACTTGAAAAATCTGTCCTTGAAATTAACCAGATACACCTTCTCCACGGCCCTGGTCAGTGCCGTGTAGAGCCACTTGACATCCTCTACCGTCTGCTCATCCTGCCAGAACGGATTGTCTATGAAGACACATCTCCACTGTCCTCCCTGTGACTTGTGACCGGTGATCGCATTGGCATATTTCAGCTGGAGAGCGTTGAAGAAAGGGTCTTCCCTCACGGCCTCATATATCTTTTTCTTTGTGCCCTTGTACGCATAGTCTGCAGATACGCCGGCATACAGGGCGTTCTGCTGCTCATATGTGAGCGATGCCGATTCCGACTCCAGAGTATCGAGGCAGACCTTGGCCGTGATCTCCTGATCGCCGTAATCCGGGAAAAGCAGTCTGGCATCGGCGAAATGGAGACCGTACCTCTCGACGAAATGATTGATCGAGAGCAGGTCGGCAGTATCCCCGTTGGCTATGTAGTCAAGATTCTCGGCTTCATCTACAAACTGGTAGCAGTTCTTGACTATCATGACCTTGTCTCCCCTCACCAGCCGATCCTCTTTGAACTGGACAGTGGAACGTATGCCCATGCAGTAGCGTATCGCGCGCTTGTTGGAGCGGCAGAGGATTATGGTCTCATCCTCACCGTACTTCGAATAAGCATCTGTGATCGTCTCTATGAGGTCGCCTCCCGAGAGGCGCTCGACATCGTCGCACCCGCTCAGGTCAAAGCGTATATTGTCAAAGGTCTCGTCGCCATGGCAGTCCTGGATGAGTTCCCTCAGCATTGTGGCATTGCGGAGTATGCCGGACTCCTCAGCCTGGCGCACGACGGTTTTCATTGTGGTATAGACCACTCCTCCGAAGCCATCCATGTACTCCCTGGAGAGAGCGGGACTGGCCTCGAGGCCGATAGGAGGCAGCTGCGCGGCATCGCCGATGAGTATCAGGCGGCAGTCACTGCCGTTGCGGACAAATGTGATGAGGTCTTCCAGCAGGTTGCCGGTCCCGAATGCCGTACTCGACTGCTGGTAGCCGGCATCGATGCCGATGAGGGACACCTCGTCCACGACGAACAGCGTATCCTTGGACTTGTTGGGCACAAGCGAGAACTGGCCGAAGCCGTCAGATCCAACAGATTTCTGGCGATAGATGCCCTTGTGTATGGTGTGCGCCGGCATATGTGCATAGCCTGAAAGCACCTTCGATGCGCGCCCCGTAGGTGCCAGAAGCACGCAGGGAACCTCCATCGAGGTCAGAGACGCTATCACCGAGGCTATGGCCGTGGTCTTTCCCGTGCCCGCATAGCCGTTCACGACCATGATGTCTGCGTCATCACCTGTGATGAACCCGGCTACATCGTGAAGCATGCGGTCCTGGCACGAGGTCGGTGTGACCCCGAGACGGGAAATGAAATCCTTGTAAAGAAACTCCGCCCTGCCCATGACCTACTTCCTGTTGTGAGAAAACATCATGCCCAGTACGGCTAGGACCGGATATATCTCCACACGGCCAAGGAACATGTCAAGTGAGAACAGGAGCTTTGCCCCCGTCGGAACCATGCCGTAGTTGCCGAGCGAGCCGATGCGGTCGATTGCAGGGCCGACATTTGTCAGGGATGAAAGCGAGCCGGAGAACGCCACCACAGTATCTTCACCGGTGAGAAGCGCCAGGGCGGTGGAGATGCAGAGGATGAGAAGGAAAAGTGTGATGTAAACGACATGGATGCCGACCTCCTCATCGCGGAAATAGCGTCTGCCTATCCTCACCTCATGTATGACTGACGGATTGATGGTGGTTCTCACCCTTACGGCAATGGCCTTGAGCATCATCAGGATGCGGTCGCACTTGAGTCCGCCGCTCGTCGAGCCGGCGCACCCGCAGGTGATGGTCGCAAACATCAGGACCACATTGGCGAACATCGGCCATACTGAATTGTCGGCTATGGCGAAGCCGGTGGTCGAAGCCGTGCTGACGGTCTGGAATGCGCTGCACCAGATCGCATGGGAGAAGCTGCTCTCCACGCCGGAGAACCTGAGCGACAGCGCCGTGATGACAGTGATCAGCGCCAGCATGGTGACATAGAAGCGCAGCACCGGATTGCGGAACGGTTTGAGGGAAAGATTGGCGAAGGCCAGGAACACCAGTCCGAAATGGATGGACGCCACGAACATGAAGACCATGGTGAGCCCCTCTATCACTCTGGAGTCGAATGCCGCGATGGACAGATTCCTTGAGCTGAAACCTCCGGACGCGCATACGCTGAATGCATGGTTGACGGCATCGAACGGAGACATTCCGGCGAGACAGTATGAAATGAACGCCACCGCCATGAGCCCGAGGTAGACATATGCGAAGATGAATACGGTCCTGTTTGCCCTCGACCTGTAGCCATCCTTGCTCAGGGAAGAAAGCTCCATGTTGGTCAGACGCATTCTGATCGGACTCGAATCTGGAATGATCAGAAGCAGGAACACTACCACTCCGAGGCCGCCGATGAAATGAGTGGAGCTGCGCCAGAATATCAGACTGTTCGGCAGGCTCTCCACATCCGGCAGCACGGTCGCTCCTGTGGCGGTGAAGCCCGACACGCTTTCAAACCATGCATCTGCAAGAGAGAATGGCTCGCCGTACAGCACATACGGCAGCATGCCGAAAATGAACGACAGCAGCCACGATATCACCACGATGAGATAACCCTCTCTGGTGGTGATGCGGGAGGTCTTGCGGACAAAGATGTACGGAAAGATACCGAAAGAGAAAGTGAGTACGAAGCTGATGACGAGAGGATAGAGTCCCCCGTCCCTTCCATAGATCAGGGAGACCATTACAGAAATGAGCATGAACAGCGCATCCACAAGGAGCGCCATTCCGACATTGCGGCTGATAGTCTTGAAATCCATCCCTGCCTACCTGTTTTCCTCCTTGTGAGACATGGCAGTCCTGAGGCTCTTGATGCGTGTCCTCAGCTGCTGGTTTTCTGAGGTCAGTTCCGCGATGCCCTGATTGATTTCGCAGAGTTCGTCATCTCCCTCGAACGTGTACGTGTATTTCTTGTTGACAGATTTATAATCCGTCAGTGCGTCTCTCATCCTTGAGAGCGGAGTGACATAGTTTGAAAGAATGAAGAAGAGGAACATGAACACCATGAGCATACCGAGACATATGGCCACGATAGAAGGGATGAAGCTCCTGTAGATTCCCCTGTCATACTTTCTGGAATTCTCTTCAAGCTGCGCTGTGATATGGTCGGTCATGCTGTCGATATACTGGCTTAGCCTGTTGTACTGAGGCTGAAGCCTGCGGAAGTACCATTCTCTGGAGTCTATGAAATCAGATTTCAGCACATCCGGCAGTTCCAGGGAGGTCAGCATGTATGCCGAATAGGCATATCTGACTGAATCCATGAGTCCCTTGGCGGTGGCGTCTCCCAGACTGAGGCTTGGGGATGTAAGGCTGTCACAGTGTCTGACGAATGCCTGCTGGTCGAAATCAGGCAGGCTGCTGTCATTCTCGTCACCTATCACCGACAGGATGTCGAGGTTGTACTCGTAGCTTGCAGAAGACAGTTTCTGGGACACATTGATGGCGTCGATGTTCTTCTGGATGAGTTTCGACACATAGTCACTCATCCTTGAGAATTCGAATATCGAGATGGCACCGGAAGCAAGAAGCATGGCCGCAATGGCAGAAAGACTCAAGACAAGCTTCATCCTCAGGCTCAATTGAAGCCCTTCCCTCCAGCGTCTTAACAAGGCAGATATCATATCATGTTTCCTATAAACATGCAAATGTACCAATAATGAGCGCAAAAGAAAAATTAAAAATTATTCAAAAGATTTTAATTAATGTAGCAATTTTTAAAAATAATTATTATTTTTGCCCCGAAGAATCAAAAATTAAAGCAAGAGAATATGAATAAGACATTCCTTGACGACATAAAGAGCAAGAATTCTACAATTAAAAGGGAAATCCTCAGACTCTGCATACTCCACGAGAGCTATTCCATCGCGGACCTTTCAAAGGAAATCAATGCGAGCGTCCCTACCGTGACCAAGCTTCTCAGCGAGCTCATTGATGACGGCTTCATCCTTGACCTTGGAAAGCTGGGAACATCCGGCGGCAGAAGGCCGAGCATTTTCGGTCTCAATGAGGCTGCAGGTTATTTCGTAGGCGTGGATATCGCAAGACAGCATTTCCACATCGCCATCACAGACTTCAAGGGCTCGGTGGTTGCTTTCATCCAGGACATCGAGTTCGTGCTTGAAGCCAAGGCCGACTCTTTCAAGAATATGTGCAAGATCGTAAAGGAGAAAGTCTCCGAGTCAGGCGTGTCATGGAACAAGGTTCTCAGCGTGGGCGTGAGCCTCTCAGGACGAGTAAACCCGGAGGAGGGATACTCCATGAGCTACTTCATGAGCGACGACCTCCCGCTCAATGCCATATTCCAGAAAGAGCTTGACGTGCCTGTATCCATAGAGAATGACTCCAGGGCCATGGCCTTCGGTGAGTATCTCGCCGGAAAGCATGGTCTCACAGAGAAGAACATGCTCTCCATCAACCTCAGCTGGGGCCTCGGTATGGGAATGATCCTGGACGGAGCCCTTTATTATGGAAAGTCAGGATTCTCCGGAGAGATAGGCCACTTCCCTCTCCTTGACAATGACAGGATCTGCCGCTGCGGCAAGATCGGATGTCTCGAGACCGGAGCTTCAGGTTCAGCTCTCCACAGGATGATCAAGGAGCAGCTGGCAGCCGGCAGGACATCTGCCCTGTCGACCAAGTACAAGGCCGGCGAGGAAATCACCCTTGACGACATCCTCAAGGCTGTGGAGGATGAGGATGTGCTCGCGATCGAGGGTATCGGAAAGGTCGGCGAGACTCTCGGACGCGCCATTGCGGGACTCATCAACATTTTCAACCCGGGTCTGGTCATCATCGGAGGACGTCTCATCGTGGGAAAGAACTATCTCATGTACCCTATCAAAACCTCTGTCAACAAGTACTCTCTCAACAGGGTAAGCTCGGACACCAAGATCAAGTTCTCCACACTCGGCAGAAGCGCCGCATCGATAGGAAACTGTCTCATCGCCAGGAACAAGCTCCTCGGCATCATGTAGAAACGGCACATCATACCGCACAAGGCTGGCACATAAGTCCTCCGCGACTTATCTGTCAGCCTTTTTGTCTGGTATTTCCCCTTTCATTTATATTTCCGTTTTCCTCTCATCTTACCTCTCATCTCAGTCTTCCCTTTTCATCCATCTCCACAGTTTCCTCTTCACATCTGGTCGGCTCGGTCCTGATTCCAGACAATGATATGAATCCATTATGGACGGAGATGAAAATCACCTGCACCGGCGAGGTGCCTTCCAGGCATCTGAGAGGCATGTCTGCGGTGCAGGTCCCCACCGATCGGAGGGACCTGCATCACCCACATGCAGTACAGGCCCCAGAACGCCTCTCCATGCTGCAGGTGATTTTCATCTCCGCCCGCTGACTCGCCAGCCTGTCCCACACGGCACGACAAAAGAGGCGGAGACGGGAAGTCACGCGGCGACTTGGAGCAGCGGCGGAGAAGCTGAGGCGTCGGAAGAGCCGCCCGGGAGCGGCTTTTGTCTGACGAACGTTAGGCTGCGCAGCAGACTAAAAGGGAGGAGTCAGCCGCGACAGGCTCTTCCGATGCCGAGGCAGCCGCTGCGAACCCAGGAGCTAGTGGCTTCCCGCCTCCGCCTCGGCTCGTGCCGCCCCTGCCGCATCTGCGGGAATGCCTCTCTGCAGGCGAAGAAGAGCTCTGCAACGCCCGCCGCAGAGGCAATCCCTCCACTGCACTGGGCGGCATCGAAAAGTCAGTGGGACAATCATAGAGTTTGCTGACGCGACGCGGCATTTTTCAATCATAATCAGGCGTCGCGTCATGTAAAACAGCCGATAGGCCTGAAATCGTGACGCGAAGCGGGACTTTGTGTTCAAAACAGCGCTTCGCGTCACA
>JAGHSA010000036.1 GCA_018066125.1 Candidatus Cryptobacteroides onthequi | reverse complement strand
CGGCGTGTGATTGACGACCGATAATGGTGAGCATCAGCGAACCGGCCCGGTGCCGGGTATTTGCAAAAAGCAAGGACATAGTGCAAATACGGAAAGGCACTTGAGGGACGCATGGGTCTGGGGCGGCTTAGCCCCAGTCATAGAAAAGGCAATCCCTCCACTGCTCTGGGCGGCATGGATCTAATGAAGTCATGATCGGCGACTTGTCGAGAATTGCCATGAAAATGACTCTTTTCATGGCAAAACACGCAGAAAACCTGCAAATTGACACGCAGATGGCACTTTTCATGTCAGAAAGCTCGGCCCCCGGAGGTGCTGGCCTCAGACACTACGGCATAGCCGGCTTCAGAGACTCGCCTGCCCCACGAGGCACGACTAAAGAGACGGAGACGGGAAGTCACGCGGCGACTTGGAGCAGCGACGGAAAAGCTGAGGCACCGGAAGAGCCGCCCGGGAGCGGCGTGTGATTGACGACCGATAATGGTGAGCATCAGCGAACCGGCCCGGTGCCGGGTGTCTGCACTTTGCATGTGAATTGTGCAGACACGGAAAGGCACTTGAGGGCCGCAGGGTCGCGAGGGTGTTCACAGCGAGCATTTTGATGCTCGCGGCCCGAGCAGCAGGGCTTTAGCCCGCCGGAGAGGGGGCGGCTTAGCCCCAGTCATAGATAAGGCAATCCCTCCACTGCTCTGGGCGGCATGGATCGAATGAAGTCATGATCCGCGGTTTGTTGAAAATTGCCATGAAAATGCCTCTTTTCATGGCAATTCACGCGGAAAACCCGCAAATTGACACGCAGATGGCACTTTTCATGTCAGAAAGCTCGGTCTCTGAAGGTGCTGGCCTCAGACACTACGGCATAGCCGGCTTCAGAAACTCGCCTGCCCTCCGGCTCGGCTCGTGCCGCCCACCTCAGAGACCAGCCAGCTACCGGCTTTCGAAAGAGCGGAGCTCGGCGCAGAGGACCTGAAGATCGCGCTCGGATGCGAGAATCTCCTCCGCAGAATCATACCAGACCTCCTGCTCCACGATGAAGTCAATCAGCGACAGCTGACCGCTCGACAGTGCCTTCTGGAGCAGCTCCATAGAATCAGCCGCCTCCACAGACTCACGATACGACTTCACCAGTGCAACAAGCTTCACCGCCCTGTTATAGAGAGTCTTCATGCTGCACTCGAACTGAAGCTGCTCAGTCTCGAGACGGGCCTTGGCAGCATCTGCCACAGCCTTTGCAGCCTTCACCTTGCCATGATTCTCCCAGAGCGGAATGCTGACGCCCACACCGACACCTTGAAGGACAGTGCCTGCGATACGCTCAGAGACATAGCCTACGCTGAACTTTGGCAGCCAGCCCGCCTGTTCCACCTTCACCCCAAGCTGAGATACCTCCTCACGGCGCTCCAGAGTCCTGATCTCAGGAGAGACGACACCAGCATACCATGTCTCGAAATCGGCAGGAAGCTCAGCAGGCATGAAGCAGTCCGCATCGAGCTGCACAGGCACGCCACCATTGAGACGTGCCAGCTGAGACCTCACCGCCTCGTGCTCCACTTCATTTTCATCCGCAGACCTGCGCGCAGACAAAAGGTTCAGCTCAGCCTTATTGAGGTCGAGATGAGATGCATCACCGAGAGCCGCCTTCTTCGCCATGGCAGATTCAATGGTCTGCGCCATCTCCAGTCTCTTCGAAAGAAGCGACTGAAGGGCATTGCGGTAAACCATCTCGATACAGAGAGTCTCCGCCTCAAGCATGACCTCCCTTCTCTGAGCCAGATACTCAAGCTGAGCCAGATCCACATTGCCGTCAGAGACCTTCCTGCGCCAGTAATACGCAGTAGGAAAATCAAAAGTCTGAGTGACATTGAGGTCCACCCTGTTGCCCATATCAGACGGTCTCCCCCAGAGATACCCGGCTTCGACCTCAGGATCTGCAGGAGCAAGACCTGTACGGGCCTCCTGCGCCTTTGCCCTGGCCTCGGTCTGCAGGGCCTTCAGCAGAGGGTTGTTCTGCTCTATCTGAGACAGCACATCAGAGAAATTCTGTCCCCATGAAAACACAGGGGAAAGCAGCAGCGCTGCCGCTATGGCAAACCTTTTCATTTCTTTCCGTTTTTACGTTTTGCGTACCACTCATACATTACAGGCATGATGAAGATATTGAGCAGAGTCGATGTCACAAGACCTCCCAGAACCACTATCGCCATAGGACTCTGTATCTCATTACCCGACTTGTCTCCGTTGAGAACGAGCGGAATGAGAGCGAGAGCTGAAGTGAGAGCCGTCATGAGGATAGGATTGAGCCTGTCGATCGAGCCTTCCAGAACAGTCTCGCGCAGAGATACCCCCCTTGCCTGAAGACTCTGATACTTGGACACGAGAAGCACTCCGTTGCGGACAGCAATGCCCAGGAGCGTGATGAAACCTATAATGGATGGGATGCTCACCACTGCGCTCGACATCCAGACAGCGAACACTCCGCCGATAAGGGCAAGAGGAAGATTGCAGAGAATGATGGTAGAGAGTGCAACATCTTTGAACTGCCCGTACAGAAGAAGGAAGATCACAAGTACAGCCAGGATAGTGGCGAGAGCAAGAGTCCTGGACGCCTTCCTGGCACTTTCAAACTGCCCGCCATACTCTATGCGGAAGCCCTCCGGAAGAGTGATGGACTCAGATACCGTCTTGCGGATATCATCCACCACGCCGCCCACGTCACGTCCGCTTACATTGGCAGAAACCACAAGCTTGCGCTGCACATTCTCCCTCTGTATCGTATTCGGTCCGGAAGAGCTGGTGATCTCCGCAACTTCATAAAGCGGAACCTTTCCGCCGTCATAGGTGTCGATCAGTGCATTCATCACGCCGTCGATGCTCTCGGTATACTGAGGCGCCAGCCTCATCACCAGGTCGAAACGGCGCTGTCCCTCATACACGTCAGAGAGCTTCTCGCCACTGTATGACAGGTCGATGAAATTCACGAACTCCTCCACGGTGATGCCATACCTTGCAAGTGCGTCACGTTTGGCCCTGATATGGAGCTGAGGTGTGGCAGTCTGCTGCTCTACACTCATATCCACAAGTCCCTCGATGCCGCTGCATGCCGCCTTGATAGAGTTGCCGAGCATCACAAGCGTGGTGATATCATCACCGAAAATCTTGACGGCAATCGCTGCCTTGGTACCGCTGAGCATATGGTCGATCCTGTGTCCGAGCGGCTGGCCTATGGTCACGGCCACACCCGGAATGGCACTCAGTTTCTCACGCATCTCATCGAAGACGTCTTCACGGGAGCGTCTGGACAGATCGAGATTGACATCGATCTCCGCGCCGTTGGTGCTCTGTGAATGTTCGTCGAGGTCGCCTCGACCGGTCCTGCGGGAAGTCGATTTCACCTCCGGTATCTCCAGCAGGGCACGCTCCATCATATTGCCGAGATCATTGCTGACCTCCACACTCACGCCTGGCTGAGTGACCGCAGCGATGGTGGCAGAGCCCTCATTGAAGTCCGGAAGGAACGAGCTTCCCATCTGGAAGAACACCACCAGCGCCGCAATGAGGAGGGCACCGACGGCGGAAAGCATGGCTGCCTTGTGCGAGAGCACCCACCTGAGCGAGCCGTAGTATGCCTGATTGAGCCACGCGGTGAGGCGGCGCTCCTTCTCATTGCGGGACAGATAACTGTCCCCGGAAAGCCAGAGCCGGCACAGAAGCGGAGTCAGGGTCATTGCGGTGATCAGAGACATGAACAGCGCGATGATGAAGGTGATGCCCAGAGGTTTCAGCAGGCGCCCCTCCATTCCGCTGAGGAAGAACAGAGGCACGAATGCCACAATGATGATGATGGTCGCGTTGATGACGGATGAGCGTATTTCGCTCGAGGCATCGAATACCACATCGAATGCGCTGCGTCTCTCCCCTGCCGGGAGCAGGTGGTTCTGGCGCAGCCGCTTGTAAACGTTCTCCACATCGATGATGGCATCATCCACCAGCGAGCCTATGGCAATGCACATGCCGCCCAGGGTCATGGTATTGATGTCCATGCCGAGTATCCACAGCACGATGAGGGTGCCGAGAAGCGACACCGGAATGGCTATGATGGATATGAGCGTCGTGCGCCAGCTGCCGAGGAAGAGGAAAAGGATGAGGATGACGAAAAGTGCACCCTCAAGCAGGGCTCTGCCCACATTCCCGACCGATGCCGAGATGAAATCCGCCTGCCTGAAAATGCGCGTATCCATATGCACATCGGACGGGAGCGATTCAGCAATGGAGGCAAGGTTCTTCTCGATGGCACGGGTCACCTTGAGGGTGTTGATGTTCGGCTGCTTGCTGACGGAAATGATCACGGCAGGCTGCGCATTGCGGGATGCATAACCCATCTTCACGGCGCTGCCGGTACGGACATCTGCCACATCGGAGAGACATACCGGCCTGCCGTCGCACATCTTGACTAGGGAGCGTCCGAGCTCATCGATATCGGTGGTGCGTGCGATGCCGCGCAGGGCATATTCATTGCCGTAATCGCGGAGCACCCCACCTGCCGCATTCACGCTCAGGGAGCGTCCCACGGACTCGAGATCCGCCATGGTCACGCCGTACTTCTTCATGCGCTGAGGGTCGGCGAGTATCTGGTACTGCTTCTCGTCTCCGCCGATGACAGTCACCTGAGAGACACCTCCGGTGGCCAGGATGGATGGTTTGACCACCCAGTCGGCCAGAGTGCGCAGATCCATCTGAGATGTGGTTTCGGACTGGAGGCCGATGAAAAGTATCTCACCCATCACGCTCGACTGGGGAGCCATGACCGGAGTGACATCTGCAGGAAGCGTCTCACCCACTGAGACCATCTTCTCGGAGACGATCTGCCTTGCACGGAAAACATCCATGCCCCAGTCGAATTCAACCCACACGAAAGAGTAGCCATACATGGAAGAGGAGCGTACGCGGCGCACGTTGGTGGCGCCGTTGACCGCAGTCTCTATAGGGAAGCTGACGAGCCTCTCGACCTCTTCAGCAGCCATTCCGTGGGCATCCGTCATGATGACAACGGTAGGTGCGGTGAGGTCCGGGAACACGTCGATATCCATCTTGCGGCTTGAAGTGTAGCCGCCGATGGCAACGAGTATCGCTCCCAGGATGACCAGGAGCTTGTTGTTCAGGGAAAACCTGATGATGCTGTTGAGCCAGTTCATGATTCAGATCTTATCAATGTGCGTGACCTGCATGTGGA
>JAGHSA010000030.1 GCA_018066125.1 Candidatus Cryptobacteroides onthequi | reverse complement strand
TTCCAAGGCTGCATCCTTCAATGCGGCCAGCGTGATGCTCATGGCAGCGATGACGATGGGCTACATCGCCAACCACGCCGCTGTCACTTGGATATTCACTGAGATCACGACCCTCAGTGCGGGTGTGCTCATCTACCACCATCGCAGCAAGCTTGCCCTCGAGGCAACCTGGAAGTACGTCTTCGTCTGCGCGATCAGCATCTGCTTCGTGTTCGTGGGCATCCTGTTCATCAGCCTCGCCCTGCTCCACGACGGATGCTCAGAGCTCTTCTACAATGACCTGATGGCACACAAGGCCACACTTGACAGTTTCTGGATGAAGCTCGGCTTCCTTTTCATATTCGCGGGATACACCGCCAAGCTCGGTCTCTTCCCTATGTTCACCGCCGGCGTGGATGCCAAGGACAAGGCCCCTGCCCCAGCGGGCGCGCTTCTCGCCAGCGTCCTGATGAACCTCGGTTTCTGCGGCATCTTCAGGGTTTATGCTGCAATCAGCGGCACGCCTGTCGGCGAATGGGCACGTATGGTGATGCTCGTATCTGCGCTCATCACCCTCTTCATCGCCACCATCTACATGGCAAGGATAAGCAATGTCAAGCGAATGCTCGCATACTCAGGCATCGAGCACATGTCTGTGGTGACCCTCGGTCTGTGCTTCGGCAAGGCAGGATTCATGGCAGCCATGCTCCACATGGTGATGCACACATTTGTCAAATCAGGCCTCTTCTTCCATTTCACCCAGCTCTGGCGCACCTATTCGAGCAAGATGCTCGATGATATGGGAGACTACCTCAAGCTCAATCCTTTCGGTGCCCTTGTACTGCTCTTCGGCTTTGTCAGCATCGCAGCGGTACCGCCTTCAGGACTCTTCTTCAGCGAACTGCTCGTATTCAAGGCCATGATAGCAGACGGCAGCTGGGTGGTGTTCGCACTCACCGCATTCCTGCTCACAGTGCTGCTCTGGGCTTTTGCAAGAAGCATATTCCGCATCATCTTCCTCCCGGCGGCAAAGCCAGTGGAGAAGATCGGCATCTCGGCATGGGAATCAGCTACCCAGCTCATACTTTTCGCTCTTGCCGCATACATAGGCTTTAACCCTCCGGCATTCCTGCTCGATCTCATCGGACAGGCTGCCGCAATGATCTCGTAATGCCCATGAACACCAATATACTTCATATCAGCAACGGAAGCCGCGTCAGCACGGCCAAGATACCGGTCCTCGGCTACGACGACTTCCGCGCCACCACTCTTGAGCTCATGAGCGACAAGTCAAGGCACTGCGCGAGCTACTTCGCATATCCTTGCGGCAACGGTCTGAGACTCATGATGTGCATCGCCGACGACGGCACGCACGACATACTGGTCTATGCCTGCGATGTCGAGAAAGGCGCCGCACTGGCATCTGCCGCCGCAGACTGTCTCGCATTGGAGCGCTTCGAGCGCGAGATCCATGAGAACTGGGGTCTCGGATTCGAGGGCCACCCATGGTACAAGCCTGTCCGCGACTTCATGCCGGGCAAGTACAGGTTCTTCGAGATGGAAGGAGAGGAGCTCCACGAAGTGGGAGTCGGTCCTGTCCATGCCGGAGTGATCGAGCCGGGACATTTCAGATTCATCTGCAACGGCGAGGATGTGCTCCACCTCGAGATCCAGCTCGGCTGGCAGCACAGAGGCGTAGAGAGCCTCATGCTCCGCAAGAAGCGCCTGATCGAGCGCGTGCTTCTCGCCGAGGGCATTGCCGGAGATACATCCGTCAGCCACTCGACCGCATTCGCGACCGTATGGGAGGGTCTCTGCGGATTCAAACCGTCAAAGGAGGTGCTCTGGGCCAGGACCATGGCCGCCGAGCTCGAGCGCATGGCCAACCATACCGGTGACCTCGGAGCCATCTGCGGCGACGTGGCATACCAGCTCGGAGCAGCGGTCTACGGACGTCTCCGTACCCCAATAGTGAACTTCTCACAGCGCTGGTGCGGCAACCGTCTCGGCAAGGGAAATGTCCGCCCGGCCTACGTTCCATACGCCTTCACCGAGGATCTCAAGAAACAGCTCCTGAGCGACCTCGCGGCATACGAGCGTGACTTCCTCGAGATGTGCGACAAGATACAGCACTTCCCTTCAGTACTCTCGCGACTCGACCGCACAGGTGTGGTGAGCACAGAGCAGGCCGAGTCCATCGGTGCCGTCGGCATGGCAGCCAAGTGCGCCGGAGTGTGCCGCGACACCCGCGCATCGCATCCATACGGTCTCTACAGTGCCCTGGATGTCAAGCCGGTCGTCAAGAATACAGGAGATGTGCTCGCACGCACCGAGCTCCGCATCGACGAGGTAAAGCAGTCACTCTCCATCGTGCGCAGCCTCCTCGAAGACATGCCGTCTTTCGACGGCGCAATGCGTTCGGCAGGCAGCCCTGAGCCGGATTCCTTCGCCATCGCCTTGACAGAGGGTTGGCGCGGCGAGATCTGCCACTGCGCGGTGACCGACGCCGACGGCGGACTTGCGGCTTACAAGATCAAGGATCCGTCATTCCACAACTGGATGGCCCTTGCACTTGCGGTGCGCGGCAACGAGATCTCAGACTTCCCTATCTGCAACAAGAGTTTCAACCTGTCCTACTGCGGACACGACCTTTAATCGATACAAGACATGTTCAATAGTCTCAAGATATTCCTCCATCAGGGCAAGCAGTTCATTCCGGACATCCGCACCGCCAAGGCACCGGGTGTATTCCGCGGCCGCCCTGTGATATCCACAGAAAAGGTTGACGAGAAGGCACTGGCAGATGTATGTCCTACCGGCGCCATCGGTACCTCCCCTGTAAGCATCGACCTCGGCAGATGTCTTTTCTGCGGAGAATGCGAGAGATGCTTCCCGGGCAAGGTGCATTTCACCGATGATACCCACATGGCCACAAATGTGCGCGAGAGGCTCATCGTCCGCGAAGGAGAAGACAAGCCAATAGAAGTGGACAAGGAAGCTATACGCCCCGAGATACGCAGGATCTTCAGCGGTTCGCTCAAGCTCAGGCAGGTCTCTGCCGGAGGAGACGGCAGCTGTGAGGCAGAGCTCAATGCCACAGGCAACGTTCAGTTCGACATGGGCCGCTTCGGTATCGAATTCGCCGCATCCCCGAGGCATGCCGACGGCATTCTCGTGACAGGTCCGATTTCAGCCAACATGGCAAAGGCGCTCGAGCTCACATACGAGGCATGTCCGGAGCCGAGAGTCGTGATCCTCGACGGCACTGACGCCATCAGCGGAGGCATGTTCGCAGACTCCCCTGACCTTGACCGCTCATTCCTTGAGACCCATCAGGTCGATCTGTACATACCGGGAAACCCGGCACATCCTCTCACCGTCATCAACGGTATTCTGGACCTTACCAGAAAGTAGAAATACTATCTGCGCAGACGCACGAAATAGATGACACCGGCCAGGAAAAGGGCGGTGCCAAGTCCGCAGTAGAACGCCGCTATGAACGACGGCGGAGTCGGAGTGCAATTGCGCAGCACCACGCCCAGGGTAATCATGAATGCCATGATCAGATATGATTTCAGGGACATGCAGTGCCAGAATGCCGCTTTTTCCCTGTGTCCGCCGATGCGCGCGATGTTCTTCAGAGTCAGTCTGTAGAACATGACCCCGAATGCGATGAAGGTCACCGCCGCACCGGCTATAAGCCAGAAACTGAGTTTGTCTTCAAGGGTGCCCCATGACTTCACGCCCATGCGGACCACGTTGAAACCTGCAATCACCCACAAGGCTCCGGCAATCGCCTTCAGCCCTGTTCCCGACACTCCGAATATCTTGTCTGGCTTTGTCATCACTGAAAGACATTAAGGGTTCACGACCTTCCACCTGACCCTCCATATGCCGTCATTGAAGTCATGGCTGAAGATCTTGAATTCACCTATTTGAGAGGTGTTGGCGACATGCGCGCCTATGCAGGCACAGTCGTCGTAATCACCGATGCGCACGATGCGGAGAGTCTCGGAAGCATCATCCGGGAGCTTGCTCAGATCCACGATGCCCGCAGCGGCGTCCCTGCTCATGAACTCTATGGTCACAGGCATCGAGGCTGCAATCACCTCATTCACTTTCGCCTCGATGGCCGCCACCTGGTCCTCAGTCGGACAGGAGTCGAGAATGTAGTCGCACTTGGATTTCTTGCGCTCCACATGCGCATTGCGGCTGCGTGGGCAGCCGAACATATTAACCATGGTTCGGTTCAGGATATGCTCAGCGGTGTGGGCGGGCTCCCATTCAGACTTGTTATGTGCGTTCAAAACCGGTTCTTCCATGAAGACAAAGATAACAAATCATCGCCAATTATGGAAGAACAAGACTTATTGAGGTAGGGGTGTTAAACGATTGAGTTAGATGAGATAGGTAAGTAACTTGACTATTCTTTAACGAGCTGCTGCTAAAAGACAAACATCCGTCCGTTATCAAAATCAAAAGCAACCGCTGAATTGAAGAATGGTATACCGAGGAAGCCCATATCTTTTATTGCGGTCATTTTCCCGGTCAGCCCGATAGAGATATCATTGTAATCTTGTCCGCAAACAGTGACGGCCTCTGCAAAGATGCCCTGTGCGACGATATTACCATTTGCATCACGAGCATCTTGAGGTATGATTTTCCCGTTCTTGATAGCTTTGCTGACGCTTCTGTGCTGGGTCATCAAGAAAACCAACATCGGATTTCCAAAATCCACAATAAGGTTCCCTTTGAGTACAGCCTTGCTCTCTTGGGAGG
>JAGHSA010000019.1 GCA_018066125.1 Candidatus Cryptobacteroides onthequi | reverse complement strand
CGCGTCGCGTCATGGAAACTGGCAGGAAGCCCGAAAACAATGACGCGACGCGGCATTTGAGACAGAAAGTGCCGCGTCGTGTCATCAAAGTCCCCATGAGGAGCGGCGCAGGCAGGTTCAGGCATTGGCAGATCAGAGCAGGCCCGTTATCATGAGATCCGGCGCAGGCTGCTCCGAAGGCGCTTGGGGAAACTCCGGACGAGTCTTGTGATCATGCCGTGTCACCAGACAAAAAAGGCAGGCCATGACGGTCTGCCTTATATATTTGCGTTTATCATGCCGGGCCTTCGGACATTTTCAGGCTCCGGCGCAGTGTATTGAGCTCAGGATTTCTTCCTGCCTTTTGCGGTGCTCTTGGAAGTCGCCTTTGCTGCCTTGGAGGCACTTTCACCGGACGCCTTGCTTCTGGAAGCGCGCCTGGTGCTGTCTGCCGGTGCGGAACTGTCCTTTGCGGAGCTGCGTCTGATGCCGCCGCCGCGGGCTGAGCTTCCCTTTGCGGAGCCGCGCTTTCCGGCCGGGGCAGCACTCTCTTCGCCGTGTGCGGAGCCGCGCTTCTTCGCGGGAGCCTCGCCGTCATGCAGGCGGCCTTCGCCATGAGCCTCGCTGCTGCGTCTGCCGCTGCCGTGTCTCTCCTCAGAGAACCTGCCCCCGCGGAAGCCGCCCTCGCCGCCTCTGCCTTCCGGCTCAGGCAGGCCTGCTTCCACGAGCTCGTAGTCCAGGAGCTTCTGCTCCACATTTGCGGAGGTCACCTTGATGCGGACAGGGTCTCCGAGCTGGAACCTGCGTCCCGTGCGGCGTCCCACGATGCGGTAGTGCTGCTCGTCGAACTCGTACCAGTCGGACTTGATGGTGCGCAGCGGCACCATGCCCTCGATCTTCGTAGGCTCGATCTCCACGTACATGCCCCATTCGGTCACGCCGGAGACGTGGCCGTCGAACTCCTTCCCGACCTTGTCGGTCATATACTCCACAAGCTTGTACTTGATGCTTGCGCGCTCGGCATCGGCTGCGATGCATTCACGCTCTGAAGCGTGCTTGCACTGCTCGTCATAATAGCCCTTGCTCTGGCTGTCGGCACCGTCCAGGTACATCGCCAGAAGCCTGTGCACCATGGTGTCAGGGTAGCGGCGGATAGGGGAGGTGAAGTGGGTGTAGAACGGGAAGGCAAGTCCGTAGTGGCCGATGTTGTCGGCGCTGTAGGTCGCCTTTGCCATCGAACGGAGCGCCACGATCTGGAGGGCGCTGAACTCCGGCTTGTCCTTTGCCTCCTCGAGGAGGGTGTTCAGCGACGATGCGATGTCCTTGCCGCTGCCGGTGGATCCCATCTTGTACCCGAATGTGCCCGCGAACTCGCGGAGGTTGCCGATCTTGATGGCGTCAGGCTCGGCGTGTACACGGTACACGAATGTCTTCGCCTTCGGGGAAGCGACCCCGTTGAGCTTGCCGCCGGTCGCGATGAGCTCCGCAACGCTCCTGTTGGCGAGGAGCATGAACTCCTCGATGAGCCAGTTCGCCTCCTTGGAAATCTTCTCATATACGTCCACCGGCTTGCCGTTCTCGTCCACGAGGACCTTCATCTCAGGACGGTCAAAGCTGATGGCCCCGGCCTTGAATCTCTTCTCGCGGAAGAGGTGTGCCAGGTCGTTGAGGGTGAGCACTGCCTCCTGGATGTCGAATGGCACGGTGTCATTCTCAGGGTCGATCGCTCCGGCCTCGATGATCTTCTGTGCTCCGTCGTAGTCGAAGCGGTAGTCCGAATTGATGACTGTCCTGCCGAACCAGCGGTTCACGATGGCAGCCTTCGGAGTGAGCTCGAATACGGTCGAGAATGTGAGTTTCTCCTCATGAGGGCGGAGTGAGCAGAGCTTGTTGCAGAGCTTCTCCGGAAGCATAGGGACGGTGCGGTCCACGAGATAGACCGATGTGCCGCGCGCCTGGGCCTCCTTGTCCACGATGTCGCCCGGCTTCACATAATATGACACGTCGGCGATATGCACGCCGACCTCATAGTTGCCGTTAGGGAGCTTCTTGAATGAGAGTGCGTCGTCGAAGTCCTTGGCATCGGCAGGGTCGATGGTGAATGTGAGTGTGTCCCTGAAATCCCTGCGTCCCTTGAGCTCTTCCTCGCCTATGGTCTCGGAAATCCTGTCGGCCGCATTCTCGACCTCAGGCTCGAATCTGTAAGGGAGACCGAATTCGGCGAGGATTGCATGCATCTCGGTATCGTTCTCGCCCGGCTTGCCGAGCACATCCACGATATGGCCGTGAGGTGCAGGGTCTTTTCTGTCCCATCTATCCACGACGGCTGCGGCCTTCATGCCGGTCTGTCCGCCGAGGGCGAGGGCCTCCTCCTGGCTTACCACGATATCGTAAGGCATGCTCTTGCTCTGCATGAGCAGCCATGCCTGAGAACCCACGAAATGCAGGATGCCGACAAACGGACGCTTCGAGCGCTCGACGATCTCGACCACCTCGCCCTCGCGCCTGTGGTCTCCGACCTTTTCCCTTGTCACTGCGACGCGCACGGTATCTCCGTTGAGCGCCTGTCTTGTCTTTGATGCCTTTACGAAGACGTCATCCTCTTCTCCGTCGAGGATGACGAATATATATCCTTCCCTGGACATCTGCACTCGGCCGATGTACTCAGGATAAGCCTTTGTGGACCTGCTTCTTGAAGACGGTCCTTTCCTGTGTGTCTTTCCTCCGTTGCCGCTTTTCCTGCTCATATTCTTCACTAAATTTTGTATCTTTGCAAGTTCAAAGTTACGAATAAAATAAACACAAAGATATTATGGATAGAAAAGTTCTTCTTATGATCCTCGACGGCTGGGGCGAGGGCAGACAGGATGCATCAAACGTCATCTACACCCAGGGCGCACCATTCATTGAATCCCTCCGTCAGAAATACCCTTACAGCCATCTTCAGGCATGCGGTGAGTACGTCGGTCTCCCAGAGGGACAGATGGGCAACTCAGAGGTCGGACACATGAACCTCGGTGCTGGCCGCACCATCTACCAGGATCTCGTGAAGATCAACATGACCTGCCGCAGCCACACCATGATGGAGAATGCTGAGATCAAGGCAGCATACGACTATGTGAAGCAGTCAGGCAAGAAGCTCCACCTCATGGGACTTACCTCTACAGGTGGCGTGCACTCATCTCTCACCCATGTCTATGAGTTCCTCGCAGAGGCTCAGAAGGCCGGTCTCGACAAGGTGTTCGTGCACTGCTTCATGGACGGCCGTGACACAGACCCTCGCAGCGGACTCGGTTTCATCCAGGACCTCGAGGCTGAGATGGCCAAGACCACAGGAAAGATCGCATCTGTCTGCGGCCGCTTCTATGCTATGGACCGTGACAAGAGATGGGACCGTGTCAAGGAGGCTTATGATCTTCTCGTGGAAGGCAAGGGCGCAGCATTCGAGTCTGCGACAGCCGGTGTGCAGGCATCTTATGATGCAGATGTCACCGACGAGTTCATCAAGCCTATCGTCATCACCGAGAACGGTGCACCTCTCGCAAAGATCGAGGAGGGCGACTGCGTCATCTTCTACAACTTCCGCAATGACCGTGCACGTGAGCTCACCTCTGTCCTCACCCAGAAGGATATGCCGGAGGCCGGCATGAAGACTATGCCTCTCTACTGGTGCTGCCTCACTCCATACGATGCTTCATTCACAGGCGTGCACATCCTCTTCGACAAGGAGATCGTAAGCGATACCCTCGGAGAGACTGTCGCAAAGGCAGGCAGACACCAGCTCCGCATCGCCGAGACAGAGAAGTACGCACACGTGACCTTCTTCTTCAACGGCGGCGGCGAGCAGCCGTTCGAGAATGAGGACCGCATCCTCGTCTCTTCTCCAAAGGTGCCTACATATGACCTCCAGCCGGAGATGAGCGCCCTCGAGGTGACATCAAAGCTCCTTGAGGCCATCCGCTCCGAGAAGGAGGACATGATCATCCTCAATTACGCCAACGGCGACATGATCGGACATACCGGAGTGTACTCCGCAATCCGCAACGCTGTCGCTACCGTGGACGGATGCGTGGAGTCTGTTGTGACCGCAGCCATCGAGCACGGATATGTGGTCCTCATCACAGCCGATCACGGCAATGCCGACTATGCAGTCAACGATGACGGTACCCCTAATACCGCACACTCACTCAACCCTGTCCAGTTCATCGTGGTCAATGCCGGTGACGATGTGAAGGAGGTGAAGGACGGCGCTCTCTGCAATGTGGCTCCGACCATCCTCAAGCTCATGGGCATCCCTCAGCCTGCCGCAATGACAGCAGAGCCGCTCATCTAGGGAACCAGGCATAAACCGAAATAACAACTTTTGAAATGTACAAGTTCAGACCAATACTCAAGACTATCGTGTGGGGCGGCGAGAAGATTGCTCCTTTCAAGGGAATCCAGACAGAGCAGGAGCACATCGGCGAAAGCTGGGAGCTCTCTGGCGTCAAGGGCAACGAGTCCGTCATCGACGGCGGCCAGTACGACGGCAAGACCATCACCGAACTCGCTGAGACCCTCAAGGGCGCTCTCCTCGGCGAGAAGGTGTACGCTGCCACCGGCACCCAGTTCCCGCTCCTCATAAAGTTCATCGACGCGAAGAGCGACCTCAGCATCCAGGTGCATCCTGACGATGCCCTTGCGGCAGTCCGCCACAACGGCTCGAAGGGAAAGACCGAGATGTGGTATGTCGTGGGCGCCGATGAGGGTGCGCATCTCCTTTCCGGTCTCAAGAAGGAAATCACTCCTGAAGAGTATGTTTCAAGAGTCGGGGACGCCACCATCACTGATGTCCTCACCGACTACACCGTGGCTCCGGGTGATGTGTTCTTCCTCCCGGCAGGACGCATCCATGCCATCGGCGCAGGCTCATTCATTGCGGAGATACAGCAGACCTCCGACATCACCTACCGCATCTACGACTATGGCCGCCTCGGTCTCGACGGCAAGCCGAGGGAGCTCCACACCGAGCTCGCCAAGGACGCCATCGACTACAGCGTCTGCGACGACTACCGCACCCATTATGAGGCGAAGCCGAATGCAGAGAACACCATCGTGGAGTGCCGTTATTTCACCACATCGCTTTACGAGATGACTGAGACCGTGAAGAAGGACCTCTCCTCTCTCGATTCATTCGTGGTGGTGATCTGTACTGCCGGCACCGGCACCGTGACCACAGACGAGGGCACCATGCCTGTGCGCCAGGGTGAGACCATCCTCATCCCGGCATCGGCAAAGGAAGTGACCTTCACTCCGGAAGGCAATCTCACCGTACTCACAAGCTGCATCGCATAACACAAAACCAAAGACACCATTTTATGACCAGACGTTTCACCACAGTCATTCTGGCCATTGCCGCTCTGCTGAGCCAGGTCGCGGTGGCCCAGGTCCCTTCTGAGATCACGGACCCTTCAGTCAACAGCATCAACCGTCGTCCCGCACGTGCCTACTCCATGCCTCTGGCAGAAGTGGCCGATGCGCTCACCGATGCACTTGAGCCATCCACTCCATATGTACAGTCCCTCAATGGAGACTGGAAGATCACATGGTGCGGCGACCCTGCTCTCAGGGTCAAGGATTTCTACAAGACAGATTTCGATGACTCCGCATGGGAGCTCATCGACGTGCCGAGCTGCGTCGAGATGAGGGGATTCGGTGCTCCGGGATATACCAATGTCACCTATCCTCACAAGGCCGAGCCGCCATACATCAAGGATTTTGTCTATGGTACCCAGGACTACAATCCGGTGTCTTCATACAGGACAACTTTCACCGTGCCTGAGACATGGGCCGGAAGGAAGGTGGTGATCCGTTTCGACGGAGTCTATTCCGCATATTTTGTCTGGGTGAACGGCCAGAAGGTCGGATATGCCGAGGATTCAAAGCTTCCTGACGAGTTCGACATCACAGAGTACATCCAGCCGGGTGAGAACCTTCTCGCCGTGGAGGTGTACCGCTGGAGTGACGGCTCATACCTCGAGGACCAGGACATGTTCCGCTTCTCAGGCATATACCGCGACGTGACGCTCATCGCCATGCCGCAGGTCGAGATCGACGATTTCTATTTCCGTACCACCCTCACCAATAACTACAGGGATGCACGCGTGGACCTTTCGGTGGCTACAGCTGCTGCCAAGGTGAGCGCAGACCTCTATGACGCTCAGTTCCGCAAGGTCGGTTCATTCAAGGGCAAGGAGAGCTCGCTCAGCCTCCGCAAGCCTCATCTCTGGAGCGCAGAGGATCCGTATCTCTACACTCTCGTGATCAAGGCCGGTGACGACATCCGTGCCGCAAAGGTCGGCATCAAGCAGATCGAGCTTTCCGGCAACACCTATCTCGTGAACGGCAAGAAGATCAAGTTCAAAGGCGTCAACCGTCATGAGCATACAGCCAGGAACGGACGCACCATCACCGAAGAGGAGATGCTCGCAGACATCCTCCTGATGAAGCGCCACAATATCAACACTGTCCGCACCAGCCACTATCCAAACCATCATACCTGGTACGACCTCTGTGACAAGTACGGCATCTACCTCATGGCAGAAGCCAATGTGGAGGGTCACGGCATGGGTTATGGCGACAAGGGCCTCGGTCTTTTCGAGCAGTGGAACAAGAGCATTGTCGAGCGCAATGTGAACCACGTGATGAATTACCGCAATCATCCTTCCATCATGTTCTGGTCACTCGGCAACGAGACCGGTCACGGCCAGTGCTTTGTCAATGCGAAGGATGCGATCAAGTCCATCGATCCTACCCGTCCTGTTCACTGGGAGCGTGGATGTCCTGATGCCGATGTCGACAGCCGCATGTACCCTACAGTCGAGTGGCTCTATGAGAGAGGCCGTCTCGGTGACGGAATCGACGGAGACACCGAGGACAAGTATCATCAGCCGACCAACCGACAGACCAAGGGCAAGCCGTTCTTCATGTGCGAGTATGCGCATGCAATGGGCAACGCCATGGGCAACTTCGAAGAGTACTGGGACGCTTTCTACTCAAGCGACTCCCTTCTCGGCGGCTGCATCTGGGACTGGGTCGACCAGGCTCTCGAGAAGAAGACCGGCAGATATTACAGAGACGGAAGCCCTGTACTCGTATACGCATATGGCGGTGATTATGACGAGATCCCTAATGACGGTCCTTTCTGCTGCAACGGCGTGATCCGTCCGGACAGAGAGGTGACTGCCAAGCTCATTGAGGTGGGTCACGTATATCGTCAGATCGCTGTTTCCAGTGAGGATGCTGCATCAGGAAAGGCCACTGTATGGAACAGGTTCTCATTCACGGAGACAGGTGCCTTCGATGCGAAGTGGACTCTCCTTGAGGATGGTGTTCCGGTCGCATCAGGTGATTGGAAACTTCCTTCAGTGAAGCCGCTCCAGAAGATTGAGGTTGCACTTCCTGCAACAGGGGTGGATATCAAGCCGGGCAAGGAGTACTTCATGAATGTCGAGTTCTGCCTCAGGCAGGATGAACTCTGGGCCGAGGCCGGCCATGTGGTGGCTTCTGACCAGCTCGTCTGGAAGAATGACGCTCCTGCCACCAAGGCTGCTGCGGCTGCAGTGAAGCCGGCTGTGACCGATGACGGCAACTTCATCACTGTCACCACAGGTCAGATCAAGGCGGTATTCTGCCGCGAATGCGGCTCTGTCGTGAGCCTCAATGTGGACGGCCGCCCAGTCATGGACCGCAGACTCGGAGAGGATGCTGCTCCAAGGCTGACATGCATGCGTGCGCTCGTGGACAATGACAACTGGCTCTGGTCCAAGAATGAGATCTATGGACAGGGGCTCACCCAGCTCAATTGGCATACAGGCAGGATCGATGTCGCTACTGCGGAGGACGGTACCGTGACCGTCTGCATGAACACCACCGTTTCCGGTGCAAAGTCTGCAGGCTTCGATCACAAGGTGAAGTGGAGCTTCAATACCGACGGCACCGCCACCATCACCAATGATGTCACTCCTCATGGACATATGCCGGCAGTGCTTCCTCGTCTCGGTCTCTCACTCAAGCTCGACAGTGCGCTCGAGAACATGGAGTGGTATGGCCGCGGACCATGGGAGAACTATATCGACCGCAAGACAGGCAGCTTCATCGGCCGCTACAAGTCAACAGTGTCAGAGCAGTATGAGACCTATATCAGACCTCAGGACAATGGATACAAGTCAGATGTCCGCTGGGTGAAGTTCACTGATGAGACCGGTCACGGAGTCATGTTCTCTGCTGACGTGCCTCTCTTCGTGCAGGCTCTTCATTATGACTGGGAGGATCTTGAGTTCGCCCGTCACAGGAATGGTCAGAAGAGGTTCGACTCCATCAGGGAGCCTCGCAGGGAGATCTGTCTCAACCTCGACATCCGCCAGCTCGGTCTGGGAGGTGCATCCTGCGGTCCAAAGCCTATGGATAAGTACATCTTCCCTGTTCAGCCTGAGACCTGGACTGTGACCATCGCTCCTGCAAGCGGAAGATAGGTCTTTTATCAGAATCGGAAAGCCAGCCCTCCTGAGAACGTGAAGAACCACCTGATCGGCTGAGAGCTTTCTTTCGTGCCTGTGGCATAGTCATTACCGTGAATCTCACGATGCGTGTAATTATTTGTCAGCAGGTAGTGGAAGGAGGGCATGAGCTTTATGTCAAATCTCCAGATGCTGTAATTCAGGTTTGCACCCGCATCAAGGGATAATGCGAACCTGTGGTTGCGCTCTGTCCAATCCCTGACATAGTCTCCTCCGGGATAGTATGCAGTGCCGGCTGACGAGCTGTTGCCGGCGATGTATCCAGGCGTGATGCCTGCCGTGAATTCCACATTGCTGATCAGATTCATCAGGAATGATGTGAGCATGTTCCCAATGCTGACATTTCCATAGTCATATCCGTTCCAGTACATGGAATTGGCTGCTCCGTGTATTCCGGACTGATACCTGTCTTGGGCGCTTCTTGATCCTGTCCGGTATGCAAAGGCAAGCGGGATTCCGAATGTGTTGTCTACGTCCGAGACGCTTGGAGTATACTGGAGTCCTGTCCTGAAGCCAAGTCCGTTGTAGTGGAAATGGCCATAGGTGAGACCCATTGTGGCATCGCCTCCGATTCCGTTGTACATTGGGACGTTGACTCCGACAGTGAGACCTATGTCGTCGCTGTAAGAATGGGGTTTGGTCTGAGCACTCAGTGTTCCAAAAGAAAGACATGCGATAATGCATGCCGCGATTGAATGACGATTGATCATTGCTGTCTGTTTTCCTCTGTCCAAAGCAAACTGTGTGCCGCAGAAATTGAATTCAGCTGAGTTTCAACCGAGTGAATTGCCGCCCTATAGCGGCGGAGGGTTTGTCCCTGCAGCGGGCGTTGCGGAGCTATACTTCGCCCGCAAAGGGACATTCCCACAGACGCGACACGGCATTTTTCACTCATAATCGGGCGTCGCGTCATGAAAAACAGCTATTTGGTCTGAAATCGTGACGCGAAGCGGGACTTTGTGCTCAAAACAGCGCGTCGCGTCACAGACCATCGAGCCGCTGCGAACCCGGGAGCAAGTGGCTTCCAGTCTCAGGCTCGGCTCGTGCCGGCGCAACCAGCCTATGCCGTGATGATGGGATCGACCATATCGAAACTTCCGTACACCTGCTCGGAAGCTGCGCGGCAGCCGCCTTTGCAGCGTGCGTATAGACTGCATCCTGCGCACTTCTCAGGGATACCCGAATAGCGGCCGGTGACAGATGAGTCAGTCAGAATCTCAGACAGATCCCTTTCCCAGATATTCCCCAAGACGAAAGGAGAGTGATTGCAGAAACGCACATCGCCCTTGTACGATATCGTGATGGGGCGGTTCTGGATATCGGTACTGCAGCTGGTGAACTGTATGCCCGGATAATCGAACGGATCCAGCACGCAGACAGGAGTGCATACGCCGCTGACGAAATCCATTTCAGGATGCATGATGGAAAACTCACTGACAGCCTTGAAAGCCGCGCTGAGCCCGTCGCGCGACAGACACAGCTCCTCACGGTTCTTCAGCCCGTTCCCTCCCAGGTTGAAGCGGTTGACCATCACAGTCTTCACCCCCATGTCGCGATACATCTCCAAAGTGTCAGAGAGACCGGCGGCATTCTTTGCCGTGACGATCAGCACAGCCGCGAAATGCTTCGAACCGAGAATGTCCAGCACCCTGCGTGCTGAAGCTGAAGCCCTGTCCCATGATCCGGAGAGCCCTGTGAGATAGTCGTGAATTGCAGGGTCACTGCTCAGGAGCGGGATCTGCATGGCGCTGATACCGATGCTCCCGAAATTGATAACATCATCTTCAGTTATCAGCGTCCCGTTTGTAAGGATATTGACAGAAGACCCCTTGAACCTGCATTTGAGGGCAAGGTCATGGATATTGCGCAGAAGGGTCGGCTCTCCGCCCGAAAAGGATATGTTGCCGACGGCTGCCTGCTTCAGGATGCGGTTCAGAGTCCTTCCTGCCAGTCTGCTGTCGGCAGGAAGACATCCGCCGGGGCGCCAGTGGTTGTAGCAGAATCGGCAGTTCTGATTGCAGGCCTCAGTCAGTTCATAGACGAGGTGACCGAGAGCGATCTTTTCCCGCATCATTTGAGATTGAAGTTCCTGTGCCCCAGAAAGTGCTTCTCTTCATCGGCGACGCCGAAGACAGTCAGGACCAGTGGTCCGCGGTAATCTGTCTCGGCTATGGCTATCTTGCCCTCATTGCCATCCAGCACAAGGCTCCCGCTCTGGATTTCCTTGCTTTCAGTGCCGGTGATGATATACGAGTATGACGGGAAAGCAGTCTCCATGACTTTGAATGCAATCACGTCTCCAACCTTGACATCACTCTGCTCTGCCGATGTGAATGTGACCTGTTCCGGCACTACCGGGTCGTAGCAGGAGGGGGTGAAAATGCCGAGTCCGCCCTCGCAGCCCGTCAGTGCGAGCATGCTGGATACGGTGAGCATGAGCCCGCCGAGACGGAACTTCGCCCTGACAGCCTTGGCATTCTTGCCTTTGGAAAGCGCTACCCAGATGGATACCGCGGCGAATGCTGCTGCCAAAGCGGCATAGATGATTGCGTACTTGATTTTCATTGCTTCAAATATAGTGTTTTCTTTTGGTCTTTCTGCTGCATGCGCCTAGGCTTCTGCGCTGTACCCAACTGCTGCATGCTCCTTAGCTTCTGCGCTGTGTCAAACTGCTGCATGCTCCTTAGCTTCTGCGCAGTTGTCCATGTCGCTGGCGAAAAATAACTCCGTAACGCCATCGCCACGGACAACAGCTCCGATCGCCGTCGCATGCGGGACATGAGCATTGGAGCTATGCCCTGTGCAGCGGGCATTGCGGAGCTCATTTTTGCCCGCAAGCAGGGCATAGTGCAAATGCGTCTCGCATGCAACAGCCTGTCAAGGCGCAGATGCCAAGAAGCATGCAACAGCCAGTCATGACACAGAAGCCAAGAAGCATGCAACAGTCAGTCATGGCGCAGATGCGTATCGCATTCCCGCCATGATAACGCGCGCATGGAGCATTTACGTCCTCTGACTTACCTGAATTTCTTATCCTCCTCAAGCATTCCGAGGTAGGAATTGTAGCGTTCGGCGCTTATCCGCCCGTCATCGACCGCCTCCTTCACCGCACAGCCTGGCTCATGTGTGTGAGTGCAGGGTGCAAAGCGGCAGTTCTGGGCTTCCCTGAGCATCTCGGGGAAATAGAGTGCGATCTCTTCCTTTTCCAGATCCACCAGGCCGAATCCTCTCAGCCCCGGTGTGTCCACGATGAATCCTCCGCTGCAGATAGGGTACATCTCGTAGAAAGTGGTTGTGTGCTTTCCCTGGAGATGGGTCTCTGATATCCTGCCGACCTTCGGCGAAAGGGAAGGGTCAAGGGCCTTGATCAGCGACGACTTGCCCACTCCGGACTCTCCGGAGAAAAGACACACCTTGTCGCGGCAGGCCTCGCGCAGCGTCTCCACGCCCTCGCCTGTGCGGGCAGAGGTCTCGATGACCCTGTAGCCTGCACCCTCGTAGATGCGTCTGAAATCATCGATCTGCTCCTGGGCGATGTCACGATACATGTCCACCTTGTTGAGCACTATGGTCGCTGGTACTCCATATACCTCGCAGGTGACAAGAATGCGGTCCAGGAAAGGAAGCTTGATCTCCGGAAAATACATCGACACCACGATGAAAGCCTGGTCGATGTTGGCTGCGATGACATGGGACTGGCGCGAGAGGTTTGTGGACTTCCGTATCACATAATTTGACCGGTCGATGACCTCGGTGATGACTGCAGGATGCTCGAATGAAGCCTCTTCATCCTGGATCTCGTACCTGACATGGTCGCCTACAGCCACCGGATTGGTGGACTCACTGCCTTTGAGACGGATCTTGCCCCTCAGGACTGCAGGGAACAGCTCCCATCGGGGCAGCTCGGAAAGCATGAAATGACTTCCCGTGTTCCTGACTACCGTAGCTGTGCCTGTTTTTCCCATAATCACCTGATCCGGCTGCAAAGATAGGAGTTTTCTTGGCTCCGTCATTGACTTTTTATGAGTATATTCGCATGAATGACTGATTTCTCAATCTCATGCATATGAAAAAGTTTGTTCTTCTTTTCGCTTCCCTCCTTCTGGCCGCTTCTCCCGCAAATGCGGAAGTGGACTGGTGGGCTGTACCGGCAATGAGCTCCGTACAGCGTCTTCCGGATGCGATCCCGGAGGACGGCGTGAAGGGCGGTGAGGTCAGGCTTATCGCTGCGCGCGGTGAGTACGAGCCTGCATCCTTTGTGCTCCGTTCCGACAAGGATCTCGGAAAGGTGCAGCTGACTGTCGGGAAGCTCGTCAACGAAAGGGGAGAGGTTTTCCCGGCTGACGCGCTCGACCTGCGCATCGTCAAGGTGTGGTACCAGAATGGGAACGGCTGGTTCAGCTACTTCGCCGATACCGGCTTCAAACTCTGCCCCGAGCTTATCCTCCACGACGAGGATCTCATCCGTGTGGACTGTGAGAAAGAAGCAAACTACGCACGCATCACCGGAAAGGATGGCAAGACATCCGAATGGTGGCTCAATCCTCCGCGTCTGCTTAACGGACGCTACTACGACCATACCGTCGAGACCTGGGCATTCCCGTCCATGCGTCCCGGCTTTGCCGACGCAAAGACTCTCCAGCCTGTATCGCTCGACAAGGACGTCAGCAAACAGTTCATACTCACTGCCCATGTCGCTCCCGGCACGCCTGCGGGTATCTATCGCGGCTTCATCACCGGCGGCGGACTGTCCATCCCCGTTGCCGTCAAGGTGCTCGACTTCGACCTCCCGCGTCCTATGGCCTATTTCCATCCTGAAATGGACTTCCGCATCTGCTCATACGACTATATCGGCTCGAACGAGATCCTCAAGCTCAACGGCGGCGATGAGGATCTGATGTGGACACAGCTCGAGGCCATCCTGGCGGACATGGTCGCACACGGCCAGGACATGAAGTGGATAAGGACCAATACGGCCACAGCCGAATCCGAGCGTACGATTGCTCTCATGAAGAAGGTCGGCATGCGCACGGATACGTTCCTCGGGGGTATCGATTTCGTGTGGAATGAAAGGGACTATCAGACTTCGTATGAGCGCGCCGAGCGCATAAGCGCGTACTACGACCGCACCTACGGACATCACAACATCTATGGTGGCTACGGCGATGAACCGGGTCCTAAATTCTTCCCGGCCAACCGCTCGATCTTCGACGCATATCAGGCGGCGGGCCTCAAGTTCATCATCGCTTCCCGCGAGCATATCATCGACCTGGCCGGCTACCGCTGGAACTGGCACAACGCCTCCAAGAATCCGACCGACCCTTCCGTGCCTTCCATCTGGAACGAGCTCGGCTCCAATACCTATGTGGCATGGTATGCAGACCAGCACGTGGGTGCTGAAAATCCAGAGTTCAACCGCCGTCAGTACGGCCTGGCTCCCTATCTGAGCGGCTATTCGGCACTCTGCAACTATGCCCACCATCTCGGACCATACAACGATGACTCAGAGACATACAAGCCGATGATGTTCTTCTACGGCTCGGCTGACGGCGTGCTCGACACCATACAGTGGGAGGGCTTCCGCGAGGGTGTCGACGACATCCGCTACGCGACCCTGCTTATGGCACTCTGCCGCGAGGCAGATAAGTCCGATGACATCCAGGTGCGTTACCTCGCCGGCAAGGCGAGGGTGATGCTCGCACGCTTCGACCACAAGACGGGCGACCTCGACGCTGCCCGCGTAGAGATGATCGGCTTCATCGAGAGCCTGCGTGAGGCCCTCGGCGACAAGGCCGACGTGAAGATCGAGGCAGTCATCAAGACTGCGCCGCGCAGCAGGGATGCCTATGTCGACAGCGAGCAGCTGCCGACCGATCCGAAACTGCAGGCAGAATACTACGCCAAGCGCTACATGATAGATGAGCAGGTCGAGTGCCTGCAGAACAACGGCTTCAAGACGGATGCAGCCGTAGTGCTTGTCGGCCGTTCCGACGAGAAGACAAGACAGGCCCTGGCACTTGCGGAAGAGGACATCAGAGAGTCTGTGGCAGCAAAAGACAGCGGCAGGTTCTCCAAGGCCTGGAATTTCCTGCTCGATCATCGCCCTGAGACTGCCGACATGTATTTCAAGGACGCGATAAGGCTTCTCGGAGCCGCGTCTGTCGCCGACAACCTGCTGGAGAGGGCCAGCGGGCGAAAGGTCGCCTACAACGGCAACTGGCAGCTTGCCCGTCATTTCTACGAAAGGGCGCTCAAGGCGGATGGTGCGGATGCCTACCGCCTGTGGAATCTCAAGACCGTGCAGTATGCGATCCCGGCCTTCCTTGAGACCGGCGATGTGAAGCGCATCATCCAGTTCTGCGACCTCGGTCTGGCAACGGCGGCAAAGGGTGACACCGGATGCGTCTACAAGCCGGAGGATGTATATCAGCTCCAGCTCGCCAAGGCTATCTGCGGTGCGAAGAGTGCCGAGGCTGTGACGAAGAAGCTTTCCATGGCGGACAGACAGTTCGGTGAAGGCGTTTCGCCCGAGAACCGCAAGGCAAGGATCGAGCGTCTCGGATCGTTCGCGATGAATGCCGACAGGGAGGATATCGTCCGCGGAGTCGCATCCTTCCTCAATCAGGTCTATGCTCCGAAGCCATGCAAGACGTACACCGTGCGATTCAGTCCGACCCGCATACTCGGAGCCGGCAACTGGGAGGCAGCTGCGGCTGTGGCAAAACCAGGCACAGAGGTGCTTGACCGCTCATACGGCGGCGATGCCTCCTGCCTCTGGACCGACGTGGCCACACAGCGCGGCACAGTGAATGCCGATACGGACAAGAGCTACGCGCGTCTTCCGGAGTGGCAGGCGATGGCTGACGGGTGGGGCTTCCATTTCCGCCTCGAAGTCTTCGACGAGCAGGCGAGGGAGATCGGCCTTGGTCTCGCTTCAGCGGGATCGCTCGAGGCGCATCTCGCCCCTGGTGAGAACACTCCGTACTACGCACTCATCCATCCATTCAAGACGGGAGAACTCTTCCCGTACAATCCGGCATACAGCCATCCAGGTTACAATGAGATATCGGCCACAGACCGCGCCAACTGCCGCGAAGAGGTCGTGACCACAGACAATTCGGTGATTCTCTACATGGGCATATCATGGCAGACCTTTGCGACCCGCGTGCCGACTGCCGGATCAGTCTGGGACTTCGAGCCTATGTTCTGGGGCCGCAAGGCCAATTGCTCATGGAACGGCCTCAAGACCATCCACGGCCGCTCCTCTTGGGGACACCTCAGGTTTGAGATGACTGACGCAGACCGCCGCAGCATCCTGCACCCGCTCCTCATTGCCGCAGGCAAGGCCTACAGGGACGAACAGAACGGCAAGGGCATGGTGTCGCTCTGGCAGAACGAAGAGGTCGGCGATCCCGCATTCTACGAGAGCGTGCTCAAGCCTGTCATCGAACAGCTTGACGCTTCCGTTGCCAGGATTGGTGCCGACATGGACGACGCGGCCATCGATGAGCTTGCTGCCACGACACTTCCGCGCCTGCATGATTTCCGGTTCGAGATACAGCGTCTCCGTGCCGCTTACCTTCAGGACAGGTACACCAGATAACCGCGTGATTCAATGCCGGAGCCTCTCCGTCATTGACTTTTTATGAGTATATTTGCATGATATGATACCAGAATCAACCATAGCACAGACGGTCAAGGACCTTTTCGATAATATTGAATTCACTGCCGAGCCGGCAGGACTCTACGATCCGCTCCGCTACATGATATCCATCGGCGGCAAGCGTCTCCGCCCGAGACTCTGCCTTACGGCATATTCTCTCTACAAGGACTCGATAGGAGAGGATGTGCTCGAGCCGGCAGCGGCCCTGGAGGTGTTCCATACCTTCACTCTCATCCACGATGACATCATGGACAAGTCTCCTATGCGCCGTGGAAAGCCTACGGTCTGGACCAAGTGGAATGAGGACACCGCCATCCTTTCCGGCGATGTGATGTCGATCGACAGCTACAGGCGTCTGGTGAAGGCACCGCGCGCTGTGCTCGACCAGGTGCTCGGTCTTTTCTCCAAGACTGCGGCCCAGGTGTGCGAGGGACAGCAGTATGACATGGATTTCGAGAACGTCCGTCAGGTCCCTATGGATGATTACATGAAGATGATAGGCCTCAAGACCGCCGTCCTGCTGGCATGCTCAGCCAAGATGGGCGCCATCATCGGAGGAGCCTCTTCAGAGGAGGCTGATCTCCTCTACGAGTACGGCTATCAGCTCGGACTTGCGTTCCAGGTGGCAGACGACTATCTGGACACCTACGGGGATTCGGCTGTCTTCGGCAAGCCTATCGGAGGCGACATCGTCAACAACAAGAAATCATGGCTCCTCACCCATGCCATGGAAAAGACCTCGGACATATACTCCATCTACGATGTGATGAGGATGCCGGTGGATACAGAGGAGCAGCGCGCGGCCAAGATCGCGGCCATGCGCGAGATATACGATGCCTGCGAGATCGGCGGTGACGCCAAGGCGGAGATCGTCCGTCTCAACGGTCTCGCCCTTGCAGCGGCATCCAGACTCGACATCACCGCGGAGGGACACACTCTTCTCCGCAATTTCGCCGACGCTCTCGTCGGCCGTGCAAAATAGATCCACATGGACAGGAATGAACTTGAGATAATGGCCCCTGCGGGCAATTTCGAATGCCTCAATGCGGCCATCCAGGGCGGTGCCAATTCCGTCTATTTCGGCATAGGCCGCCTCAACATGAGGTCCCACTCCGCCAACAACTTCGCGCCGGAAGACCTTCCGGAGGTGGTGCGCATCTGCCGTGAGCATGGCGTCAAGAGCTATCTCACGCTCAATATCGTCCTCTACCAGGAGGACCTTGAGGATGCCAGGACTGCCCTGAAAGCAGCCAAGGATGCCGGGGTGACAGCCGTCATCGCCTCAGACATGGCAGCCATCAGCTATTGCCGCCAGATTGGGCTGGAGGTGCATATCTCCACCCAGCTGAGTATCTCCAACGTCGAGTCCCTGCGCTTCTACGCGCAGTTCGCCGACGTCATCGTCCTCGCGCGTGAGCTCAACCTCACCCAGGTCAAGGACATTTATGAGACCATCGTCCGCGAGCATATCACCGGCCCTTCGGGCAATCTGGTGCGCATCGAGATGTTCTCCCACGGTGCCCTGTGCATGGCCATTTCCGGCAAATGTTACCTCAGCCTCCACGCCTACGGCGCTTCGGCCAACAGGGGGGCGTGCTACCAGATCTGCCGCCGCGGCTATGAAGTCACCGACCTCGAGACCGGCAACCAGCTGGAGATAGACAACAAATACATCATGTCTCCCAAGGATCTCTGCACCATAGAGTTCATGGACAAGATCATCGACGCCGGAGTCAAGGTGTTCAAGATCGAGGGCCGCGCCCGATCGGCCGAATACGTCAAGCGCTGCGCATCCTGCTACCGTCAGGCGGCGGATGCCGTGTGTGACGGCATATATACCCCTGAGCTCGCCGCATCCCTGAAGGAGAAGCTTTCGGAGGTGTTCAACCGCGGATTCTGGGACGGATACTACCAGGGCGCGTATCTGGGACAGTGGAGTGCCGTATATGGCAGCAGTGCCACCCGCACCAAGGTCTATTGCGGCAAGGTCACAAACTGGTTCGACAGGATCGGGGTGGCAGAGATCGCTGTGGAGTCAAAGCCTCTCCATCTCGGGGACAAGGCCATAGCCGTGGGTGCGACCACAGGTGTGGTGGAGTTCACGGTGAACGACATGAGAGTCTCTCTCAAGCCGGCAGAGATTGCAGAGAAGGGAGTCAAGTGCTCCGTGGCCATCAAGCCGGACGACGGAGACGCTTCATTCGAGCGTCTGCGCAGGGGGGACAAGATATATCTTTGGGTGGATAATTCAGAAAAATAATATGGATTCAAAGGAAAGAATCGCCGCGGCCCTCAAGGTTGCGACAGACACAAAGGCATTTGAAATGGGCCAGGGTGTCCTCGGCATGGCCGCTGAGGTCTACAACCGTTTCTTCGAAGGCCGCAAGGCTGTGGTGGTGGCGGACATCAACACATGGCCTGCAGCAGGTGAGAGGGTCTTCGCCAATCTCAAAGAGGCCGGCGTGGATGTGGACTGCTACATCATAGACAAGAAGGAGTTCCACGCAGAGTGGAAATACATCGAGATGGTGGACAAGATCGTAGAGGGCGACTATGCAGCCGCCAAGGCGATCGAGGAAGATACAGATCATGTCGAGGCTGATGCAGAGCAGGCATTCAAGCCTTTCGACGCATCCAACCGCGTGCTCGTGTCGGTGGGTTCGGGTGTCATCAACGACCTCTGCAAACTCTGCTCTCATCACCATGCCCAGTCATACCTGACCTTCCCTACAGCAGCTTCGGTGGATGGCTATTCTTCATTCGGCGCATCCATATCATACCAGAATTCAAAGCAGACCTTCTCCTGCCCGGCTCCGGTGGCCATTGTGGCCGACATCGATGTGATCGCGGCCGCTCCGAAGCAGATGACAGGCGCGGGTTATGCCGATCTCGCCGCAAAGATTCCGGCAGGTGCGGAGTGGATGATCGCTGATTTCATGGGCACCGAGCCTATTGTTCCGGAGGCATGGCACATGCTCCAGGACGTGCTCGACAGCCAGCTCTCCAACCCGGAGGGTGTGGCGGCAGGTGAGCCTCAGGCCATCGCCGACCTCTTCGAGGGACTCACGCTCAGCGGCTTCGCCATGCAGGCGGCACGCTCAAGCCGTCCTGCCTCATGCTGCGACCATCTCTTCAGCCATATTCTCGACATGACTCACCATCGCTTCAACGGCAAGCTCCAGTCGCATGGTGATCAGGTCGCCATCGGCACCCTGACCATGTGCGCGGTGTTCGACAAGTTCCTTACATACGACCTCACCGACATCGATGTCGAAGCCTGCGTGGCTGCATGGCCGACTCTCGAGCAGGAGCAGCAGCGCGCCCTTGACATTTTCAGGGAGTTCCCGGCTCCGGATCTCGGATACACTCAGATCACCCAGAAATACCTCGGTGCTGATGTCGTCAGAGAGCGTCTCACCGCCCTCAGGAGCGAGTGGCCGGCCCTCAGAGAGAAACTTGCAGGCCAGGTATATTCTTTCAGGAAGATGCAGGACCTCTTCAAGGCTGCAGGATCACCTTATGACCCGGCGCAGATCGGAGTCACCAGACAGATGCTCAAAGACATGTTCCCTAAGGTACAGCTCATGCGCTACCGTTTCAACCTCCTCGACCTGAGCAAGATGCTCGGCATCTATGATGAGCTTGTAGAGTCGGTATTCGCGGATGGCGCAGCCTGGGACCTCAATGCATAGTGAGATGAAGATAGTTTTCGCAACAGGCAACCGCGGAAAGCTCCGCGAGGCCGCAGAGATACTCGGCGAGGGATTCGAACTCGTCACCCCGGCCGATATGGGTATCACGGAAGAGATCCCGGAGACGGGAGATACCCTCAAGGAGAATTCCATCCAGAAGGCTCAGTACCTGTACGAGAGGATGGGCTGCAACTGCTTTGCAGATGATACAGGCCTGGAGGTGGACGCCCTCGGCGGCGCTCCGGGTGTGCACTCGGCCAGATATGCCACTGACGGACATGATTTCGATGCCAACATCGTGAAGCTCCTCGCGGAGCTCGCAAAGGTGCCGGATCAGCCGCGCACCGCACGCTTCAAGAGTGTGGTGACCCTCATCATCGACGGAGAGATGCATTTCTTCGAGGGCACCCTCGAAGGAAAGATAGCGCAGGAAAGGGTGGGTACCCAGGGATTCGGCTATGATCCGGTTTTCATCGCCGACGAGGCTCCCGGGCACACAGTCGCCGAGCTCGGCGACGAATTCAAGAACCGCATCTCTCACAGGGGAAAGGCTCTGCGTGCCATGGCGGCCTGGCTCAGGGAAAACAGCTGATCCCCGATGAAGACGGCCACCCAGCTCATCATCCTCAATACCACCAAGATCAAGGACTCGGCCATAGTGATCCACACGCTGAGCCGCGATTTCGGGAGGAGGAGCTTCCTGGTCAATGTCGGCAAGGGCAAGTCCATGGCCATGTTCCTGCCGCTCAATATCATTGAGGCCGAAGTCATCGAAAACCCGAAGTCCGAGCTCTGGAAGGCGACAGGCTTCAGTGCGGTGCATCCGCTCAACGGCATTCGCCAGAGCCTGTACAAGAACACCATGACGATGTTCATCAGCGAGGTGCTGTACCGCTCGGTGCGGGACGGAGTCTGTGAGGAAGGACTTTTCGACTGGTGTGAGAGGAGCATTCTGACCCTGGATGCGCTGGAGAGCGATTTCTCCAACTTCCACGTCCGTTTCCTGCTGGAACTGGCGGTGGCGATGGGGTTCGCCCCGAGCATCGACGACCTAAGGCCGTTTGCGGGGGAGAGGCTCCGTGAGGTCTCGGCCATGATGTCCGCCTCGTTTTCGGAGAGCATGCTCATTCCGCTCAGCGGTGCGGTGCGCAACGAACTTGCAGAGATATTCCTCAGGTACCTGTCGCACCATACAGAATCGAACATAAACATCCAGTCCCTCAAGGTGCTGAGGGAGCTGTATCAGTAAGTGACCATGATAAGGAGAATCATCATATCCATCACTGCGGTGCTGCTCTGCGTGGCTGCTTCGGCCCAGACAGCACGTGAACTCATAGAACAGGATATCACCAGGATAGGCTGTCAGCTGCATCGCTATGAGAGCGCATATACTGAGACTGCCGCGCCTCGTGGGTACAAGCCTTTCTATGTAAGCCATTTCAGCCGCCACGGAAGCAGATGCTTCACCGGCGACACATACAAGGGAGCCATCAAGGTGCTGAGCCGTGCGGACAGTCTCGGGATACTCACGGATGAGGGAAGAAGCCTTCTTCGTGACATAACCCTCCTCAGGAAGTGCCAGGAAGGCAGATTCGGGGCTCTCACACCTCTGGGTGGACGTGAGCACCGCGGCATAGCCGAGCGGCTTGTGGACAGGTGCCCGGAGATGTTCTGTCAGGAAGGCCGCAAGGAAGTGCTTGCGATATCCAGTACGGTGACAAGGTGTCAGGAGAGTATGGACAACTTCTGCGCCGGGCTGACAGGCAGAGATCCTTCGGTCAGCCTCACGAAGCGCTCGGACAAGGAGACAGATGCCGCCATCACCAGGATAGAGGCCGGCGGCAGAAGCCCGGAGTTCCCCGGCGAGGATGACAGCAGGGAGCAGCTCAGAGCCATTATGGACGAAGTCCTGGACGTGTCGAGGATGGAGAGTGCCTTCTTCACAGATCCAGACAGGGCGAGGTCTCTCATGAAAAAGGGAGACTCCAGACTCTTCTTCTACGAGCTCATTCAGGGCATCACCATAGGGCAGTGTCTCGATGACGAACTCCCGGACCTCTACAGTCATTTCACCTTTGACGAGCTTTACGGATTCTGGCTCGCCAAGAACCCGAGCACGGTGAATACACACGGTTTTACATACGAGAACGGAAAGGTGCTCAGGAGATGCGGAAAGCTTGCGCTGACTGACATCCTGACAAAAGCGGACGAGGCTGTGCAGAGCGGCAGCCACAAGCTTGCGGACCTGAGATTCAGCCATGACGGCGGCGTGCTTCCACTGATATCATTCCTCGGTCTCGAGAAGAACGATACCGCCCGCAGGGTCAGGGACGTCTCGGCATCGGGATGGTACGCGTTCCAGAACATCGAGATGGCCACCAACCTCCAGATGATCTTCTACCGCAACCGCAGGGGAAAAGTGCTGGTGAAGTTCCTCCACAACGAGAGAGAGACCACCATCACAGCCCTCAGGCCTTATCGCGGACCGTATTACAGATGGTCGGAACTGAGGCCATATCTGCTGAATCTTCTCGAGGAAGACTGCGGATAGTACGATGTTTGCATGATATAAAGTCAAGAATACATGATTATGAAAAAAACCATATTGATGATTGCGGCCCTGGCAGCTGCGTCGCTCACTTCCTTCGGTCAGTCCCAGAGCTTCAAGCTCGGCAAGTGGACTGAGATCCAGAATGCAGTTCTTCAGGAACTGAACAGGTCCTATGTGGACACTCTCCCTGTGGACAGGATAGAGAGGGCGGCGATCGATGCCATGCTCGATGCGCTGGACCCATATACGGTTTATATACCGGATGAGGAGCGTGAGGATCTCCAGATGATGCTGAACAAGTCCTACGGAGGTATCGGAGCCATCATCTACAAGCCTGAAAAGGATGGCAATGTCATCATCAACGAGCCGTACAAGGACTCGCCTGCATACAGGAACGGACTTGTCTGCGGAGATGAGATCATGGAGATAGACGGCGTCAGCGTCATCGGTCTGACAGCCTCCGAGAGCAGCGACAGGATGAAGGGAAAGCCGGGCACCCAGGTCGTGTTCAAGGTGAAGAAAGTCCGCGGCGGAGAGATCGTGGAGGTCCCGATCACCCGCGAGAGGATACATCTCCCGGATGTGGAATATGCCGGGATGCTGGATGAGACCACAGGATACATCTACCAGTCGGGATTCACCGAGAAGGTGTCGGCAGAAGTGCGTGAGGCGGTGCTCAGACTCAAGGGTCAGGGCATGAAGCGTCTCGTCTTCGACCTCAGGGGCAATGGCGGAGGTCTCCTTACCGAGGCCGTCAACATCGTATCCCTCTTTGTCCCGAAGGGATCGGTTGTAGTGACCTCTAAGGGCAACAATGACAAGGAGATGGTGCTCAAGACCACATCGGAGCCTATCGATACCGAGATGCCGCTCATCGTCCTGGTGGACAGCGGGTCCGCTTCGGCGTCGGAGATCGTGTCCGGAGCGCTCCAGGACTATGACCGCGCAACCATCATGGGCAAGCGCACCTACGGCAAGGGACTTGTCCAGAGCATACGCCCTCTGCCTTACAACGGCCAGATGAAGGTCACCACCGCCAAGTACTACACGCCTAGCGGCCGCTGTGTTCAGGCCATCGATTACAGCCACCGCAATGAGGACGGTTCCGTAGGACACATCCCGGATTCGCTCACCACCGAGTTCAAGACTGCACATGGCCGCAGCGTGAGGGATGGCGGCGGCATCACCCCTGATGTCGTGATCCCTGCGCACGAATACAGCAAGCTCACATTCTCTCTCGTATATGCCGGCATCATCGAGCAGTACGCGCTGAAGTATGTGCGTGAGCATGAAAGCATCCCTGCCGTGGAGTATTTCCATTTCAGCGACAGCGACTATGCGGATTTCGTGGAATATGCAAAGACACGTGAATTCGACTACCGCTCTGAGGCCAGGACATATTTCGACCAGATGCGCAAGCAGCTGGACAAGGACGGCCTTGCAGAATCCATGAAGCCGGAGCTCGATGCCCTCCAGAAGGCTCTGGAGATGGACAAGGCCACATTCCTCGGTCTCAAGAAATCAGAGATCATACCTCTCATAGAGGAAGAGATCGCAGTCCGCTACTGGTATCAGGAGGCCGGCATCCAGGTGCGTCTCCGCTATGATGAGCAGCTCAAGGCGGCGCTCAAGGCGGATATGATTTCGTACTAGGGGATATTTCTTTTTCGGCGTATTATTGTTATATTTGTAAGAATCCGCGCCTTTCACGCAGGTGGCGGCTGTGACGAATCTGACAACATAACAGTAATACTATGATTTCAAGAAGAGATTTTCTTAAGACTGCCGGCGTATCTGCCGCAGCCATGGCAATTGATCCGCTCAACTCTTTCACTGCATCGGCAAAGATCCGCAAGGAGGCTCCTGCAGCACCGAAGAAGGTAAATGTCGCTCTGGTCGGTATCGGCCACCGCGGAGCCGAGAATGCACGCAAGGTCGTTGAACTTGTAGATGTGGTCAATGTTGTGGCCCTCTGTGACGTCAACATGGGCGCAGCTCACACACAGGAAGTAATGGGTCTTTTCCCTGACGCGAAGAGATTCCAGGATTTCCGCAAGATGTTCGATGAGATGAAGGGTCAGATCGAGGCCGTGTTTGTATCTACTCCTGACTTCTCACATTTCCCTATCGCCATGAGGGCTATCAAGGAAGGCGTTCACGTATATTGCGAGAAGCCTATGACCAGAACCTTCCTCGAGAACCAGCTCCTCATCGATGCAGCCAAGGCTCATCCAGAGGTCGTGACACAGATGGGCAACCAGGGTCATTCAGGCCCTAACTACTTCCAGTTCAAGGCATGGGTAGAGGCCGGCATCATCAAGGATGTCACCAGGATCGACGCCCACATGAACAACAGCCGCCGCTGGCACGGATATGATGTGAACATCAAGAAGTTCCCTGAGGCAGAGCCTATACCTGCAACAATGGACTGGGATACATGGAACATGCAGGCTCAGATCCACGAGTACAGCACAAAGTTCGACGAGGGCAACTGGCGCTGCTGGTATGACTTCGGTATGGGCGCACTCGGAGACTGGGGTGCACACCTCTTCGACACCTGCCATGAGTTCCTCGAGCTCGGACTCCCATACGAGGTCGGCATGAAGAAGGCAGAAGGACACAATGACTTCTTCTTCCCTATGTCATCCACCATCAACTTCAAGTTCGCGCGCAGAGGCACGAAGCCTGCATGTGAACTCAACTGGTATGACGGTATCGGCAACTTCCCTGAGCTTCCTGCAGGATACGGAGAGAGCAAGGTTTCAGACGTTCCTACAGTCAACGGCGCAGCGTATGTGCCTACCAAGCTCAACCCTGGCAAGGTCATCTACTCTCAGGATCTCATCTTCAAGGGAGGTTCACACTCTTCAGAGCTTGAGATCGTCCCTAAGGCACTCCACGAGGAGATGCAGAAGGCCGGCAAGCTTCCTGAGATCGACAGGACCTACCACTTCAACCACTACAGGAACTTCATCAACGCCATCCTCGGCACTGAGAAGGCTCACTCTCCATTCGAGAAGGCCGGCGTGATGTGCCAGGTGATGAACCTCGGTGTCATCGCTCAGAGACTCAACACCACATTCAAGTTCGACAAGGCTTCAGGCGAGATCATCGACAACCCATTTGCAAACGCACTTCTCACCGGTGTTCCACCACGCAAGGGCTGGGAAGAGTATTATACCCTTTAGTATCATGAAGAAATTTTTCTATGCTGTGGCTCTCTTGCTCGCAGTAGCGGCATGCAAGCCTTCGGGGGACTACTATGAGGCTCCTAAGACTCCGAATAAGCTGTCCTGTAAGATGAAGTCTGCCGGTTGGCAGCTCCTTTTCGACGGCAAGACCATGAACGGATGGCGCAGTGCCAAGCATGAGGGCTTCCCTGAGGAAGGCTGGACCGTCGCTGACGGCATGCTCCAGGTATGGGAGAACGGTGGCGCAGAGTCCACCCATGGTGGCGACCTCATCACAGAGAAGCAGTATGAGAACTTCTGGCTCTCTGTTGACTTCAAGATCACTCCGGGAGCGAACAGCGGCATCAAGTATTTCGTAAGGCCAGACCTCTATACAGTGAAAGAAGCTTCTGCCATCGGATGCGAGTTCCAGATCCTTGATGACGAACTCCACCCTGACGCAAAGCTCGGTACCGCAGGCAACCGCACCCTCGGTTCCCTCTATGACCTCATCACCTCTGACAAGAGCCAGGCTCCTTTCGACAAGGAAGGCTGGAATACCGCATGGGTGAAGGTCAACGGCAACCACGTAGAGCACTGGCTCAACGGCGTGAAGGTCGTCGAGTATGAGCGCAACTGCCAGATGTTCAATTCTCTCGTGGGTTGCAGCAAATACAAGAACTGGGAGAACTTCGGCAATCACCAGAAGGGCCACATCCTCCTCCAGGAGCATGGCAACCAGGTGTTCTACCGCAATGTCATGATCAAGGAGCTTCCTGCTACCGTGGCAGAAACAAAGCCTGTCCAGACTCTTGCCGAGAGGTATGACATGGAGAAGGGATGGACCACCCTCTGGGACGGTACAGGAGCAGAGAACTGGGTGATGGTCAAGGACGGTGAGCCGTTCCCTCAGAAGGGCTGGGGCATCGTGGATGACATGATTGTCTCAAACCCTACCCCTGACAACAAGAGCGGTTACGGCACTGACGTGATGACGGCCAAGACCTACACCAATTTCATCTTCACTGCAGAATTCCATCTTACCGAGGCTGCGAACGGCGGTATCAAGTATTTTATCAACCCTGGTACATTTAAAGACCCTTCAATCGGATGCGAGTTCCAGGTGCTGGATGACTATCTCCACCCGGATGCCACAAAGGGCGTGGCTGGCTGCCGTACCTGTGCTTCTCTCTATGACCTCATCAAGGCAGACAAGGCTGATGCAAACTATACAGTGGATGGCTGGAATACCGCTACCATCTTGGTGGACGGCAATCATGTCGAGCATTGGCTCAACGGTGTGAAGGTAGTAGAGTATGAGCGCAACACGCAGATGTTCAATGCTCTCGTGAAGTACAGCAAGTTCCGCGACAAGGAAGGCTTCGGCAACTTCGGGTCAGGTCACATCCTTCTCCAGAACCACTGGGATACCGTTTACTACAAGAACATTAAGATCAAGGAACTTTAATGAACAGGATATGCATAGCTGTGGCCTCGGCCACAGCTTTGTTCTTTTCCCTCGTGCCTTCAGCTCAGGGACAGGAACTCAAGACAGGATACTTCCTGGATTACAACATCTACGGATCCAGCATCAATCCGGCTCTCCAGCCGGAGCGTACGAGATTCTTCCTGGGGGCTGCCGTAGGCGACATAGGCCTCAGGGCAAATTCAAGCGTGGGTGTGTCATCCTTGTTCTTTCCATTTGACGGAGAACTTGTGACAGGACTCAATGAGAACATCTCCGCAGCCACTTTCCTCGGCGGTCTTCCATCCATGACAAAGCTCAACGCCGACCTCTCTGAGAACATTCTCGGCTTCGGATTCCGTGGCCAGACCGACGGGGTCTTCACCACGGTGAAACTCAATGTCAAGTCAAGCAACGGTGTCACTGTGCCCAAGTCAGTATTTGAATGTCTCAAGGAAGAGGGAGAGTCCGATCTCTATAACATGAGCGGTATCTCTTTCTTCTCCAGAAACTACGCCGAGCTTGCTGTCAGCCAGTCGAGGAAGATAAGCGACCTGATCACTGTGGGCGTCTCTCTCAAGGGCCTTATGGGTCTGGCAGATGCACACCTCGATGTGGACAGGATGTCTATCGACAACAGGGGAGACGACACTGTGGTGGAAGGCGCCGGTTCCATACGGGCATCAGTGCCATATGTACAGTTCCATGAGGATGAATACGGCAACATAGACCTGGACGATGTCATTTCGGATGACGAATTCCACTTCAAGCCTGCAGGCTTCGGCCTTGCGGCAGATCTGGGCGTCGTTGTCACACCTTTCGAGGGCCTTTCTGTAAGTGCCGGCCTCACCGACCTCGGCTTCATCGCATGGAAGCGCAACATGAGCGGCACCATGGGAAGCAATACATTCGAGAGTTCTGATGAGGTGGCTGATGACATAATGGAGCTCTTCCATTTCAAGTATGAGCAGAGCGGCGGCAGTTATCTTTCCATGCTCAATGCCCAGGCCAATATAGGCGTGCGCTACAGACTCCCGTTCGCGCAGTCCCTTTCAGTCGGAGCACTTTATTCGACCCGTATCGGCAGCACTGTTGCCAGATACAATGATTTCCGCGCCGGTGTCACCTTCACCCCAGGCCGCATGTTCAGCATCGCCGGATCTGCGGGAATATCCAGCTGCGGTTTCTCTACAGGAGCTGCGATGAACCTCAAGCTCGGCCCGGTCAATATCTTCACCGGCATAGACGGCATCTTCACACAGATGACTGCCCAGTATCTGCCTGTAAATCCTATCTCGACAGTGGCGAAATTCGGACTGTCGATGGTGATAGGTTCCAAGAAGGGAGAATAAGGAATCAGCGCGATCCGAAAACTATGATGGCCATCGAGATGAGCATGATGCTCAGATCGATGGCTTTCGCTTTGAGATTGCCCTCCTTGAAGAGGAGAGCGCCGAGGGCGAAGGTCACAATGACGGAGCTGCGTCGGATCATGGAGATGATCGCGAGAAGGGCGCCTTCGTCCTTGAGGGAGAAGAAGTAGAGCGCGTCCGCTACGGTGATGAACACCGCGATCAGCAGTATGGTCCAGTCCCACTGGAACGGCCTGCTCTCGCGCTTGCCCATCATTCCCCTCACAGCCATGATGGCCATGAGAAAGAGGGTGATGTAGAGGTTGGTCCAGCTCTGCACGAACAGCGGCTCCAGCACCTTCATGATGTGCTTGTCATAGAGCGCGCTGGCCACACCGGTGATGACGGAGATGGCCATGTATGCGATACCGCGGTTGCGCGTGAAGACTATGCCCTCCTTCTTGCTGGAGAGGCTGAGCATATAGAGCGCCACGATAGCCATGATACTGCCCGTCCACTGCCATGCATTGAGTCTCTCTCCGAAGAGGAGTACGGAGAAGAGGAGCACGAACACAGGCCTCGATGCCTTGATGGGGCTCGCTATGGTGATGGGGAGCAGCTTGAGTGCCTCCATTCCGGAGATCCACGATGCGGTGACCAGAAGGGTCTTCAGCCACAGGAACATGTGCTGCTGCAGGGTGCCGTGTGACAGCCATGGGCAGAGGAACAGTGCTGAGAGGCCGGTCGCCAGCATCAGGACGGTGAGGGTGCCGTTGCGCTTGAGCGACTGTTTCTTGGCCACATCATAGAGGCCGAGCATGAATGCCGAACCGACGGCGAGCCAGATCCACATGATGTACCGGAGCTAAAGTGTCTGGCCTCCGATGAACTCACGCATGATCGAAGTCGGAGGTACGGCTGCGATCTCTGCAGGCTTGAGCGCCACGATGTGGCTGAGTACCTCAAGCAGCTTCTGCGCCTTCTCGTAGGCAGGGGACGACTCCGCGATGCCGCAGAGAAGAGGCTCTGCATAGTACTTGAGCAGCGGAAGGTCGTAGAGCATGGATGAGGTGAACACGACGTCGGCGTTCTCTTCGTACGGGAAGATGTTCTTCCTTTCGCCCCTGCGTACGCTCGGCCATCTGAGAATGCTGTCCTCAGGGCTCATGCCGCGCGTCCTGTTGTCCCTGACGATGCGCCTGAGAAGACGCTTGTCGGCAGGGGAGTTCTTCATTGTCTCGTTGATGAAGAGGGTGTTGAGTGCAGACACGTACACCTTGAAGATGCTCTCCTGGTTGACGCCCGGTGTGAGGTCGGGATTCAGCGCATGTATGCCTTCCATCAGGAGTATGTCGTTTGCCTCCAGTTTGAGAGTGTTGCCCTTGAATACTCTCTTTCCTGCCTTGAAGTCATAGGTAGGCACCTCTATCTCCTCTCCTGCAAGGAGTTGGTTGAGCTGGGTGTTGAGGAACTCCACATCCATGGCCCCGAGGCACTCGAAGTCCAGCTGGCCGTTGGCGTCGAGAGGGGTCTGGTCGCGGTTCACGAAATAGTTGTCGAGCTCGATGACCTTTGGATTGAGGCCGAGAGCCTTGCACTGCAGCGCGATGCGCAGAGATGATGAGGTCTTGCCGCTGGATGAAGGTCCTGCGAGCATCACGATCCTGGCGGTCTGGCGCTTGAGATAGATCTTGCTGGCCAGAGCGGCGTACTTGCGCTCCTGCCTGGCCTCGCAGAGGTTGATGAGCTCGATGCCCTTGCCGGCGTTCAGAGCCTCATTGAGAGCCGCTGTGGACTCGATTCCTATGGCTTTGCACCACTCGTAATATTCCTGTCTTGCGCTTTCAATCTTTGTCATTTCTACAGTGCTATAATATTTCCTTGATGTATTTTCCTGTCACGGAGTCCGGGTCGTCGGCAAGCTGCTCAGGTGTGCCCTGCGCGACTATGCGGCCTCCTCTGGCGCCGCCCTCCGGGCCCATGTCGATGAGCTAGTCCACTGACTTGAGGACGTCCAGGTTGTGCTCGATGATGATGACGGTGTTCCCCTGGTCCACCAGCTGCTGGAGTACATTCAGCAGTATTTTGATGTCCTCGAAATGGAGACCGGTTGTAGGCTCGTCGAGGATGTAGAGGGTGTTGCCTGTCGCGCTGCGGAACAGCTCCGCCGCGAGTTTCATGCGCTGGCTCTCACCGCCGGAGAGGGTCACCGCCGACTGTCCCAGATGGACATATCCCAGTCCGACATCGACCATGGCCTTGAGCTTCTGGGAGATCTTCGGTATGCTCTTGAAAAACTCGTACGCCTCGCTGATCGGCATCTCGAGCACATCGTTGATGTTCTTGCCTTTGTATCGCACGGCGAGGGTGTCCTCCTTGTAGCGAAGTCCGCGGCACTCGTCGCATACTACATTCACTGACGGGAGGAAGTTCATCTCGATGACCTTGATGCCCGCGCCCTTGCACTCCTCGCAGCGGCCGCCTGCCACATTGAAGGAGAAGCGTCCCGCCTTGAAGCCCCTGACCTTTGCATCCTGGGTATCCTCGAAAAGCGCGCGGATGTCGTTGAACACGCCCGTGAAGGTGGCCGGATTGGATCTCGGTGTGCGTCCGATAGGGCTCTGGTCTATCTCGATGAGCTTGTCAATGCCTTCTGCGCCCACGATGTCCTCATACGGGAGAGGACGCATCTTGGCGTGGTAGAACCTGTTTTTCAGGATAGGCATGAGGGTCTCGTTGATCAGTGTCGACTTGCCGCTGCCGCTGACACCGCTGATGCCGATGAACATGCCGAGAGGGAAATCCGCATCGACATGCTTGAGATTGTTGCCGCTGGCGCCTCTGATACCGAGGACCTTTCCATTGCCGGAGCGTCTGGTCTGCGGCACCGCAATGCTCTTGCGCCCGCTGAGGTATTCCATGGTGACGGAGTCGGCGCAGGTCACGTCCAGCCCCTGTGCGGGTGCCGGGCCGTTGTAGCATATCTCACCTCCGTGAGCTCCCGCTCCCGGGCCCACATCCACGATCCAGTCCGCCGAGTTCATGGTCTCCGCATCGTGTTCCACCACGATGACGGAGTTGCCCTCGTCGCGGAGCTTCTTCAACGACGATATGAGCTTGCGGTTGTCCCTCTGGTGGAGTCCGATGCTCGGCTCGTCGAGTATGTAGAGCACGTTGACCAGTTTCGAACCTATCTGTGTCGCCAGCCTGATGCGCTGGCTCTCGCCGCCCGAAAGCGATCCGGTAGGACGGTCGAGTGAGAGGTATTCCAGTCCGACATCGAGCAGGAACTGCACCCTTTCGGTGAGCTCCTTGAGGATGTCGCGGGCGATGGTGTTCTCCTTGCCGCTGAACTTTTCAGGGAGGTCCCTGAGCCATGCGGCGAGGTCGCTGATCTCCATTGCGGCGACAGCGGAGATGTCCTTTCCGTCTATCTTGAAGTAGCCTGTCTCTTCCTTGAGTCTGGTGCCGTGGCATACCGGGCACACGATCTTGTCGTCGATGTCATCCACCACTCCCGGGAATGCGGTCATCTCGGCTGAAGCCCCGTCACCTATGCGGAAGAGCTCATCCGAGCCGTAGACGATAAGGGTGAGGGCGCTCTCGGGGATGTCCTCGATGGGGTCGTAGAGGGAGAATCCGTATTTGCGCGCTATGGCGCGGATGATGTCGAACTTGCGGGTTTCGCGCACCTTGCCCAGAGGGACGATGCCTCCCTGTGCGATGCTCAGGCTCCGGTCCGGCACTATGGTGTCGATGTTGACGTCCACAATCATGCCGAGTCCCTTGCAGTGGGGACAGTAGCCTTCCGGGGAGTTGAACGAAAATGTATGAGGTGCCGGTTCCTGCAGGGATATGCCGTTGGCCGGATCCACGAAATGCTTGGAATAGTGACGCAGCTCGCGGGTTTCCATGTCCATGATGGCTACAGAGCCCTTGCCCATGGTGAGGGCGGTCATCACGGAGTTGCGGATGCGCCTCTCGTCACCGTCTCCAGGCTTGAGCCTGTCCACGACAAGCTCGATGAAGTGGCCCTTGTATCTGTCCAGTGCGTCGAGCGGCCCCAGATCTTCGATCTCTCCGTCTACGCGCACCTGTGTGTATCCTTTCTTGCGCAGCTGCTCGAACAGCTCGCGGTAGTGTCCCTTGCGGCCTCTGACGAGCGGCGCGAGAAGCAGGCACTTGCGTCCGTGGTAGCTGTCCATGATCATGGAGACGATCTGGTCGTCATTGTAGCGTACCATCTCCTCCCCGCTCACAGGTGAGTATGCCCTTGACGCCCTGGCGAAAAGGAGTCTCAGGAAATCGTATATCTCGGTGATGGTGCCGACGGTGGAACGCGGGTTGTTGCCCGTGGTCTTCTGCTCGATGGCGATGATGGGGCTCAGTCCCTCGATGCTCTCCACCTGAGGCTTCTCGAGTATGCCCATGAAGTGCTTTGCATAAGGGGAGAGGGTGTTCATGTAGCGCCTCTGCCCTTCGGCATAGATGGTGTCGAATGCCAGCGAAGACTTGCCGCTGCCGCTGAGACCGGTGACGACGACGAACTTCCCGCGCGGGATGTCCACGTCTATGCCCTTGAGGTTGTGCGCACGCGCCCCTCTGATCTCTATGTTGTCCTTGTATTCCTTCTGGTCAGTCATCCTGTGATGAGTCAAGTCCGCAAAGATAGCAAATCCTCAGGATTTAGAACCCGGAAATCTCTATGCCCTCGACCTCTCCGGAGTCTTCATCCTTCTCGTTGAACGGCTGGAGGAAAGGATTGTGGGTGCGCTCGTGGCCGATATTGCTCATGCCTCCGTGACCCGGATGAATGTCCACGTCTCCGTCCAGCCCCATGATCTTGTCCATGATGGACACGATCTCATGGTCGTAGTCGCCTCCCGGGAGGTCTGTTCGGCCTATGGTGCCGGCGAAAAGGGTGTCGCCGCAGAACAGGTCCCCGCTTTCCGCGCAGAGGTAGCAGACCGAGCCGGGAGAGTGCCCTGGAGTGGTGATGACCTTCAGGGTCATGCTGCCGAATGTGAGAGTCTGGTCATCGCAGATGTCCACGGTGTCCCAGGAGCAGTCAGGCGCAGGCATGAAGGAACGGAGTGCGAGAGCCGCCGCGTTGTCCTTCATGACCTTGTCATCTGGATGCATATACACAGGTGCGCCGTATGCCTCCACGCAGCCCTTCACTCCATAGATATGGTCGAAATGGGCATGGGTGAGCAGTATGGCTGCAGGCTTGATGCCCTTGTCTGCCACGAAGCTCTTGAGCTGCTCCAGTTCGCTGCTGTCGCAGCATCCCGGATCGATGATCACCCCGGTGAGTGAATCATCCCAGATGAGTATGGAATTTTCCTGATACGGATTGAATGTGAAGTGCCTGATGTTCATTTTCTGATGTATGCGTGACAATACAAAAATACGACAGATTTTTGTTATTTTTGCAAGAAACACTGAACCGACCCATATGCATATAGGAATCGCCGGCAATATCGGCTGCGGCAAGACCACTCTCACCAGGATGCTCGCTGAGCATTATGGCTGGACGCCGAAGTACGAGGCCGTCACATACAATCCTTACCTGGAGGACTACTACAAGGACATCCCCCGCTGGTCTTACAATCTCGAGACCTACTTTCTCGCCCAGAGGTTCAAGGACGTGCTCGAGATCGCAAAGTCCAAGGATGTGATCATCCAGGACAGGACCCTCTTCGAGGGAGTCTATATCTTTGTGGCAAACAACCGTGCCATGGGCAACCTTTCAGACAGGGATTTCGACACATACATGCAGCTCTTCGAGCTCATGATGTCCATGGTCAAGGCTCCCGATCTGCTCATCTACCTCAGATCCTCGGTTCCGCATCTCGTGTCCCAGATCCAGAAGAGGGGCCGAGACTACGAGCAGACCATCAGTCTGGACTACCTCGCGGGTCTCAACGAGAGGTACGAGGCGTGGATAGGAGACTACAAGTCAAGACTTCTTGTCATAGACGCCGACAATCTTGATTTCCAGAACAACCCGGAGGATTTCGCGTCGATCACAGACAAGATAGATGCTGAGCTATACGGCCTTTTTCAGTAGAAAACAATAAACAGATATAAGCCATGCATATCGCAATCGCAGGAAATATCGGCAGCGGCAAGACCACTCTGACCAAGATGCTTGCAAGCCATTACGGATGGACACCGAAGTTTGAGCCGGTGGATTTCAATCCTTATCTTTCGGACTTCTATGAGGATATGGAGAGATGGTCTTTCAATCTCCAGATCTACTTCCTCAACAAGAGGTTCAAGGACGTGGTGGAGATATCGAGGCATGAGGACGTGGTGGTCCAGGACAGGACCATATTTGAGGATGCCCGCATCTTTGCTCCGAACCTCCATGATATGGGACTGATGAGCACCAGGGATTTCGAGAACTATTCGGATCTTTTCGACCTGATGATCTCCCTCGTGGGGAAGCCGGACCTCCTGATATATCTGAAGTCTTCGATTCCCAACCTCGTGTCCCAGATCCAGAAGAGAGGAAGGGAGTATGAGAAGAGCATAAGGATCGACTATCTGACCGGACTCAATGAGAAGTATGAGAACTGGATCAAGGACTATGACGGCAATCTCCTCGTCATCGACGCCGACAACATCAAGTTCGGCAACAAGCCGGAAGACTTCGCCAAGGTCACAGATATGATCGACGCCAAGCTCTTCGGACTCTTTTAAACCATAAGAAACTATCAATAACAAGAATACAATGTCAGAAAGAATCACAATCATTGACTTCGCCGAGCGCCAGACACGACGCTTCCCTGACCATGTTTTCCTCAGGGAAAAGGTCGGAGGCACATGGACAGAAACCACATACACCCAGGTCAGGAATGAAAGCCGCGTATATGCTGCCGGCTTCATGGCCCTGGGCCTCCAGAAGGGTGAGAAGGCATCCCTCCTATCCGAGGGCAAGAACCTCTGGGTGCTCTCAGAGCTCGGTATCCTCTATGCGGGCGGTGTCAACGTACCTCTCTCAGCCAAGCTTGAGGAAAGCAACGACCTTCTTTTCCGTATCAGGCACTCTGATTCGAAGTTCGTAGTGGTATCAGGCCAGCAGCTCCCTAAGATCCGCAAGATCGTCGACCAGCTCCCTCTGGTGGAAAAGGTCATCGTGCTTGACGGAGATGCAGAGCTTCAGGAAAACGAGATGAGCATCGCAGAGCTCCATGAGATCGGTCTCCGTTTCGCTGAAGATCATCCGGAGGAGCTTGAGGCACGCATCAAGTCCGTCGGACCTGACGACTATGCCAACATCAGCTATACTTCAGGTACCACGGCAGATCCAAAGGGTATCCTCCTGACCCACCGCAACTATACCGCGAACGTGGAGCAGGGCTCCTCTGTCATCCAGATTGCGGAGGGCGACGTCATGCTCATCCTCCTGCCTCTCGACCACTGCTTCGCGCATGTGGCCGGCTTCTACACCATGATGCTCTACGGTGGAAGCATCGCTACCGTTCCTGTGGGCAAGAATGCGCTCGCTACGCTCCGCAATGTGCCTACGGCCATCAAGGAGACCCGTCCTGCCGTGATGCTCTCGGTTCCTGCACTTGCCCGCAACTTCAAGAAGAATATCGAGACCGCCATCAAGGCCAAGGGCCCTGTGGTGGAGAAGCTCTTCAACTTCGCGGTGAAGAATGCCATAGCTTACAACAAGGAATACTACAACATGGGCGGTCTCAAGGACTGCTGGCGCAAGCCTCTGATGGTCCTTTTCGACAAGATCATCTTCAAGGCTGTGCGTGAGAACTTCGGCGGACGCATGAAGTTCTTCGTAGGCGGCGGTGCGCTCCTCGACATCGAACTCCAGCGCTTCTTCTGCGCTGTGGGCATGCCTATGTTCCAGGGCTACGGCCTCTCAGAGGCTACCCCTATCATCTGCGCCAATGCTCCGGGCCACGCCATCTTCGGTTCGTCGGGCCGCGTGGTGAAGCCTATGGACATCAAGATCTGCGACTCTGAGGGCAAGGAGCTGCCGAAGGGTGAGCGCGGTGAGATCGTGATCCGCGGCGAGAATGTGATGGCAGGATACTGGAAGAACCCTGAGTCTACCGCACAGACCGTTGTCGACGGATGGCTCCATACAGGAGACATGGGCTACATGCTCGACGACGAGTATCTCTATGTGACCGGCCGTTTCAAGTCTCTGCTCATCTCTGCAGACGGTGAGAAGTACAGTCCTGAAGGATTTGAGGATTCGCTCACTGACGGTTCGAAGTATATCGAGCAGGTCATCCTCCACAATGACATGAACCCTTACACCATCGTGCTGGTGGTTCCTAACAAGGACGCTCTCAAGGAGGCTGTTCAGAAGGAGAATCCTGGCATCCAGATCGACTCGCGCGAGGCGAAGGAGCTTATGCTCAAGAAGATTCAGGCTGAGGTCGATTCATACAAGAAGGGTGGCTCGCATGCCGGCATGTTCCCTGAGAGATGGCTCCCTGCAGCCATTGCAGTGCTTCCTGAGGCATTCACAGAGAAGAACGGTCTGGTGAACAGTACCATGAAGATCGTGCGCGGCAAAGTCGAGAAGGCTTACGCAGACCGCATCGACTACGCCTACACCGCCGAGGGCAAGGATCTTCTCAACGAAAAGAACATCGCTTCACTGTAGCATTTTGTGGTTCCCGCCACATTTATACGACAAAGGCTGGCCTCATCGCCAGCCTTTTCCGTTTCACCACCCTGCCGCGTCTTATTCTTCAGGGTACTCGTAGAAGCGTATCCAGTCGATGGCCATCTCGACAGGCAGGTCCTCAAGCTTTGCTTCGCCCGGCCATGGTGCTCCCACCTGCATATCGACATACAGCGCGAACTTCTTGTCGAAAGACCACTGCAGAGGCCCCAGCTCAGGCTGACGCTTGTAATTCAGCGTGCAGACATCATTTATGAACAGCTTGATGCTGTCTCGATAGTGTTCGACTGCATAGATGTTGAACTCGTTGCGTGCGATGCTGCCGCGGCCGCCATGCACATGGCCGGTGGTGTCGTTGAGAGTATATCTGGTATGGAGAGTCTGAAAGGCATGGTCATCGAAGTTCAGTTTCTCACAGATATCGATCTCTCCGCCGTACTCGTTCTCCAGATATGGCTCGCCATCCTGAGGCATCATCCAAAGTGCCGGCCATGCACCGCCGGCTTCGCCGATCTTAGCCCTGATCTCCAGACGTCCGTACCCGAACGAATGTTTGCCCACTGTCCAGACACCGCCCGTCAGGAGCGGAGCATCATCGCCCTCGATGCCGGGATTGACGATTCCTTTCAGCACAAGGCAGCCGTCTCTCATCTCGTAGCATCCGTCATAATCCGACATATGGATGGACCAATGGTGCACGTCTCTCGGAATCTTGCTCCATACTGTCCAGTCTATTTCATCGGAGCCAAACTCATCCGACCATGTAGGAGCTGCAACGAAACAGCCATGGGCGAGGTCGCGGCATTGCACTGCAATCTTCGGGTCTCCGCTTGATGCCAGAGCATCGATTCTGCCCGTATTGCCGCAATCGATGATCAGGCCGACTTTCATGTCATCGAAGTCGGTCAGCATGTTGTAGTCGCCGTTGCTGTCTCCCGCGACGAGGCAAGGACCCTTGCCTCCATGAGATGGTGCGATATACTTCCTGATGGCGCCGGTCTTGCCCTCCTTGAAGGTCTGTACATAGCCTTCATCGTAGTCGGCGCTGAACCTGCCGTCTGCGGTTTCCTTCATCCTCAGTCCGAACACATTCTCCGGATCCATATCAAAGCCGAATTCAGATCCGCAGGCCATAGCCTCGACGATGGTCTCAAGAGATGCCGATACGATGTACACATCGATGCCATTGGCCTTCAGCGTCCTGTAGAGGCTCTTCATCTCATTGGAGATGCCTATGCCCTCCGGATGTGCCCCGGACACCTTTCCGCAGACTCCCATTTCAGGGCTTTCCCAGACGACATAATGAGTTCCGCCCATGGCCGTGAAATATCTGCACGATTCTTTGGTGAGCTCGGTGATCTCCTCTGTCGTCATCCCGTTCAGTCCCTTGAGTATCCAGATGCAGTCGGTGGCATAGTCATAGGTCTTGCTGACACTGGGATAGAATGTCGCATATTTGGCCGCGAAATCCTTGTATTCGTCCGTGTTCCTTATCTCGGCGAGAGCCGCCTGGGCTTCAGGAGCATGAGGATCGTCGTACTTGCCGATGTACCGATCATACAGCAGCCTGTAGTCGGCAGTGACATCCTCGGCCAGCATTCGCGCAGTCAGATCGCCGCAGATAGGGATGTCGATGTCGGGAAGACAGCCTGTGAGCGCCTCATACATCTCGTCAGGAGTCAGTCTGAATCTCAGATTGATGAGCTGGTAGTTGAGAAGCGATATCTCCACATCATTGATGATGCTGGTGTTGTCAAAATCAAAGACTGCATACGGCCTGGCTGTGGCGTCATAGCCTTTGGATGACTTTCCACACTCTTTCAGCATCGCTGATATCTTCGAATGCACATCTGGATTCCAGTCCCCCTGCGGCAGGTATACCTCCCTGCTGCACGAAAGAATGGAGAATGCGGCTGCAGCGAGAATCGCTGCTATGTTGACTCTTTTCATCTCTTACCTGATTGTCTGCTGGTTCTGTGTGTGCCGGCTATCTGGCGTTCCTGAGTGACTGGATCAGAGGCATGAGGACCTCAGCGGCCGGTTCGGCTGTGATCACCTCGAGCCTGATGTCCTCACCCATGCCGTTCAGGATCTCAAACTTGAACGCAGGGTCGGTATCGAAATCCACACCTGAAGAAGGTCTGCCCTCAAGCAGATCGAGAGCCTCCTGAGCCATGGCCTTGAGCTTGAGCAGCCAAGGCTTCATATCCTCGAAGAACAGCCTCTCGCTCTGAACCGGCGATGTCTGCATGCCCTCGAGAGCCGAGCAGCAGTCAATAAGCTTCTTCATCCTGCCGATGAGGTTGCCTGGCCTTGGATGGCCTTCCTCGACAGACAGCCTGTACTGTCTGACGGTATAGCCGATGGCGTCCGCATCGAAATACCTGAGATAAGGGGCTGCATAGCGGAACGCCTCCGCCCTGTCCGCTCCGACCACTGCAGGGATGGCTGCCGCCCAGCTGCGGTCATTGTCGAATCCGGCATTGTTCCATGCATAATCCGCTGCGCTGAAGAGGCTGATCTTGGAAATCTCACCCTGCTGCATAGGGTTGAGGATGAGGGTATTCGTGTTGAGGCCGTCTTCCAGGCGAGCAAGGTTGTCGATATGCTTCTCGTCCTTGAAATTGGAATACATGTCCATAGGGAAGAGCTTGCTCATGTCATTGTCATTGCATGGGTAGTTCCACCACCAGCTGACAGGACGTCCGAGCCACTCGTGCACGAGGTCAAGGTCATAGTTGTTCGGCACTGTCCATACCGCGCGTCCGGTGATGTAGATGTTCACCTTCGACGGGGTCCCGCTCAGCGAGTTGAAGAACTGCTGAGCCTTTTCCCTGGTATTCCATGAGTATGCATAGAGCTGCGGCACATAATGGAGAGGCTTCACCATGTCGGCCGGGGAAGTGCCCGGTGCATTCCAGCGCGCATCCACCATCTCCTGGAGCTCAGTGAGACGGTCGGCGCAGATCTTCTGTGAAGGGGCGTCATAAGGGACTCCCACATCGTCCACGAATACACCGAACTGGCGTACTCCGAGTGCATACATGCTCTCGAACTTCTCCATGATCCTGCTGTTGATGCCTGTGCTCTCCTTGGCAGTGAAGGCATCTCCCGGGTGGATGGCCCAGATGAAGTTGACCTTGGATGCATGGGCGACCTCCGTGATCTCGCTCAGCATCTTCTGCGAGAGATATCCGAGGCGTACCTGATCATCGGTGATGGTCTCAGGATAAGGCTGTGACCAGAATCTGGAGTGGTAAGGGTCGGACTTCGCTCCGTACATATAGGTGTTGAGCTTGTATCTGGCCATGAAACGGAACAGGTCCTTGGTCACCTCCGCCGAATATGGCACTCCGTAATAGCCCTCGATCACGCCTCGGTTCTGGACGTCGGCGTAGTCGTACAGTGTCACGCAGCAGAGGTCGGTGCTGCCGCAATCGAGTATCTGCTCAAGTGATGCGAGTCCGCAGAATGCGGCATCGGTGTTCTCTCCGAGCACCAGAATCTGCGCATTGCCGGCCTTGTCGGCTGTCATGGACAGGATGTGCCTGTCATACTTAGGCTTGCCGAATACCTCGCGGCAGAGGCGGAGTCTGTCGGCAGCCTTGTCGGCGCAGCCTTTGGAGCCGTTCACTCCGAGAATGAGGTTCGATGCGCCCTTGACGGGTTTTGATGTGGCCGCCGTGCTGATGCCGTGGCTGCGGAGGACGTCAGCCGCTCTGTCGAGGGTGGCCTGGTCGATTCCGCTTTCGGCTGTGATGTACACGGTTCCGTTGATGGATGCCGTGGCTGCGGAGACGGTCTGGTGCTGCGGCACGGGGTAGATCTTGTAGTTCTCTTGCGCATTGAGGCTCCATGTGGTGAGGAGGAGGGATAGCGCGGTCAGTATCAATTTTGTGGTTCTCATGCATCAAAGGTAGGAATCTCATCTCACTATCGCAACTGCAATGAGTGACAGGGCGGCACGGCATAAGCTGCTTTGAGGACGAAAATGAGCTCCGCAACGCCCTCTTCAGCAGCAGATGCCGTGCCGCTTCATCCATTGCATAAGCTGCCTCAAGGACGGAGAAGAGCTCCGCAACGCCCTCTTCGGCAGCAGATGCCGTGCCGCTTCCATTCATTGCATGAGCTGGCGTCAGATGTCGGAGTCTATCGGTTTGTTGAGGATGGAGCTGATGCTGATGCGCTTTCCGGTGCGTTTTTCGATTCTGTCCTCAATGCGCTCCTCGATCTTTCCCTTGACCTCCCGGCGCTTCCCCTTTATCGCCTCGCGGTGGCTGATCACCCAGTTCTCCACAAGCACGGCGATATTGGCCAGGGCATAATAGACCATGCCCTGAACGGTCATTGCCATGAGCTGGAATCTGATGGTCTCAAGGTCTCCGCCGGCGGTGTTGAGGTTGATGAACGCCTGGCATCCGAAAGTTGACGGGAAGAGGTATGAGAACCATTTCCAGAACTTCGGGAATGCGCATGTCGGCCATGAGAATCCCGTCAGGAACAGCAGGATAGGTGAGACGAAAAGCAGCAGCACGAACACGGTCTCGCGTCTGGTGATCAGCGAACTCCAGGCCTGGCAGAAGAATACGCAGTCGGTCAGGAATATCACCAGGAGCACTATGATGTCCTGGAATGAGCCTCTCTGCGGCAGCCCGAACCAGGCCGGGATGATGATGGCGATGTACAGGGATATCGTCATGAACAGCAGCCAGTACGCCAGTCCGCGCCCGAGCACGACGCGTCCCATGCCGTGACCTGAGAAGTCCTCGGGAAGCGTGGCGAGGCTTCTGTTCTCCTCGCGGCTTGTACCTGTCAGCAGAGACATGCCGTAGAACATCACCTGCTGGATGATGAGCATGAGGATGGCCGAGATGAGGAATATGCTGTAGGAGAATGTCCTGTTGTATGGGATGTTCTCCTCGTAAGGAATGGCCTTGACCATCTGGTATGACTGCTGGTCTGTCATGCCGGATGCATTGTAGCGCTCGATCTGTATGCTGTTGATCTCGTGGAGCATCACGAATTCCGTACCCATCAGCAGGTTCTTGTAGTAAAGGAAGCTGCTCATGTCGGCGTAGATGGATATCTTGGCGGTCTCCATCCTCTCGATCTTCTCTCCGAAATCGGACGGGAACATGATGATGCCGTTGACCTTGCGCTTCTGCATCAGGTCTTTCGCCTCCTCCATGTTGACACATCTGTACGCGATGCTGACCTCTCTGGTGGCGTCCACCTCGCGTATGAAGCGGCGGCTGGCAGCGCATCCGGAGTTATCCACCACAGCCACAGGGGTGTCTTCAAGGACGCCGTTCTTGTAGATCAGGTTGTAGAGTATGGGATACGCAAGGCCCGCGAAGAAGAATATGATGAGGAATCCGCCGTCGCTGAAGATGGTCCTGAGCTCGTGGCCGAAAATCCCCCAGAAGTCCCTCAGCCAGCTTTTTATATAATTGTCTTTCATCGTGAGTTCTCCTATTTCTTAGGGTAGTTCTGATAGATGTACGCCTTTTCGAGCCTCCTCATGACCAGAAGAGGGAGGAAGAGGTAGATGAGCATGTGGATCACTTCCTTGTACCATCCGGCAAATCCGGCTCCGAAAATGCCTTCCTGGACGTAGAACTGGTAATAATGCCTGAGCGGGAATATCTCCGCGATGCCCTGGATGTACGGAGGCATGGCCTCCACAGGGAGGGTGAATCCCGTGAGCGAGAATGCCATCACGCTCAGGAGCGCCCCTATGCTGAGCGCGAATCTCAGCACCGGAATGCATCCGATGATGAACACACCCACACATTCGCTTGAAATCACCAGCAGTGTCATGTCTGTCAGCATCCTTGCGACCACGCCCTCGAAGCGGAATCCCATCTGCCTGTACAGCAGGAATACCAGTGAATAACCTATGCCGAGGAACAGCAGGGTGTAGAGGGCCAGCTTTCCGCCCATCGCGTCCGGCATCCTGTCTCCGGCAGTGCGGAGCAGATGGCGGGACGTGCCGTATTTGAGCTCTGTGCCGAAAGAGTAGATGATGATTATGATGATGATCATCTCAAGCACTCCCGGCAGCATCATGTTGGCCAGGTACGATCCGTAGTTCATGGTAGGGTTGCCTATCATGTGGATGTCCAGATCGACAGGACGCAGCCTTCCGGCTATCGCGTGCTCATTGACGCCTTTCATCCTCAGGACGCTTCTCTGCACCGCACCTGAAGTGAGATTTATCATCTGAAGGATGTCCTTGTATGCGAGTGATCCGCCGAGGAAGTACAGCGTATTCACATAGAAGGTGAATTCCGGCTGCCGCTGTGCCTGCACATCTGCGTACATTCCCTCCGGGAGGACACACACCGAAGTGATCCTGCCCTTCTGCATGTCCTCCCTTGCCTCTGCGAAGCTGGCATACTCGATGGTCTTGCCGAGCTGAGTCGCGTCCAGCTGCTGGATGAAGTTCCTCGAGAGGGTGGAGTTGTCGTTGTCCACAATGCCGATGGGGACATCGCTCGGCACTCCTGCCCGGAGGAATGTGAGATAGAATATGGCGCAGAGAGCTATGGTCACCACGGATCCCAGGAGGTATATCGGACGGTTCCTCCATACCCTGAGCTCGCGTCTTGCGACAGCTGCCATATTATGCCATGTACTCATTTCCTTTAATTATTTTCTTGTCTTGAGGAGAACTGTCATTCCGGGGAGGACTCCTTCTGCCGCAGCGTCAGGAACTGCCCTCACCTCGAAGGTCTTTGCGTCGTACATGTCGGTCTCCTTGGTTGCCTTCCATGTCGCATATGAGTCGCGCACAGCAATGTAGCTGATGGTGGCATCGATCTCCCTTCCGTCAAGGGCAGGGACGGTGAGGACAATCTTGTCACCTATGGCCATGCCGTGGAGATAGTCCTCGCGGACATTGAAGGTGAACCAGATGTCGCTGAGATCGAGCACGGTCATGACAGGCGATCCGGTGCCCACGAGTTCGCCTACCTTAGGGAAGGTGGCAGAGATGATGCCGTCTGCCGGAGAGGTGAGATAGAGCTCTCCGAGGTAGCCCTCGACTTCCTGGATGGCGCCGTCCGCTCTGTCCACGAGTGCGGCAGCAGCATCTTTGTCCTCTCTGCGTGCGCCGCTCATGGCCATGTCGTACTGACTCTTCGCAGCATTGGCCTGAGCCACGGCTGCGTCATATCTGGCCTTGACCTCATCATACTTCTGTGCTGACACGACCTTCTGGTCATAAAGCGCCTGCATCCTGTCGAGTGACTTCTTCATGATGTCCACCTGGACGCATGCTGCCTGCCATATCTCGTAAGCTCCGGTGATCTGCTCTTTCTGTGCTCCGTTCACCGCCTTTCTTCTCTGTGCATCTGCGGCTGCCCTTGCAGCCTCTGCCTGTGCGAGTTTTGCTCTTACCTCAGGAGAGTCGATGAATACGACGGTGTCGCCCTTGCAGACCTTCTGCCCTTCCTTTACATAGAGCTTCTCCACTCTTCCCGGAACCTTTCCTGAGACGCGGTATTCGCTGGCTTCCGCCTCGCCCTGGATCACGAGCGGCTTAGGCTTTGCGACGATGTATCCGATCAGACCGATGATGAAGATGATGGCGACGAGTGCGGCCACACCGATGATGAGATTGTAGTTTTTCTTAGACTGTGTCATGATATTGTACTTTTTATATTATTCTGAAATGTAGTTTCCTTCTGCCTTCTGGAGGTTGGCTGCGGTCATCTGGAGTTCGATGCCGGCGTCTATGTATTCTGAATGGGCCTTGAGCCATGCGGTCTGGGCGCCGAGGGCTGTGTTGGCATCGATCACTCCGTTTTCAAAACCTATGCTTGCCGTGCGGAGATTCTCCTCCGCACATGAGAGGTTGCTCTCGGCCATGCCTACTTTCTCTAGGGCCTCGTCGAGCTGGGAGCGGAGCTGGGTCACCTGGAGGTTTATCATATTCTTTGCATCCTCGCACTGTGTGAGATAGAGTGTAGCCTCAGCCTTTGCCTTGCGGGTTTTGTGGTATGCCTCGAACCCGTGGAATATTGGCACGTTTACTATCACGCCTGCGGTCAGCATGCCGCCCCAGGTGTTCTGGAAGCCGTTCTGCATGTTCGGATTGCTCACGAGATAATTGGCGGTCAGCGCGACTTTCGGGAGCATGTCGGCTCTCGCGACAGTCACCTTCTTCTCATATATCCGCGACGCGAGATCGAGGCTCCTGATCTCAGGCCTGTCGGCATAGATTGCGTCCATCTCCTTCCGGGCACCCATGGCCGGCATCGCGATGGCTTCTCTGCCCTCGTCAGCGAGCATTATCTCGCTCTCGAGGTCCAGTCCTATCTGCTTACAGAGAAGCATCTTTGCGAGCTTGAGTCCGCTTGTGGACTTGCTCAGAAGCATATCGGCCTCGTTTGCCTTCACCTTGACGGCAAGTGCGTCAGCCTCCGTGGCCACGCCTTCCCTGACGGAGATGTTCACGTCACGCTCCATTTTGTGAAGGAGGTCTGCATAACTCTCGGCGAGCTCCTTCTTTGCGGCGACAGAGACAATCTGCCAGTATGCCTGGTCCACATCGATGATGACCTGCTGGAATTCGGTGTCATATCTTGCCTGTGCGAGTTCCTGCGCAAGCTTTGCGATCTGGTTTGCTGCAATGATCTTTCCTCCCATGAATACCGGCTGCTGGAGCGATACCGCTCCCGCGAATACATTCTCGATGTCGAGGTGGAAGGCGTCATCGACCTGCGCGCCTATGGCGTTGATTGCAGCGGAGAGATCGGTCTGCGAAAGTGCTCCCAGCATGGTCTGCCACATCGGGCTGCCCATATACTCTTTCGCTGCGGCGGGGTTTGACATTATGGCCTGCATGAGGTTGGTCATCTGGTTGGAAACCTGCCCCTGTACGGCAGTGCCCATGTTCCTCAGGGCTGCAGACATGTCCTCGTTCACCAGTGAGATGTTGCTTCCATTATACATATACGCGCCCGTGGCCGAAATGTTTGGGAAGTAGTTCGCGCGTGCGATTTTCCTGTCGCAGCCGGCCATCTCCACCTTGGTGCGGGCCTGCTCGAGAGTCTTGTTGTTCTGGATGGCCATCTGTCTGCACTCCTCGATTGTGAGTGTCTTCTGTGCATAGGCTGCCAGTGGGATCAATGCCGAAATGACGGCGATGAATGTCTTTTTCATATTCTTTTTTGTCTTATCTGTCGTTTTTTTGTGTTCCGGACCATGATGCCACATGTCCGCCATGGTGCGGCAGGCACTGCAGAATGCCCTTGCCCCGGGCGGTGGCACACTGCAAAACGGTTGCCTTTTTTTACCTGTTGACAATGCTTTTCGGTGTGAATACTTGTCAAAAGGTCGGATTTTGCCCATTTTTGAAAATTGTAGTAAAATTCTTGTATACTTTTGAGTGGCTAAAATGACCGATCATGTTTCAGGAACTCAGTTTTGACTATTGCAAGTCGCTGTTCGGACTGTCAGACAATGCAGTTCTGTCAGAAGGGATAATGCTGGCGGACGGGGGACTTGTCAACGGAGCGTCCGTCTTCAAGTATCCCTGCCGCTTTGACGGATATGCGGTGATATACTGCCGCAGGGGACATTTCAAGATAGACATCAACCTCACCTCATTCGATGTGCACGAGGGGTCTCTGATCATTTATTCCCCGGGGTACATCATAAAGGTGGAGACTGACGGGACAGATCCCGACGTGCAGCCGGACTATGTCATCCTGGCTCTGAGCCGGGAAGTTGTCAGCGACCTGCGCTTCGACTTCTCGAAGATGCTCTCGGAGAGCATGTCTCTGCTGAACAACCCGTGTGTGGCCCTCAAGCCGTCGGAAGGCGTCATCCTTGGCAACTACCTGTCGCTCTTGAAGTCCATCTGTTCGTCTGACATTCCCAATACCAGAGAGGCGCTCATCTCGCTGGCTTCTTCAGCGTGCCACCTTCTCGGCGGCATCTGGACTGCAAGCATAGACGAGGCCAGACGCCAACAGTCCGGCCAGAGTGTGAGATCGAAGCTTGTCTTTGAGAATTTTCTCAGCCTCGTCACCCAGTATCATACGTCTGAAAGGAATGTCTCGTTCTACGCCGGGCAGCTGTGCCTCACCCCGAAGTATCTTTCAAAGCTGGTGCGCACTGTCAGCGGGCGCTCAGCGCCGGAATGGATAGACTCATATGTGATACTCGAGGCCAAGAACATGCTGAAGTATTCGGACCTCAGCATCAAGGAGATAGTATACAGGCTGCATTTCCCTGACCAGTCCTCTTTTTACAAGTTTTTCAGGTTGCGAACCGGAATGATTCCGAGCGAATATCGGCAAAACGGGTGAAGAATTTACAATTTTCTGCAATTTTATTAAATCTTATGCATTGTATATGAAAAAAAACATTGCAATAATTGCAGTGAACACTGAGAGTCACATTTCTGTGTTCAGTTGTTAAGTTCGTTTTATATGCGGGAAGGATGTCTTTGGGGAAAGGCATCCTTCTTTTTTTTATTGGGGCTATGCCGCCCCAAACCCCAGCGGCCCTCAAGTGCCTTCACGCCTCCGGCTCGGCTCGTGCAGCCAAAAGTAGCGACTTGTTGAAAAATGACATGACAATGCCTCAATTCATGTCAAAACAGGCAGATAATCTGCAATTTGACACGCAGATGGCACTTTTCATGTCAGAAATGCTCGGTCTATAAGTGGTGCTGGCCTCGGACTTAGCTCGGGCCGCACCGGCCGCAGCTGCGGAATTGCCTCTTTGCGGGCGAAGAAGAGCTCCGCAACGCCCGCTTCAGAGGCAATCCCTCCACTGCTATGGGCGGCTTCGACAGCATCAGAGACCATCCGGCCCCTCACGGCACGACAAAAGAGACGGCGGCGGGAAGTCACGCAGCGACTTGGAGCAGCGGCGGAACAGCTGAGGCTTCGGAAGAGCCGCCCGGGAGCGGCTTTTGTCTGACGACCGTTAGGCTGCGAAGCAGACTAAAAGGGAGGAGTCAGCCGCGACAGGCGAAGACGATGTCGAAAGCAGCCGCTGCGAACCGGGAGCAAGTGGCTTCACGCCTCCGGCTCGGCTCGTGCCGTTGCATGCGATTTCTAAGGAGTTTGCTGACGCGACGCGGCAATCAGTACTCAAATACATGCGTCGCGTCATGAAAAACTGCAGAACTGCCAGAAATCATGACGCGAAGCGGCACTTTGTGTTCAAAACAGCGCGTCGCGTCATAAACTTATCTATATGCGCCACTCATCCTGACACTCCTGCCGGGAAATCGAACATATAGTCGGCGATGAACATTGCAGGTCAGCCGTTTTTTTGTATATTAGCATACTTTTTAGCGTTTTGCCAATTTATTAACAAAAAACACATAATTATGGCTAACAAAAACAGCAATCTTCCTGCAATCATCGTGATGTTTGCGCTCTTCTTCATGATCGCGTTTGTCACAAACCTCGCAGGTTCAATGGGTGTGATCGTCACCAACCAGTTCGGCGCTTCCAAGGCTCTCTCACAGCTTGGTACTCTCGCCAACTTCATCGCTTATGCCTGCATGGGTATCCCTGCCGGCCTCATCCTCAAGAGAAAGGGTTACAAGTTCACTTCACTTCTCGCAGTGATCGTCGGCCTCGCAGGTGTGGCTGTACAGTTCCTTTCAGGTTATGTTGAGTCATTCGGCGTATATGTAGCCGGTGCGTTCATCGCAGGTTTCTCAATGTGTATGCTCAACATCGTTGTAAACCCTATGCTCAACACTCTCGGTGGCGGCGGCAACAAGGGTAACCAGCTCATCCAGTGGGGTGGCACACTCAACTCTACAGGTGGAACCATCGCTCCTATCTTCGTAGGCTGGCTCGTCGGTGGCGCTATCGCTGACGCTACAGTTGCCAAGGCAGCTCCAGTGATGATCATCGCCATGGCCATCTTCGCAATCGCATTCGTCGTGATCCTCCTTACCGACATCCCTGAGCCTCATATGGAGACTGCAGAGGAGAAGGCTGCACGCCTCGCCGGCACAGCTGTAAAGGATCCTCACAGCGCACTTTCATTCCGTCACTTCGTTCTCGGTGCACTCGCAATCTTCTTCTATGTAGGTATCGAGGTGGGTATTCCTAACACCGCAAACGTATACTTCTCAGGTCTTGACTGGGTAGGTCCTGCAATCGCCGGAACAATGGTCGGTGCATACTGGTTCTGTATGCTTCTCGGCCGTCTCGGCGGAGGTCTCATCGGTGGAAAGGTCAGCAGCAAGGCAATGCTTTCAGTCATGTCTGCAATCGCAGCTGTACTCGTGATCATCGCCATCTTCCTTCCTGAGACTCTCAAGATGACTGTTGCAGGCAACACTGTTCCTGTATCTCTCCTCTGCCTCGTTCTCTGCGGTCTCTGCACATCCATCATGTGGGGTGCCATCTTCAACCTCGCTACCGAGGGCCTCGGCAAGTACACAGCAGCTGCATCAGGTATCTTCATGACACTCGTATGCGGTGGCGGTATCATCCCATTCGTCCAGAACACCATCGCCGACAAGGTCGGCTCAATGCAGAGCTACTGGCTCATCGTCCTCTGCCTTGCTTACCTCGTGTTCTACGCAGTGGCTGGATCAAAGAACGTCAACAAGGACATCCCTGTAGAATAATCTATTAACCGGAATATATAATGGAAAAGCAATACGTAGTCGGTATCGACGTCGGAGGACAGACCTCCAAGATCGGCGTTGTGGACGCCAGAGGCGATGTGCTCGCTCAGACCGTCATCAGATCAGACATCTATGGTGATGATGCCAATGCTTTCATCGAGGCTCTTGCTGCAGCTACACAGGGCTGCATCAAGGATGCCGGCAAGGAAGGCGAGATCCGCGGCATCGGTGTAGGTGCTCCAAACGGAAACTACTACACAGGTGAGGTCGCTTTCGCACCGAACCTCGCATGGGCTGCAAAGCAGGCCGTGAAGTTCTCGGAGATCCTCTCAGCTGCCATGGGCGGCATCCCTGTATCTCTTACCAATGACGCCAATGCGGCAGCAATGGGTGAGATGGCATACGGTGCAGCCCGCGGTATGAAGAACTTCATCATGATCACTCTCGGCACCGGTGTCGGCAGCGGTATCGTTATCGACGGCAAGATGGTTTACGGCCACGACGGTTTCGCCGGTGAGCTCGGACACACAAATGTCGTACGCAACAACGGCCGTGTCTGCGGTTGCGGACGCACAGGCTGTCTCGAGGCATACTGCTCCGCAATCGGTCTGGCAAAGACAGCACGCGAGTGGCTTGAGATGAGCAGTGAGCCGTCTTCACTCCGCATGATCGAGAAGATCACATCAAAGGATGTATATGATGCAGCCAAGGAAGGCGACAAGCTCGCTCTCAAGGTGTTCGACTATACCGGATCCCTCCTCGGCCGTCAGTTCGCAGACTTTGTCGCTTTCAGCGCACCTGAGGCTATCGTCCTCTTTGGCGGTCTTGCACGTGCGAAGGAGTTCCTCTATGAGCCTATGATGACTGCAATGGAAGAGAATCTCCTGAAGATATGGCAGGGAAAGGTTAAGATCGTATTCTCCCAGCTCAAGGAGTCAGATGCTGCCATCCTCGGCGCATCAGCTCTCGCATGGGAACTTTAAAAACAATTCATACAATGAAAAAAGCATTATTTTTTGCACCAGCAGCAATGAGCCTGATGCTCGCAGCATGCTCACCTAAGCCTGCTGCAGACGCAACTGAAGCTCCAGCAGAAGGTCAGCCGGCAGTCGAGGCCGTCGTGAAGACAGCCAAGGACTACGCTCCTTCAAAGAAGCAGATCGATTCAGTCAGCTACCTCGTCGGCATCAACTTCGGTAGCTTCATCAAGGGTTATAACTTCGGCGACCTCAACTTCAATGAGATCAAGAAGGGTATCGATGATTTCGTGAATGCAAAGGGCAACCAGCGTTCTCCTGAATTCAACGAGCAGTTCAAGATCAGCCCGGAACTCATGAATGATCTCTTCGGCGCCTACCTTGACAAGATGAGGATGAAGACCGCTCTCGAGAACAAGGAGAAGGGTGACAAGTTCCTCGCTTCAAACAAGTCAAAGGCTGGCGTGGAGGTTACTCCTAGCGGACTCCAGTACAAGATCATCGAGGCAGGTTCAGACGTCAAGCCAGGTCCTCAGGATACCGTTATGGTACGCTACAAGGGTGCCCTCATCGATGGCACAGTATTCGACGAGACTCCAGAGGGAGCAGATCCTGTACGTCTCATGCTCAACAGGGTCATCCCAGGTTGGACTGAGGGTATCCAGCTCGTCGGCAAGGGTGGCAAGATCCAGCTCTTCATCCCTTCAGATCTCGGTTATGGCGAAATGGGAAGCCAGGGCGCCATCGGTCCTAACGAGGTTCTCGTTTTCGACGTCGAGGTCGCTGACGTGATGCCTTACGTTGAGCCGGTTGCTGCCGAGTAGTATTCCACGGAGCAGAAATAAACATTTCTTACAGACCGATCCATTCTATGGACCGGTCTTTTTTCCACCATGTCAGCTGCCTCTTGGCATAGTGGCGGGAGTTTCTCTGGATGAGTTCGACAGCCTGGTCGAGGGTGGTTTTCCCGTCAAGATAGTCGAATATCTCGCTGTAGCCCACCGTCTGAAGGGCGGTGAGATCCCTGTATCTGCGGAGCGACTCCACTTCCTCCACGAGGCCTTCGTCCACCATCTGGAGCACACGGCGGTTGATCCTGTCGTAGAGCTCCTCCCTCGGTCTTGCCAGACCGGTCTTCACTATCTCGAAATCACGTCTGGCTGGACCTTCCTGCTTGAATGATGAGTATGGCTTTCCCGTGGTGATGCATATCTCCACAGCCCGGAAGACCCTCTGCACATTAGAGAGATCCATGGCTGAATACGCCTTCGGATCGAGGCGTGCGAGCTCGTCCCGCAGCGAGTCTATGCCTTCGGCGTCAAGCCGCTTCTGAAGTGCTTCCCTGACGCTGAGATCGGCCGTGGGCACATTGCTGAGGCTGTTGCACACGGCGTCGATGTAGAACATCGACCCTCCGGTCATCACCAGGGTCTCGTGCCCTTCGTCAAACAGCCTGTGTATGAGATCCAGAGCCTCTGTCTCATATATGCCTGCGGTATAGTATTCGGTGACAGACTTCGTCTGGATGAAATAGTGCTTCACCGCGTCCAGCTGCTCCTGTGAGGGGACAGCTGTGCCTATGCGCATCTCCCGGTATATCTGTCGGGAATCGCATGAGATGACAGGGGAGTCATATCTGCGGGCAAGCTGGATGCTGTAGTCAGTCTTGCCTACAGCAGTGGGTCCCAGAAGAATGATGAGCCGGCGCTGCACGGCGGCTAGAGAGTGAGTTCTTCGCTGCCGTCGTAGATCTCGACAGTGTCCTCGTCTCTGTCGTCATCATCGTCGTCCTCGTCGTCATCGATATCCTCGTCGTCGAGATCTTCATCCTCGTCTCCGAGGTCCTTGTCGAGGTCGATGCCGAGAAGGTCGGCAAGAGGATTCTTCTTGCGCTTTTCAGGGTCTCCCGGGAGATGTCTCTGCTCGTCAGGCAGATCCTCGAATGCCACATAGCCATTCTCGAAATCGATAGGATCCGGTCCCTTGGTGTCGATGATTTCCGGCATTGAAGTCTCCTCCGGAATCTCTCCCTCGAAGGTGATGTTCACGCTCTTCTTGTTGGTGACGTCATAGAAATATACAAAGGATGCCACGCCGTCCTTGACGGTCTTGCCGAGTGTGACCTGGTCAGCTGCTCCGAATCCGAGGTCGAAAAGTCCCACGCGTCCGATCACTGCGCCATCGGCATCTAGCTCCTTGAAAAGGATGAGCTGGTCTGCAGGGAATTCCATATCCGCTCTCATCTGCTTGTGGAACGAGTAAAGGGTGTTGCTTGCGTTGACCTTATATACCCTGTAGAATCCTTTGATTCCGCTGAGGGTCACTCTGTACTTGTATGTCATGGTTAATCCTTTGTCTGGGTTGTCTGTTTCGGGTCGCAAAAATACAAAATAATTCATTCCCGTTGCAAATAAGCCTTAAAAACATTAGATTTGAATTAGCGGATCCGTGCTTTTTGTGCCACCGATCCGAGCTTGCCGGCTATGGAAGACATTAAAGACACATACAAGAGCATTGCAGCCATGTCCGAAGGACTGTTCAAGGACAATGGCAGCCGCTTCATAGCGCTTGCGTATCCCGTAGAGATCGAGGCCGAGATCAAGCCTATCGTGGACTCCCTCAAGAAAGAGTACCACGATGCCCGCCATCACTGCTTCGCCTATCGCCTCGGCCTTGATGGCGCCAGATTCCGCGCAAGTGACGACGGCGAGCCTTCCGGTTCGGCAGGGCGCCAGATTCTCGGGCAGATCGATTCCATGGGACTCAGCGACATTCTCGTCGTGGTGGTGCGTTATTTCGGAGGCATCAAACTCGGCATTCCGGGGCTCATCAGAGCGTACAAGACCTCGACCCTGGACGCCCTTTCCTCAGCCACCGTGGTCGAGAAGATCGCAGGCGCCGACTATCGCGTCCGATTCGGCTACATGGCCATGAACGATGTGATGAAAGTCGTCAAGGATATGTCTCTGCCGCAGAAGAACCAGCAGTTCGGTACGGACTGCAGCATGGATCTGAGGGTCCGCCTGGCGCAGCAGAAGGATTTCTGTGAGAAGATATCTAAAATTACCGACTGCCAGTGGGAGATTATTGAATAAAAAATCCTATCTTTAATAAATAATAACCCGAATCTATTGATTTTATAGAATAATGAGTAAAGTTCACGTTTTCAACGCAGGACCATGCCTCCTTCCGCAGGTGGTCCTCGACAATGCAATTGAAGCCATAAAGGACTTCAAGGGCACAGGTGTTTCAGTGTTGTCAATTTCACATCGTACCCCGGGGTGGGACGAGACCATGAATGAGTGCCGTGCACTCTGGAAAGAACTCCTTAACATCCCTGAGGGTTATGAAGTAGTGTTCCTCGGCGGTGGTGCAAGCATGGAGTTCCTCTATGTGGCCATGAACTTCCTTGAGAAGAAGGCTGCATATCTCGACACCGGTGTGTGGGCAAAGAAGGCTCTCAAGGAGGCCAAGGGTCTCGGAGAGGCTGTCGCAGTGGCATCTTCTTCAGACAAGAATTATTGCTACATCCCTAAGGACTATGTGATCCCGGCAGACGCCGATTATTTCCACATCACCACAAACAATACCATCTACGGTACAGAGCTCAAGGAGGACATCGACTCTCCTGTTCCACTCATCGCCGACATGTCGTCAGATATCCTCAGCCGTCCTGTGGATGTCAGCAAATATACCATGATCTATGGCGGTGCGCAGAAGAACGCCGGCCCTGCCGGTGTGGCTTTCGCCATCATCAAGAAGGACGCTCTCGGAAAGGTCAGCAGGTATCTTCCTACCATGCTCGACCTCCGCACACACATCGACAAGGAGTCTATGTTCAACACTCCTCCTGTATTCTCAATCTTCGTCATGAACGAGACTCTCAAGTGGGTCAAGAGCATGGGCGGTGTGGCTGCAGTGCATGAGCTCAACGAGAAGAAGGCCAAGACTCTTTATGATGAGATCGACCGCAACCCTCTCTTCGTCGGCACAGCAGCCGTAGAGGACAGATCAAGCATGAACGTATGTTTCGTGATGGCTCCAGGCAAGGAGGACCTCCAGGACGAGTTCCTTTCATATGCGAAGAGCCAGGGCATGATCGGTATCAAGGGACACCGCTCTGTCGGCGGATTCCGCGCTTCCATTTACAACGCAGCGACCCAGGAGGACGTCGAAGCTCTCGTGGCCTGCATGCAGGAATTTGAAAAGATGCACAGTTAGACATGAAGATTCTTTTAGCGACACAGAAGCCTTTCGCCGCTGCAGCAGTGGCAGGCATCAGAGAGATAGTAGAGGGCGCAGGACACGAGCTTGTGGCTCTTGAGAAATACCCGGAGCAGGCAGACCTCGTGGCAGCCGTTGCCGATGTAGATGCGATGATCATCCGCTCCGACAAAGTCACAGCGGAAGTCCTTGACGCTGCAAAGCAGCTCAAGATCGTGGTTCGCGCAGGTGCCGGATACGACAATGTGGACCTCGCGGCAGCCACCGCTCACGGCGTTGTGGTCATGAACACTCCGGGCCAGAATTCAAACGCAGTTGCAGAGCTTGCGATCGCCATGATGATATTCATGGCGCGCACACAGTTCACCCCTGCCACTGGCACTGAGATTCAGGGCAAGACTGTCGGCATCCAGGCCTTCGGCAACGTCGGCCGCCTTGTCGGCCAGAAGGCTGCGGCTCTCGGCATGAAGGTAAAGGCCATCGATCCTTTCCTCCCTGCAGAGAAGATCGTCGAGGGTGGTGCAGAGCCGGCAAAGGACCTCGAGGACCTCTACGCTACCTGCGACTACATCTCAGTCCACATCCCTGCAACTCCTGAGACCATCGGCTCTATCGGCTATGATCTCATCACCAAGATGCCTCAGGGAGCCACACTCGTCAACACCGCCCGCAAGGAGGTCATCGACGAGGCCGGTCTCGAGAAGGCTCTCGAGGCCCGTCCGGACCTCAAGTACGTCACTGACGTGATGCCTGACAACTACGCTGTCCTCCAGGAGAAGTTTGGTCTCCGCGTCTTCGCCACACCTAAGAAGATGGGTGCTCAGAGCAAGGAAGCCAACGTCAATGCAGGTCTTGCTGCGGCTCGCCAGATCGCAGGCTATTTCGAGACAGGTTGCACAAGATTCCAGGTAAACAAGTAGAGTTATGGTCACAGTCAAGCCTTTTGCAGCGGTACGCCCTCCGAAGAGCCTTGTGACAGAGGTTGCGGCTCCGCCATACGACGTCCTCAATTCAGAGGAAGCCTTCAGGATGGCAGGTGAGAAATCGCTTCTTCACATCACCAAGCCGGAAATAGATTTCGACCCGATCCTTCCGGACCATGACCAGAGAGTCTATGACCGCGCGGTCGTGAACTTCAAGGAATGGCAGGAAAAGGGATGGCTTGTCCAGGATGCCAAGCCATGCTACTATGTCTACTCCCAGACCATGGGAGAGCGCACACAGTACGGACTTGTCCTCTGCGCCCACATCGATGACTATGCCGACGGCATCATCAAGAAGCACGAACTCACCCGCAGGGACAAGGAAGATGACCGCATGATCCATGTGCGCATCCAGAATGCCAACATCGAGCCCGTATTCTTCGCATATCACGACAACGAGGGCATAAATGCCATCGTGGATAAGTACATCAAGGGTGAGTCCGAGTACCGATTCACCGATGAGAACGGTTTCGGACACGAGATGTGGATCATCGATGACGATGCAGACATCGCTGCCATCACAGGCCTCTTCACCACTCAGGTGGAGGCATTCTATGTGGCAGACGGCCACCACCGCACCGCAGCTGCGGCACGCGTGGGTGCCGAGAAGCGCTCCCAGAATCCGGCTCATACCGGGCAGGAGGAGTACAACTACTTCATGGCTGTCTGCTTCCCTGAGAGCCAGCTCAAGATCATCGACTACAACCGTGTGGTGAAGGATCTCAACGGTCTCACAGCATCGCAGATCATAGGCATGCTTTCCAATGACTTCGATGTCATGGGCATGGGAACCGATATCTATACCCCACAGGAGCTCCACAACTTCTCGATGTACCTCGAGGGCAAGTGGTACTCACTTACGGCACGTCCGGGAAGATATGATGACAATGACCCTATCGGCGTACTCGACGTCACCATCCTTTCCAAGCTCGTGCTTGACAAGATCCTCGGCATCAAGGATCTCCGTACAGACAAGCGCATCGACTTCGTCGGTGGCATACGCGGTCTGGGAGAACTGAAGCGCAGGGTCGACAGCGGCGAGATGAAGATCGCATTCGCGCTCTATCCTGTCTCCATGGGACAGCTCATCAACATCGCCGACAGCGGCAACATCATGCCGCCTAAAACGACCTGGTTCGAGCCGAAGCTCCGCTCCGGACTCGCCATCCATAAGCTGGCGTAAGCCTTCCGAAGTCCAAGGGGGCTGGTCTCCAGCCTCCCCCTTGGCAGTTATTGACTGACCAAAGACTGACCACATAATGATACCAACCTCCGAAGCTATCCACTCCAAGCTCAAGGAGTTTTTCGGCTATGATGCCTTCAAGGGCGATCAGGAACGCGTCATCTCCCATCTCGTGGGAGGGGGTGACGCCTTCGTCCTGATGCCGACGGGCGGAGGCAAATCGTTGTGTTATCAGTTGCCGGCACTTCTGATGGAGGGCACCGCCATAGTGATCTCCCCGCTGATTGCGCTCATGAAGAACCAGGTGGATGCCATCAGGGGGTTCGTCTCCGGCAATGAGTGCATCGCCCATTTCCTCAACTCGTCACTCAACAAGATACAGATCGCCGAGGTGCGCGAGGATCTGCTGAGCGGTCGCACGAAGATCCTCTATGTGGCTCCCGAGTCGCTCACCAAGGATGACAACATCGCACTTCTCAAAGAGATAAAGATATCCTTCTACGCCATCGACGAGGCTCACTGCATATCCGAGTGGGGACATGACTTCCGTCCTGAATACCGCCGCATACGCTCCCTTGTGGATGAGATCGGAAGGGCTCCCGTCATTGCCCTGACTGCCACGGCCACTCCTAAGGTCCAGAGCGACATCCTCAAGAATCTGGGCATCCAGGGGGCGATGGTGTTCAAATCCTCCTTCAACCGCCCCAACCTCTACTACGAGGTAAGGGACAAGGTGGATCCGGAGAAGGACATCATCAAGTATATACGCCAGAATCCCGGCAAATCGGGCATCATCTACTGCCTGAGCCGCAAGAAGGTGGAGGAGATGGCCCAGCTCCTCAATATCAACGGCATCAAGGCCGTGCCGTATCATGCAGGCCTCGATGCCAAGACCCGTGCCGAGAACCAGGACAGATTCCTCATGGAGGAGGTCGATGTGGTCGTGGCGACCATAGCCTTCGGCATGGGAATAGACAAGCCTGACGTGCGCTTCGTCATCCACTACGACATCCCTAAGAGCATAGAAAGCTACTACCAGGAGACGGGACGTGCGGGCCGCGACGGCCAGGAGGGCAACTGCATCACCTACTACAGCTACAAGGACATCCAGAAACTGGAGAAGTTCATGCAGGGCAAGCCGGTCTCCGAGCAGGAGATAGGCAAGCAGCTTCTGGCAGAGGTCGTGGCTTACGCCGAGTCCAGCCAGTGCCGCAGGAAACTCCTCCTGAGCTACTTCGGAGAGTCGTATCCAGTGGACAACTGCTGCTGTTGTGACAACTGCATCCATCCTAAGCCGAAGTTTGACGGCCGTAAAGAGATGTCGATGGTCATAGAGCTCATAAAGTCTCTGCCTGAGAGGTTCAAGATAGAGCATCTGGCCAATATCCTCTCCGGTGAGTCCAACTCCATCATCAAGTCATACCACCACGACAGCCTGCCTCTCTTCGGGGCCGGGAAGCAGCACTCTTACAAATTCTGGTGTACAGTCCTCCACCAGGGACTCACACTGAACCTTCTCCACAAGGACATAGAGAGCTACGGCCTGATCTCCGTGACCCCTCAGGGCGAGGAGTTCTACGCTTCTCCATACGCCCTCATGCTTGTGGAAGACAGGACCTTCTCGACCGGAATCGCGGATGATGAGGACGACGAGGAGGCTGCTGCAGCAGCTGCTGCGGTCAAGGGCGGCTCCGGCGGCGGGGACGCAACCCTCCTGTCCATGCTCAAGGACCTCCGCAAGGACATCTCCAGGAAGCTGAAACTGCAGCCTTGGATCATCTTCGGCGATCCGGCACTGGAGGATATGTCCATCATCTATCCTATCACTTTTGAGGAGCTCAAGAACTGTCAGGGTGTGGGAGACGGCAAGGCCCGCAAATTCGGCAGGGAGTTCATCGACCTCATCAGGAAGTACGTCGAGGAGAACGAGATCACGCGTCCTGACGACTTTGTGGTGAAGTCCGCTCCGAGCAAGTCCGCCAACAAGGTGTTCATCATCCAGAGCATAGACCGCCGTCTCAGTCTGGAAGACATCGCGATGGCCAGGGGACTCGACATGGATGAACTCATGTGTGAGATCGAGGGAATCGTCGCCACCGGCACCAAGCTCAACCTTGACTACTACATCGATCAGGAACTTGACGAAGATGTCATCGAGGAGATCTACGGGTACTTCAAGGAGGAGGCAGAGTCTGATTCCGTGGCCGACGCCATACGCGATCTGGGCTCAGACTACGAGGAGATGGAGATACGTCTCGTCAGGATCAAATTCCTCTGTGAGATAGCATCATAATCCCATTTTTCACTGAAAATGATTATTTTTGTCTTCTATGATTCCACAGGAGACAGTTGACCTTATTCTTGATACCGCCAGGATCGAGGATGTCATCGGCGACTTCGTGACGCTCAAGCGCCGCGGGGCCAGTCTGGTCGCATGCTGTCCCTTCCACAACGAGAAGACCCCGTCATTCTATGTGACCCCGTCCAAAGGCATCTACAAGTGCTTCGGATGCGGAAAGGCCGGCTCGGCCGTGGGCTTTGTCATGGAGCATGAGCACTGCACGTACGCAGAGGCGCTCCGGTACATCGCCAAGCGCTACCATATCGAAGTGAAGGAATCTGAAGAATCCGCAGAAGAGATCCAGGCGCGGCAGCGCAGCGAGAGCCTCCATCTGGTGTCGGAGTTCGCCCAGAAGTTCTTTGTGGACAGTCTTTCCACGGAGGAGGGACGCTCCCATGGCTACGCATACTACCATTCCAGGGGCATGGAGGACGAGACCATTGCGAGATTCGGTCTCGGATGGGCGCCTTCCGGCCGCACCGCCCTTACAGACGCCGCCCTTGCGGCAGGGTACAAGGCCGAATATCTCATTGCGGCGGGACTCAGTGTCAGGTATGACGACGGACGCCTCGTGGACAAGTTCTCCGAGCGCGTGATGTTCCCTATCCATTCGCTCAGCGGCCGCGTGATCGCATTCAGCGGCAGGACGCTGCGCACGGACAAGACCGTTGCCAAGTACGTCAACACCGCCGAGACGGAGATCTACCACAAGAGCCGCGCGCTCTACGGCATCTATCTCGCCAAATCGGAGATCTCAAGGCAGGACAAGTGCATCCTGGTGGAGGGCAACGTCGATGTCGTCTCCATGCATCAGCTCGGCATCACCAACGTCCTGGCATCCTGCGGCACCGCCCTCACGGTGGAGCAGGTGCGTCTCATCCACAAGTTCACAGACAACGTCACCATCATGTACGACGGTGACGGAGCGGGCATACATGCCGCCCAGCGCGGTATAGGTCTGGTCCTCAAGGAGGGCCTCAATGTCAAGGTCGTCCTCCTGCCGGAGGGAAACGATCCCGACGATTTCGCGCGGAAGCACAGCCTCGAGGAGGTTCAGGACTTCATCCGCGACCATGAGCAGGACTTCGTCTCATTCGAGACCGACCTCCTTCTCGCCCAGGCCGGCAATGACCCCATCAAGCGCGCCAACCTCATCAACGACATCGCAGACACCGTCGCCCTCATACCCGACGCCGTCAAGAGATCCGTCTATGTCAATATGGTGTCCCAGAAATTCGGCATCGAGGACAAGATCCTGTTCAGCCGCATCACGGACACCCGCAAGAAGATGATGGAGGATGAGAGGATGGCCCAGTTCAGAGCGGAGCGCCGCGAGTCGGCTGCCGCCCAGGACGGGGATGCGCCTCAGGGGGATGCGCCTGTCCAGGAGCAGCCGGTGCCGGTGAAGGAGCCTCAGCGCCAGATCCAGACAGACAGGATAGTGTCTCCGGTCGAGAAAGAGATACTCGTGTTCCTGCTCACGCACGGCACCGATATCCTGGAGTTCGAGAGCGACTCTGAGATGTATGACGGCGGGGAGAAGCCGACAGTGGCGGATTTCATCCTCGACTCGATAGACCAGGACGGCGGAAAGCTTCAGACGCCTGCGTATCAGGCGGTGTACGAGGCATACGCCGAGGGCTATGACGCAGGTTACGAGCAGGAGCAGATACTGCGCAGGCTGCTCGATTCCGAGGACAGGCAGACCGCCGACATTGCGGCGGAATTGTCGATGGAGAAGTATCAGCTGACAGTCAAGGACTTTCAGGATGCCCTCACCACCACTTCCTCATGGCTTGTGAGGTATGTCCCGAGGACCATGATGCTCTACATGGAGAAGAAGCTGGAATACCAGGTGGATCAGCTCAGACGCCAGATGGCTGCCACGGCAGACATGGATGAGCAGCTGGACATCATGCGCAGGATACAGGAACTGCAGGCCACCATCAAGCTGGTGCAGTCAAAGAAGATAAGATAAAGAACACACATATATGGAAAAGAATTACAAAAGAACGCTTGTGACATGTGCCCTTCCGTATGCAAACGGACCGGTGCATATCGGACACCTTGCAGGAGTCTATGTGCCTGCCGACATCTATGTCAGATATCTCCGCATGAAGGGAGAGGATGTCCTCTATGTCTGCGGCTCCGATGAGCACGGTGTGCCTATCACCATCAAGGCCCGCCAGCAGGGATGTACCCCTCAGGACATCGTGGACAGATACCACAAGATCATCAAGGACTCTTTCGCAGGACTTGGAATCAACTTCGATATCTACGGACGCACTTCGTCCAAAGTGCATGAGCAGAACTCTTCAGAGTTCTTCAGGAAGCTCTATGACGAGGACAAGTTCATCACCAGGGAGTCTGAGCAGTACTACGACCCGGAGGCAAAGACCTTCCTTGCAGACCGCTACATCGTGGGCACCTGCCCTAAGTGCGGTGCTGAAGGCGCATATGGTGACCAGTGCGAAAAGTGCGGAAGCACACTTTCTCCAGAGGAGCTCATAAACCCGAAGTCGAAGCTCAGCGGCGCGGAACCTGTCAAGAAGAAGACCACACACTGGTATCTCCCTCTCAACAACTATGAGAGCTGGCTCTCCGAGTGGATCCTCAGCGGCCACAAGGAGTGGAGAAGCAATGTCTACGGCCAGTGCGAGAGCTGGATCGACGGCGGCCTCCAGCCGCGTGCCGTCAGCCGCGACCTCGACTGGGGCGTGCCTGTACCTGTAGAGGGTGCGGAGGGCAAGGTCCTCTACGTCTGGTTCGACGCACCTATCGGCTACATCTCCAACACCCAGGAACTCCTTCCTCAGAGCTGGGGCAAGTGGTGGAAGAGCGAGGACACCAAGCTCGTCCACTTCATCGGCAAGGACAACATCGTCTTCCACTGCATCGTCTTCCCATCCATGCTCAAGGCATATGGCGACGGATATATCCTTCCGGACAATGTCCCTTCGAACGAGTTCCTCAATCTCGAGGGCGACAAGATCTCCACTTCCCGCAACTGGGCTGTGTGGGCTCACGAGTATCTCGAGCAGTTCCCGGGCAAGGAGGACGTGCTCCGTTACGTGCTCACCGCCAACGCTCCTGAGACCAAGGACAACGACTTCTCATGGAAGGATTTCCAGACCCGCAACAACAGCGAGCTCGTGGCTATCTTCGGCAACTTCGTGAACCGTGCCATCGTGCTCACGCACAAATATTTCGGCGGCAAGGTCCCTGCTGCCGGAGAACTTCAGGACATCGACAGGGAGGCGCTTGCCGAGATTCCTGCACTCCGTGCTTCCATCGAGAAGAACCTCGAGGGCTATCATTTCCGTGAGGCGCTCAAGGATGCCATGGGCATCGCGCGTGTCGGCAACAAGTACATCTCTGACACAGAGCCTTGGAAGGTCGCAAAGACCGACATGGAACGTACCGCCACCATCCTCAATGTCTGCCTTCAGATCTGTGCGGATCTCGCCATCGTATTCGAGCCTTTCACTCCGTTTGCAGCCGAGAAGCTCCGCAAGATGCTTGACGTATGCATCTGTGCAGGTGTCGATCACCGCAAGGGTGAGCAGGAGACTGTCAATACCTTCAAGGAAGGCGAGTGCGCTGCACGCCATACCGTTTCAGCTCCTTCAGGTGCAGATATCGCTGCGATGTCAGCGTCATGCCCGGGTGCCGGCAAGTGCGTGTGCCTGAGCTGGGACAAGCTCGGACAGGAGAACCTGATCCCTGCAGAGCATCAGCTTGGAGCTGCAGAGCTTCTTTTTGCCAAGATCGAGGATGACGCCATCGACGCGCAGCTCAAGCGCCTTGCAGATATCAAGGCCGAGCGTGAGGCTGCCGCAGCAGCAGCTGCCGCTGAGGAGGCTGCGAAGAAGATCGAGCCTCAGAAGGCCGAAGTTACATTCGAGCAGTTCGACGCCATGGATATCCGCACTGCGACTGTGCTTGCTGCGGAGAGAGTGCCTAAGACAGACAAGCTCCTCAAGCTTTCCATCGATACAGGCATTGATCAGCGTACCATTGTTTCAGGTATCGCTGAGTACTATAGCCCAGAGGAGATGGTCGGAAAGCAGATCTGCATTCTCGCCAATCTCGCGCCTCGCACCATCAGGGGCATCGAGTCCAAGGGTATGATTCTCATGGCCCGTCAGGGTGACGGCAAGATGAGGTTCATCACCCCTCAGGAGGCTCTCGTCAACGGCGCTCAGATCGGATAATAAGTTCGTGGACTGACATACGGCGGAAGGGCGTCGAGGAGTCAGCAGAAACGCGGCCATTCTGGGCCGGGCAAAAGAGACGGAGCCGGGAAGTCACGCAGCGACTTGGAGCAGCGGCGGAAAAGCTGAGGTATCGGAAGAGCCGCCCGGGAGCGGCGTGTGATTGACGACCGTTAGGCTGCGAAGCAGACTAAAAGGGAGGAGTCAGCCGCGACAGGCGAAGACGATACCGAAGCAGCCGCTGCGAACCGGGAGCAAGTGGCTTCCCGGCTCCGTCTCAGCTCGGGCCGCTGAAATCGAATAATGCTGGCGGCGATTTCAGACGAGAAATCAGCTTTATTCTGCTCTGAGGAGTGGCTCTATGAGCTGAGGGAAATCGTGGTAGTCGTGGACATAGATATAGTCCAGGCCGCCGAGACGCACATGGCTGTCATTGCCACCATCCTCGAGATCGTCACCGATAAAGATGATCTCGTCCTTGGCGTAGCCGTTCTGGGCTGCAAACCTCATGATGGCGTCATACTTATTGTACTGCTTCGGAGCGAGATCGAAAGAAGTCGATCCTCCGATGAATACAGAATAATCGCTGAAAGCCTCGCAGACCTCCCTGTAGATAGCCCTGCGCTTGCTCTTGTCAGGATCAAAGGCCAGCTTCTCCTCACTTGGTGCCTTGGTGCCAAGCAGACCGAAAGTTATCATGCCGCTCTGATGGAACTCCACGGGGTCGCCGTAATACTTCGTGAAGCCGTACTTGTCACGGAAATGCTGGCACTTCTCCATGATGGCCGCGCTGTCCACAGGAGCCACATCGGAGCGGATAAGCTTCCATTCTCCGTCTATCACCCTAGCCTCCTGCATGCCGTAATTGCCAAGCACATCGATAGGGTAGTCATTCATCTGCCTGTGAATGCGCTCGGCGCCTCCTCCTCCGACCATCAGCAGGGCATATTTCTCTCCCAGGCGGTCAAGCGCCTCCCTGTTAGCATCCTCGAGAGGTGTCTTGTGCTGGGTGAGAGTGGCGTCCAGATCCATTGCCACAAGCTTCTTGTGCGCACCTGCGGTGAACGCGGGAGCGGTCTTTGTCAGTTCGATCTCTGCAGAGGTCTTCTTCGGGCCGCATGAGACAGCGGCAATGATGGCAGCGGCGATTGCCAGTGTTCTGGTGACAGTCTTCATTTTCGGAGATATGGACTTGGGTTAAAACAGCCAGAGGACAGGGTTCCTCAGCGGCAGGTTTCTGATGACTTCGGTATTCTGAGGGAAGTGGTCAAGCCTGAGCCAGGTGTCATAGTATGCCTGTGCGTCGAAGTCCGCTTCATTGCGGAAGCGGTTCCATGCAAAGATCAGCGACGGCTGAGCCACAGGCCACTCGTCCCAGTACATCACATCCGGATCCTTCGGCCACCTGCTCTTGTCCTGGATATACGGGAACATGAAGTCCAGAGCCATCCTGATGACATTGCCGTTCTCCGCCACAAAGGTCCAGAGGTCGTCATCCGGAGTCGAAAGGGTCTGGCATACGCCTACCATGGCATCGAGGTTGAATATGCTGTAGCCATAGCTCTTCGTGCGCTCAAGCTCCATAGGGAAGCTTCCGTCCGCCGCCATCTCAGGGAGATACTTGTACTTGAATCTGTTCTTCGCGAACATGTACATCTCTGTCCATCCGGCATATTTCGCATAGGTGCCGACCTGAAGGATCCAGCAGACTCCGTGATTGTTGCCCGTGCGCATCTCCATGATGCCCTGAGGGTCGTCGAACAGCCAGTCCACAAACCTGTAGCACCAGCTCTTGGTGCCCTCCAGGAGATCCTCAGGCATGAGCCCTGCCTTCTCGAGTCTTATCATGGCCTGGACCACCTCGATGAGGTGGATGGTGTCGATGATGCCGTAGCATCTTCCCGCAAACTTTCCGTGAACGGCCTGGGCGTACTTCATGTTGGGATTCATCCTCGTATCCTCGTTGATGAACCATGCATAGAGGTGGGGGAGGATGGCATCAGCGTACTTCTGCTCTCCGGTGAGTATCCATGCGGACGCGAGATTGGCCACTATCATGCTCATGCGGTTGAGCGCGAAGCGGTGCTCGTTGAAATTGTCGGGGTTGGTGTAGCCGTCCCTGCCCTTGTACGGGCCGTCGGGATTGGCCGGATCCGGCCAGCTGTAGTCCGCCTCTGAGAAGAAGTCGTGCAGCCCGCCCTGGCTTTCCTCTGCCGGGTAGGCAGTGATGGTGATCGGCTCTGCTTTGAGGTCGGCCTCAGCCTTGCTGATGATCTGCTCCCTGAGAGGGGCAGAGATCATTTCCCTGGCCTCTGAGTCGGAGATCTTTCCTGAATGACAGCATGCCGGCAGCATGATGGCTGCCAGCAGGAGGGTAAGAACTTTTCTCATCTGCTACTGTTTTTTTGCGATGGCCAGGAAGTCGCGTACGCGCTGTGTGTATTCGGCAGGGTGGTCCTTGTATGCCATGGCGTGCTCGGATCCCGGTGCCAGCCAGATATCCTTGTAACCATTGACCTTCGCTTCGTAATTCTTGTATACAAACTCCGTAGGGACGAAATCGTCCTTGTCTCCGTGGATGAAGAGCATAGGACGGTCGCACTTAGCCAGCTGGTCGACAGAAGAGGCCTCCTTGAAGCTCCAGCCGTACTTCTGCCTGCATACGATGCTCGCGCTGTTGAGCACAGGGAACGGAGGCAGGTGGAACATCTGCTTGAGGTTATGTTTGTACTGATCCCATACGGACGAATATCCGCAGTCATCCACAAAGGCTCTCACGTATTCCGGCAGTTCCTCGCCGCTGACCATCATTGTGGTGGCGCCGCCCATGGACACGCCGTGGATCACCATGAAATCGTCGCTCCATACATTGTGGGCCACATCGATCCACCTGATGATGTCGAGCCTGTCGAACCATCCCATCTGCACGGCCTTGCCCTCGGAGTAGCCGTGGTAGTGAAGATCCGGAGCGAGGACATTGTAGTTGAGGTCATCCCTGTACATCCTGACCAGGTTCATGAAGCAGATGTGGTTGTCGGTGTAGCCGTGGATGACGATCGCGGTGCCCTGAGCCTTGGCCGGCTCCTTTGCGGAGGCGTATACGGCGTGGAGCCTGTAGCCTCCTTCTCCCACCATGGTGGTGTCCCTGAAAAGACCGCCGTCGTGGAGTGTGTCATACCAGTTGAGGATGCCGGGGTAGTGGCTCTCGGCCTTTGCCCTGTCGCCCTCGATGTCATTGCCGTGCTCCTCCGGAAGGAGTGCGAACTTGCACATGTATCTGCCCATGAGGCAGCTGGTGCTGCAGGTCATGGTCGTGATGATTGCGGCGGCAATGAAAAGGAATCTTCGTATTTTCATGGGTTATGTCAGTTTCAGAATGGGTGGCAGGTTTCAGACTTTCTTCCTGATGATGGTAAGTCCGTCCCTGATCGGGAGTATGACGCATTCGACACGTGGGTCGGCGGCTACCATGTCATTGAAGGCCGCTATCCCAAGTGTCTGCCTGTCATGAGGCATAGGCTCTTCGTAGACCTTTCCGTCCCACAGCACATCGTCCGCAAGTATCACTCCTCCCGGCCTGATCATGTCGATGATGAGGTCGTAGTAGGCGCAGTACTCGCGCTTGTTGGCATCCATATAGACCAGGTCGTACGGCTCAGCAGAGCTTTCGCGCAGGCGGGCGAGAGTCTCCTTCGCATCTCCGATGTGGAGCTCTATCCTGCCGTCCACGCCGGCGCGTCTCCAACCCTCGCGCATGAGGCTCTCGAGCTCGTCGTTGATCTCGAGGGTGTCGATGTGGCCCTCCTCTCCCGTGCCGTATGCCATGCATGTGGCGGAATAGCCGGTGAAGGCGCCGATCTCGAGTATGCGCCTGGCGCCCATCATCTCCACCAGAATGGTCAGAAGCCTGCCCTGCACCGCTCCGGAGAGCATGCGCGGGTAGTTGGTGCGTATGTTGGTCTGCTTCTGGATCCACTCCAGCGCTTCGGTCTGGGAGCTGCTGTGCTCGCGTACGTATCTGTCAAGAGGACTCTCCATTACTGCTTGCGGGATATGACGGCGATCTTGATGTCATCAGACAGGAATCCTATCTTGGACTCGTCCTTTGCTGCGTGTTTGCTGCAGAAAATTATCTCGTGTGTGTCCGCTGTGATGAGGAAGCAGTAGCATACCGATCCCTTCTGAGGGGTAGACGGTGCCACCACATAGCTCAGCAGGGTATTCTCGGCCTTTGACTCCAGGAGTCCGTCAGCCACTTCCTCCTCGACCACGAAGACATTCTTGTCATTCCAGTCCTCGATCTTGACAGAAGGTGCAATGTCGTCCTTGGACAGCACGACCTTCATCTTGGATGCCTTGAGGAGCTTGTTCGTGGCCTTGCCCGGAACTGCGAGCATGGCTGCGTCAGACACCATTGCGTCCCTCATGTAGTTCTGGATCACATCGATCAGGACAGGCAGGAACACATATTCCCTTCCGTTTGGCTCCTCTGCGGATGCAAACGGGAGGCTCAGGATGTCGAACCCCGGGTTGTCTCCCTCCTCGGGACCGCCCTTGGCGAGATTGAGCACGGTCAGGCCCGGCTCCGCCTCCTTCTTCCTGCGGCTGTCCACAGGCATGAGGAAATAATAGTCGCGGTTGCCTTTGGATGCTTCATATTCGTCCCTGGTGCAGAACTCGAAAGGTGAAATCATCCACCTGCGTCCCACCTCTTCCTGGAATACTCCGTCAAAAATCGCGTCTCCTGTAAGCACCATCCTGGTGGTCTTGGTACAGAAATCGCTTATCTTCATCTTGCGGGTGCTGATGGTTGCCTGTCCGTAAGCTGTCATGTCACCCAATGCGAGGATGATGACAGAGGAAATGAGAATCAAAATCTTTTTCATACTAATACTCTCCTCCAACAAAGTTACAAAATAATGCTTATTTTTGTGATATTATGTCACAGTATGTAGTTTCAGCCCGCAAGTATAGACCTGACTCGTTCGACACGCTGATCGGCCAGGACGTCATCGCCCGTACCCTGAAAAACTCCATCTCCCGCGGCAAGATCGCCCATGCGTATCTCTTCTGCGGTCCGCGTGGAGTCGGCAAGACCAGTACTGCGCGTATCTTCGCGAAGGCCATCAACTGCTCCAACCCATCTGCGGACATGGAGCCTTGCGGCGAATGCGAGTCATGCAAATCGTTTGCCGAAGGCCGGTCATACTGCATACATGAGCTCGATGCGGCATCAAATAACGGCGTAGACGACATCAAGGCCCTTCTGGACCAGGTCCAGATCCCGCCTCAGGTCGGCAGGTACGGAGTCTATATCATCGATGAGGTCCACATGCTCAGCCAGGCTGCCTTCAACGCCTTCCTCAAGACCCTCGAGGAGCCGCCTGCACATGCCATCTTCATCCTGGCCACCACCGAGAAGCACAAGATCATCCCGACCATCCTCTCGCGCTGCCAGACCTACGACTTCAACCGCATCTCTGTCTCAGACATAGTCTTCAATCTCCGCGGCATCGCCACGAAAGAGGGCATCAGCATCGATGACGAGGCCCTCCACATCATCGCCAAGAAAGCGGACGGCGCCATGCGCGACGCCCTCACCATATTCGACCAGACCGTCGCATTCTGCGGCTCCGACATCCACTACGAAGATGTCCTCCGCAATCTGAACGTCCTCGACTACGAGTACTGCTTCACCCTGGTGGATGCTTTCCTCAGGGCCGACTATCCGACGGCACTGCTCACCTTCGACGAGATCCTGACCAAGGGCTTCAATGCCCTGCACTTCGTGCTCTCGCTGAGCTCCCACCTGCGTGACCTCATCGTCAGCAAGACAGCGGGTCTGGAGTCGCTCCTCGACCTTCCGGACTCGCTCAGGCAGAGGTATCAGCAGCAGGCCGCCGCATGCAGCCTGAAGTTCCTCTATGACGCCCTGACACTCACCACCCAGTGCGAAGCCGGCTACAAGGCCAGCGCCAACCAGCGTCTCCACATCGAATACACTCTGATGAAGGCATGTTTCCTCTCCGGAATGCCTCAGATGGGCGCCACGGCACCCGTTCCTCAGAAAACCATAGCTGCCGCACAGCCTGCACCTGCAGTGCCTGCCCCGGCCCCTGCTGCCGCACAGCCTGCCGCTCCTGCGCCTGAAGCACCGCAGCCGTCACCGGTTGCCGCCCCGATTCCTGAACCACAGGCATCAGCTCCAGCCGCACCGCAGCCGGCTCCATCTGCACCTCAGCCCGCACCTGCACCGACCCAGACAGCGCCACAGCCTGCACAGTCGCCGGCTGCCGCTGCTCCTGTCCCGACAGCCCCTCAGCCGGCCGCCGACCAGGCAGCTCCTGCAGCCGAACCGACTCCACGTCGCCGCCGCTCATCGGCGGGCGCTTCCATTTCCCTCAATTCCATCATCGAGGAAGACAGGAAGCAGTCAGGCGCAGCCGCCGCTGCAAATGCCTCTGACGCCATGCCTGACGACTCCGTGATGCTCGAGAAGTGGCCTGAGCTCGTAGATACCACCAAGGACCGTCCGAGACTCTTCAACGCTCTGAAGACCGCTAAGCTCGAAGTCAGCGAGGACAACGGCACCAAGGTGCTCACCTTCTCCGTCACCAACGAGGCGCAGAAGAAGTGGATTGAGGACAACCTCCTCAGGAACCTCGAGACCAGCTATGTCCGGATTGTAGGCTCCACCAGGATCAGGCTCGCCGTGGACACAGTGGCCACCGTCGAGCAGACCGTCGTTTACATGCCGGCCGACAAGGCCAAGGAGATGATCTCCACAAACCCTGAGGTCAAGGATTTCGTGATAGACCTCGGACTTGACATCTAAGACGCTTACGTTATGAAACTGCATTGCGAGAATCTTGTAAAGAAATACGGCATCCGCACCGTCGTCAAGGGTGTGTCAATGGAGGTGGAGCAGGGCGAGATCGTCGGCTTCCTCGGCCCTAACGGTGCCGGAAAGACCACCAGCTTCTACATGATCACCGGTCAGGTCGTGCCTAACGACGGCCGCATCTTCCTCGACGACGAGGAGATCACAGACCTCCCTATGTACAAGAGGGCCCAGAAGGGTCTGGGTTATCTCCCTCAGGAGGCATCCGTGTTCAGGAAGATGTCTGTCGAGGACAACATCCTCTCCGTGATGGAGATGTCAGGAATGAGCAAGGCCCAGCGTCTCGAGAAGCTCGAGTCCCTCATCGATGAGTTCAACCTTTCAAAGGTGCGCAAGAGCCTCGGCATCCAGCTGTCCGGAGGAGAGCGCCGCCGCTGCGAGATTGCACGTGCGCTGGCCATCGACCCTAAATTCATCCTCCTCGACGAGCCGTTCGCCGGAGTCGACCCTATTGCGGTGGAGGACATCCAGTACATCATCGCGACCCTGAAATACAAGAACATCGGCATCATCATCACCGACCACAATGTCGGTGAGACCATGGCCATCTGCGACAGGGCGTACCTCCTCTACGAGGGTACCATCCTCCAGTCGGGCACGCCAGAGGCTCTCGCTGCAGACGAAGACGTCCGCACCAAGTACCTCGGAAGCGGTTTTGTGCTGAAAAAGTCCGTGGCCGCCGAAAAGGCCAGGGCGCTCGCTAAAGATTTACATTCTCCTTCACATTCTGAGGAGAAATCACAGAATCTCCCAGAATAAGGAGGCGCTCCACGACATTGCGGAGCTCACGGATATTGCCGGTCCAGTCCTTGCCCTGAAGCAGCTTCATCGCCTCGGGTGAGAAGGTCTTCTGCGGCATGCCGGTCTCCGTGCATATCTGCTTCACGAAATAATCCACGAGGAGCGGGATGTCGTCGCGCCTGTCATTGAGGGACGGCACGTGTATCACGATCACGCTCAGGCGGTGGTAGAGGTCCTCCCTGAAGTTGCCGTCGGCGATCTCCTTGATGAGGTTCTTGTTGGTGGCGGCCACCACGCGCACATCCACCTCGATATCCTTGTCGCTGCCGACTCTGGAGAGCTTCTTCTCCTGGAGCACGCGGAGCACCTTTGCCTGAGCCGAAAGGCTCATGTCGCCGATCTCGTCGAGGAAGAGGGTACCTCCGTCAGCCTGCTCGAACTTGCCCTTGTGCTGCTTGATCGCGGAGGTGAAGGATCCCTTCTCGTGTCCGAAAAGCTCGCTCTCGATGAGCTCTGAAGGTATTGCGGCGCAGTTGACCTCGACATAAGGCATGGCGCTGCGGCGGCTCTGCTCATGCAGGCTGCGGGCCACGAGCTCCTTGCCGCTTCCGTTGCTTCCGGTGATGAGGACTCTGGCATCGGTCGGAGCCACTTTGGAGATCATGTCCCTGATGCGCATCATAGGCTCGGACTCGCCGATCATCTGCTGTCCGTACACCTTTTTCTTGAGGATGCGTGTCTCCTTGACGAGGGATGCCTTCTCGGTGGCGTTCTTGATGGTGATGAGGATGCGGTTGAGGTCGAGAGGCTTCTCGATGAAATCGAAGGCGCCGTGCTTGATGCAGTCCACCGCGGTGGTGATGTCGCCGTGTCCTGAGATCATCACGATGGCTGCGTCGGTGCCTTCCGCGCTGATCTTCTCCAGGAACTCCTGACCGTCCATGTTGGGCATCTTGATGTCGCAGAAAATGACGTTGTAACGTCCTTTTTCTGCCATGGAGAGCCCTATGGCGCCATCTTCGGCGACTTCTACATCATAACCTTCGTCGGTGAGGATCTCTTTCAGCGAATTGCGGATGGACCTCTCGTCGTCAATAACCAGTATCTTCATAATGGTGCAAATATCTGTAAAAATTTCTAATTTTGTCTTCTAACATTGTGCCAGATGCAAATCCCAGACATAATCATCGCCGTTGACGGCTATTCTTCCACAGGAAAAAGCACATTCGCGAAGCTTGTCGCTTCGGAGTTCTCTTTCTTATATCTTGATTCCGGCGCCCTGTACAGGGGTGTGACCCTCTATGCTCAGGAGCACGGCATCATCTCGGAGGACAACAGCATCGACGAGCCGGCTCTCCGCCAGGCTCTCGCGACCCTCGACCTCCATTTCGAGGACTGCGGCGGCGGCAGCCATCTCTTCATCGGAGACAGGTGCGTCGAGAAAGAGATACGCACCCTCGGAGTGTCATCCCAGGTGAGCCCGATCTCGGCCGTGGGATTCGTCAGGGAATTTGTAGACAGCAAGCTCCATGAGGCCGGAAGCCGCAAGCGCGTCATCATGGACGGCCGCGACATAGGCACGACCGTTTTCCCGGAGGCAGAGGTGAAAGTGTTCATCACAGCCACACCGGAGGTGCGTGCACGCCGCCGCTTCGATGAGCTCAACGCCAAGGGAGAGAACCCTGTGCTCGAGGATGTGATGAAGAACCTCATAGAGAGGGACTACATCGACTCGCACCGTGAAGTGTCTCCGCTCAGGCGCGCCGACGACGCGTTTGTCCTCGACAATTCGGACATGACCCTCAAGGAGGAGGTCGTCTGGATCAAGGGGCTCATCCAGGGCAGATTCGGCATTCTGGAATAACATATCCTGCATTCTGAGGCATTATGGCACGCTCAGTCGAAATCGATCCTCACTCCGGCTTCTGCGGTGGCGTCATCCGCGCCATCACGACAGCGGAGAACTACCTTGCGGAACATCGCGACAGGACCCTCTATTCTCTGGGTTCGATAGTCCACAATGAAGAAGAGCTCGCGCGTCTCGAGTCCAAGGGACTCCGCACCATCACCCTCGACGACCTGGGGAAGATGGTGCCGTCTGTGATGTCGTCTGATGCTTCGGCGTCTGGGTGCGGTCCGGTGGCTGCGGTAGAGGGGAGTGCCGGTGCGGCTGCGGTTCCCGGGTGCGGCGACACCCTGCTGATCAGGGCGCACGGCGAGCCTCCGCAGACCTACGCCAGGGCGGCAGAGCTCGGGCTTGAGGTCGTGGACTGCACCTGCCCGGTGGTATTGCAGCTCCAGAAAGCCATCAGGGAGGCGTACGCAGCCCTCGGCGGAAGGGGCAAGGTCATCATTTTCGGAAAGGTGGGACATGCCGAGGTCCTCGGTCTCGTCGGCCAGGTCGGAGGGGATGCACTTGTCGTGGAGAATCTTGAGATGCTGCAGGCGGCGTTCGAGAGGGGAGAGGTGCCTTGCGACGAACCGGTGGAGATATTCTCGCAGACCACCAAGAGCCCGGCGGAATACGAAGGGATCTGCGCTTCGGTCTGCGCGCACATGGCTTCGGACGACCTGCTCAGGGTACATGACACCATCTGCAGGCAGGTGGGATCGCGCCATTCGGGACTCACCGAATTTGCCAGGACGCACGACATCATCATCTTCGTGGCGGGCAAGGCCAGCTCCAACGGCCTTGTTCTGTGCAATCTCTGCCGCTCGGTCAATATCCGCACCTACCATATCGGCTCTTCTGCAGAGCTGAGGCGCGAATGGTTCCGCCCGGATGACCATGTGGGTGTCTGTGGCGCGACTTCGACGCCGAAATGGCTGCTGGAGGAGGTCGCCGCGCATATAGAAAATTTTGCATAAAAAGTCACAAAACATTAAATTTGCGTGATTCGAATACGATAATCAATTATATAAGAGATATTTTATGGCAACAACAGCAGATTTCAAGAACGGTCTTTATCTGAATTTCAACGGTAAGCCATGCATGATCGTATGGTTCCAGCACGTTAAGCCTGGCAAGGGTCCGGCTTTCGTTAAGACCAAGCTTCGCAACCTCGAGAACGGTCGTATCCTTGAGAACACCTTCACCGCAGGTATGAAGATCGAGACTATCAACGTGGAGAGACGTCCTTATCAGTTCCTCTATGCAGAGGAGGACGGATTCAACTTCATGCACGAGGAGACATATGAGCAGATCCAGCTTCCTAAGGATGTTGTTGACAATGCAGACCTCATGAAGGAGGGACAGCATGTCGAGATGATGTTCGTCGCTGACGAGGAGAGATGCCTCACATGCGAGCTTCCTACATATGTTACCCTCGAGGTTACATACGCAGAGCCTGCAGTGAAGGGCAACACCGCTTCTACCAGTGCACTCAAGGAGGTTACTCTCGAGACCGGCGCCAAGATCATGGTTCCTCTCTTCATCAACCAGGGTGACGTCATCACAGTCAACACCACTGACCGCTCATACGGACAGAGAGTCTAAGTATCTGACAGAGAGTCTGGGTTTTTCTGTAGAGATCCTGTTTTCAGCAGAAAGTCTGGCTCTTTGACGCATACAGACTATCGCACAGATATATCAAGGCCGCCTGGGAAGGCGGCCTTTTTCTTGTCCCCTTTCAAGTCCCTTTCTTCCTGCCGTCCCACCACTCCGGCCTGCGGACAAAACAGCTGCTCCAGGCAATGTCTTGGAGTTTGCCCTCCGGGTCTGCCTCCTCGACGGCCTTCTGCATCTGATTGTCCGCCTGATTTGCGTATCTCGCAGATCTTTCTCAAGTGTCTCGCTGCCATAGCGGGCGGCACAGTTCCGCTGCTGCGGTAGCCACGGCTCGAAGGTTTGTGACGCGACGCGATGTTTTGAGCTTTAAGTACCGCGTCGCGTCATGGTTTCTGGCAGTTCAGTAGTTTTTCATGACGCGAAGCCTGTATTTTAGTGCAAAATGCCGCGTCGCGTCAGCATATTCTATTGATTGTCTTGAGGACATTTCAATGTTGGAGGGAGCAGTGGCGCGAACCGGTGCTTGGGAGTATCATCCGTCGGTTCGTGGCAGGTGTTTCAGTGATTTCTCTGTTTTCATTACGCGAGGCCCCGGCTTCCAGTCATTCAAACCCTGCTTCAGACATGCAATCCCCGGTTCCAGGCAGCTCATTAATGTATGCTGGCAGGTCTTTGCTGCCGGCTGAAGGTGGAGCCGGCGACCATGTTTGCGGACGGATGGGCGATGGGGTTGAAGATGAAAATCACCTGCAGCATGGATATCCATTCTGGGGCTTGTATTGCCCATGAATGATGCAGGTCCCTCCTCCCAGTGAGGACCTGCACCGCTGACCTGTCTCTCAGATGCCTGGAAGGCATATCGCTGGTGCAGGTGAATTTCGTATGCTGCAGATGAAATGTACTTCGAGTGCGTCCTCCGATCAGTCTGGCCCACTTGCCGCAACTGTCATATCTGCAGGATTTCCCTTCAATACCGAGGCCATGCCGCCCAGAGCAGTGGAGGGATTGCCTCTGCGGCGGGCGTTGCGGAGCTCATTTCCGCCCGCAAAGAGGCCAACCCGCAGCTGCGTCAGGGGGGCGGTATCACCGTATCAATAGAGGCAATCCCGCAGCTGCGACAGCCACGGCACCGCAGGCGGGGCGGAATGGAACGAAACGGAAGGTTTCCGGAGGAGGGCAGACGACGCTCGGAAGCAGGAGGGAAATGAAAAAGAGAGTGACCTCTAAGTCCACATGGACTTTTAGTCACCCTCTTTCTTGTCCACTTCTCTGCGTGGCTATTTCTCTGCGAGGATCTTTCTGGCGGCGGTGACTGGAGCGGCGGCGCCGTGGATAGGGATGTTAGGGATGATGAAGGCGTCGAGAGCGGCCTGGAAGCGGGCGATCTTGCCGGCCTCGCCGCGTGCCTCCCACTCGGCCATCATGATGCGTGCCTTCTCATAGTCGCGGATGCCCTCGATGAGCTTCTCGAACCTGATGCTGCTTCTGGCCTCAGGATATACCATATAGCAGTCGCCGCCTGCCCAGGTACGGAAACGCCCATCCCTGATCGGGTCGATGGTCCAGCTGTTGAATGCCCAGCGCAGATATCCGTCGAAATTGTGGGCGAGAGCATACCATCCTATCCATGAGCCCTCTGCAGGCACAGATGCCAGGAAGGTATTAGGGTAACCCTCGGCACAGCAGGTATAATATGTGCTCACAAGGCCGTCCTGATGCCTCTGCTCCCTGATATCCTCAGGGAACTCCTCTACGGAAGTGATGCAGAGATCGTTGATGTCAGCCTGGATCTCCTCATGATATGATCCCGCGAGAGCGATGCCGATCTCTGGAGCCGCACTCTTGACAAGGGCGATAGTCGCGAGCATGGCCTCCATAGAGCGCTCATCCATCGCGATGTTGGTCTTGCCCAGCCATCCCTTCACGCGAAGATGCTCCTGGAAATCCTTGAGGAAGCTTCCCCAGTAATTTGCGAATTCAGGAGAATCCACAGTGCACTCTACAGATGCGAGACTGTTGGTCGCCTGATCGAAATAGTCGAAAGACATCTTCCAAGGCACCATGGAGTAGCAGTTGATCTGCTCGTCGATGCCGAGTCCCATCATGAACTCCACCCACTTGTCAAAGATGGTATAGTCATAGAGCCAGCTTCCGTCAGCCCTCTTGATCTTGGTGATCATAGGTCCGAACGGATCCTCGGTCTGACCGTTCCAAGGCTTGTCGAGAACAGTGGCGGTGATGACCTTCTGGCCTGCATCGGCAAGCATCTGCATGACAGGACGGAGATACTCGAAATGCTCATCGCTCCAGAGGCGCACGTTGTGCCAGCGGGCCACTGAGTATGGATTCTGCCACAGGTCGAGATGGAATCCCCACTCCGACGGCTCCGGCATGAGGCGGTCCTGCACCTCTATCTCGACAGGAAGCGACATCTCTGCGATGCCCTTTCCCTTGAGGGTGATCTTGCCGCGGTACTTGCCCGGAGCGGCATCTGCAGGCACCTTGACGCTCACCCATACCGGCTGTGACATCGATGCTGCGATATCGGTGGCCACTACATTGTCAAGCATGTCGGCAGAGAGATATCTCGGCCATACGGTGCTGTCCCTGCGGCCGCACTGTCCGTACTGGGTCTCATCGAGCTTGTCGCCCATGACATACCTCACGAAGCTTGTGCTCACCGCACATGACGGGATGACGCTCCGGCCGCACACGAGATCGCTCGCGGTCACACTCACCTCCTGCAGGTCTGTCTCCGCCCAGATGACGGCCTCGGCGTTGACCTTCTCACCGCGCCATGCCGGGAACGCGAAAGCCTTCTTCAGGAACTCCGAAGGCTGAACGTCCTTCTCCTGGCGTACATCTGTGTCAACCCACTTGAATGTGATGCCGTTGCCGGCCTGTGCCATGCTGCAGAGCATGAGGGCTGCGATGGCAGCCAAAGTGTGCTTCATGAATCTCATATGCTTGTATTTCATTTGTTTTTCGGATAATGGATGGAGAAGCATGCGCCTCCGAGAGCGAATGAGCGCGAGTACTGTATGGTCGCGTCGCACTTCTCCAGGATACTGCGGCATATCGCCAGGCCGAGACCCGTGCCGCTTGACTTTGTCGTGAAGTTCGGAGTGAAGAGCCTGTCCTGATTGGCCTCGGCCACACCCGGACCGTTGTCCTCGAATACGATATCGTACCAGCCGTCCTCTGCCGAATTGCGGAGGGAAACGGCGATTATCCCCACAGGTGCCGTCTCGCCCCTCTCGGCGGCCTCCTGCGCCCTCAGCGTCAGTGCCTGCACGGAATTGGTCAGGAGATTGACAAACACGCGCGTGAGCTGAGGCTTCGGTCCCATGATCTTCGCGCCCCCGAGGCCGAAATACCGGAACTCGATACCCTCCCTGGCATCGAACATGCCTATCTCATCCTGCAGCAGCCTGTCCACATCTATCATCACCGGCTCCTCAGAATAGAGCTTAGCGAAGGTAGAGAACTCGTTTGCGGTGTCGGTCAGCACGTCGATATGGTCGAGCACCACCTTTACCACCTCGTCAAACTTGTCCTCCCATCCCGGAGCGCCCTTCTCCTTGAGCCTGATGATGCGCTGGAGCTGGAGCTTCATCGGGGTGAGCGGATTCTTGATCTCATGCGCCACCTGGCGCGCCATGCCGCTCCATGCCTTGTCGCGCTCCGCCTGGGCGAGCTGACGCGTACTTTCGGAGAGGTCGCTGACCATCCTGTTGTAGGATGTCACCAGAGACGATATCTCGTCGTTGTTGGAGTACTGGATATACTCGAGGCTGTCCACATTGGTGGCCTCCATCTTGCTGCTCATCTCCTCCAGAGGCTTGAAAAGCCTGTTGACGACGCGCAGGATGAGGAAGCGCGCGACTATCAGCAGGAAGATGAACACCACAAACATGGTGGCGAAATGGAACACCGCATCCCTCTCGAAATCGAAGTTCTCATCCGTGTACGGCGACTTCATGATGCAGAGCATATCTCCGGCGGAGTTGTACACAGGGGCGTAGAGGGAGTAGTACCTCTTGTCGCCAATGGTCTCCTTCTGGATGAAGTAGCGCTTGTTCAGATGCATGATGGCGTGGTACGTATTCTGGTCCAGCCTGCTGCCGAGCAGGGCACGGTCGAAGATTTCCGGGGTGGTGGAGTAGAACACCTTGCCTTCGGTGGTGTAGAGCGAGATGTCGGTGGTCATCATGTTGCTCGTCTCATCCACCAGGGCGCTGAATTCGGGACTGCTCAGATCCCGGAACGTGCGCGCCTTTTCGCACTCGCTCTCGAGTATGGCGCGTATGGAGTTGACCCTGTCGGTCATCATCGTGCGCTTATTGGCATCGTTGCGCCTGTACACAAACACGACGCTGACCGCCGCCATGATCACCAGGGTCAGCACGAGCGATACGACCAGCACTATGGACACCCTTGACTTGTAGTATCCGCTGGCCTCCTGTATCGTCAGCTTGCTGTGCCTGCACACGATCTTGAGCAGCGACAGGAGGGCAAATACGACCAGGGTCAGCAGGAGCGCTGTCACGGCATAGTAGCTCGACTCCGCCTTAGGGCGCGAGATGATGATGTGCTCGTGCTCCGACACATGGTTGATGAAATGCACGTACCCGTTTTCGGAGATGCGTGTGGTATTGGATGAGATCAGCTCCATGTGCTCCTCGTCGAGGATGGTGGAGTACGCGAACCTTCCCCTCGAGGTGGACAGCTCGTTGTCCGAATATTTGGCGTAGGAGTAGTTGGGAGGGAGAGTCACCCTGCCGAGCGAAGACACGCCCAGGAGGGTGGAGTAGCCCTTGTCGGCCCTGTTGGCCTTGGCCTCGACCTCCACGAGCACGTGCGACACGCCCACATTGGTGACATACGAGAAGTAACCGGTATAGCTGGTGCGCGCGCTGCGGGAGGTGCGGTAGACGAAATGCGAGTTGGGGTAGATGGGCTCGGAGTCCTGGAGGCGTGCCTGGATGAAGGCGAGATCCTCCATCGAGGCCCTGTCGCTGGCCACGAACACGGCTACGTCGTAGTCCTGGGTGATGCGTGAGAGGTAGTTGTCCGCGATGCGGTTGAGCACGGCGTTGGCTCCCTTCTGGACGCTCGCGAGCGCTCCGATGAGCATGTCGTCGGCTATCGGGGTCTCGGCCGAGCGGAGCTGCATCTCGAGACCGAGGTCTCTCTCGACGGAGAGGCGGTTGGCCCACACGCTCTGGCGGTCCTCTTCCTTGCGGAGTCCCACAATGCTGGTGAGCGCCGTCATGCCGAATCCCACGCACAGCGCCATGATGCAGCGGCTGGTGGTCGAGAATGCGTCAAACGAGAATCCCGCCAGCTCTTTGATTCCCGGCCGGAGCATCTGCAGCAGCAGGGGTATGGTCAGGAGCAGGGCGAGGTTGGATGCATACACGACCGCCGAGTACCGGTCCAGGTCGTTGATCTTGTTCAGCTCCAGGCAGATGCCTGAGTTGAGCGTGATGCTCCTTATGGTGGTTATCGAGAACAGAATTATCGCCGCAATGACCATGAGGGTCATGAATGTGATCAGGGTGAATACCCTCTTCGGGGACCTGCTCCTCTGGAGAATGTCCCTGAGTGCGACGTTGCGTATCATGTAGGTGCACACCACAAACAGGATGATGAAGGCGTCCACCATGATCACTGCGCCTATCGAGAACAGGAAACCTCCGTCGGCGTAGAGGGCGGGGGAGAAGAGCCTGGCCTCGTTGCGGAGCTGGAAACCCCAGAAGTACATGCCCAGCATCGCCACGCTCAGCGCCGACATGGATGCCAGATACCTCCAGAGGCTGCGGTTGTTGTTGAGGAACAGCAGCACTGCGATCACGAATATGATCAGGGACACCCACACCATGTACGGGTTGGTCATGACCTGTCCCTGCATCGAGTCGTAGAGAATCTTGAACTGAGGCACGCCCTTGTAGTTCACGGACGATCCGCAGCTGTAGGTGAGCGGGCGTATCGAGAATTTCTCGCCGAGCCTGAAATGGCGGTTCACGCCGTTGTAGGAGCTGCGGTCCATCTCATTCATGACCATCAGTCCTCCTATCACCTTCACCTCATTCTCCGTGCGGCTCTTGAGCAGATACCATCTCGGCCCCATGTTGACCAGGCAGACCTCTTCGGATGCGTATGCAAGAGGGGAGACCACTTCCGCGCGGGGGTTGTTGAGAGTCTGGAAGAGATATCTGGAGGTGATGTCGTCGTTGGCGACCGTGAACTGGTTGTACCAGTTGGTGAGTGTGTCGTTGACATAGCGGTACACGACCATGTCCTCCGGGATGGCGTTGAGGGTGCGGCTGTGGTCGGACTTCGTGGCCTTGTCCATGAATGCATCCAGCATGGTCATGCGCTGCTCCACCTTGCGCTCCACTCTGCGTGAGGCGCTGTCGGTGTCGCCAGGCGAGCCCTTGAGGCTCACCGATGACAGCAGGAGGACCGCACTCAATGCCAGGAGTACGATCACGCCTATGTCTTTCAGCCTGTATCTGCCCTTGATGATGCCCATGTCTATTCGTGATGGTAAGGCTCACCTCTCATGATGGTGAACGCACGGTAGAGCTGCTCTGCAAAAACCGTTCTAACCATCTGATGTGAGAAGGTCATCTTTGAGAGTGACATCTTGGAGTTGGCTCTGGCATAGACATCCCTGGAGAATCCGTATGCACCTCCGATTATGAATACCATGTCTTTCCCGCCTCTGGAAATCTTTTCCTCCAGCACCGACGCGAACTCGATGCTGCGCCATTCCTTGCCGTGTTCGTCGAGAAGGATCACGTCGTCTGCCGGCCTGAGCTTCTTCATGATGAGCTCGCCCTCCCTCTCCTTGATCTGGTCCTTTGACAGGGCTGAGACGTTTTTCAGCTCAGGTATCTCGTCGAGCGTGAAGGGTATGTAGTGGGAGAGTCTGGAGATATAGAGATCCAGTCCTTCTCTCACCCATTTCACGTCTGTCTTTCCGACTGTCAATAGTGTGATTTTCATGTGGCGGGCGGCTTTGTGTCACGTATTTACAAATATAATCAGGTGGCTTGATATTTGCAATCAGAGCAGTCATATGATTACCTCCAGATTGCTCAGATTGACGCTTGTTTCGTGCCTTGCATTGTGCATGGGTACGGTCCTGCGTGCACAGGACGCCAGCTATGACGTCTTCAATCCCATTTCGAAGTATCTCACACAGGGTGATGCCGAGAGTCTTTCCGCATGGTTTGACGATAATCTCGAGATTTCTATTCTTGCGAATACGAGTACATCCAGCAAGAATCAGGCGAAGCAGATCCTGAAGGGATTTTTTGATGCGCATACCCCGAGATCTTTCGATATTTCGCATACTGCGGGCAAGGATAATAAAAAGTATGCTCTGGGTACTCTCAATGCAGGCGGAGAGAGTTTTCTGGTCACGATTTTCGTCAATAACAGTTCCGACCGGTATAAGATTCAGCTGCTGAAAATAGACCGGGTTCAATAGTTTGGCACAGGAATTGCTTTTTCTTCAATCGGTTAATTTTTTGTTTAATAGTGTGTTGATAAGATAGCGGCTTCGAAGTGATTCGAGGCCGTTTTTCTGTTTATGCCGGGCAACATTGCCGGCTCCACCTACGGTCTGCGGCCAGCACCTCCAGGACCGTCTCGCTTCGCTCGACCCCACCATTTCGCTGCGCTTCATGGTATCCGGCGGGCTAAAGCCCTGCTGCTCCGGCCGCAAGCATCAAAATGCTTGCTATAAATACCGTCGCGACCTCTTACGATGCCGAGGGTGGCACGGGTCCCCGGAAGTGCTGGCCTCCGACACTACGGCATAGCCGGCTTCAGAGACCTGCCAGCCTCCACGGCTCGACAAAAAGAGACGGAGACGGGAAGCCACGCGGCGACCTGGAGCAGCGGCGGGATAGCTGAGGTGTCGGAAGAGCCGCCCGGGAGCGGCTTTTGTCTGACGAACGTTAGGCTGCGCAGCAGACTAAAAGGAGGAGTTAGCCGCGACAGGCGATGACGATACCGAAGCAGCCGCTGCGAACCGGGAGCAAGGGGCTTCCCGTCTCCGGCTCAGCTCGTGCCGCGAGGGATTTTGGCAAGTTTCGTTTTTGCGGATGTGCCCTGCAGTATGCTGAAATGAGGGCTGGCAGAAACAGACCCCACCTGCAGCTGCCTTCGTTTTTGCGGACCTGCCTTACAGGTGTCTGTATTGGGGGCTCACAAAAACAGTGCGTGCCAAAACAGTTCCTGTCAAAGCTTTTTTGTTCTAGCGGGTCATGATCTTGACCCGTTAGAACAAATTTCTGGGAATTATCAGCAGCAAGTGGCTGATGTGGTGGACCTATGCCGCCCTATAGCGGCGGAGGGATTGCCTCTGCGGCGGGCGTTGCGGAGCTCTTCTTAGCCCGCAAAGAGGCAATCCCGCAGCTGCGGCAGGGGCGGCTAGTGGCGGATATAACCGTGACGGCGGCGCCAGAGATACTGGCGGGTTTTGAAGTAGGGACTCCAGAGGATTTCGCGGGGGTAGCTGAGGGCGAAACGGGAGCGGAGACGTGCTATGCGGATGATGCGCGCGATGAGACCCTGCCCTTCCTTCCCGGCATTGCGCTTGTCGTGCCGGCCGAAATTGCCGCCCTCGAAGACGCTCTCCATGATGGCGCGTCCTCTTTTCTCATCCGGCGGACAGAGGAGCATGCCGTCAGCTGGACCGGTGGCCCGATCCGCAGCTTCAGGCGCGTGGCTATCATCGCCGGACAGGATCCCGGAGCCGTTACCATCTGCGCCGAGCCCCAGACATTCGCGCATGATCCACATCAGCGCGGCACAGAACTTCTCCAGGTGGATGGACTGCAGGAATGCATACGCCGCGGCGCGCTCCTCCGCCGTCGAGTGCTTCAGGATGTGGCAGTAGTCCACCAGCTGGCGCAGCCCTATTCCTTCGAAGAAGATATGCCTGAAGATGTGCACGAGGGAGAATACGAGATTGAACTCCGTGTCCGGGACCTTGAACCCCTTGACCTCGCCGAAATGCGAGAAGCCCTTGCCGGCCCTGGCCTCGAAGTACTGCTGCAGGCGGCGATTCGCCGAAGGCTCATTCATCCATGTGGGATGGAAATGCACCTCGACCTCCGTGCCCTTGAAGACGCCTACCTCCGCATGGTGATACACCACATTGCCGACAGGCCACCGGGATCTGAGCAGTGCGACGGTCGATTCCGTGTCGCCCTCCACCCAGATGTCTATGTCGCCGCACTGGCGTCGCTCCGGGAATTCGTAGAGCTGAGCGGTGCCCTGGCCCTTGAGGATGCAGGACGCCCGGCCCATGCCGGCGAGAATGGAACTGAGCTCGGCGGCGCGCTCATCCAGTGCCGCATTTTTAGGAGCGATCTGGAACGCCCTGGCCGTGAACCGTGCCCTCGGCTTGAACGGTGCCGTCTGGTCGTCCTCGAGCCTGTCGACGCCGGTGAAGAGGAAGGAGGTCAGCTTCTGTTTCTCCGCCTCCTCGAGGATGGCCCACCATTCGGATTCGTCAGGTACGGCGTCGAAACGCGTCCTGTGCCCGAGACTGATCTGCGCCAATTGCAGTAATTTGCCCTGAATTGCATCCATTGTTGACAAAAATACATATTTTTGCGCTGCTAATGATCAAACCATGGAAACAATCGTGATGATAGTGGAACTGCTTGTAGTGCTCCTCGCCCTCTATGTCGGTTCGCGCTACGGCAGTCTTGCCCTCGGCGCCATCTCGGGCATCGGCCTCGCAATCCTTGTGCTCGGTTTCGGCTTAAAGCCGGGAAACCCTCCGACCGATGTGATCTACATCATCGTGGCGGCGGTGACCTGCGCCGGTGTGATGCAGGCTTCCGGAGGCATGGACTGGCTCATCCAGATAGCGGAAAGGCTCCTGCGAAAGCATCCGGACCGCATCACATTCTATGCCCCTCTCTGCACCTTCTTCCTCACCGTGCTTGTGGGTACGGGTCATGTGGTATATACCCTGATGCCTATCATCTGCGACATCTCGCTCAAGAAGGGCATACGCCCGGAGAGGCCTTGCGGCGTGGCGTCCATCGCATCCCAGGTCGGCATCACCTGCTCGCCTATTGCGGCGGCGGTGGTGGCGTTCACGACCATCTCGGCGTCCAACGGCTTTGACATCACCATCCCGCAGGTGCTGATGGTGTCGATCCCGGCATGTGTGTGCGGTATCCTGGCGGCTTCGGCATGCTCGTACAGGAGGGGGCTCGATCTCGACAAGGATCCGGAGTATCAGGCGCGCCTGAATGATCCTGAGACTTATAAGTATATGTTCGGCGAGACGATGACTTCTCTTGACAAGGAGATTTCGAAGGACGCGAAGAGGGCTGTGTATGTGTTCCTCGCGGCTATTGCGGCCATCGTGGTGTTCGCGGTGTGTCCGAAGCTGCTGCCTCACTATGACGGCAAGGCGCTGAAGATGAATATCGTGATCCAGATCGCGATGCTTGCTGCCGCTGCGTTCATGATCATTTTCTGCAAGGCTCAGCCGAAGAAGGCGGTGGCCGGTTCTGTGTGGCAGAGCGGTATGGTGGCAGTGGTGGCGATTTATGGTATCGCGTGGCTGGCGGATACGTATTTCTCGAATTATCTTCCTCAGATGCAGGCGGCTCTGGGGGATATCGTGGGGCGTTTTCCGTGGATGATCGCGTTTGTGTTTTTCCTGGTGTCTGTGCTTATCAATTCGCAGGGGGCTGTGGTGGTTTCGATGTTGCCGCTGGCTTATTCGCTGGGTATTCCTGGGCCGGTGCTGCTGGGTGTGTTCCCGGCGGTTTACGGTTATTTCTTTATCCCTAATTATCCGTCGGATATCGCTACAGTGAATTTTGACAGGAGCGGTACGACTAGGATCGGCAAGTATCTGTTGAATCACAGTTTTATGATGCCGGGTCTGGTCAGTGTCGGTGTCGCGACGGTCCTGTCCTGTCTGCTCACACAGCTGATCTGGTAGTACTCTGCAGCCGATATTGCCACCAGCGGGACAGGTGCCTTCAGGACCGTCTCGCTGGTGGCGGAAATGCCGTGCGTAAAAAAATGCCTTAAACTGTGGTGCAGTTTAAGGCATTTTTTGTAAGATGGTGCGAGGGGCTACCAGTGGTGGCGATGAGGGGAGGTAGGGTCGTCGCCGTTGATCTTGGCGCGGGCATCGCGCATGCGCTCGCGGAGGCGGGTGATGATGCCTTTCTGCCTGTTTTTGTATTTCGGCTTGCCTTTCTTCGGAGCCCTCCTGCCGTATGGGTCATCGTTGACCATATCGTCATAGACGGTATCGAGAAGCATGTCTCCGAAGGTCATCTTGTTGATGATCATGCGGTAGATCATAGGCCAGCCGGGAAGGCCGCCGAGGTTGCGGTCGTCGATATACATGTCGGCGACAATCTTGCGGCCCACGGTGTTGGGATCCCAGCCCATGTCAGGCTTCTCGGTGTTGATGGCATAGAATGTCACACCCCTGCTCTTGCAGTAGTCGATGGCTTCTTGGAGCAGCTCGCCCTCTCTTGAAGTCCAGAGGATGAGCTTGTGCCCGTCTTGCGCAAGTTTCTGCAGAATCTCTATGGCAAAGGGAATCTCCTTGCCGATAGCTGGAAATTTGTGTTCGACTATGGTTCCGTCGAAGTCAACAGCAATGATCATAGCCTAAGAGTTTTCTTTTGTATCGTCGCCGCCGTAGCTGTAACCGTAGCGTCCGTAACCATAGCCATAGCCGTAACCGTAGCCATAATTGTAGCCGTAGTGTCCGTTGATCTCTGTGCCGTTGAGGATGATACCCATATTGTTGAGCTTGCCTTCAGCATACATCTTGTCGAGGTTGTCGAGCATGCGCTTGTCTACAGAACCCGCACGGACCACGAAGAGAGTGGTGTCGACCACTCTGTTGATCACGAGTGAGTCGGCCACGATCTCGGTAGGCACGTTGTCTATGAGTATGAAGTCATACTGGGCGCGGAGTTCGTCGATGAGCTGGTCGAGACGGCTGCGCTTCAGGAGCTCTACAGGGTTAGGAGGTACCATGCCGGAAGGTACGACGTCCACTCCAGGGATGACGTCCTTGTGGAGTACATCGGCGAGGGTCACGCTGCTGTCATAGAGATAGTGTGATGCGCCTGTGGTCTTGTGGGCGATGCCATACCTGCGTGAGAGAGTCCTCTTGCGGAGGTCGAGGTCGATGATGACCACTTTCTTCTTGTTGTCTGCGAGACAGGCGGCGAGGTTGATGGTCACGAATGACTTACCTGAAGATGCACTGAATGAGGATACCGTGATGACCTGCGATTTCTTGTCGCCGTCGCCCATGAACTCCATGTTGATGACAAGGTTGCGGAATGCCTCGGTGAGAAGGCTCTTCTTGTCGTCACGGTTGTAGAAGAGGATATTGTCTGGATCTTCCTTCTGAGCTTTTCTTGATCTCTTGGTGAGAGGAATCTCTCCGACGAATGGCACGTCGCAGCTATCTTCAATCTCCTTGCGGCTGCGGACCTTGGTGTCAAGGAAGAGTCGGCTGAGAAGCAGTACTGCAGGAATCATGAGACCGAGCAGGATACCGAGGAGTATCATCTTGTTGCGGTCTGGGGCGATGTGTCCCCAAGGGCCGCTGGCCTCGTCGATGATGCGGGCATTGTTGTCCACCATCGCCTGTGAGAGGGCATTCTCTTCACGCCTGTTGAGGAGGAAGAGGTAGAGGCTCTCCTTGATCTTCTGCTGACGCTCGATGGTGAGCATGTCGTGTGCTGCCGAAGGCATGCGTGAGAAGTTGGCGCGGGCTGTCCGCTCCTGCTTCTGTGCATCACCTCTCTGGACTCCGAGGCTGACCTCGAGGTTGTCGATAGAGCGGACGATGCTGGTCTTCATGGACTCGAGTGATGCGTCGAGACCCTGGATGACAGGGTTGTCCTCGCTGGAATCCTCGAGATAGCGGTCACGCTTCATCTTGGTGGCGTTGTACTGGCTGATCATGCCCTCGATCCTGAGATCGTCGATACCGGTGTTGCTCGGAATCATCTCATTCGACTTGGATGGGTCAGTGAGATAGTCTTTGATATAACCGGCCAGACTGAGTTTTGTGTTGAGATCAGCTACAACAGCGTTGGAAGCGCGGCTTTCGCTGAGGTACATATTTGCAGACTCGTTCGCATCCATGAGTACATGGCTGGTCTTGTACTGCTTGAGACTGTTCTCGACGTCACCGAGTTCCTCTCCGATGATGCGGATACGCTCGTTGATGAACTTGGCGGTGTTTACAGCCACCTGGTTCTTGTCGGCGATGGTGTTCTCATTATATACCTGGAAGAGGGTGTTGAGCACGTCGATGGCCCTGTCCCTGTTGAAGTCCTGAAGCGAGAAGTTGAGGATGGATGCATCGTCGCTTGCCTGGCGTATCATCATCCTGGCAAGGAATCCGGAAGCCGCAGACGCCGGAGTGTACTTGATGACGTTGATGTCCTTGCCGAACCATTCCTTTGAATAAGTCGCTGTTGGGATGAATACCATATTGCCGTAAGGAGTGGCCACAGAGTCGTTGAGGGCTACGAGCTGGCTGTTTGTACCGAAGTCGACCTTTACGTTCTTGTCATCCTTTGGGGTGACTGTAAGTGCAAATGAGCCGTTGCGTATGCTGTCGGAGATGATTATCTGCACAGGTGTGGCCTTGTAGAGCTCTACCATGCGTAGCTTCACCTTGGTCTTGTAGTCTATGTCGGCGTCGATTCTCTTGACAGTCTCCTTCATCAGGTCCTTGGACTTGAACTGGAGTATCTCGTTGGAGACGTTGGTGCGGTTGACCAAGTTGTTGTAGCTGTCGAGACGGGCTGTAGATGTGGAGTTTGCCGGGTCCTTGATGACGATGGTGGCGTCACTCCTGTACATGAAAGTACTGGTCGCATATTTATATGCAGCGAATCCTGCGCACACGAGCACGCCCAGTACAAACCAGTACCAGTAGCTCAGGAGGTAGAAAAACAGGTCGACAAGGTTGATGGAACCGTTGTCTTTCTTGGAGTTTTTTGCAGCCATGCGAGATTATTTAACAGAGAATCCAAACAACTGTGAGAGCCAGTAGAAAGCCATTGAAAGTGATGAGAGGGTGCTGACAGCTGTAGACGCTATCTGCCACCCCTTACTTCCGTCAGTTCCTTTGCGAGGCTTTACATAAATGATATCTCCCTGCTGGAGATAGTATGCAGGTGAATCGAAGCAGGTCTTTGACTGGAGATTAAGACTGTAGATGTTCCTCTTGTTACCTTCAGTCCTGATTACCCATACATCATCAAGGAGTGAGTTGTCCTGCAATCCGCCAGACATGGCGACTGCCTCGAATATGTTCACGCTGCCGTTGGTGATGGTATGCACGGAATTACCAATCTGTCCGATTGTCGTGATCTGGAAGTTGATGAAATCGGCAAGGACGATAGGATCCTTGATATAGTTCTTCGCGATGATTCTGTTCTGGATATCGTTCTTCAATTCCTCGAGGGTGAGACCCTCGATGTGGAGAGAACCGAGTACAGGGAAATTGATGTCTCCGTTCTGGTCCACCACATAGCCTTTGGTGTTCTCTGCGACGTTTGAGATGGTGCCGTCAGTCTCGTTGACATTCTGGGTGCCTACGACAAGGTTGAAAGGAGATGCCAGCGCTGCATTCTTGCATGTGACATAGATGGTGAGCTTGTCACCTTTGCGGATCTTGGCCTGAGGGACCTCCTGGGCGGTATAGACCGTCTTTGTGTTCATGTCCTGAAGCATGGTGATCTTTTTTGTAGAGCTGCAGGACGCTGCCATCATGACCAGTGCGGTCAGAAGCAGTAGTTCAAGTTTTTTCATATCGTTTGTTATTAGGGTTCCTTTGTGATATTCAAACAAATATAGTTATTTATTTTAACATTCTGCGCAGTCTGCCCATGGCGAGACTTATCCATCTGGAGAAGAATCTCACTGGAGCGTAGTTCATGAAGAGTTTCGATCTCATGTTGAGTCCGTCCATGCGGTGGTCCTTTTCCATACCGAGGTTTCCGTCGTTTATGACCAGGAACTCCAGCACGGCGGTGCCATGCCTGCCCTCGACAGGGAACGGCAGATACTCCTCAGGCATGCCGAGCACCTCCACGAGGAAGGTGTTGAGCAGCTGGGTCCAGCGCCAGAGATGCTGCCTCTTGAGCTCCTTGCGCAGTCTTGCCGGGTCGTACTTTCCCTTGTAGTACTTGTAGCCCAGGGCCATGTCGCAGAAATGGCGGTAGCCTATGCCCATCACCATCGCGTGGTGGAGTATGTGTTCGTTTATCATTATGAGCACAGATACCGGATCCTCAGGGTCGCTGCCATGCCTGTGGTGCTCCACGACAATTCCGTTGCGGGTGTAGTGGAGGTCTCCGTCGCTGTCCGTCTCGGGGTTGTAACTCTGCACCATCGCGAGTGCCATTTCCCAGTCCTGGCGGGTAGGGAAGTACCAGTCGATGTCGCCGCTGACGCGGTGCTCCGGCTTCGGGTACATCCTGGCGATGTTGCGGCCCTTCTGGATGATGGCCGTGACGTTTCTGGACTTCCATTCCGCAGCCATGTTGTCGATGGCCATGCTCATCATGGAGTTGTTCTCCTCGATGAAGCGTACGGAACTCATCCATCTCGCTATCTGGGCAGCGGTGAGCCCGCTGTTCTTCGGCAGGTCCTCGATGGCATCATACATCAGTCCCGTGACCGCCTGGATCCAGGACATCCTGTAGATCTCATCCCACTGTGCTGTGGTCAGAGGGAACTTGCCGGCTATGTCTTCAGCCTGCCACAGCGATCGTCTCAGCAGTGCCAGGAAGACATTGTAGGTGTTGCTTCCAAATTTCATTCAGCTATGATTCCGTAAGTGCGCCACATCTTTATGAGGTTCGCCACGTCGGCTGAAGCCTCTTCTCTGCTCACCTCATACTCCTCGCAGATCAGGTCCACAAGTGTCTCTTCGGTGAATTCCATACCGTTGATCCTCTTCCACAGCCATTCGACCGGGTCGTTGATGCTGAAGAAGCTGCTGTTGTCGGTCTGTCTGCCCTTGGTGTTGACAAGCATGTGCTCTCCGGCGACAGTCCTCAAGATAAAATCAGTGTTCAGTTTCATATAGTGCGATACATTTTTCGATCATGGTTTCATATCTGAAAAGCTTCTCATAGCGCGTCTTCGCTCTCTGAGAGAAGCCTTCGTAGGTGTCTTTGTCTTCTGTGACGGTCTTGATGGCCTCCGCCAGGGCTCTGCCGTCGCCGGGGGTGACATTGAGGCCGGATACGTTGTGGCAGTTGACCCATGGCACTCCGGATTCCGGTATGTTGGTGGCCACGACAGGCTTGCCGCAGGACATGGCCTCTATCTGCACGATGGCGAAAGCCTCTGTCTTCCAGATGGAGCTTAGGCAGAAAAGGTCGCAGGCATGGTACCATGCCGCGAATTCATCCTCCGGCACAAAGCCGAGAAGAGTGACGCGGTCTGCCAGCCCGGCCTCATCTATCTGGGCCTGGAGCTCTGCCTTCAGCGGGCCGCCGCCACCAATCACTATCTGGTAGCTGTCGTCCAGCCATCCTGCCGCCTCGATCAGATATCTGAACCCCTTGTATGGGACCAGGCGTCCGAGGGAGTAGATGATTTTCTTGCCAGGGAAGCGGCTGCGTATCTCCTGTGCCTTCTGCTCGGCTTCAGGAACCGGCGGCACTCCGATAGGGATGTAGCCGATCTTGTCCTGGACATCCCTGAGCTCCGGAGACTGCTGCACATAGACAGGCGTGGTGCCGACTATCCTGTCAGCACGCCTGATCAGCCAGTTCTGGAGTGGACGTATCAGGGTCAGCAGCACTTTCTGGCTCAGGATGTCGCTGTGCCAGTGGAGTATGACGCGGCCCTTGTAGCCGCTGAGCATAAGGGCGAGAGCTGCCATAGGGTCCGGATGGTGCACATGGATGATGTCGTAGCCTCCGCACATGCGTCTGAGCGCCCTGATCATGTCCGGGGACATCATGGTGGCGGCTACTTTTCGGAAGGCCCTGACGCAGTAGAGATGGCCGTGCTCATTGAAGTCCAGGACCTTGGAACCTCTGCACCCGGTCACGCTGCGTGCGTCGACGGCTTCCTCCGGGAACTCTCCCGGGAGGCATGCGCAGAGCATGTCGCAGTCCACGCCGCGCGCCGACACTCCTCTGGTGATGTCCCACATCACCTTCTCCACGCCGCCCTTGATGGGGTAGAACTTACCTAAGAGTAAGACTTTCATATAGGTCGATATAGTCTTGATATCTGTCTTCTTTGCGGAAATGTGCGAGGGCATATTCGCGGCATCTTGACGAATACCTCTCCTTTCCTGTCTGTCGGATGAAGCGGATACAGGCCATGAGTCCCACGATGTCGCCCTGCTCCACCACAAATCCGGTCTCATCCTCCACTATCGACTCCGGACTTCCTCCCGTGCGGTAGGTGATCACAGGAGTGCCGCAGGAGATGGCTTCCAGATTGACGGTAGGGTAGTTGTCCTGCCAGGTCGGGTTGACAAATGCGGTGGCGGCGGAGTACAGGGCGGCGAGTTCCTGCTGGTTGTCAGTCCTGTCTATACTCACCACAGTCTCCGGCAGCCTGGCCTTCTGCTCGGCTGTCATCTTGCCCACAAGAACCACCTCCTCATCGTCTCTGACTCTCTGAGCTATCTGGAGCATGTCTTCGAAGCCCTTTTCCTTCATCCAGATGCTGGCAAGTCCCAGGATGATGTGTCTGTCTCCAAGTCCGTACTTCTGACGTATGGCAGCGGAATCGACAGGCTTGAATACAGAAGTGTCTATGCCGTTGTGGATGACCCTGATGTCGAAGTCTTTCAGATATGACTGCCGGAGCTCTGCGCCTATCCACTCGGATACGGGTACTATCAGGAACTTGTCCTTCGGCATGGAATTGAATGCCTCTGATTTGTCCATGTAGTTTCTTCTGGACCTGTCGAAGACTACGCTAGTAGGGAAGGCGCGTCTCTGCGGGCACTGTCCGCATGCGGTCTTCCATTTGAAACATCCTGCAGCGGAGTAGTAGTAGCAGTGACCTGTATAAAGCCAGCAGTCGTGCACTGTCCAGATGACAGGCTTCCCGCACTTCGAGAGATAGTCGAAGAGTATCTTGTAGTTGAGGAAGTAGCCGTGGATGTTGTGGATGTGTATCACATCCGGGTTTATCTTTTCAATCTCCTGGATAAACCTTCTCGTCGCAATCCTCGAGCTGAGCCCATGTCTGTCGAAAAGTCTTGTCTCCAGTCCGTGAATGGCCACGCTCAGCCTGCTGCCGACAGGCACCAGCTTAGAGGTCGCTTCCGGCACTCCGTCGCGGCCTTTGCTGTAGGCAATATAGCTTTCCCAGCCATTCGCCATGGCCAGGTCGCCTATTTCCTTCATTATCTTTCCTGTCGAGGTGTTAGTCCTCACTACCGGATTGATCTGTAGCAGTCTTGCCATTGTTTTTCTTGGACCTAGTTTTGATTGCTTTTATCCTTCAGTTGCCCTACCGCATCTATGATATCTATCTTGATAATGTCCCAATCTTTTCCCAGGAAACACTTAGGATCTTGATACTCTTCTGCGGAGTCAAAATTAACCAGTGCGTCAAGGACATCTTCTTTTGTGTTTTCGTATGGGTGGCGTTCTAGGTAAAATCCGATAAGATCAGATAGTTTGATAATGTCAAGAAGAAGATGAATGTCCCAATAATCTTTTTTCCTGCCGTTTCCACATATTGCACTGATCTTCATGGCAGCAATATCTTCTGTAGAAACTAATCGGATTCCTTCTATCTGTTCTATTGGCCTGATAAATGGATCGGTATACATCAAATCCAGCTTGACAGCTTCAAGAGGGGAGTCCCCAATGTAGTAACTGCGCCCAAACCCCACAATATTGCTTTTGTCCGGGCGGTCATAATATTTAAATCTATGTTTTAGTTTTTCCTCGATTGGGTTGAAGTCAAGACTATTGTATTGAACATCTGTAAATAAATCGATGTCATCAGACTTGCGGTGCCCGAATCTTAGACTTAGATTTGTGCCACCAACTAAATTGAACGGGTTGAATGTCTCCTCTGAGATGAGCCATTCAAGAATCTCCTTAAGGTGTGGCGTTACAGTTTCCCAATGCAGACTATTGTTTCTTCTCTCCATAGAATCTTAGTATTTCTTCCTTCTCCTCATCATTCCCACGTTCCATTACGCGCTGAATAATAGTCTTTTTATAATGTCTCCAATCGATGGAATCGAAATCGTAATCCCAGAATACGACAGGGCGAATAGATGGAGCTTTCCCTGCTGTCTGTGGAAGCAGCTTTTCTTTTTCTTCCTTTATCTCATAGAGGGATTGCAAGATTAAAAGGAATCCCTCTGGCAGGTTCAATTGCTTCTCTATTTCAAGTGACAACCTCGGAGTCAATCCACGTCTGCCAGCTATAATAGCATTGATGGTCTGTGGATGTTCTCCAACGCTTAACGCAAGAGCGTTCTGCTTGATATCCCGCTTTTTTAGCTCCCTGGAAATAAATTTTCCAGGTGCAATACCACGGTAGCTGTTTATATAAGAGAGGTAATTCATCTTGTCTGTTGTTTTTACAAAAATAAACAAAATTGTTTACTTATCCAGAATCTTAGTGAAAAGCTTCTCCCATTTTCGCATTATGGTTTCTTCTGAGTACTTCTCTGAGACTTTCTGTGCCTCGATAGACATTGCCTTGCGGGTCTCCTCGTCTTTTATAAGTTTCAGGAGGGCTTCTGCAAGTCCCTGAATGTCGCCGTCCGGGACAATCAGCCCGTTTACTCCGTCCTTGATCACATCCTGTGGACCGCACTTGAAGTCGAACGACACTGCCGGCAGTCCGCACGACATCGCCTCTATCATCACCATAGGCAGACCCTCATAGTGCGACGACATCACGAAAATGGAGCTCTTCTCATATTCGCTCCAGATATCGTTTGTGGTGCCCATGAGATGGCACCTGTCACTGAGGCCACTGCCGTCTATCATCCCCTGGAGCATATCCTTCCACTCTCCCTGACCGTAGATGTCAAGAGTCCATTCCCTGCATTCATCGCATACCATCTTCCATGCTTCGATCAGCCTGTCAAAGCCTTTCTGATAGTCCAGACGGCCTACTGCGATGACTCTTTTCGCATTGCAGTCGCTGATGTGACCTGCAGGCACGATAGCGGCATTCGGGATGGTCTCGATGTTTGCCAGATCTCCCCAGTATCCTCTGTCTTCCTCTGTCAGCACCACGAACCTGTCGAACCTGCTCACCATCCTGACATCTGCCATCTCGCGCATCCTGTCGATGACTCCCTTGAGTCCCTTATTGGCGTACTGGCGATGGAAAAACCTGCTCTGATGCAGCTCTATGACCTTTCTGCTGCCGTCCTTGATCTCCGGGATGAACGAAGACTCTCCCGGGTAGAGGGTGTCCACGATATCAGCCTTGGCAGACATCAGGTACTCCGTCAGCCTCTTCCTGTGGAGACTGCGCTTCTGGAGGTATGAAAGTATGTGTGCAAAGATATTCTTGCCTTTGTCCTCACTGTAATTGATGCCCAGGTCGACCATTCTGATCTCCTCCGGGAATTCATAGAACGTCGGCTTTCCGCCCTGGTCTGTCGTCACGATCTCCACCTCATACCCATGCTTCACGAGCCAGGTCGCCTTGTTCAGCACGACCCGCTCCATCCCGCCGGGGTTACATAGAGAGTTGATGTGGTAGATGAGTTTCATAGTCTGTTCGTCTTGGAAACAGGGACAATCAACTTTAGGCTGCCTTCAAGAATCTTGATGTCAAGTTTCTGTCCGAGCATATCCGGCTCTCCATCATAATGGACATCTTCAGCCTGCCTGCGTGTGATGCAGATTTGTTTCCCCTTATAGTATTGTACGAAATGAGACTTGTGGAGTCTTTTTGTCATCAGGAAATCCAAGAACAGAGACATCTCAAGCAAGTTGAGATTTGATACTACTGCGATGTCAAGCATTCCGTCCAGGATTGAGGCCTGAGGTGTGATGAAGGCGTTGTTGCCCCACTGATTTGCGTTGCCGATGGTAATCATCGTGGCTTCCACATAGATTTTCTCTCCGTCAATCTCCACCTCATAAGCCTCCGGCTTGAAATGATTCCATGCCTCAATAGAGCTCTCCACATAAGATAGGAAACCTCTTCTGTTTTTCTTGGCAAAGCGTGCTCCTATCTGGGCGTCAAGACCAGTACCGCAGGTGCAGCAGAATACGTGTCCGTTCATCTCGCCGCAGTCGGTATTGATTACCTTACCATCGCATAGGTTTTGAAGCGCGTTTCTCTTCGTAATCCCCAAATGCCTTGCAAGTCCATTTCCGCTGCCGACAGGGATTATACCCATGGTCTTGTCGGTATTGATGATGGCAGATGCGACATCATTGATCGTCCCATCGCCCCCGACGGCCACCACTACTTCGGCATCAGTCTCTTTGGCCAATGCGGCGGCGTGACCTTTACCTTGAGTATATGTCACCTCAAAGTCAATATCATGATTCTGGCAGAAAGAAGTGATCTCATCAACAAGAGATGATTTCTCTTTTCCTCCGGAAATGGGGTTGACGATGAAGAGTATTTTTTTCGACATAATTGATGCTGCCATGGTTAGTATGTTATCAATCTTCAATCCAAGAATCCTCGTCTATGTCTGTCGAACTGAAGAGGATGAACGGGAGGAATACCATGATGACATCGGAGGACACCTTGCACCATCCGATGAGATTGATAAGCAGGATGAGCATGAACAGGATTTCCTGCTCTGGATGGTTGCGGACACAGTATCTGGCCAGATACACAAAGAACAGTATCATTGCCAGTGTGCCGATAATTCCGAAATAGAATAGGAAACGGCAGTATCCGATATCCGTGCCCATATAGTATCCGGCCCACTCTACGCCTATGTAGTTTTCATCAATGTCAGTGCTGGCAATGTATCCGTCTCCTATTATCCAGGCTTCGAGTGTCTCCGGAAATACCCAGTGGCTTTCAAGGTTGTCGGAAGAAGATGTATGCCAGTGCCCCTCTTCCGCCAGAGCAAAGAACCCTTCAAACCCGAATCTGAGATTCTCACGCACAGTCTTGTTAGTATTATACAGCGTGACGAAAATAGGAGTGATAATCAAGATGATAGTCAGAAGCCGCTTCATTATGCCAGATGCACCCAAATTGTCGGAACCGTCTTCGTCTTGAACTCCGTTTCTCCGGATGAGTTCTATAACTAACAGCAGCAGAGATATTACAACACCGACAATCGTGGTCCTGGACATCATGTTACCAAAAACAAAAATAATTCCATATGCAAGTATATACACCCATGGCAGCCATTTCTTCTCTGAAGGGCTATGAATCGCCAAATACATGGTCAGTGTAAGTACACAGGCGAAGCGCAGTCCGGAGGGATCAAGAGCCGCTCCTATGCCGTAAAGTCTTTCTTCATTCTTTCCCATGAATCCTGTACCTGCCAGGAAACTGTCTACGAAATGCTTGAGAGCCGGTACGAACTGCATAGAGAAAGCCAGGGTTGTCTGAGCCACACATACAGCTATGATGTAGTTGCATATCAGACGAAAAGTAACTTCTCCGTGGACGATGTGTATCATGTTCAGCACGGCGTATGCAGCACTGCACCATACCCAGACGGATACGATATAAGTCATGTATGAGTTGTCAGGCGTGCCGTTATAAACCATGGAGACGAGACTGATGATACCAACGATGCAGGCTAGGAGGTTCAGTATGACGAAATCTCTGCTCATCTCCTTTCTCGTCCTGTTAATCATGTTGAAAACTAGGAATCCGAGACCGGCCACGGCCATCATCATTTTGGTGTTGATGCCGGGGATGAATGTGAACTCAAACGGGAAGAAGTAGAAACTGGTGAACACTGTCAGCAGCATGTATATGAGGATGCGGACTATCATGGGACTAGCGATAAATGATTCCGTAGATGAATTTGTAGACTAATAGATAATATAAGCGGACTCCGAACCAGAGTCTTTTGGCGGCCATCCACTGGAGACACTTGGTCCTCAGTGGCAGGTCTGGGCAGGCGAACGCGTATTTGTCTGCTTCCGGATACCATTCCTGCCAGAGCCTGTATTGCTCCTTGGAGTCCGAGATGATGAATGGCAGCTTGATGCCGAGCTTGAAGTATGAGATCTCCTTGTCAAGGCTATCTCCGAATCTGTCGCAGAGAAACCTAACCGTGTCGTCGACATTGAATCTGATGTCTGCAAGCTGCCTAGCTGACTGTGTCTGCGAGTATGCATTGGTGTTGATTCTCACATAGTGGTAGAAAGCCTCCGGGACATATGCCACACTGCCGGCGCATGCTGCGACCTTGATCATGGTCATGTCCTCTCCCATGGGGTGCCCGTCCGGGAAGAGAATGCCGTTGTCTGTGTAGATGCTCCGTCTGACGAGCTTGTTCCAAACATTGTATTTCATGGTGCCGCCGAGCAGACCTCTCTTCAGGTAGTCTTCTGCGGAGGTGAATGTCGGGTTGGACATGTATCTCTCATTCTTTTCGAATGACAGATAGAAATCGCAGTAGACGATATCTGCATCCTGCTCTTTTGCGGCGGCATAGAGTTTTTCGAGCATGACAGGCTCGACCCAGTCGTCTCCGTCGCAGTGGAAGACATATTCTCCCCGCGCTGCTTCCATGCCGGTATTTCTTGCAGAAGGAAGACCCTTGTTGTGCTCATGATGTATGATGCGCGCGTCGGCCTCTGGGTGACCGGATATGGCTTCTTCTATGATGCTGACGCTGGCGTCCGGCGATGCGTCATCCACAAATATATACTCCACATCCTTCAAGGTCTGGCTCAGCAGAGACTCTGCGCATTTCCTCGCAAATCTCTCCACCTTGAAGACAGGTATGATGACAGATACTTTTGTCATAGTGCTATCCATTCTTTAGAAAGGACTCTGTCGGAAGTTTTCTCCTTGTAGTCTCCCTGCGGGTTGAACCAGTATTTCGGTCCGACCACTATCTTGTCCACGCTGCGGTTGAGGAAGGCTCCCCACCAGCTGTAGGTGCTGTTGGAGATAATGTTGTGGCGGCAGCTGCTCATCAGCTGCATGTCGAAATGGCTGCCCCATCCGGAAGTCGGATTCCCTTCGACGAGGGTGTACTCGAAGTCCTTGAAATTCTCTCTGACCCATTCCGGATTGTCAGCGAACACATAGAATCTCGGATGCTCCAGATGGGATTTCATATAGTCGACAGCTGCACGATAGTAGTCCATCTCGCAGGTATGGCTGTACCAGTCCAGGGCCGCATAGTCCTTGCCTTTCCTGACGTGGATAGCGACAGACTCGCATTCTGCCATCTCCTGCATGAGACGATGATTGGCCTCTCCTTCAATCTCGGGGAAGCGGAAGGCCTTCAGCACCTCTTCCTTCACGGCAGATACCATCTCGGCGTTCTGGAAGACTCCGATGACATAGGTCCTCTTCTTCCCAGTGGATGGAACAGAGGCATCGAAAGAGGTCGGCATCTGCTCCACCCGGCAGGTGAAAGGCAGAAACTTTCTCCTGAAACGTGCCTGGAATGACGATCCTCCGCCGTCCATCATCACCGCCATCCGGGATGCCTCAGTGAAAGATGCTTGCGGGAAAATCCTGTTCCATGCGACACTCTCATGCGCAAGCTTTGCTGCCGTGTAGAAGTCGACACTCGCATCGTATCCGAGCGATCTCAGATACAGGTAGTAGCTGTACTGGAACATGCGGTTCGCAAGTCCGCAGGCCATATTTATCATGACTTTCATGTTGTCGATATACTATAAAGCGTTGTCATCCGGGTCAAGATAGTACCCATCAGTCCAATACTCTGCGCATTGTTTCATTCCTGCAATGGAGTACTGGGGCATGTCATATTCCCCACGAACAACACTTCTTGCTGAAAAGATACATTTGTCGGGAGTTGAGACGCCCTTCATGACAAGACATTCATATCCTAGCCAGTTCTCGTTACCTATTGAGATCGGTTTGGATACTTGTATTTCCTTATCTCCGTCTTTGACCTTTTTTACTCTATGAAAATCGGTGTCCATGATGGTACATCCTTTACCTATCGAGCACCTGTTTCCTATCGTCGTGTCGCAGGCGCAGAAAAACTTTGAACTGGATACCCCCACTCTTTCCCCAAACTGGAGTCTGGCGCCTTTGTAAACTTCAATGACAGAGTCGTTGCCAATGACTGCTTTGCCCTTGAATACGACAGTACCTTCATTTTTGATGGAAATTCCTTTACGGTAATAAAAGTCATGCCTGTGTCCTATGCGTATCATTGCCGTGCTGACATCTTCGCAGTCGATGATAATATGTCCTTTTTTATACTCCCGGAAGGGATTGCGACAGATAATCCAGATAGGTAGTTTCACGGCCTGCTTCCATGGAAGAAAGTAGAAATTGAACAACACAATGCGCACTACATGTCCAATGTAGTTTCTTATCATAAAAAGAATCTTCCACATGGCAAAAACCCGAATTATTGATTGTCTTGTGACAGCAGAGAATACTGCTTGACAGCTCCTTGTCTGTCTCCCACGAAATCAAGACCCAAAACGTCCATTATCGCATATGTCAGATTTTCCGACTCAAAGTCATTGTGCAATGATGACTTCAACCGTTCTTCCAACTCAGGGTGTCCTTCACTGAATTTGTTGGTAAGATAAATCAAAAATGGAATGTTTTTCCCCGCAGCAATCGATGTCGGATCATTGCCTCTTGCGTGACCGGCGTAGTCGTCTGAGCTGTCAAAAATGTCGAGAGAGTGGTCTGGAAGATAGAATACAACGGCATCATGCCCATCCATCATGCCCATGATTGAGGTTACAATCCAGTCATTGTAGACAACGGAATTGTCATACTCTGAAAGAATCTGGCGTTGTCCTTCAGGTTTCGTCGTATAGTCTTCTACACTGAATCGCTCGAAATCTGATGAGTACCGCGATCTGAAGTTTTCATGATTGCCGCACAAGTGGACCACGGTGAATCGGTGCTCACCTGAACCTGAAAGTCTTGATTGAGTAGGCTCTAAGACCACTTCATCCAAATCTGTCTTCGATGGGCCAACGAACTTTGTTCCGCACCAAATTACAGAGTCGGACAATTCGGCAAACCTGGCGACGATGTTGTCATGGATTCCAGCGGATGCCTGATTTGATATCCATCTAATATCATAACCAGCCGATTTGATTATGTCCGTGAGGAAAAACTTCTTATTCCAATCCATTTCCTCATCTTCTCTGGTCATGGATGTCATCATAAACCTAAATGCCGGAATTGTTCCTATACCGGATGACTTAACTCCATCAAATGGGAACAGACGACCTGTACAATTGAGGCTATCAAGTAATGGCGTCGTCTTCTTGTCGTAGCCATAGATAGACATATGGCTTTTATTCAAAGATTCGCCTAGAATCAGCACTACATCAGTTGGGAGACTGCTGTTTGTTGTAAGATTATACGTCTTGCTGAATTCGTGCAAATCTGGTGTGGGCTTGTATTTTAGACATGTCACGATTTTCATCAGGAACACTCCGTCCCAGTTCTTGGATTTACGGGCTATCAGCAGCAGAGAACTAAGTAGTATCAATGAAACGCATGTGGCAGCGAACCGTATTGATGGGTATATTCTCTTCTTCTTGAACAGAAGATGAATCCCAATCGCAATCAATGATACCAACGCAATGAATAGTATCATATCGCTGTTGATGTACATTCCCAGAAATTCTTTTGTTTCATTGGTGTTTGTCCCCATTATGATGGCAACGAAGTCAGAAATGAATCCACATTTCATGATTACGTGAACTCCTGTATCAATGCAGAGATTGATGAAACCGAGAATGTAAACGATACATCTGATACACTTTTGTGCAGTATCCCTAAACAATCCAAGTAAAAGCACAATCCCGTATGTCAGCACCGCTGAGTGGATGAACATATATGCTCCAAAAGCAGGGCTGATTTCGGGTTTCCCGATTGCATGGATTGTCCAGAAATAGCCATCGGCTGCGCCTACAAGAAGACACAGTATCAGCATAACCTCTAGATTCTCGCGAAATGGTTTTAATAGGAAATCTCTAACTTGAGAAAATATAGTTTTCATGTTCATTGTCATTATCTATTATATACAATCCCATAGTACCATTTGACGATGACCCAATAATGAATCCAAACAAACCACCACTGTTCTTTAGCAGCCATTGACATAAGAAGTTTTAGCCTGCTGTTAGCGCCGGGTAATGTCTTAATATACAGATTGCTGTCAGGAAACCACATCGACCACTGATGGTACATGCCGTTGCTCCCGTCGGTAAGCAGAAACTGAAATTTCAGCCACAGTTTCAGATATGCAAGTTCGCTGTCATACATGTTGCCCTTCCACTTATGCATGTACTCTGCTACATCGGAGACATTTCCTTTTAGTGCCTGTATTTTATCCTGGGTCCACTTTTGGGTCATTGCTCCTTCGTTCCATCTGACATAGTGATATAGTGCCTGAGAGATATGACAGACCCTGTCTGCGACAGCAAACAGTTTTATTATGGTGAGATCTTCTCCCATCGATCGCCCTTCTGGGAACGTTACTTTGCTGGTTTTGTATAGTGACCTGCGAACCAGTTTGTTCCAGACATTGTATTTCATTGATCCCGAGAGCATAGACTTTGTTGCGTCCTCAGCGACCAGGTAGTCAGGTTCTGATTTGTATATTTCCTTGTCTTTGTAAGACTCAAAGAAATCACACCATACTATATCGGCATCTTGTTCTTTTGCGGAGTTGTACAGCTCCTCTAGCATTGTTGGCTCTACAAAGTCATCTCCGTCACAATGTAAGATGTATTCGCCGGTAGCTATTGCTAATCCTGTGTTTCGTGCAGTTGGTAAGCCTTTGTTCTTCTCGTGTTCAACGATTCTTATCTGATCTTTTCGGTGGTCGTATCGCGAAAGAACTTCCTTAAGTATTGAGATGCTTTCATCTTTTGTGCAGTCATTAACAAAGATATACTCAACATCCTGAAGTGTCTGCTGCATCAACGTGTCTGCACAATGTCCTATGAAGTTTTCCACTCCATAAATCGGAATTATGACCGAGACTTTCGCCATATTTGCTGATAATTGATTAGACTACCTTTCTTCGTTTGGGTTGTTTTTGAGGAACAACTTAATTCTTGCACTGCCTATGAAATTTAGAATCTTATTTGCGAATATAAAGAGGCTAGGTATATGGGCGCGGTTGTTTTCCCTCCAATCTTTTATGTGATGATATGGTATATGCAATCTATATTGTAAGGCATTACACCTGACGTATGCATCTGGATTTGAGCTTTTAAAAATGCCGTCCATCTCTATCAGCAGAGAACGATTCTCTTCCGGATTTTCAATCAGATAGTAGTTATATAAATATCGGGCGTGTTTCACCAACTGAGTTGACGTAAATTCCAACTTGTCCTGTGGCAATGACATCCCCTCAATACTTCTTAACATAGCGATGAAGCATTGAATCCTTTGTGGAATTGACTTGGAATATACAGTCGGATCCATAGTCTGGCCCTCTCTCCCAAGTTGATATCGGTATACTACATCTTTTATGGCAATTACCGTGTTGACTTGAGTCATAGGTGTAAAGCACCATTCAGTATCTGTATATGATATGCCTTCTGTTTGGTGATAATCAATGTCCTTCAAAATTTGTGTTCTATAAGTAATTGCGGGGAGGAGGAGATCATAAGTCGCTTTTGTTTTACAGATATTGGCAAAATGTACAATTACATTATGTGGTAAGTCATACTCATAGTTAATTGTTTTACCACCGGTATACTCTTTAGTGTAGTTACTTATGACAAGATCTACATCGTTAGATGTTAGCGTAGACATGAGTGAATCTAGTCCATTTGTCTCTAAATAGTCATCTGAATCCAGGATTTTTATATACCTTCCTGTGGCGACTTTCAACCCTGCATTGATACATGACCCATAGTTTCCGTTTGTTTTGTCAATTACAATTATTGAGTTCACATATTTGTCTTGAAAACCATGTGCAATTTCCGATGACTTATCCTTGCTTCCGTCATTCACAATGATAACCTCTATGTCATCAATGTGAGAAGATAAGCATATAGAGTCAAGTGCTCTAGCAAGATATTTTTCCATGTTGTACGTTGGTACAACAATACTAAGAGTTTTTTTCATATTCGGCTAGTTACTAAGTTTGTTTGCAAGAGCCTTGGCTTCTTTAATGTTATCTTCTATCGAGCAGTATGTCCAACTTCCATATCTTCCGATAGAGTATACTCCAAAAGTTTCTAGATATTCTTTTAGAACTATTACATTATTCTTAGAGGCCTCGGTAATATGCACATAAGCAGGATCCATGATGATAGTTTCAGAATCGATTAACTTATCATCTGATGAAATACATCCCGCATCAACCAAATCGTCTAAAACTTTGTCTTTCCATTGTTCCGGTATAATCTCCTCATCTTTTGAGAATCCTAGTTCTACATAAAGAGATGTTCTGTCTTGCCCCAAAATATTATCATAGAAACCCACACGATAGAAAGAGTATTTTTTTTCGGGGAAATACAGCCAATGAGATGTTGTGTTTGGCCCTTTCTTGTCGAAGCCAAGATTAAAGACCAGCACCTTATTCCAACTATAAATGTTTCTGTCGTAATCTATGTGAGCAATTTCCAACAGCTTTGGGAAGGGGATCGTTGAGATGAGGTTGTCATATTCCATTTCCTCACCTGATGACAGAACTGCCTTCTTATTTTGGATATCAATACTTTTGATTGAAGTCTCTTTTTGTATGACATTGGAGTCCACTCCCTTTAATACTGCGTTTACATATTCGATGGCACCTCCTCTAGGGTACATGAATGTATCATTATACGATGCTGCTTTTCCTTTTCTAAAATTGAGAATAATCTGCTCTTTGTCAGCATACGGGAAGAAGCGTCCCATTGCGTCTTTATCCAGATTGTTAAGGTTGCATGCATAGAGCTTCTCATTGTATGGAATCAGAAATTTGTCTGCGATGGACTTGCCAAATTTGCAATACAGCATCTCCTTAAAATTCTGAAAGCCGGCTTTGGAGTCAATGCTAAATAGATCCACGAGACAGTCAATAAACTCTTCTTGGGGAAGTTGATGAATGTTTTTCTGGAAAGGGTAGTCTACTAATTTTGTCTTGTACTTGATGCTCGTATTCTTCGTGACATTAGCAATACTATCCGGGTCTTCGATGTTACTCATTATGGATTCCATAATCTCTGGATCTTGAAAATGGAAAAAATGTCCAGAGTAGTCCCATACAAAACCATTGCGCTTTGTCGTTCTGCAATAGCCACCAATTTCTTTTTCTTTTTCGACAATTCTATAGCCGTTATTGGTGAATAGAGCATAGCAAAGCCCCGTTATTCCAGCTCCTATTATTAAGTCCATAGTACTTTTCCTTATTTGCATTTCAAATATTGATGCATTGATAACACTATCCTAGATAATAGATATGTGCAATCAAAACGAATGACCAATCTAGTTGGGAGGAAAAGTTGAGAATGCAGAAAGTCTATTTTCAGTATCCGCCTCAACTGTTTTAGACAATAGTGTTGGCTTGTCTTATTGTTCTTAAATTCTAAAATATACTTAGAAACTAAATCTTCTCGGTAGAATCTAACCAACTCATTGTCAGGTGATTTCTCGTAGATTTTTCTTAAGGAATCATATGCCTGTTCACCAATATGAATTTCTTTTTCAAAATTTTGTTGGTATTTATTCGCCCAGTCGGGAACAGCATAATGGTAGCCGACACGATCAGAGGATCTGATTGAACAGCAGTTCGTCAAATATTGGCAGATAAAGATAAAATCTTCTCCGTCCCGTAGTGTCGTGTCAAAAGCCAAATTGTGCTCTTTTATTAAATCAGACTTAAATGCTTTAATCCAAAGGAAGTTGATCAGGTGGTTTGAAAAGAGGGAAGGCAAGATATCCGTGACGCTTCCGGCTCCATTTATCCCATATATGTATCTTCCATCTCTTATGTGTGGGTGGGCTCCATGATTGAAGACTGTTTTTTTGCAGTCAAACCCTTGACATATCAAATCACAAGATTCTTCAAAATAATCAGCAAAGATTGCCAACCAACTTGGATTTACGGTGTCATCTGCATCACAAAATGTAATCCATGTGCCTTCTGCTTTCTCCAGACCTGTATTCCTTGCTGAACTCACACCTCCGTTTTCTTTGTGGAATACCCTAACTCTTTCATCTTTTGCTGCATACTCATCACAGATGACACCCGAATTATCCTTGCTGCCGTCATCAATGAGTAGCAACTCGAAGTCCTTGAACGTCTGCGCTAGTATGCTGTCAATGCAGCGGTGAAGATACTGCTCTGCGTTATAGGCAGGAACTATTACTGAAATAGTAGGTTGCGCCATTGTTTGTCTGATAAAAGGAGCATTATTGGCTGAAGTTTGACACTTCCAGAAATTCACGATAGAGTTTCTTGAATGAAAGCCATCGATTCTTGTTTCACCTTATTCAATTTTGAATAAACGTTATCATAGTTTATTGACTGCAATGGCATTTCTTCCCTATCTCGGATGATTCTATCCTGTAATCCTGTAGTTTCCAACAATGAGTATATGCGTGAAGAGCCTCTTCCCTCATTGATGATGACAGCGAAATTGATTCTAAAAATGATAGAGAAAACGCAAGCATGGAAACTATCTGTTATGACAAAATCTGCATCACAAAATGATTGTAACCAATGCTCCACTGGCTTTTGAATCTTATCTTTTTCTCTAGCATCCGGATTCTCAATCAAAGAGTTTGTGTGAAAAGCTTGTAGAAGCAACACTCTTTCGTAGTGGTTGATTATCTCTCTTGTATAGGCTGTTGAATCCAGTATGTAGCACATAATGCCACCCTCGTGCTTTTTCTTTCGAGCAGCATTAATTAATGCGAGGTAATCGTTCTTTGAAAGGAGCATTGTCGGGTCTAGAACGTGAGTAGCATCTACTTCAAGATGTTCCTTACACAAGCGAATCCCGCAGTTTTCTCTAACACTGATTCGATCAAATGACCTCACTAATTGCTTGCATAAGTTGGTCAACGAATCAGAATACTCCCATTCGTCTGTTCCGAAAGAGACTGCGTATGCAATTCGCTTGATATCCCACCCTTCTGTGAAAGATAAAAATGCATTTGGGATATCAGAAAACATCTTTGCGTACTTAGGTCTCCATATCTGATCGCTTCCCACAACATATGCATCGAATTGTCCCTCCAATTTTCCCCAATCCGTAACTATATGTGAGTGAATATATTTTCTAATGAATTTGTCTGTATTTTGACGTATTCTATTGTGACCATCATACAATATCGATATGTCCTGCCTTAGGAATACTTTCTGAATTACCCTCTTGAGATACACTATGGGCATCACCCATGCATTGTGTGCTTTGTAAGGAGGACGAGAAAGTACCTTCACCTCATGTCCCATCCTTTCCAATACTGTCTGGAGGGCATAGGCCTGAAGAATGCCACCATAGTTGGTGTGAAGGGGGAGTGTGAGTATTGCGATTCTCATTTCTTTAGTGCTCTAAATAATTTCCTTTCGATTCGTCTCAAAACACTTGATGATAGCGTTTTTTCGTATGATCTTGAAAACGAGTCACTCTGTAATCTGTCGAAGAAGTAGCTCCTGTTTATGTTATGTGCGGATGGTGAATTGTATGATGGATTGTGTTGTCTGACCAGGTCAATTGAAAAAGGTCCCATCAATCCTAGATGTGAGCAAACTCCTTCTCCTTTCTTGGAATTGAAAATAACGCAACACAAACCTCTATCGTTATCGATTTCAGGCTTTATCTTATCTATACCCCAGAAGTCTCCAATGGTCATATCACTGCCGGATTTGCCGGCTTTGAACATGCATGTAGAACAACTTAGACGGAGGTCTATGTTACCCAAGAAAGCCTTCATGTAGGTGTTCTCCCAATATGGTCCCGATTGCTCTCCGATGGTTGTGCCATATCTTTTCCAACCGCTTGCCTTATCGCGGAATCGTACGACCCTGACAGGCTCCTTTTGCTCTTCCAGATATTTCTGCCATACCATAGGACTTGGTACTCCGTGGCATATGACATCTATTGTAAGAAGCAAATTGTAATCTTTGTTTAGAAACGATTTGAGCCCTACCACTTGACATGGGGTACCAGAAAACAATACTCTTCTTCCTGAATCAAGGAATGATTTTACAACATTGTAACTATTGCCAATTTTTGCCTGGACATACTTTGAACCTCGGAAATCAGAAATGCCGTCAATCGTTTCTGTATAATCGATGGCAACTTGCCAGTTGGCATCGAATCTTGCGCCGAAAACAACGCCTCCATTCTTGATTGTATCTGTCGCTAAAGCTGAAAACAGGCCCCCAGATGAACTGCACCTCAAAACCAACTCGTTATTGTTTTGGTATGCGTATGCATAATTGGCAGATGTTTCTTCGTGTCTATCAAAAGTCGGACACACTTTTGCACATGCACCACAATCGATACAACTCTCTTTGTCTATGGCAGGATATAGAAACCCGTCTGCATGATCCGCCATCATTGAGATGCAGCCTTTCGGACATTTCTGAGCGCAAGCTCCACATCCTACACATGAGTATTTGTCTGCTAGTTTCATTTTGATAGAGACTTCTTCACTTTCTCCACAAGGTCTTTCCTTTGTGATTTACTTAAACCTAGGAAACAAATCACAACAGCAGAGGTGATAGCGCTACATGCTCCAATCTCAATAAAATGGATAAGACCTGTTGAACTTAATGATTTTGAGAGGGCAAATGGAACAGCAAACATAATCAATGCTAAAAAGACTGTCTTGAGCATTGCCGTCTGGATAAACTTCCACGCGGGGAATTCACAATAGTGATTCAACAATAATAGCCTCACTGGGATCACTACTATCCAAGGGATGACGTTTGCCGCGACAACAACTTCAACTGGACATCCAACTTTGAAAAGGATTATGCTGATTGGGAGGATAAGAAGTAGGATTGAGCCAACTGTGATATTCAACCATTTCATCTGTCCGGTCGCGTGCATTGAGGTCACAGTTGGATTTCCAATTGCTTTGAAAAGTGATTCAATCAGTACGATTCTCAAGAAGATTGGCACATATTCAGGACGTTCTCCAAGCCATAATCCAATGACCCATTCTATGTCTATGAATAACGGAATTCCCAGGAAAAGAAGAAGATAGCTTGAAAACTGCGCTCCGTTGATCGCGAGATTGGCCATTGATTTTATATCACCTGCAGCATAGTACTTTACGATTTGTGGGTTAAGTGCAACTTGAAAGTTATCTACGAATCTTGTCACCCAGCTACTAGCTTGATATGCAATCCCCCGAGCTCCGTTTACAACTGTGCCGCAGAAGAAATTAATTACGAGATTTACCCCTATGCTTTGCCCTGTGGCTGCTAAGCACCCAATGGTGTTCCATCCTGAGAATGACAACATATCTTTGAAGATACTCTTGTCGAAGCCAAACGTGAAACTGCACTCATCGAATTTCTTGCGGCAGTAAATGTTGTATATCAGAATAGATGTTATCGTGAAAACTGTGATGAGTACAGAGTACGATATCACTCTGTCGAAGGTTGTGATTTGAATGAGGTATGCTCCGAGTAGTTTTGTCAATGCATCATAAATGCTCATGTAAGCATATACGCTCATCTTTTCGTGCGCTATTATTGATGCGTTGAAAGGAATTTGAATAACGGATATGGCCATAGTCAAGACGGAGAGCTGGAAGCACCACATTGCAGCGGGGAATCTTCCGTCTTCTATGTTTAGCTTATTGTAGAGATACCAGAGGCCTACTGTTTCAGACAGGATGATAATGATAACGGCAAGTACTGCGTGAAGGGTCATTGCAGATTCAAAGACTTTCTTGAGCTTGATCTCATCTCCTGCGCCAATCTCAAAGGTCAGAAAACGCTGAGTTCCGCTTGACAATGTTCCGTTCAAGAAGGAGAACATGCCGACGACACCACCGGCCACATTGTATAGGCCTAAGTCAGAAATACCCAGTGCCCGAAGTATGACTCGGCTTGTGTATAGACCAATTAGCATCATCACCAGCATCCTGCCATAGAGCATCAGTGTGTTCTTGGCAATACGCTTGGTATTTTCGGTGTTGGAACTCATAAAAGGATGTTATCATCTGGCTCTTTCAGCGGAGCCTGCGATGCCGTTAATCATTCATAAGGATTACGGTTCCGTATGTAATGACGATTTTCATGGTCGGTTGGGCTGATTCTTTATCTTGTATCTCTGTGTCCCCCAAATCCACCGGAATACCTCTGGGGGGACTCGGAGTTTACTGCAATGCTGCTACAAATTCCTGGGGCGTGATGACTGGAATCTCGGTATATGAATCGAAATGCTTTTTGTCTCTTGTGACTATCAGGTCGCAGCCTTTTGATTCGGCGCAGAGTATCTGGAGACAGTCTTCGTAGTCGGTGAAGTCGGTTTTTAATGAATTGGAGATTTCCATTCCGCTGAGGGATAAGATGTCAAATTGTGTGTAGAGGCTGGAGATATGCTTCAACATCTCTTCTCTTGGGAGTTTTCTCAGTATGTATGCCGTGTCGGCCACCGTGAGTGATGTGATATATATGTGATGCTTGCGCTGATCCAGCTGCTCCAGGATCGAGATGACATCTCTGGACCCTTCTCTCTCTGCCAGCATATCCAGGACTATGTTTGTGTCAAAAAATATTTTCATAGCCCGTATTTGTCTACAAGATATGCGAGTTTCGGATCGGCTTCCAGCTCTTCCTGAGAGTAAGTGATGCCTTCAATGCATCCGGCCATGTCGTAGAATCCGTCTTCAAGCTTGTGTGTCGGAGTCCCTCGCATTGCTTTAATCTCGGCCATGATCTGCTCGAACTTCTCTTCTTTTGTCCCAAGCTCTTTCTCAAGAATCCCCTCGATGAATGCGTTGAGTGTCTTTCCCTCGCTGCGTGCCCTGTTCTTGGCGCGTGCGAGCAGTTCAGGCCTGAATCTGAATGCTGTCTGTGTGCTGCGTGTTTCCATAGTCTCTTTGTTATATATCAGTGCAAATGTATAACAAAAATCTCAAACTATGCTGATTTTCTTCTACAAAGCTCTTTCTTTACCGTCTCGCGAAGACGTCGAAGTATCTCTGGAGGGACTCGGAGTCGGAGTGGTATTGGTTGTCACCGAGGAAGAAGTCGCAGAGGACCTCGTAGAGTCTGGTGAATCCTTTTATGCTGTGACGCCTCGCCCTGGATTGTCAGAAACTGCCGTTGTAGAAAGCGCGTGTCTGGATGTAGCTCGGCTCATAGTATGCGGCGGTGTTGTAGTTGTCTATATATTTGCAGATTGGGGAGGCGTATACTTTGAGGATACTTTCTGCCAGGTTTCCGTCGTCGGTAGTGATTGACGCTGTGAGGCGGGCGTAGACTTTTCCCATCTGGAGAGCTGTCGGGATTTTGTCTGTGAGATTTGGGTTCACATCGGTGACGTCACATGTGCCAGTTGTGAGATGATACTCATTAATCCACTCCTCGGACACTTGTTTGGGGTTGAGGCAGTGGTTTGTCTCTGCGATCGACAGTTGTCTTTCGAGCGCAGGCTTCCCCATTGTCTGGACGACATAGATGTTCGGCTGCTTCAGTTGACGGGCTGTCATTTCAATCATATAGCAGACGAAGAATAAATCATTGAATGTGATGGGCTCTTCTGGGAAATATATGTTGCTCATAATTGATAACTGTCTACGAATGTCAAGCTTTCCAATGCGTGGTCGTTGCAGAAAAGAATCTGGTGGGTCGGGTGTTTGAACTTCGCCAACTCCCAGAAAGCTTCGCGACGGATCTGCCCGGATAAGAAGTCTTCTACATAGTTCCACACTTCATCATCTGCCATGGGCCCCTCTACTATATCATACTCATGTGAATAGCCTTTGCGGCATCTTGCGACAAAATCCAGCCACTCATCTGACATCTCTGGAAATACCTTTATGCTTAGGTCTGGAGCGGGAGTGTATTCAAATATGCATACGATGTGCGGGTCACGTTTAGAAATAGCCCACCGCATAGCTTGTTTCTCCAATTTTGTGCAGTAGAATCCATATCCGAAATCCTTGTTGTATCCAACGACTCGGATAGCAGGCTTTGTGACTATTGTATTTGTTCCGTGGTATACTAACATAAGAGCAGCAATTTTTTAGGAGATGACTTATTTATCTACGTCCTGACGTCTTCTCGCAAAGACATCAAAGTACCTCTGGAGCGACTCGGAGTCGGAGTGGTATTGGTTGTCACCGAGGAAGAAGTCGCAGAGGACCTCGTAGAGTCTGGTAAATTCTTTCATGCAGTGACGTCCCTGCTGGGCATCTATCGTGAGACTGACGAGCTCAAGTGCGCGGTAGGTGGCCTTGGTGCACATCTCCTGGTTGCCCTTGCTTTTCCATCTGCTGGCTCTGGATACTTCGCTGCCGATATTGAGCATCTGCTCTGCCAGTGTCATCTGTGCCCATCGTCCTTCAGCGAGTGATTTGTGCTGGTAGTTCATATGATCAGTGAGCTGACGATGTCCGATATGAGGGCTCTTGTCTCTGGGTTATAGACGTCTCGTCCCGGATTGTCTTGATAGGGCCTGATGTTTATCATGGAATCAAACTCCAGGTAATCTTCTCCTTCCAGCTCCGGGTATATGTTTATACCCCACAGGTCGGTCTGAATCGAGCCGTCTTGGAGGAGCAGAGATTCAAGGTCTGCATGAAGGTCTGCATCGACTGCAATAATCCGTCTGTTGACATCGACTACTCCTTTGACCATGTCGTCAAAGAAATTGCCCAGCATCAGCTTTAACTGCTCGTTATTTATTGGCTTATCTATTATTGTCATGGCAAAATACTTAAAATTTCTTCCCCCCGACGATATTGGTAAAGGTCTTCCAGAGGATCTTGATGTCGAACCACCATGAGCGGTTGCGGAGGTAGTATAGGTCGTATTCGAGGCGGCGGACCATCTTGTCGACGGTGTCGCAGTAGCCGTTGAAGAAGGTGGCGTAGGAGGTGACGCCCGGACGGATCTGGTAGAGGAAGTAGTAGCGCGGATCCTTTTCCATGATCTGGTCTATGTAGAATTTGCGCTCAGGGCGCGGTCCCACGAATGCCATGTCGCCGATGAATACGTTCCAGAGCTGCGGGAGCTCGTCGAGATGGTGGGCGCGCAGGTGCTTGCCTATCCTGGTGATGCGGGTGTCTTCCTCACCGGCGAAGAGCGCAGGACCTGCCTTCTCGGCGTCGGTGCGCATGGTGCGGAATTTATAGATCCTGAATGGGCGGCCGAATCGTCCGATGCGTTCCTGGCTGTAGATGACAGGACCGTCGTCTTCCTTCTTGATCGCGATATAGCAGTAGAGGAAGAGAGGGGAGAACACGAGCAGCAGAGCTCCGGCGAGGGCGCAGTCCACGAAGCGCTTGACGATCACCTCGAATGTGGACATGCCGTCAGGGATGTATGTGCCTGCCTGCTCCTCCGACTGAGCCTTGCTGGTGGCTTCCGGAGCGGCGCTGAGCTTGAGCTCGCCCACCTTCGGTGCCATGAGCACATGGATGCCGAGGCTGATACATTCGCTTATCGTCTCGCGTCCCAGCTCCCGGGCGTCTTCCTCGCTCGCGAAGAGGATGCCTTCCACTCCGACGCGCGACTGGAGCGACTGGAGATCCTCCCTGGTGCCGGCATAGTACACCTTGCGGTCGTTGATCTCCTTGCCCTGCTCGCCCTTATCGGTGGTGATGAAGCCGATGGGGTTGTAGTGAGGGGAGAGCTCAAATCTGGAGAGCATGGCGATGGATTTGTATCCTGTCCCGAATATCATCACGCTCAGGCGGTCGATGTTCTCTTCCGGACTCTTGAGCATGGTCTGGTATATCATGATGATGAGTACCCTGAATCCTATGGCCATCACCAGGGTGAGGAGGCCGTCCAGGACTATGATCAGGTTCTCGATGCGTCCCTCCCAGCTGAGCCTGTGGGGCGCGAACATGAGGTACGCCAGGATGAACGCCTCTTTGATGATGATGGCGCCCACCTGCTTGCCTATGGTGCGGTAGGTGGAGTGGAGGATGACTACATTGTAGGTGCCCATCACCGAGAATCCGACGACGGAGCCGATGAGTGAGAGGATTTCCCACCTCAGGATGAATACGTTGAGCGCCGCAAAAGGCTCGGATACGCTTCGTACCAGGAGTACGGCCAGGAGTGATGCTGCAATGGAGAGAACGACATCGAGGGCCAGCACAAATCCTCCGCTCAGGAAGGTCTTCTGTCTGTCAATATTTTTCATGCAAGGGAAAAGCTTCGCCAATGGACAGGTACCTGCCTATCCACGCAATCTGTTGAAGTTTAATGCTTTTGAGTAGTTCAAAGCTTAGTCGTTTGGACAAGTTTCAGATAGCTCTTCGGTATCTTGACCTTGGCACAGAGCAGGTTTCCGAGGCTTACCACCACATACGTGCGGGTCGGCTCCTGGATGATCTCGCCTTCGATGCCCTTGAGTCCGCCTTTTACCACTTCCACCCTGTCGCCAGGGGTGAAATGTGTATCCGCAGGACACAACGCATCCGGGACGGCATCCACTACTCTGCGGAAGTCTTCCATCTGCTTGTCGGGCACGACCAGCATGCTCCTTGTTGACCTGTCGATGACGTACCACACAGGTACACCTCGCCCGTTTGCCAATGCGCACGCATCGGCTTTTGTCGCACGTAGGAACACCAGACACGGTATGAGCGGCATTTCTCTTGAGATGCGCTTCCCGTTGTACTCGCGATATCCATCCTTTGTCGGGATGAAATGCTCGATCCCCAGTTCCGATAGGGTCTTGCGTATCGAGAGTTCCTGTCCGTTCCTGGTCCTGGCTGCGAACCAGCAGAGTTTTTCGGAAGAGTTGTCCTCTATTGTCATAAACAAATATAGAGAATGATAAAGACTTATCAAATTCCGCCTTTACAAAAACAAACAAGCGACCTTCAGAAGGTCGCTTGTGAAATTTTGATGCAGTTAATTATCTCTTTAGGAAAACATTGTTCCTGCTGTCCTCTGCGTGCTTCTTGGTGATGCCTGCAGACTGCGGGGTGAAGGTGAATACATTGTTCTCGAGAAGGACCTGTGACTTGGCGGAGATGTCCTGATACGCCCACGACCAGCTGTTCAGAGGTGTGACGGTGTAGGTGATGTCGTTGTTGTCTCTGTCCTTTACAGGGAGCTGCGCTATCACCTTGGTGTCGTCTCCGCCCTCTGTCATGGCTATGGTCATCTGGAACGACGGGTCATCGTTTCTGGTGATGCGGAAGAGCATGCTCTCTCCCTTTCCCTGTGTAAGGGACTGGGTCTCGGTCTTGATGATGAGGTTCTTCGGGGTATAGACATCCGGGACAGGGTACTTCTTTGCCGGTGTGATGCTTTCGGTGCCGACATAGACTCCGGATGCAGGGTCGTTGGTGTCCACGTGGCCTCCGTCCTTCTCAGGGTTGGGGCTGATGATGATTTCTATCGTGAGCTTGGATCCCGGGTTGACCGACCAGGTCACGCTGCCGCCTTTCTTGATGTGCTTGTAGCCTATCCATTTTGACGAGAAGTCGAAGCCCTGGACGTCGATTGTCGATTTCCCGGTCTCTTCATCCACATCGACGGATACTGAGACATTGGCAGGAGATATGCTCTTTTCTGCCTCGGTCAGGGTCGCGAACTTGATGTCATCGATTTTGTGTGAAGCAGGCACGGTGGTGGTGATCACTGGCACCTCATATATCCTGATCCTGTAGTTGCCGTCAGCATCTTTCGGGAGTATGAACGACGGGGTCACGACGTCGCGGAGCGTGACTTCGCTGACATTGAGCTGTATGCCCGCGCCGCCGGCCCTTGACATGGATTCCGTGGCGACTGACTCGAATGCGGCATTGAGGGCCGATTCATTGGTCGCCATGTGGTAGTATTTGTTTGAAGCCTCGGCTCCGGCATTTGTCAGGCTTGATGCGCCTGGGTAGTTGGAAGAGACGTAGTTCATGTATTTCCACATGTTCGATCCAGATGTGGTGGAATATACATTGATGGAGAACACTTTCGCATTCTTGCTCTTGATATCCTTGGCGATGGTGATGCAGTCGTTCGCGACTTTTGTGTCGAATCCGCTTCCGTGGTTAGGCTCTCCATCGGTGAAAAGGACGAGAACTTTTGAGCGGCCGTTGCCGCTGGCATTGAGGCTCAGCATGGTGCGTGCCGCATTCAGGCCGTAGTCGGCTGCCGTGGCGCCGGATGCCCAGAGTGTGTGGATGGCGCTTGAGATCTCGGCCTTGCTGTTGATGCTTGTCAGGCCCTTGAGAACCTTTGCCTCATTTGAGAAGGTCACGACGCCTACCTTGTGGCCGTTGCTGCCGTTCAGGGAACCTTCTCTCTGGCTTGCCTCGATCTTGTTGAGGAACACATCGCAGGCGTCCATCAGGGATCCCATCTTGGATTTGTAGAGGTCGATACCGTTGATCCAGTAGTCGCTGATGTCAGCCCAGGATTCGTTTCTGTACAGCTGCCATTTCTGTTCACTTTCCACATAACGCATGGGGGTGTATCCCCATTCGATAAAGCCCAGTGCCTTGTTTACGCAGGAGTAGTATCCCTCGATCTTTCCTTTTTCCTTATCGAGTTTCTTCGTGCCGTCTCCTGAGATCAGACCCCATCTGGCTATCCTGTCGTTGTCCTTGAGTGGTTCGGCCATTGAGCCGGATATGTCGAGGCAGAGCACGAAATCGACAGGGTTGGTGGTGGTCACCACCTGGGTTTCCTCGGAGTAGTCGCCGATGACGTAGGTGTCAAGGGTGAGGGTATATGTGCCGTCGCCGTTCGGTGTGGCGAATTTGTTCATCTTGAGCGAATCGAGCTTGTCTGCAGATGCGATGATGCTGACAAGGAGAGATGCTAGTGTCGCTATGATTCTGAGTGAGTTTTTCATTGTCTGTTCCTCCGCTTATTTTGTGAAGTTTGACGGTCCGTAGGTGGTGTTTTTCTTGCACTCTACGGCCTGGAAGAATACCTGCATCTCCAGGTGAAGCTCGAATCCCGTATCAGCGGGAGCATCGTCATTGAGGACGAACTCGCTGATGAGGTTGTCTGTGGTCTCTCCGCCCGGGAGCGATGACTTGTAGTAGTAGAATCCGCCCTGGTAGTCCCATCTGTCGGTGTTGTAGCTGATGGATCCGGTGTAAGGGCGTACGACCTTGCCGCCGTCGTTGTACCAGTTGGCGAGCACCACCGCTCTGACGTAGGATGGAAGCGAGCTGGTGTTCTCGGCTTTCACGCCCTTCTTTGTGACTCCGTCGAATGAATCCTCTCTGACGCTGACATCGACGTCACCCTGTCCGTTTGAAATCATGTAGCGGTAGATCTTGCCGGCCTTCCAGTCCGAAATGACAGCGCTGCCCTGGATGGCATGGGTCAGATGGTACTTGCGTCCCTCGGAGTCTGTGACATTGATGGTGAGAGTGATGTTCTCCGACTCTGCCAGGGACTGTGGAACCACGAAGAATGTGCTTTTGAATTCAGATCTGTCGAAGCAGTGCTGGAAGTTATAATCAGACTTCATGTTCAATTTCTCTTCCCTGAAGTCCTGAGAATATGTGACAGGTGTGCTTTGGCCCGTCCATACATATTTGGTGTCGACGCTTGCTCCCGCAGGAACGAAGCTGCATGAGCCCTTTGATTTGACGTTGTCTATGGATATGCCGGTCACAGTAATGCCTTCGTCGAGATTGCCGACGACAAATTGGACCGCTGCCAGCGCATGGTAGAAATGGATGCTGATTGAGCCGTCGGAGGAGTTGGACTGGTTTGGAGTATTTGCAAACAGCAGGTCTGACTGTGTCTCAGCCGTAGTTTTCGTGCTAGTATATGAGAACTGAAGGGTTTTTGAGTCCTTGATGGTGATGCCGGAGCAGTCATACGCTCCTGACCATGCCCAGAAGTCCAGCTTTGCTTTGTCATCCTCCGGCCAGTGGGCATATTCTTCTCCTTTGGCCATATACCAGTATCTGTCGTCTTTTCCATTGTCTGCTTTGGATTCAAAGTAGATAGATGTCGTACCGGCATCAGTGATCCTGACATTGAAGTCATTTGCACGCTCTGTCTCGAAATTCTCTGTTGTGACGACAGTCCCCTTTGTGGCAGGAGAGGCTGTAAAGGCATTTCCGAGGTTGTCAGACACTGTTGTGGTCAGATACAGAGTCAATCCCTCAGAAGTGATTTCTTCTGCCTCAGAATGGATGTCTGATCTGTCTGCACTTTTGGTGCTGACTTCAGATGTCACAGTCAGTCTGATGTCTGTTTTATTTCTCCCGAAGCGCTCTGGTTCGCATGACACTACGCAGATGATTGCGGCCGCTACAGCCGCTATGTGTGAGATTCTCTTCATTTCGGATCTGTTTTAGATAATTAAGAGGTCAGAATCCTACTTCAGAGAAGCTGTTTCCACTAAATCCGCTGATAGCGCCGTCGATGTCGGCAAATCCGTCCTGGTACTTCTCGACAGTGACATTTGCCGCCAGCATCTTTATCGACCCTGTGAGTATCTCACTCTCGGGCGCGACATGGAGCGGCATGAAAGATAAAGTTTCGTAAGTTTTTTTCATAGTTCAGTTGTTTTCCGGTTGGCAAATGTATGGAATGGTAAATTCTCATCAAATTTATGTTTATCAAAAACAAACAAGCGACCCCTTTTCGGAGTCGCTTGTCAAATTTTGATATGTCGTATCTACTAGTGTACGATGATGACTGAACGGTCAAGCCTTGGGTCTGCAGCCTCGTCGGTGATCTTGGTTCCCTTGAGGATGAGACGGTCGTCAGATACGCCGTACTCGTTCTTGAGGATCTCGATTACCTTCTCTACACGGCCCTGAGAGAGCTTCTCGTTGATGCTCTGGGTACCTGTTCCCTTGTCTGCGCTACCGGTGAGGTAGAACTTGCGCTCTGGGTCGAGGTTGAGGATGTTCTCTACATAGAACTTGAGGTGCTGACGCTCGGTGACGTTGAGCTCGGTAGAGTTGATCTCGAAGAAGAGAGTGATAGGAGGGATACCGAGTGCGAGTGGAACGTACTTGGTGTCACCGTCATCCTCCTTAGCTACGAACTTCTCAACTACGACAGTGTCCTTTGGAGCTGCCTTGAGAGCTGCGATCTGTGCCTGTGCGTTGGCAAGTGCTTGCTCTGCGAGAGCGAGGGAAGCTGCATTGGAAGCGATTCTCTGCCAGTTTGTCTTGCCGATGTTGTAAGAGAGACCGATGAAACCGGTGAGCTGTGACATACGTCCACCGATAGCCCAATCATGGAATCTTGAGCTGAAGTTGGTATATCTTACGTCGATGAATGCGTTTACTCTGTTAGCAAGGCGGATGTTGTTGAGGAGACCTACGCCGAGAGCAACCTCATTGTCATAGAGGTTTGTTGCGTGTGGCTTAAAGTCAGTTGACTCATCGTTGATGTCTGTGAGGCGCACATAACCTGTATGTACGTAAGGGATGAAGTTCCAGAGTCTTGTCTCCTTGTAGCCGCCGATGGCGTTGGAGATGTTCCAGAGGAGGTCACCATGTACGTAAGAGTACTTGAAGTCCTCTTCGTATGTGGTGGTACCTGCCTGGTTACCGAGGATCTTGGTAGCATCCTGTGCACCAACGAGGCCCTGATAGCCAGCCCTGAGACCCATTGAAGGTGTGAGCCACTTTCCGAGGGTCACGTCCAGAGCTGGAGTAAGGTGACCGAACTCATAACCCTCGTGGTTGTCAAGGAATGCACTTGCACCACCGGCTACGCTGATGAACCAGTTGGATCCTATGCTGTTAGTCTCGTAAGGACCACGTACTACCTTACCTTTTGCGTCGCGGTTGTTGTTTTCCTGTGCAAAAGCAGTCATGCTCACGAGAGCAGCTGCAGTGCAGAGAATCATTCTAATGTTTTTCATATAAGCGAATAGTTTTATTTCAGTTTATTATTTTGCAAAAATGTTGTTTGCGTTGCTTTCACCGTGCTTTGGAGTGGTGGTCTTAGGCTTGTTCTCGAATACGAATACAAGAGAAGCAGGGTCATCGCTGACGGTTCTGGTGATACTGTGAGTCGCTACATCAGCACCTTCTCCTGTTGGCTTGGAATCGTATGCCCAGCTCCAAGAAGTCTCACGGACTGTGTATGTGAGAAATCCTGGATCATTGAGCTCACCGGTCTCTTTATTAATTCCAGGATTTGGATTCTTTACGATATCTACCTTGAGGATGACAGCATCCTTTGTTTCACCAGCTTCGTTGGCGGTCATGGCGATAGTGTATTTCTTGGTCACTCCGCCATCATATCCGCTAGCTGTAACCTCAAAGATTGCGGATTCGCCAGGATTCATACCGCTCTTCTTGATGGTGATGTTTGCTGGCATGTAGATAGGAGCAGGTGTGATGTACCGCTTTTCCGGATTTGTAACGCCGGTATTGTCCACATATACACCAGAGTTGTCATCATTTGTCTTGATCTTTCCACCTGCCCAGTCATCGCTTGGGATGATTGTGAATTCAATTACGAGTTTTGATCCAAGATGTGGTGTCGAAATAGGTGTGTCGCTATCGCTATGCCAATCCTCTGTGACACCTACCCAGTCCTCAGAGAATCTTGCAAAAATACCCTCAACTTTAAGAGTATTTGAAGATTTATCTACTGATACACTTTCTCCCTTTGATTCGTCAGGAGTGATTGTTGTGCCAGTTGTGGCCCATGTGTAGTTGTAGCAGTTTGCAATAGATATCGGAGCATGTGTTCCATCATCCTTCCTACCTATACTATCCTTCATAGTAACATCGGTAGCCTTTACTTCCTTAAGAACGATGTTGTAGTCGCCGTCAATGTCTGGAATTGTGAATTCTGGTGTTACAATATCCTTTAGAGTGACAGTTTTGCCTGTAAGATCTACTCCTGCACCCTGTGCACCACCTTCGGCCGCGACATCTTTACTGATAGATGTGAAAATGCGAGTAAGTTCCTCTGCACTTGTTGCTGTCATATATTTTCCTGATGGAGCCTTGATTGGGAAGTTTCTACCAGGCATCTTATTGACTGTAGTATTGTTTGAAGACACATAATCCATGTATGTGTGTATCTGATTTCCAGGGTTGTCGAATACTCCAACAGTGTATACTGTCACGCCACTGCTTTTCAGTGCGTTACTAGCCGTTATTGCATTTGTAGCGACGCTTGTATCAAAATTACTGTCGTGATTAGGCTCACCGTCGGTAAACATCACTACTATCTGCTTGCTATCCTTTCTAGACGCGTCAGTTGCTTTCGCTGCAATTGCGGCATCTATAATCGTTTTAGCATGCTCCATACCATAATCTACGGATGTGGCTCCTGCAGCTATAAGTTTATCGATATTGCTTCTTACAGTTGAATATGAGTTTGTGAGATTATTTACAATCTGCGTGTTGTTGTAAGTGTATGATTTCTCTTTATAAGTGTCATTGCCGATGGTGTTTATTTTGGTACCAGCAAACTTGACCAATGCAATCCTGTGCTCAACATCATCTTCCGTTGCCTTTGACTGGATATTGTTGACAAATACTTTGCAGGCATCCTTTAATGCATCTATCTTTTTTTGTTTTTTATATAGGACTCCTGTCCACTGAATATCGTCATTATCTCTTCCCGTCGGTCTCGTTGTTGTCGTACCTGTCCCACTTAGGTAGCTAGTATTATCCCATCCTTTGCTGTAGTAGATTCTGTAGTTCGATCTTGATCCCCCCCAGTTATAGTCAGATGTCCCCTCAACTTCGTAGTATGATGAACCGTCCTTGTAGTACAATTCGGCGTTTCTGATGTCGTCATATGAGTAATTACGTTCGGGGACAGCAACATAGCCGCTTAATTCGTCATCCATGGATCCAGACACATCAAGTACCAACACGATATCAAGTGGCACTGCAACGGTTGTCGGAACATAAAGATTACTCTCGTAACCATTTACCCAGGTGTCGAGTGTAAGAGTTACTGTACCATCAGGATTGACTGTTGCTTTCTTAGATGTCTGGATGGCATCGTATCCCTGAGAGAAAGCTGAAACGCTGAGTGTCAGTACTGCCAGCGCTGCAAATATTTTCTTAAATGTATTTTTCATTGTTCAGTCCTCCATTAGTTAGTTTTGGTAGTAAGCTGGTTAGCAATGGTCTCTCCCCAGGCTGCTTTCACGCTTGCCTTGTCTGCTTCAGCCTCAACAGCCTGCATGATGATGTTCATCTCCAAGTGTGCTCCTGCCTTTGGGGCAGCGCCCGCATTCTCTTTTGTATAGCTCTCGATGAGTGCTGTAGATGTTTTCTGGGAAGGATCGACAGGATCTTGGTAGTAATAGAATAATACGTTGCATCCGGTCTCAGAGCCTTCCTCGGCAGAGAACCATTTGTTTTTGCTCATGGTTGGCATTTTGCTGGCGTCAAGAGGTGCGACAATCTGACCCTTGTCATTGTACCAGTTAGCGACAACCGCTGCGCGGATGTATGCTGTCTTCGCTCCATTGTTCTCTCCCTTGACTGCAGACTTAGCAGTGATAGCGTCGACAGATCCTGTTACAGTCTCGTCAACTTTCACTGATACGCCTGTTCCAGAGATGGTGTAGCGGTAAATCTTGCCGGCCTTCCATGAGCTGATGATGTCGAGTCCGACCTTTCCAGCGAAAGTGTGCTTGACAACTCGCTCTGTAGTGCCATTTGTGATAGTCATCTCAAATGTGAGGTCCATAATCTGCTGAGGCACAAAGAAGAATGTGCTCACTGCATCACCTCCGAATTCTGTACCGAATTCGGAAGCGTTGGTATTCTTGGATGAAAGGCCTCCTGTTGTGAAGTTTGTCGTGCTTTCGTCGTCTACATACCAAACAAAGAGATCTGAGACGTCACCACTATAGTGGTCTGCAGTGCTGCTTGTCGTTATGATGCGATTGCCATTTTCATCCACACAGAAGCCTTCTGGGACATATGCGCATGTACCGCTGTTCTTTACACCCTTGATGGTGATGTTCTTTACAGTAACTCCTTCGTCAAGATTGCCCACGCAGAACTGCACAGCAGCAAGTGCGTGGTAGAAGTGAATGCCGACATTTCCATTTGCATTTGCGCTCTCGGTCTGGTTTCCACTGTGAGCGAAGATGAGGTCAGACTGCTCTGATGCGGTAGCGGACTTGTCCTCATAATTGAAAGTCATGGCTATAGGCAGGTCACCACTTGCCGGAACTACGGTATAGTTGCTTGCATTATTTCCTGACCAGCACCAGAAATCTATGGCTCCATTCTCTTCTGGCCAGAATACATATTCGTCACCCTGCTTGATCTCCCAGACATTATTCTGACCTGAGGTGACTGCTTTTACATTTTCCTTGTAGAGTGATGTCGTACCGGCGTTGGTAAGCCTTACATTGAAGTCGCTGCTGCGCTGTGCTTCAAAGTTTTCTGTTGTGATGATTGTGCCCTTTGTCAGAGGTTCATTGATAATGGCGTTCGTATTGTTGTCCTCCTCAGTAGCTGAGAGGAAGAGATTGAACTCATCTGTAGAGAGGTCGATGGTTTCGCCATATACGATGTTAGAAGCAGATGCCTGTGCCTTGGTAGCGATATCATTAGCTACTACACTCAGGCTCATGGCTCCCTTTGGTGAGAGAGTTTGTGACGGCTCTTTTTCGCAAGATGCGAGCGCGAGAACCATAGACGCGATAGCTGCTGTGTAGATAAATGTCTTTTTCATAGCGCGTCTGTGATTAGAATGAGATGTCGGAGAATGACTTGCCGTCGAAGGTTTCGGCTCCAGCTGCTCCTGCAAAGCCCTCTTCGTACGGATGGACTGTGACCTTGGCCTTCGCGGCCGTAATCGAACTTGCGAGGATCGCCTCGGTAAGTTCAACCCCGATCGGGGTCGTGTTGAGTGTCTCGTAACTCTTTTTCATGAAAGATGTTGTTTTTTTCATCACGCTGCTTCTGTTTTTCATG